>NZ_JAFCXD010000006.1:457571-470204 GCF_049897885.1 Pseudomonas sp. DWRC2-2
TTGCTTGTCTCCCCCCTCGGGGGGGGTGTTTTTTATCCGGGGGGGGGGGGGGTGGTTGTGGGGGGGGGGGGGGCCCCCCCCCCCCCACAACAACCCGTCTCATCACAACAACCAGCTTCACCATAAGGCTCAAGGCTCCAACCCAATCCCCCGCAAAATCACGCTCGTCACCGTCTGAATCGCCTTCTCGAACTGCATGTCCGACAATGGCTGGTGCTCATTCAGGATCTTCACCTGATGATCAAAGTCGGCATAGTGCTGGGTCGAGGCCCAGATCATGTACAGCAGGCTCGACGGCTCCACCGGCAGGATGCGTTTGTCTTCCACCCACTGGCGAATTTTCGCTTCCTTCATCTTGGCCCAGTCGTACAGGCTTTCATCCAATGCTTCACCGAGGGTCGGCGCGCCATGGATGATTTCATTGGCCCAGACTTTCGAACCATAGGGCCGGGTACGCGAGCGTTGCATCTTGGCGCGGATGTAACTGCTGAGCACCACCCGTGGGTCATCGAAGGTCTCGAAACTCAAGGCGTCCTGCTTCCACACTTCCAGCAGGTCGAACAGCACGGCGCTGTACAGCTCGCTCTTGGTGGTGAAGTAGTAATGCAGGTTGGAGCGCGGCAGTTGCACTTCTTCGGCGATATCCGCCATGGCGGTACTGCCATAGCCTTTCTCGGCGAAGATTTTCTCCGCCGCCAGCAGGATTTTTTCGACGTTGACCCGACGAATTCCGATCTTGTGATTGCCCATAAGGGCTCCCTGACAACAACTTGGCTTAAAGACTACCATCGGCTCTAGATCGCGGCGACAGGCCATAATGAAACTTCTGACGCGAACCTTTCCCCTGGAAATGGGATTGGTTAGGATCGCGGTCCCCATGAAGGATCATTGCAATGACTATTCGACCTCGCGTGGCCACCGACGACCCCGTGCTGGGCGCACTCTGGGAGCGTTCGGTGCGGGCCACCCATGACTTCCTCCCCGAGGATGACATTCAACGCCTGCTGCCCCTGGTGCGCGATGCCTACCTGCCAATGCCCGCACTGGATGTGTGGGTGTATGAAGACCCACAGGGCATCGCCGGTTTCATCGGCACCGGCGGGCATAACGTGGAAATGCTGTTCATCGAGCCCGATCGCCGTGGCCAAAGCATCGGCCGCCAGTTGCTGGACCACGCCCGCGCCCGTCACGACACCCTCACGGTGGACGTGAACGAACAAAACCCCCAGGCCGTTGGGTTCTACCTGCATTATGGTTTTATCCAGGTCGCGCGCTCGCCGCTGGATGGCGAAGGCAAGCCCTTTCCCTTGCTGCACATGGCTCTACCGACTCCCTGACCCTGAAGGTATTGAACAATGTTGATCAAGAAAAGCCTCACCACCATCGCCCTGCTCGCCTCCCTGCTGGGCGCCTCCGCCGCATTGGCCCATGCGCACCTCAAGAGCGCTGAACCGGCGGCCGACAGCAGCGTCACCGCGCCCAAGGACCTGCGCCTGACCTTCAGCGAAGGCGTCGAGGCCACCTTCACCAAGGTGTCCCTGAGCAAGGACGGCACCGAAGTGGCGATCAAGGGCCTGGAAACACCGGACGCCGACAAGAAAGTCCTGGTCGTCACCCCGGCCGCCCCCTTGGCAGCCGGCAACTACAAAGTGGTGTGGAACGCGGTCTCGGTCGACACTCATAAGAGCAACGGTGAATACAGCTTCAAGGTCGGCCAATAACCCATGGCAACGCTGCTGGTGCTGTGCCGCTTCCTGCATTTCATCGTCGTGCTGCTGATGTTCGGGGCCTGTGCATTCAGGCCCTGGCTGTTGGGCGCTGAAGCGCAACCGGCGCTGGACCGGCAACTTGAGCGCATCACCCGTGGGTTGGCCTGGCTGGGATTGTTCTCTGGCGTGGCCTGGCTGCTGCTGATTACCGCCAGCATGGCGGGGAGCTGGGACGCGGCGCTGCAACCGGCCACCGTGCAGTTGGTGCTGGGCAAGACCTTCTTTGGCCAGGTGTGGGTGTGGCACCTGTTGCTGAACCTGTTGCTGGTAATCGTGCTGGCCAAACCCTGGCGGGCATTACGCTTGCCGGTCATCGCGCTGCTGCTGGCGACCTTGGCGCCGGTCGGGCATGGCGCCATGCTCGATGGGCTCAGCGGGCAATTGCTGATCCTCAATCAAGTGGTGCACCTGGTGTGCGTCGGTGCCTGGCTCGGCGGCTTGCTGTTGCTGGTGCTGATCCTCAGGCAATCGCCAGCCCTGGCGCTGGAGCCGATCCTGCGGCGGTTCAGCGGCGTGGGGTATGGCCTGGTCGCCGGATTGCTGGTGACTGGTTTGATCAATGTGCGTGTACTGACCGGGCAACTATGGCCCACGCCGCTGTTCAACGGGTTCGCGCTGATTCTGTTGATCAAAGTATTTCTGGTGCTGGGCATGCTGGCGTTGGCGCTGCTGAACCGCCTGCGCATCGAGCGCTGCGACCAACGCCTGGGCAGTTTGAAATCCAGTGTGATGCTGGAGTGGCTGCTGGGTGTTGCAGCGGTGGCCGCCGTTTCCCTTCTTGGCACCTTGCCTCCCATGGTGATGGCGGCCTGAGTAGCTTCCCGCCTCCGCCCGAGCAAGTCATCGTATAACTTCTGCTTGACAGCTCTTGAAAACCTCGCAAATATCCCACCCAATGTTGTACGACAACGTATAACAAATAATAAAAACAACAAAAGAAAGGGAGCTTCACTGTGAGTTCACTCGCCCGCAATTCCTCCGTTCGTCTGGGTTTTATCGGTCTCGGCAGCCTGGCCTTCACCCTGCCACTCGCCGCTTCGGCCGAAGGCTTCATCGACGATGCCAAGGCCACGCTCAACCTGCGCAACGCCTACTTCAACCGCAACTTCACCAACCCGACCTACCCCCAGGCCAAGGCCGAAGAATGGACGCAGAACTTCATTCTCGACGCCAAGTCCGGCTACACCACCGGCACGGTGGGTTTCGGCATTGATGTGCTGGGCCTGTATTCGCAAAAGCTCGATGGCGGCAAAGGCACCGGCGGTACTCAGTTGCTGCCGATCCACAGCGACGGCCGCCCCGCCGACAACTTCGGACGCCTGGGCGTGGCGCTGAAAACCAAGTTATCCAAGACTGAATTGAAGGTCGGTGAATGGATGCCGGTGCTGCCGATCCTGCGCTCCGACGACGGCCGCTCGCTGCCCCAGACGTTCCGTGGCGGCCAGGTCACGTCCAATGAAATCGCCGGCCTGACGCTCTACGGCGGGCAGTTTCGCGGTAACAGCCCGCGCAATGACGCGAGCATGGAAGACATGTTCATGAACGGCAAAGCCGCCTTCACCTCCGACCGCTTCAACTTCGGCGGCGGCGAATACAGCTTCAACGACAAACGCACCCAAGTCGGGGTGTGGTACGCCGAACTCACCGACATCTACCAGCAGCAGTATTTCAACTTGACCCACAGCCAACCCGTGGGCGATTGGACGCTGGGCGCCAACCTCGGCTTCTTCACCGGTAAGGAAGACGGCAGCGCCCTGGCCGGCGACCTCGACAACAAGACCGCCTTCGCCCTGCTCTCGGCCAAATACAACGGCAACACCTTCTATGTGGGTTTGCAGAAACTCACCGGCGACAGCGTGTGGATGCGCGTCAACGGCACCAGCGGCGGCACCCTGGCCAACGACAGCTACAACGCCAGCTACGATAACGCCAAGGAAAAGTCCTGGCAGGTGCGCCATGACTTCAACTTTGTGGTGCTCGGCATTCCAGGGCTGACCATGATGAACCGCTATATCAGCGGCAGTAACGTGCACACCGGGGCGATCACCGATGGCAAGGAATGGGGCCGCGAGTCGGAGCTGGCTTACACGGTGCAGAGCGGTGTGCTGAAGGACCTGAATGTGCGCTGGCGCAATTCGACCATGCGTCGGGATTTCAGCAATAACGAGTTTGATGAAAATCGCTTATTCATCAGTTACCCAATCTCACTGTTGTAACCAGCTCCCACAATTGTATTTTGGCGTCAGCAAGAACGTTGACAACCTAGGGAATACCTAACGATACTTCGGCAAAGTCATACGACAACCTACAACAACAATGGAACCCTCATGACCACCACCACAACCACGCCCGTTCCATTCAATCGCCTGCTGCTCACCGGCGCGGCTGGCGGCCTGGGTAAAGTCTTGCGCGAGCGCCTGCGCCCTTACGCCCAGGTACTACGGCTGTCAGACATCGCCACCATGGCCCCGGCTGCCGACGCGTCCGAAGAGGTGCAACCCTGCGACCTCGCCGACAAACAAGCCGTGCACCACTTGGTGGAAGGCGTCGACGCCATCCTGCACTTCGGCGGCGTCTCGGTGGAGCGCTCGTTCGAAGAAGTGCTCGGCGCAAATATCAGCGGCATTTTCCATATCTATGAAGCCGCGCGCCGCCACGGTGTGAAGCGCGTGATTTTCGCCAGTTCCAACCACGTGATCGGCTTCTACAAGCAAGGTGAAACCCTCGACGCCCACTCCCCTCGCCGCCCGGACAGCTACTACGGACTGTCCAAATCCTACGGCGAAGACATGGCCAGTTTCTACTTTGATCGCTACGGCATCGAGACCGTCAGCATCCGCATCGGTTCGTCGTTCCCGGAACCGCAGAACCGCCGCATGATGCACACCTGGCTGAGCTTCGACGACCTGACTCAGTTGCTCGAGCGCGCGCTGTACACTCCCAACGTCGGCCACACCGTGGTCTATGGCATGTCGGATAACCTCGACACCTGGTGGGACAACCGCTACGCCGCCCACCTGGGCTTTGCGCCCAAAGATAGCTCCGAAGTGTTCCGCGCCCAGGTCGAAACCCAGCCACCGGTGGCCGCCGATGACCCGGCCAAGGTCTATCAGGGCGGTGCGTTCTGCGCGGCCGGGCCTTTCGGGGACTGACCATGAACGCTGAACTGATCGTCGATGCCCGCAATGCCGTAGGCGAATGCCCGGTGTGGGTGCCCGAGGAAAACGCCCTGTACTGGGTGGATATCCCTAAGGGTGGCCTGCAACGCTGGAGCGCCGCCAGCGGCCACGTGGCCGCCTGGACGGCTCCGCAGATGCTTGCCTGCATCGCCCGCACCGAGGCGGGCAACTGGGTCGCTGGCATGGAAACCGGGTTCTTCCAGCTCACCCCGTACAACGACGGCAGCCTGGATACCACGCTGCTGGCGGCTGTTGAGCACCCACGCCAGGACATGCGCCTGAACGACGGCCGTTGTGATCGCCAGGGCCGTTTCTGGGCCGGCAGCATGGTGCTGAACATGGGCTTGAACGCGGCAGAAGGCACCCTGTATCGCTACGCATCCGGTGCGCCGCCCCATGCTCAACTGGACGGTTTCATCACCTTGAACGGCCTGGCTTTCAGCCCGGATGGCCGCACGATGTATGCCTCCGATTCCCATCCGCAGGTGCAGCAAATCTGGGCCTTCGACTACGACATCGACACCGGCACGCCGTCCAACCGCCGCGTGTTCGTAGACATGCACAAGCACCTCGGCCGCCCCGACGGCGCCGCCGTGGATGCCGATGGCTGCTACTGGATCTGTGCCAACGACGCCGGGTTGATCCATCGCTTCACCCCGGACGGTCGCCTCGACCGTTCCCTCACCGTCCCGGTGAAAAAACCCACCATGTGCGCCTTTGGCGGCAGTCGCTTGGACACCCTGTTCGTCACCTCGATTCGCGATGACCAGCGTCAACAGTCCCTGTCCGGCGGCGTGTTCGCTCTCAACCCCGGCGTTGTCGGATTGCCGGAGCCCACCTTTACCCTCTAGCTGCATCGCTGTGCCTTGAATACAACAATAACAAGACAGGAATGAAACCCCATGGACTTCAAACGCACCTTGCTCGCCGCTGCATTTTTCACCCTCAGCAGCGCCGCCCACGCGCTGGAAATCAAATTCGCCGACATCCACCCCGCCGGCTACCCCACCGTTGTGGCCGAAGAGAACATGGGCAAGGCCCTGACCAAAGAAAGCAACGGCGAGCTGACCTTCAAGTACTTCCCCGGCGGGGTCCTCGGCTCCGAGAAAGAAGTGGTCGAACAGGCGCAAGTCGGTGCCATCCAGATGACCCGCGTCAGCCTGGGGATCGTCGGCCCGGTGGTGCCGGACGTCAACGTGTTCAACCTGCCGTTCGTGTTCCGCGACCAGGCGCATATGCGCAAAGTCATCGACGGTGAAATCGGCGACGAGATTCTCGCCAAGATCACCAACTCCGAATTCGGCCTGGTCGCCCTGGCCTGGATGGATGGCGGCACGCGCAACCTCTACACCAAGAAACCGGTGCGCAAGATTGAAGACCTCAAGGGCATGAAAATCCGCGTACAAGGCAACCCCTTGTTCATCGAAGCCTTCAATGAAATGGGGGCCAACGGCATCGCCATGGACACCGGCGAGATCTTCAGCGCCCTGCAGACCGGCGTCATCGACGGCGCAGAAAACAACCCGCCAACCCTGTTGGAACACAACCATTTCCAGAACGCCAAGTACTACACCCTCACCGAACACCTGATTTTGCCCGAGCCCATCGTGATGTCGAAAATCACCTGGAACAAACTCACCCCCGCGCAACAAGACATGGTGAAAAAAGCCGCCAAGGCCGCCCAGGCTGACGAGCGCGTGTTATGGGACGCCAAGTCCGCCAGCAGTGAAACCAAGCTCAAGGCCGCTGGTGTCGAGTTCATCACTGTCGACAAAAAACCCTTCTATGACGCCACCGCGCCGGTTCGCGCCAAGTACGGTGCGGCCTACGCCGACATCATCCAGCGTATCGACGCCGTTCAGTAACGCCCTCCTTCTCTAGCAAGGCCCGGCGCGGTCGGCATCGACGCGCCCGGTTACGGTGAACGCCATGAAGAATTTACTGCTGCGCATCAACGACCGTATCTACATGACCTGCATCTGGGTCGCCGGCCTCTCGGTACTGGGGGTCGCGCTGATCATCCCCTGGGGCATCTTCGCCCGCTATGTCCTCGGCACCGGCTCCAGCTGGCCGGAGCCTACCGCCATCCTGCTGATGCTGGTATTCACCTTTATCGGCGCCGCTGCCAGTTATCGCGCCGGTGCGCATATGTCGGTAGCAATGATCACCGACCGCCTGCCGCCCCGCCAACGCCAGATCATCGGTGTCGTCTCGCAGTTGCTGATGGGCACCATCTGCCTGTTCATGGCCATTTGGGGCACCAAGCTGTGCCTGTCCACCTGGAACCAGTTCATGAGCGCCATCCCCACCCTGCGCGTGGGTATCACTTATATGCCGATCCCGATTGGCGGGCTGCTGACCCTGGTTTTTGTGCTGGAAAAACTCTTGCTCGGTGACCAGAGCAACCGTCGGGTCGTGCGCTTCGACCTGGTTGAAGAAAGCGAAGGGGCTGCCTGATATGGACGCATTGATTCTGTTGGGCAGCTTTATCGCCTTGATCCTGATCGGCATGCCTGTGGCGTACGCCCTGGGGTTGTCGGCACTGATCGGCGCGTGGGGGATCGACATCCCGTTCCAGGCCCTGATGATCCAGGTGGCCGGCGGGGTGAACAAGTTTTCGCTGATGGCGATTCCGTTCTTTGTATTGGCCGGCGCGATCATGGCCGAAGGCGGCATGTCACGGCGGCTGGTGGCGTTTGCCGGGGTGCTGGTGGGTTTCGTGCGCGGCGGCCTGTCGTTGGTGAATATCATGGCCTCGACGTTTTTCGGCGCAATCTCCGGTTCGTCGGTGGCGGACACGGCCTCGGTCGGCTCGGTGCTCATCCCGGAAATGGAACGCCGTGGCTACCCGCGTGAGTTCGCCACGGCGGTGACCGTCAGTGGTTCGGTGCAGGCACTGCTGACCCCGCCCAGCCATAACTCGGTGCTCTACTCCCTGGCGGCCGGTGGTACGGTGTCGATTGCCTCGCTGTTCATGGCCGGCGTGGTACCGGGCTTGTTGATGAGCGCGTGCCTGATGGTGCTGTGCCTGATCTTCGCGAAAAAACGCAATTACCCCAAGGGTGAAGTCATCCCACTCAAGCAGGCGCTGAAAATCTGCGCCGATGCGCTCTGGGGCCTGATGGCCATGGTGATCATCCTGGGCGGCATCCTCTCGGGGATTTTCACCGCCACCGAATCCGCCGCGATTGCCGTGTTGTGGGCGTTCTTCGTGACCATGTTCATCTACCGCGACTACAAATGGAGCGAGCTGCCCAAGCTGATGCATCGCACGGTGCGCACCATTTCAATCGTGATGATCCTGATCGCCTTCGCTGCCAGCTTCGGCTACATCATGACCCTGATGCAGATCCCGGCGAAGATCACCACGATGTTCCTGACCCTGTCGGACAACCGCTATGTGATCCTGATGTGCATCAACGCCATGCTGCTGTTGCTCGGCACGGTGATGGACATGGCGCCGCTGATCTTGATCCTCACGCCGATCCTGCTGCCGGTGGTACTGGGTATCGGCGTCGACCCGGTGCACTTCGGCATGATCATGCTGGTCAACCTCGGGATCGGCCTGATCACGCCGCCCGTGGGTGCGGTGCTGTTCGTGGGGGCGGCGGTGGGCAAGGTCAGCATCGAGAAAACCGTAAAGGCGCTGCTGCCGTTCTATGGCGTGCTGTTCCTGGTACTGATGGCCGTGACCTACATTCCGGCGCTGTCGTTGTGGCTGCCAAGCGTGGTGCTCTGATGCTGATTGAACTGCAAGACAACCTGACCCAACTCACCCTCGCGCCAGCCACGGGAGGCAGCATTTTCAACTGGACGGTGCGCGCCACCGGCCAGCCGTTGTTGCGGCCCAGCGATGCCCACGCGATCAGCACCGGGTTGCCAGGCAAGCTGGGCTGCTATCCCTTGGCGCCCTGGTCCAACCGGATTGCCGAAGGGGGTTTCGACAACCCCGACGGTTGGCTGGCGCTGGCGCCCAATAGCTTGACCGACCCGCTGCCGATTCACGGCTCTGCCTGGCAACAGGCGTGGCAGGTGGTCAGCCAAGCGACGGATGAAGTGGTCCTGGAAATGGCGTGCGACACACCGTTCGCCTATCGCGCCGAGCAGCGGTTTCGCCTGGAAAACGGTGAGCTGAGCATCACGTTGCGGGTGACCCACCTGGCGGACAGACCCGCGTGGCACGGGCTGGGATTGCATCCCTATCTGCCGCGCACAGCGGGTACACGGTTGCAGGCCAAGGCGTCGCAGGTATGGATGAGCGACGCCTCCAAGCTGCCAACGGAGCTGGCGCCGGTGCCCACCGCTTGGGATTTCCAGCCGTTGAAAAGCCTGCCTGAAGGCCTGGTCGACAACGGTTTTTGCGACTGGGACGGCCATTGCCTGATCGAGCAGCCAGAGCTGGGCTACACGCTGGAATGCCAGGCCACGGGGAGTGATTACTTCCTGCTGTACTGCCCGCCGGGGCTGGGGTTCTTTTGCATCGAGCCGGTGAGTCATCCGGTGAATGCTCATCATCTGCCAGGGCGGCCTGGGCTGAAGCTGTTGGAGCAAGGCCAGTCAGTAGAGCTGGCCTTTACCCTCAACTATCAGCCCCTCTCAGGGCGGGCTGTTCTTTAATCGCCCCGCCGTATCAATACTGACCACCACCGACAACCCAGGCCGCAACCGCTCACTCTCGGCCTGGTCCGGGTCCACCATGATCCGCACCGGCACGCGCTGGGCGATCTTGACGAAATTGCCGGTGGCATTGTCCGCCTGCAACAGGCTGAACTCCGAGCCGGTGGCCGGGGAAATATGCTGCACCGTGCCGTGGAATTTGCGGTGGTTCAGCGCGTCCACCGTGAAGGTCACCGGCTGGCCGACCTGCACGTTGTCCATCTGGGTTTCCTTCATGTTGGCGATCACCCACAACTGCGGCGGCACCAGTGCCATCAACTGCGCGCCGGAGTTAACGTAGGCCCCGAGCCGCACGCCGATCTGCCCGAGCTGACCATCGCGGGGCGCCGTGATGCGGGTGTTGGACAGGTCGATACGCGCCAACTCCACCGCCGCCTCGGCACTGGCCACGGCCGCTTCCAGGGAGCCACGGTTGACGATCACCGTCTGCAGGTCTTGGCGGGCGATTTCCAGGCTGGCCTGGGCTTGCGCCACCGCGGCAACAGTCTGCGCGTTGGCGGCGCGGGTCACGTCCAGCTCGCGCTTGGACACCGAGCCGTCGCTGATCAACTCTTCATTGCGGCGCAAATCGGCGGTGCTCTTGCGTGCCTGCGCCTGGCTGTCCACCAAGGCTGCCTGACGCAGCTTGATGGTGGCTTCGGCACTGTTGCGCTGTTGCACCACATTCGCCAATGACGCCTTCTGCACCGCCAGTTGCGCCAATGCCTGGTCCAGGCGCTGCTTGTAGATGCGGTCGTCGAGGCGCACCAGCAAGTCGCCGGCCTTTACATGCTGGAAATCCTGCACCGGCACTTCGAACACATAGCCGCTGAGCTGCGGCCCGATGATCGTGACCTGCCCGCGCACCAGCGCATTTTCGGTGGTTTCCACCGCGCTGCTGAAGGGTGGCAACTGCCAGGCGTACAGCACAATCAGCACGCCGACGATAGCAATCGCGGCAAAGCCCAGGGACGAGATGATCCGCACCCGCAACGGGCGCAGCTCGGTGGGCACCGCGCCGGGTGGCGTGCTGCCTTCCGGGGTGGACGCGATGGCGGTAGTGGTGGTGGTTGAAGGTTCGGTCATGAAGGTGCGCCGCTGGGTTGAACGGGAGTGGCTGCTGCTCGGGTGGTGCTCATCAGCCACAGACTGCGGATAAAGATCCAGATCATGGTGAGTATCGCGATGATCGCGATCAACATGAAGACATCGTTGTAGGCCATCACGTTCGCCTCACGGGTCGCCGCCGTGGCCAGGCTGCGAATACCCATCAGGTTGCGCAGCTCGGGGTCGGCGACAATACCGCCGTAGGCCGAGCCGCCGCTCTGCACCCGCGCGGCCACACGCGGGTCGAGCAGGGTCAGGTGTTCGACGATCATGCTGGAGTGATACTTCTCGCGCACGATCTGGAACGTGCCCAGCAACGCTGCGCCAATCAGGCCGCCGAGGTTCTGGCAAATCCCGAACATCACCGAGAAACTCACCAGGTTGCGCGGGTTGGCCAGCACGTTCTTGGTGCCCAACACCATGGTCGGGCCGAGGAAGAACGTGCCGCCGAAGCCTAGCAGGAACTGGCTGATATACAGGTTTTGCGGGCGAGTGAGGTTACTGGAAAAACTGTCCATCACCGAGCCGGTGGCCATCAGCGCCAGGGAAATCACCAGCGGCATCAACAGGTGCGCCGGGTTGATGGTCAACGCACTGACCACCAGCCCGGCAATCGCCCCGGCGAGCATCACCACGTACAGGGTGTGCATCTGCTGGTAGCTCATGTTCAACATCTGCATGAACCCCACCGCGCCGGTGGACTGCTCCGACAGCACCATGCGAATCAGGATCACCGCCAGCGCCAGGCGAATCATCACGCCACTGCCCAGCCAACGGGTCATCAACATCGGGTTGGCACGGTTATGCTCGATGGCCAGGCCGGCCATGATCAGCACCAGCGAACAGGCCGAGGCAATACCGATCCAGGGCGCTTCCAGCCACCAGTCGATGCGGCCCAGGGACAACACCGCGCAAAGCAAGGCGACGCCGGTGGCGAGGATCGCGAAGGTGAGGAAGTCGAGTTTTTCAAAGGTCTTGAAGCGGTCGCCGGGCGGGAGTTTAAGTAGGAAGACGCAACCCAGGCAGATCAGCGCCATGCCCAGCTCGAACAGGTACAGGCCGCGCCATTCGGCGATTTGCAGCAGGTCTTCGGAAAACAGACGCGCCAAGGGTAACGCCAGTTGCGCGGTGCCCAAGCCCAGCACCAGCGCCTTCAAGCGCCACTTGGCCGGGAACGCCTGGATCATGTAGTACAAGCCCAACGAACTCAGCGCCGCGCCGACCATCCCATGGGCTGCGCGCACGGCGATGGCTGAGCTGAGGTCGTTGACGAACAAGTGGCCGAAGGTGACCAATGCGTACAGCACCAAGAAGACTTCGGTGAAGGCGCGCAGGCCGAACTGTTGGCGGAACTTCACCAGCAGCAGGTTCATGCAGACGTTGGTCATGACATAGGCGGCGGGCAGCCAGGCCATTTCGGCGGTGGTCGCGCCGAGGGCGCCTTGCAGGTATTGCAGGTTGGCGATGACCAACGCATTACCCAGGCCCCCGGTGATTGCCACCAGCACGCCGACCATCGCGAACAGCCAACGCTTGTGCGTGGGGTGCAGCGGGGTAGACGGTGAACCTGGGAGGCTTGGGCGCTCGTGGGGTTCCCAGGTGTGGGGGGTGTATTTGTTCATTCGGTGACCTAGATGGACCAGCCCGGGGGAGCTGGTAAAGCTTACTCAGAGAGTAGTAAACCTGAGGGGAGTTCATCTTGTCATGTGGGGGGGGTGTACATATACGTTGCTGCGGTCACGGCTGAAATTGGTTCCGCCCTTACGGCGGGTCACTTTTGGAAAAGAGCCCCAAAAGTAACCAAAAGGGCTCTTGCCCCAACACTCGGTACCTCGCCTAGGCTCGGTATGCCCGTAATCCGACAGTGATTTGGGGGGCCGCCGCCACGCGCCATCCATGGCGCGGGGCGGCTAAACCGGCAT
>NZ_JAFCXD010000007.1:0-312869 GCF_049897885.1 Pseudomonas sp. DWRC2-2
GCAGTGAAACGATGCATCGCCGATGGTAGTGTGGGGTTTCCCCATGTGAGAGTAGGTCATCGTCAAGATTAAATTCCGAAACCCCATTTGCGAAAGCAGATGGGGTTTTGTTTTGGGCGATCGAAAAACACAAAGGCGGCCATTTCGACGACCTTCAGTGCTAAGGTCCTGCGTTTCTATGCAATGACTCTGCGCATGGCTATTATGCGTGCCTCATTGTGAGGCGATATTTGCATGCTGACGCTGTTAAAACTTCTGAAAGATGGTCGATTCCACTCGGGTGAAGCGCTTGGTGCCGCCCTGGGAGTCAGCCGCAGCGCTGTCTGGAAGCAACTCCAGCATCTGGAAGCAGAGCTCAATCTGCCCCTCCATAAGGTGCGAGGTAAGGGGTATCAGTTGGCGTCACCGTTGGTGTTCTTGACTGCTGAAGATATTGCGTTGAATGCGCCCTCCCTGGCGTGGCCCATTCATATCTCTGACTCCGTTGACTCCACTAATGCCGAAGCCTTGCGCCTTGTTGATGCCGGTTGCGCGGCGCCGCTCCTGGTGCTTGCGGAGCAGCAAACGGCCGGCCGGGGTAGGAGAGGGCGGAAGTGGGTTAGTCCATTCGCACAAAATGTGTATTACAGCCTCGTATTGCGCATCGACTCGGGCCTTCGGCAGTTGGAGGGGCTGAGCTTGGTTGTGGGCTTGGCGGTCATGCAGACCTTGCGCGAGTCGGGTGTGCAGGACGTTAGTCTGAAGTGGCCAAACGACGTTCTGGTAGGGCAGAAGAAAATTGCCGGGATTTTGCTGGAGTTGGTAGGAGACCCTGCGGATATCTGTCACGTTGTCCTTGGAATAGGCATCAACGTGAATATGCAAAGGGCTGACGAGGTGGACCAGCAATGGACTTCGGTACAGCTGCAGACGGGTTCTCCGGTGGATCGTAATACGATGGTGGCGCAGTTGGGGTTCCAGCTGCAACGCTACCTTGAACGGCACCGGGAGGGTGGTTTTGTCGCACTCAAAGATGAGTGGGAGCAGAATCACGCCTGGCAAGGGCGGCCGGTGTCGCTTATCGCGGGTATCAGCCAAGTCGATGGCGTTGTACTGGGTGTAGACCACCAGGGGGCGCTGCGCTTGAGCGTCGATGGTGTTGAGAAAATATACAGTGGCGGTGAGTTAAGCCTGAGGTTGCGTGATGATTCTTGAGCTCGACTGTGGGAATAGCTTTATCAAATGGCGTGTACTGGATGCCGACAGTGCTCACGCCTCTTCGGAAGGGATTGTTGGTTCGGATCTGGCTTTGATTGAAAGCCTCATGGCGCTTCCCGGTTTGTTGCTGACGCGTTGCCGGCTGGTGAGCGTTCGTGCCCTGGAAGAAACAAGCAAGCTGGTTGCGGCCCTGCATGAGGCTTTCGGAGTTGCTGTCTCCTGTGCGGCTCCCGCGCGCGCGATGGCTGGAGTGCGTAACGGCTACGAAGATTTTGAGCGTTTGGGCCTTGATCGTTGGCTGGCAATGCTGGGTGGGTTCAAGTTGGCGCGCGGTGCTTGCCTGGTGCTCGATTTCGGCACGGCAGCCACGGCGGATTTCATCGCAGCGGATGGTGAACACATCGGTGGTTTCATCTGTCCAGGTATGCCACTCATGCGCAATCAGCTGCGAACTCATACACGTAAGATACGGTACGACGATGCCGCCGCTGAAAGGGCGCTGGAGCGTCTCTCTCCAGGTCGTACGACCGTAGAGGCGGTGGAACGAGGTTGTACGCTTATGCTCCGAGGGTTTGTACTCACTCAGTTAGAGCTGGCGCGAAGCTACTGGGGTGATGACTTCACTGTATTCCTTACGGGAGGGGACGCCGATTTGGTGGCAGATGCGGTGCCGCAGGCCCGACTCGTTCCAGATTTGGTTTTTGTCGGTTTGGCGATGGCTTGTCCTTTGTCCTGAGGTGATTATGCGTTGGTTGTTTTTGCTTTTACTTGTTCTCAACGCCTTCTACTACATCTGGCATCAGCAAGAAGCACCGTTGCGCGCCAAAGATGTCACGCCTCTGAGTCTTTACAAGGGGTCGCAACAGGACATTCGCTTGCTCAGTGAGTCGTCTGATGCGGTGACGCGCAGAGATCGTGCAAAAGCATCTGAGGCGCAGAATATGTGTTTGTACATCGGTGGTTTTGCGGACCAGCGGCAGGCGCAGTCAGTTGAGCAGCGCCTCACAAGCCTGGATATAAGGGTCAAGGTCCAATTGCTCAATAGTGCTGAAGCCTCTGGCTATTGGCTGCGCGTAGCCCCTGAAAGCCGACGCCTGGCTGAGGATCTGCCATTTGAAAACCTTGCTAAGGAATTCAATGAGTTAAAACATAAAATAATGTTGTGCGAAGGCGTTGCATCTCTCGAATAGTTTGCATAGAATGGCGCCCGCTTCGCAGTGAAGACCTTTAAGGCCTACAGTGTGAAGCGAAGGTCAACGCAGCTAACCTCATATTTTTAAATGAGAAAATGCTTGACAGAAGGTCGGCGTAATGTAAAATGCCGGCTCGCTTAGGAGGGGTTCCCGAGCGGCCAAAGGGATCAGACTGTAAATCTGACGTCTACGACTTCGAAGGTTCGAATCCTTCCCCCTCCACCATTTTTAGCGTGAGCTGCAAGCTCCGCGGGTATAGTTTAGTGGTAGAACCTCAGCCTTCCAAGCTGATGATGCGGGTTCGATTCCCGCTACCCGCTCCAAGTTTGCAGGTTGTGCAAGGTGTTTTGCTCTTGTAGCTCAGTTGGTAGAGCACACCCTTGGTAAGGGTGAGGTCAGCGGTTCAAATCCGCTCAAGAGCTCCATATAACAAGGCAGATATGAAAATATCTGCCTTTGTTTTAACAGCTGCCTCGGCTTGTTGGTGTTGCGTCTGGCTTTATCGTCGGGTGATTTCAAGTCTAGTGGGGTTGGTTGTTGTAAAGTCTTTTTCAGGCCTGCATAATGGTCGGCCTGATTTTGTTTTAGGTCAGTAGCTCAATTGGCAGAGCGACGGTCTCCAAAACCGTAGGTTGGGGGTTCGATTCCCTCCTGACCTGCCAGATTCACGTGGTGTATCTGGCTTTCTTTTCACAGGATCTTCATAGATGACTCCTAAGGCTGAAGCTCAAAGCTCTCGTTTCGATCTGGTCAAGTGGCTCGCTGTAGTTGCCTTGGTGGTCGTAGGCGTTGTTGGCAATCAGTACTATTCTGCTTCGCCGATCCTGTACCGCGTCCTCGCTTTGCTTGCCCTTGCTGCTGTAGCTGCCTTTGTAGGCCTGCAGACTGCTAAAGGCAAGTCTTTCGCGGTCCTGGTAAAGGAAGCTCGCACCGAAATCCGTAAAGTCGTTTGGCCGACTCGCCAAGAAACCACGCAGACCACGTTGATCGTTGTGGCTGTTGTTCTGGTTATGGCGTTGCTGTTGTGGGGGCTTGATTCCCTGCTCGGCTGGCTTGTTTCCTTGATTGTTGGCTAAGGGTGTCCCGTGGCTAAGCGTTGGTACGTTGTGCATGCTTACTCGGGTTACGAGAAGCATGTTATGCGCTCTTTGCTAGAGCGCGTAAAGCTGGCAGGCATGGAAGATGGCTTCGGCGAAATTCTGGTTCCCACTGAAGAAGTGGTTGAAATGCGGAATGGCCAGAAGCGCAAAAGCGAACGCAAGTTCTTCCCTGGTTATGTGCTGGTTCAGATGGACATGAATGAAGGTACTTGGCACTTGGTCAAGGATACCCCTCGTGTCATGGGTTTCATCGGCGGTACCGCTGATAAGCCTGCTCCTATCACTGACAAAGAAGCAGAAGCGATTCTGCGCCGCGTTGCTGATGGTAGCGACAAGCCTAAGCCGAAGACGTTGTTCGAGCCGGGTGAGGTTGTTCGTGTCACAGATGGTCCGTTTGCTGATTTCAACGGAACTGTCGAAGAAGTTAACTACGAAAAGAGCCGGATCCAAGTGGCAGTGCTCATTTTCGGTCGCTCTACTCCGGTAGAGTTGGAGTTCAGCCAGGTCGAGAAGGTCTAGCTGAGCAAGCATCCCAACCCCGCAGCCTTAGGCTGTGGGGTTTTGTCGTCACTGGGATAAACGCGCAAGTAACCGGGGAGCCTTTCGAGGCGTTTGAACCCGTAATTGGAGTGCCTCATGGCCAAGAAGATTACCGCTTACATCAAGCTGCAAGTGAAGGCCGCTCAGGCCAACCCTAGCCCACCCGTCGGTCCAGCTCTGGGTCAGCACGGCGTGAACATCATGGAATTCTGCAAGGCCTTCAACGCCCGTACTCAGGGTCTTGAGCCAGGTCTGCCGACTCCAGTGATCATCACTGTATACAGCGACCGTAGCTTCACCTTCGAAACCAAGTCGACCCCGGCTTCGGTTCTGTTGAAGAAAGCTGCTGGTCTGACTAGCGGTTCCGCTCGTCCGAACACCGTTAAGGTTGGCACCGTAACTCGTGCTCAGCTGGAAGAAATCGCGAAAACCAAAAACGCGGATCTGACTGCAGCTGATATGGATGCAGCCGTGCGTACCATCGCCGGTTCTGCTCGTAGCATGGGCCTTAACGTGGAGGGTGTGTAATGGCTAAGCTGACCAAGCGTCAAAAGGCTATCGCCGGCAAAATCGAAGCAGGCAAGGCCTACAACTTTGTAGACGCCGCTGCCCTGCTGGCTGAGCTGTCGACTGTCAAGTTCAGCGAGTCCGTAGACGTTGCTGTAAACCTGGGTGTTGACCCACGTAAATCCGACCAGGTCGTTCGTAGCGCAACTGTGCTGCCACACGGTACTGGCAAGACTGTACGTGTAGCTGTCTTCACCCAAGGCCCGGCAGCTGAAGCTGCTCTGGCCGCTGGCGCTGATCGCGTTGGCATGGACGACCTGGCTGCCGAAATGAAAGGCGGCGACCTGAACTATGACGTCGTTATTGCTTCTCCGGATGCAATGCGCGTTGTAGGTCAGTTGGGTCAGATCCTCGGTCCACGTGGTCTGATGCCTAACCCTAAAGTCGGCACCGTAACCCCAGACGTAGCCACCGCGGTTAAAAACGCCAAGGCGGGTCAGGTTCGTTATCGCACCGACAAAAACGGCATCATTCACACTTCCGTTGGCAAAGTCGGCTTCGATGCCGTCAAGCTGAAGGAAAACGTTGAAGCCCTGATCGCTGATCTAAAGCGTATCAAGCCAGCTTCCTCGAAAGGTATCTACGTCAAGCGCGTTACCCTGAGCACCACTATGGGCCCAGGTCTGGTCATCGACCAAGGCTCGCTGGACGTATAAGACACAAGTTGACGCGAGAGATCGCGTCAATTGAAAAAATTGGGGTCCCTGCCTGGCGGGGGCTATCCAAGACCGTAGGCGACGCAAGTCTTAAACCACAAGCCTACGCAGATGGTGCTCCCGGTTCCTTACCGAATCAGACACCAAAACGACATCCGGCTCCGGCCAGATGAAACGGTAACAAGCAGGAGTTAAACCCGTGGCAATTAATCTCGAAGACAAGAAGGCCATCGTCGCTGAAGTCAACGAGGCTGCCAAAGCTGCTCTGTCCGCTGTCGTGGCTGATGCCCGTGGTGTGACAGTAGGCGCTATGACCGGACTCCGTAAAGAGGCTCGTGAAGCTGGCGTGTACGTACGTGTTGTACGTAACACCCTGCTCAAGCGCGCTGTTGCTGACACTGAATACAGTGTCCTCAACGACGTGTTCACCGGCCCGACTCTGATCGCGTTCTCCAAAGAACATCCAGGCGCTGCTGCCCGTTTGTTCAAAGAATTCGCCAAGAGTCAGGATAAGTTCGAGATCAAGGCAGCTGCGTTCGAGGGCAAGTTCCTCGCAGCTAACCAAATCGACGTACTGGCAACACTGCCGACCCGCGACGAAGCCATTTCGCAGCTGATGAGCGTGATTCAAGGCGCTACCAGCAAGCTGGCTCGTACTCTGGCTGCAGTTCGCGAGCAAAAAGAAGCTGCCGCAGCCTAAGGCTGAGCAACTTCTCTCGCGTATTTTTGTTTATTTCGATGGCCGCGTAGGCCGTCCCCCAATTCAGGAAATACAGCAATGTCTATCTCCCAAGACGATATCCTCAACGCCGTAGCTGAAATGTCGGTTCTGCAGGTTGTTGAGCTGATCAAAGCTTTCGAAGAAAAATTCGGCGTTTCCGCTGCCGCTGCTTCCGCTGGCCCAGCTGTTGCTGCTGTTGCTGCTGAAGAGCAAACCGAATTCAACGTCATGCTGCTGGAAGCTGGCGAGAAGAAAGTAAACGTGATCAAGGCAGTACGTGAACTGACCGGTCTGGGCCTGAAAGAAGCCAAGGCTGTAGTTGACGGCGCTCCTGCCCAGGTTCTGGAAGCAGTGTCGAAAGACGCAGCTGACAAAGCCAAAGCAGTACTGGAAGAAGCAGGCGCTAAAGTCGAGCTGAAGTAAGCATCGACCTTGCGTCTCCAGCCCAAGCGTTAAGCTGAAGGCTGATGGCTGGTGGCTCTTGCCACCGGCCTTTTTCCGTTCTTGGCTGTCGACTCGGTCGCCGCCATTAACGCGCTGTAGCCACCCGATGCGGTGGTGCAAACCATGGGGTTTGCAAGATTTTCTGGCTGCTCCCGTCGGGAGGGCCAAACAAGCAGGTGACCAAGCTGGGGAACGCTGATGGCTTACTCATATACTGAGAAAAAACGTATCCGCAAGGACTTTAGCAAGTTGCCGGACGTCATGGATGTCCCGTACCTTCTGGCTATCCAGCTGGATTCGTATCGTGAATTCTTGCAGGCGGGAGCGACCAAAGATCAGTTCCGCGACGTGGGCCTGCATGCGGCCTTCAAATCCGTTTTCCCGATCATCAGCTACTCCGGCAATGCTGCGCTGGAGTACGTCGGTTATCGCCTGGGCGAACCGGCATTTGATGTCAAAGAATGCGTGTTGCGCGGTGTTACTTACGCCGTACCTTTGCGGGTAAAAGTGCGCCTGATCATTTTCGACAAAGAATCGTCGAACAAAGCGATCAAGGACATCAAAGAGCAAGAAGTCTACATGGGCGAAATCCCATTGATGACCGAGAACGGTACCTTCGTTATCAACGGTACCGAGCGTGTGATCGTTTCCCAGCTGCACCGTTCCCCGGGCGTGTTCTTCGACCACGACCGCGGCAAGACGCACAGCTCCGGCAAACTCCTGTACTCCGCGCGGATCATTCCGTACCGCGGTTCGTGGTTGGACTTCGAGTTCGATCCGAAAGACTGCGTGTTCGTGCGTATCGACCGTCGTCGTAAGCTGCCGGCCTCGGTACTGCTGCGCGCGCTCGGTTACACCACTGAGCAAGTGCTGGATGCCTTCTACACCACCAACGTATTCAGCCTGAAGGATGAAACCCTCAAGCTGGAGCTGATCGCTTCGCGTCTGCGTGGTGAAATTGCCGTCCTGGACATCCAGGATGAAAAAGGCAAGGTCATTGTTGAAGCTGGCCGTCGTATCACTGCGCGCCACATCAACCAGATCGAAAAAGCCGGTATCAAAGAGCTGGAAGTGCCTCTGGACTACGTCCTGGGCCGCACGACCGCCAAGGTCATCGTTCACCCGGCTACAGGCGAAATCCTGGCTGAGTGCAACACCGAGCTGAACACCGAGATCCTGGCCAAGATCGCCAAGGCTCAGGTCGTTCGCATCGAGACCCTGTACACCAACGACATCGACTGCGGTCCGTTCATCTCCGACACGCTGAAGATCGACTCCACCAGCAACCAATTGGAAGCGCTGGTCGAGATCTATCGCATGATGCGTCCTGGTGAGCCACCTACCAAAGACGCTGCCGAGACCCTGTTCAACAACCTGTTCTTCAGCCCTGAGCGCTATGACCTGTCTGCGGTCGGCCGGATGAAGTTCAACCGTCGTATCGGTCGTACCGAGATCGAAGGTTCGGGCGTGCTGTGCAAGGAAGACATCGTCGCGGTATTGAAGACCCTGGTCGACATCCGTAACGGCAAAGGCATCGTCGATGACATCGACCACCTGGGTAACCGTCGTGTTCGCTGCGTAGGCGAAATGGCCGAGAACCAGTTCCGCGTTGGCCTGGTACGTGTTGAGCGTGCGGTCAAAGAGCGTCTGTCGATGGCAGAAAGCGAAGGCCTGATGCCGCAAGACCTGATCAACGCCAAGCCAGTGGCTGCGGCGGTGAAAGAGTTCTTCGGTTCCAGCCAGCTTTCCCAGTTCATGGACCAGAACAACCCGCTCTCCGAGATCACCCACAAGCGCCGTGTTTCTGCACTGGGCCCGGGCGGTCTGACCCGTGAGCGTGCTGGCTTTGAGGTTCGTGACGTACACCCGACGCACTACGGTCGTGTTTGCCCGATCGAAACGCCGGAAGGTCCGAACATCGGTCTGATCAACTCCCTGGCCGCTTATGCGCGCACCAACCAGTACGGCTTCCTCGAGAGCCCGTACCGTGTGGTGAAAGACGCTCTGGTCACCGACGAGATCGTGTTCCTGTCCGCCATCGAAGAAGCTGATCACGTGATCGCTCAGGCTTCGGCCACGATGAACGACAAGAAAGTCCTGATCGACGAGCTGGTAGCTGTTCGTCACTTGAACGAGTTCACCGTCAAGGCGCCGGAAGACGTCACCTTGATGGACGTATCGCCGAAGCAGGTAGTTTCGGTTGCTGCGTCGCTGATCCCGTTCCTGGAGCACGATGACGCCAACCGTGCGTTGATGGGTTCCAACATGCAGCGTCAAGCTGTACCGACCCTGCGCGCTGACAAGCCGCTGGTAGGTACCGGCATGGAGCGTAACGTAGCCCGTGACTCCGGCGTTTGCGTCGTGGCTCGTCGTGGTGGCGTGATCGACTCTGTTGACGCCAGCCGTATCGTGGTTCGTGTTGCCGATGACGAAGTAGAAACTGGCGAAGCCGGTGTCGACATCTACAACCTGACCAAATACACCCGCTCGAACCAGAACACCTGCATCAACCAGCGTCCGCTGGTGAGCAAGGGTGATCGCGTTCAGCGCAGCGACATCATGGCCGACGGCCCGTCCACCGACATGGGTGAACTGGCACTGGGTCAGAACATGCGCATCGCGTTCATGGCATGGAACGGCTTCAACTTCGAAGACTCCATCTGCCTGTCCGAGCGTGTTGTTCAAGAAGACCGTTTCACCACGATCCACATTCAGGAACTGACCTGTGTGGCACGTGACACCAAGCTTGGGCCAGAGGAAATCACTGCAGACATCCCGAACGTGGGTGAAGCTGCACTGAACAAACTGGACGAAGCCGGTATCGTTTACGTAGGTGCTGAAGTCGGCGCAGGCGACATTCTGGTCGGTAAGGTCACTCCGAAAGGCGAGACCCAACTGACTCCGGAAGAAAAACTGCTGCGTGCCATCTTCGGCGAAAAAGCCAGCGACGTTAAAGACACTTCCCTGCGCGTGCCGACTGGCACCAAAGGTACTGTCATCGACGTACAGGTCTTCACCCGTGACGGCGTTGAGCGTGATGCTCGTGCACTGTCCATCGAGAAGACCCAGCTCGACGAGATCCGCAAGGACCTGAACGAAGAGTTCCGTATCGTTGAAGGCGCGACCTTCGAACGTCTGCGTTCCGCTCTGGTAGGCCACAAGGCTGAAGGCGGCGCAGGTCTGAAGAAAGGTCAGGACATCACCGACGAAATTCTCGACGGTCTTGAGCACGGTCAGTGGTTCAAACTGCGTATGGCTGAAGATGCTCTGAACGAGCAGCTCGAGAAGGCCCAGGCCTACATCGTTGATCGTCGCCGTCTGCTGGACGACAAGTTTGAAGACAAGAAGCGCAAACTGCAGCAGGGCGATGACCTGGCTCCAGGCGTGCTGAAAATCGTCAAGGTTTACCTGGCAATCCGTCGTCGCATCCAGCCGGGCGACAAGATGGCCGGTCGTCACGGTAACAAAGGTGTGGTCTCCGTGATCATGCCGGTTGAAGACATGCCGCACGATGCCAATGGCACCCCGGTCGACGTCGTCCTCAACCCGTTGGGCGTACCTTCGCGTATGAACGTTGGTCAGATCCTTGAAACCCACTTGGGCCTCGCGGCCAAAGGTCTGGGCGAGAAGATCAACCGTATGATCGAAGAGCAGCGCAAGGTCGCAGACCTGCGTAAGTTCCTGCACGAGATCTACAACGAGATCGGCGGTCGCAACGAAGAGCTGGACACCTTCTCCGACCAGGAAATCCTGGATCTGGCGAAGAACCTGCGCGGCGGCGTTCCAATGGCTACCCCGGTGTTCGACGGTGCCAAGGAAAGCGAAATCAAGGCCATGCTGAAACTGGCAGACCTGCCAGAAAGCGGCCAGATGCAGCTGTTCGACGGTCGTACCGGCAACAAGTTCGAGCGCCCGGTTACTGTTGGCTACATGTACATGCTGAAGCTGAACCACTTGGTAGACGACAAGATGCACGCTCGTTCTACCGGTTCGTACAGCCTCGTTACCCAGCAGCCGCTGGGTGGTAAGGCTCAGTTCGGTGGTCAGCGTTTCGGGGAGATGGAGGTCTGGGCACTGGAAGCATACGGTGCTGCTTACACTCTGCAAGAAATGCTCACAGTGAAGTCGGACGATGTGAACGGTCGGACCAAGATGTACAAAAACATCGTGGACGGCGATCACCGTATGGAGCCGGGCATGCCCGAGTCCTTCAACGTGTTGATCAAAGAAATTCGTTCCCTCGGCATCGATATCGATCTGGAAACCGAATAACACGTGACGCGAATCGAGAGCGGGGCTGTTTAGCCCGCTCTCTGCTCCGCCAGGAGGAAAGGCCTTGAAAGACCTACTGAATTTGCTGAAAAACCAGGGTCAAGTCGAAGAGTTCGACGCCATCCGTATTGGGTTGGCATCGCCTGAGATGATCCGTTCGTGGTCGTTCGGTGAAGTTAAAAAGCCGGAAACCATCAACTACCGTACGTTCAAACCTGAGCGCGACGGCCTGTTCTGCGCCAAGATCTTTGGCCCGGTAAAGGATTACGAGTGCCTGTGCGGTAAGTACAAGCGCTTGAAGCACCGTGGTGTGATCTGCGAGAAGTGCGGCGTTGAAGTTGCACTGGCCAAGGTTCGTCGTGAGCGCATGGCGCACATCGAACTGGCTTCGCCGGTTGCCCACATCTGGTTCCTGAAATCGCTGCCGTCCCGTATCGGCTTGCTGATGGACATGACCCTGCGTGATATCGAACGTGTTCTCTACTTCGAGAGCTATGTCGTTATCGATCCAGGCATGACTACCCTTGAAAAAGGTCAGCTGCTGAACGACGAGCAGTACTTCGAAGCGCTGGAAGAGTTCGGTGACGATTTCGATGCCCGCATGGGTGCCGAAGCTGTCCGCGAACTGCTGCACGCTATCGACCTGGAACACGAGATTGGCCGTCTGCGTGAAGAGATTCCGCAAACCAACT
Organism: Pseudomonas sp. DWRC2-2; assembly: GCF_049897885.1. Taxonomy (NCBI): domain Bacteria; kingdom Pseudomonadati; phylum Pseudomonadota; class Gammaproteobacteria; order Pseudomonadales; family Pseudomonadaceae; genus Pseudomonas; species Pseudomonas sp. DWRC2-2. The sequence continues at coordinate 11,383 of NZ_JAFCXD010000007.1, forward strand.
CCGAAACCAAGATCAAGAAGCTGTCCAAGCGTCTGAAGTTGATGGAAGCCTTCCAGGGTTCCGGCAACCTGCCAGAGTGGATGGTGCTGACCGTTCTGCCGGTTCTGCCGCCAGACCTGCGTCCGCTGGTACCGTTGGACGGTGGTCGCTTCGCGACGTCCGACCTCAACGACCTGTACCGTCGCGTGATCAACCGTAACAACCGCTTGAAGCGCCTGCTTGATCTGTCCGCTCCGGACATCATCGTGCGCAACGAAAAGCGTATGTTGCAAGAAGCTGTCGATGCCCTGCTCGACAACGGTCGTCGTGGCCGCGCTATCACCGGTTCGAACAAGCGCCCTCTGAAATCCCTGGCTGACATGATCAAGGGTAAGCAAGGTCGTTTCCGTCAGAACTTGCTCGGTAAGCGTGTTGACTACTCCGGTCGTTCGGTAATTACCGTAGGCCCGACCCTGCGGTTGCACCAGTGCGGTCTGCCTAAGAAGATGGCACTTGAGCTGTTCAAGCCATTCATCTTCGGCAAGCTGGAAATGCGCGGTCTCGCGACCACCATCAAAGCGGCCAAGAAAATGGTCGAGCGCGAACTGCCAGAGGTTTGGGACGTTCTCGCTGAAGTGATCCGCGAACACCCGGTTCTCCTCAACCGTGCACCGACCCTTCACCGTCTGGGTATCCAGGCGTTTGAACCGGTACTGATCGAAGGTAAGGCTATCCAGCTGCACCCTCTGGTCTGTGCTGCGTACAACGCCGACTTCGACGGCGACCAAATGGCCGTGCACGTACCGCTGACACTGGAAGCCCAGTTGGAAGCGCGCGCGTTGATGATGTCGACCAACAACATTCTGTCGCCAGCCAACGGTGAGCCAATCATCGTTCCGTCGCAGGACGTTGTATTGGGTCTGTACTACATGACCCGTGAAGCGATCAACGCCAAGGGCGAAGGTCGTGTGTTCGCTGACCTGCAAGAAGTTGACCGTGTGTTCCGTGCCGGCGAAGCCGCACTGCACGCCAAGGTCAAGGTGCGGATCAACGAAACCGTCAACGACCGTGATGGCGGCAGCGTGAGCGGCACCCGTATTGTCGACACTACTGTCGGCCGTGCGCTGCTGTATCAAGTTGTGCCAAAAGGTCTGTCGTACGACGTCGTCAACCTGCCGATGAAGAAAAAGGCGATCTCCAAGCTGATCAACCAGTGCTACCGCGTGGTTGGTTTGAAAGAGACCGTGATCTTCGCTGACCAGTTGATGTACACCGGCTTTGCTTATTCGACCATCTCCGGCGTTTCCATCGGTGTTAACGACTTCGTTATCCCTGATGAAAAAGCCCGCATCATCAATGCTGCTACTGATGAAGTGAAAGAGATCGAAAGCCAGTACGCCTCCGGCCTGGTAACCCAGGGCGAGAAGTACAACAAAGTGATCGACCTTTGGTCGAAGGCGAACGACGAAGTTTCCAAGGCGATGATGGCCAACCTCTCGAAAGAGAAGGTTATCGACCGTCACGGCGTGGAAGTCGATCAAGAGTCCTTCAACTCGATGTACATGATGGCCGACTCGGGCGCACGGGGTTCTGCTGCGCAGATCCGTCAGCTCGCCGGTATGCGTGGCCTGATGGCCAAGCCGGACGGCTCCATCATCGAAACGCCGATTACTGCGAACTTCCGTGAAGGTTTGAGCGTACTTCAGTACTTCATCTCGACTCACGGTGCTCGTAAAGGTCTTGCGGATACCGCGTTGAAAACCGCTAACTCCGGTTACCTGACGCGTCGTCTGGTAGACGTTGCACAAGATCTGGTTGTAACCGAGATCGATTGCGGTACCGAGCACGGCCTGCTGATGACGCCGCACATTGAAGGCGGTGACGTTGTAGAGCCACTGGGTGAGCGCGTATTGGGTCGTGTTATTGCCCGTGACGTATTCAAGCCAGGCACCGAGGAAGTTATTGTTCCTGCTGGTACGCTGGTAGATGAGAAGTGGGTCGAGTTCATCGAACTCAACAGCATCGACGAAGTGATCGTTCGCTCGCCGATCAGCTGCGAAACCCGCTACGGCATTTGCGCCAAGTGCTACGGCCGTGACTTGGCTCGTGGTCACCAGGTGAACATCGGTGAAGCGGTCGGCGTTATCGCTGCCCAGTCCATCGGTGAGCCGGGTACCCAGCTGACCATGCGTACGTTCCACATCGGTGGTGCGGCAAGCCGGACCTCCGCAGCTGACAGCGTTCAGGTGAAGAATGGCGGTACTGTCCGTCTGCACAACCTGAAACACGTTGAGCGAGTGGATGGCCACCTGGTTGCTGTGTCCCGTTCCGGTGAGCTGGCAATCGCTGATGACTACGGTCGTGAGCGCGAGCGTTACAAGCTGCCGTACGGTGCTGTGATTTCGGTTAAAGAAGGTGACAAGGTCGACGCTGGCGCAATCGTGGCCAAGTGGGATCCGCACACTCACCCAATCGTTACCGAAATGAAAGGTACCGTGACCTACGTGGGCATGGAAGAAGGCATCACGATCAAGCGTCAGACTGACGAATTGACCGGTATGACCAACATTGAAGTACTCGACGCGAAAGATCGTCCAGCTGCCGGTAAAGACATCCGTCCTGCCGTGAAGATGGTCGATGACAACGGCAAGGACTTGTTGCTGCCAGGCACTGACGTAATCGCTCAGTACTTCCTGCCAGCCAACGCCCTGGTCGGTGTAGCGGATGGTGCGAAGATCGCGATCGGTGATGTTATCGCGCGTATCCCGCAAGAAACTTCGAAGACCCGTGACATCACCGGTGGTCTGCCGCGTGTTGCCGACTTGTTCGAAGCTCGTCGTCCGAAAGAAGCGTCGATTCTGGCTGAAGTCAGCGGCACCATCGCGTTCGGTAAAGAGACCAAGGGCAAGCGCCGTCTGGTCATTACCCCGAACGACGGTACCGATCCGTACGAAGAGCTGATTCCGAAGTGGCGTCACCTGAACGTCTTCGAAGGCGAACAGGTAAACCGCGGCGAAGTTATCTCCGACGGCCCGAGCGATCCACACGACATCCTGCGTCTGCTGGGTGTGAGTGCGCTGGCCAAGTACATCGTTAACGAGATCCAGGACGTTTACCGCCTGCAAGGCGTGAAGATCAACGATAAGCACATCGAGACCATCCTGCGTCAGATGCTGCGTAAAGTTGAAATCGCTGAATCCGGCGATTCCAGTTTCATCAAGGGCGACCAGATGGAACTGACTCACGTACTGGTAGAGAACGAGCGTCTGGGCGCGGAAGACAAGTTTGTCTCCAAGTTCACCCGCGTGCTGCTGGGTATCACCAAGGCGTCGTTGTCCACTGAGTCGTTCATCTCGGCGGCCTCCTTCCAGGAGACCACTCGCGTACTGACCGAAGCAGCGGTAACCGGCAAGCGCGATTACCTGCGCGGCCTGAAAGAAAACGTGGTTGTGGGTCGTCTGATCCCAGCCGGTACCGGTTTGGCTTACCACAGCGAGCGTAAGCGTCGCCGTGATGCTGACAAGCCGCTGCGCGTAAGCGCCAGTGAAGTGGAAGCTGCACTGACCGAAGCGCTGAACTCTAGCGGTAACTGAGTTCTGCACTAGATAAGTCTGGGCCCCGGCAGCCCCATTCGTCGGATCGAGGCTTTTTTGCCCCGGTTCGGTGAGTGGGGATGTCGGGGCCTTGCCTTGACTGGGGGCAAGATCCTCTTTAGACTCTTGTACCCCTAAATTTGGCGGGAATTCGTTCCTGCCATTTTGCTTTTCTTGCAAGACAATAGCGTCGCAAGACAACAGTGGAGCTAGTAGATGGCAACTATCAACCAGCTGGTACGTCAGCCGCGTAAGCGTATCGTCGAGAAATCCGACGTACCTGCGCTGCAGAACTGCCCGCAACGTCGTGGCGTATGCACCCGTGTGTATACCACCACGCCGAAAAAACCTAACTCGGCACTGCGTAAAGTATGCCGTGTGCGCCTGACCAACGGTTTCGAGGTTTCCTCGTACATCGGTGGTGAAGGTCACAACCTGCAAGAGCACAGCGTGGTACTGATCCGCGGCGGTCGTGTAAAAGACTTGCCAGGTGTTCGTTACCACACCGTACGCGGCTCCTTGGATACTTCCGGCGTTAAAGGTCGTAACCAGGGTCGTTCGAAGTACGGTACCAAGAAGCCTAAGTAGTAGCGGCTTTTTGTAAAACTGAATCATCTTATTTTCTGAGTCGATAAGAGTAAGGTCGGAGGCGTCCCGTAAGGGCACCGATTCCGAACGAACCTGAAGACCGTTTGAGGGCTTATCCATGCCAAGAAGACGCGTAGCAGCCAAGCGCGAAGTGCTTGACGATCCAAAATACGGAAGCCAAATCCTGGCCAAGTTCATGAACCACGTGATGGAAAGCGGCAAGAAAGCCGTTGCCGAGCGTATCGTTTATGGCGCGCTGGAAAAGGTTAAAGAACGCAAGAACAGCGACCCCCTGGAAATCTTCGAGAAAGCTCTCGACGCCATCGCTCCGCTGGTCGAAGTGAAGTCGCGCCGTGTAGGCGGTGCTACTTACCAGGTTCCGGTCGAAGTTCGTCCGTCCCGTCGTAACGCTCTGGCAATGCGCTGGTTGGTAGACTTCGCCCGTAAGCGCGGCGAGAAGTCTATGGCTCTGCGTTTGGCCGGCGAGTTGTTGGACGCTGCTGAAGGTAAAGGTGCTGCTGTTAAGAAGCGTGAAGACGTGCACCGTATGGCTGAAGCTAACAAAGCTTTCTCGCACTACCGCTTCTAATCTTAGCTTCACTAATTTTGCGAGGGCTTTATGGCTCGTACTACTCCGATTAGCCGCTACCGTAACATCGGTATCGTTGCTCACGTGGATGCTGGTAAAACCACCACCACCGAGCGCGTGCTGTTTTACACCGGCAAAAGTCACAAAATGGGCGAGGTGCATGACGGCGCCGCGACCACAGACTGGATGGTTCAGGAGCAGGAGCGTGGTATTACCATTACTTCTGCTGCTATTACCGCCTTCTGGAAAGGTTCCGAGAAGCAGTACAAAGACGAGCATCGCTTCAACGTAATCGATACCCCGGGCCACGTAGACTTCACCATCGAAGTTGAACGTTCCCTGCGCGTACTCGACGGCGCCGTCGTTGTGTTCTGCGGTACCTCGGGTGTTGAGCCTCAGTCGGAAACCGTATGGCGTCAAGCCAACAAGTACGGCGTTCCACGTCTTGTTTACGTAAACAAGATGGACCGTGCTGGTGCCAACTTCCTGCGCGTGATCGGTCAGATCAAGCAGCGTCTGGGTCACACTCCGGTGCCAATCCAATTGGCTATCGGTTCCGAAGACAACTTCCAGGGTCAGATCGATCTGATCAACATGGAAGCTGTTTACTGGAATGATTCCGACAAAGGTATGGTTCCTGTTCGTAAGCCAATCCCTGCAGAACTGCAGGAGCTGGCTGACGAGTGGCGCAACAACATGGTTGAGGCTGCTGCCGAAGCCAACGAAGAGCTGATGAACAAGTACCTCGAAGGTGAAGAACTCACCAACGTGGAAATCAAGGCTGCTCTGCGTCAGCGTACTATCGCTGGCGAGATCGTCTTGGCTGTTTGCGGTTCGTCCTTCAAGAACAAGGGTGTTCCCCTGGTTCTCGACGCCGTTATCGACTACCTGCCGGCTCCAACCGACATTCCTGCTATCAAGGGTACCAACCCTGATAACGAGGAAGAAGAAATGGAGCGTCACGCCGATGACAGCGAGCCGTTCTCGGCTCTGGCGTTCAAGATCGCAACCGACCCATTCGTGGGTACTTTGACCTTCGTCCGCGTTTACTCGGGCGTGTTGGCCTCCGGCGACGGCGTGATCAACTCGGTTAAAGGCAAGAAAGAGCGCGTGGGTCGTATGGTGCAAATGCACGCAAACGCCCGTGAAGAGATCAAGGAAGTGCGCGCTGGTGACATCGCGGCCCTGATCGGCATGAAGGACGTCACCACGGGTGAGACTTTGTGCGACGCTGCCAAGCCAATCATCCTGGTTCGCATGGACTTCCCGGAGCCGGTTATTTCGGTTGCCGTAGAGCCTAAGACCAAGGATGACCAGGAAAAAATGGGTATCGCTCTGGGCAAGCTTGCTCAGGAAGATCCATCTTTCCGCGTCAAGACTGATGAAGAGACTGGTCAAACGATCATCTCCGGCATGGGCGAGCTGCACCTGGACATCCTGGTTGACCGGATGCGCCGTGAGTTCAACGTCGAAGCCAACATCGGTAAGCCTCAGGTTTCCTATCGTGAGCGCATCACGAAGAATTGCGAAATCGAAGGCAAGTTCGTTCGTCAGTCCGGCGGTCGTGGTCAGTTCGGTCACTGCTGGATCCGTTTTGCTCCTGCTGACGAAGGTCAGGAAGGTCTGCAATTCGTGAACGAAGTAGTTGGTGGTGTTGTTCCTAAGGAATACATCCCGGCTATCCAGAAGGGCATCGAAGAGCAGATGAAGAACGGTGTTGTTGCCGGCTATCCGCTGATCGGCCTGAAAGCAACCGTTTTTGACGGTTCTTACCACGACGTCGACTCCAACGAGATGGCGTTCAAGGTGGCTGCCTCCATGGCAACCAAGCAACTGGCCCAGAAGGGCGGTGGTGAGTTGCTTGAGCCGATCATGGCGGTAGAAGTTGTTACACCTGAAGACTATATGGGTGATGTCATGGGCGACCTTAACCGTCGTCGCGGCATGATCTTGGGTATGGAAGACACGGTTTCCGGCAAAGTGATTCGCGCCGAGGTTCCGTTGGGTGAGATGTTCGGTTATGCGACCGACGTTCGCTCCATGTCCCAGGGTCGCGCAAGCTACTCTATGGAATTCAAAAAATACAACACAGCTCCGGCGCACATCGCTGAAACTGTATCCAAAAAACAAGGCTGATTCAGTCCTTTAGGCAAGGAGTTAATTGTCGTGGCTAAAGAAAAATTTGATCGTTCCCTACCGCACGTCAACGTTGGCACCATCGGTCACGTTGACCACGGTAAAACCACTCTGACTGCTGCTCTGACTCGCGTTTGCTCCGAAGTTTTCGGTTCTGCAATCGTTGATTTCGATAAAATCGACAGCGCACCAGAAGAAAAAGCTCGTGGTATCACCATCAACACCGCGCACGTTGAATACAACTCGCTGATCCGTCACTACGCTCACGTTGACTGCCCAGGTCACGCTGACTATGTGAAGAACATGATCACCGGTGCTGCCCAGATGGACGGCGCAATCCTGGTTTGCTCGGCCGCTGATGGTCCGATGCCACAAACCCGTGAGCACATCCTGCTGTCCCGTCAGGTAGGCGTTCCGTACATCGTGGTTTACCTGAACAAGGCTGACCTGGTAGACGACGCTGAGCTGCTGGAACTGGTTGAGATGGAAGTGCGCGATCTGCTGAGCACTTACGACTTCCCAGGCGACGACACTCCGATCATCATCGGTTCTGCTCGTATGGCTCTGGAAGGCAAAGACGACAACGAAATGGGCACCACGTCCGTTCGTAAACTGGTTGAGACTCTGGACAGCTACATCCCAGATCCAGTCCGTGTTATCGACAAGCCGTTCCTGATGCCAATCGAAGACGTATTCTCGATCTCCGGTCGCGGTACTGTTGTAACCGGTCGTATCGAGCGCGGTATCGTTAAGGTTCAAGATCCACTGGAAATCGTTGGTCTGCGTGACACTACCGTCACCACCTGCACCGGTGTTGAAATGTTCCGTAAACTGCTCGACGAAGGTCGTGCTGGCGAGAACTGCGGCGTTCTGCTGCGTGGTACCAAGCGTGACGACGTTGAGCGTGGCCAGGTTCTGGTCAAGCCAGGTTCGGTTAAGCCGCACACCAAGTTCGAAGCTGAAGTGTACGTGCTGAGCAAAGAAGAAGGCGGTCGTCACACTCCGTTCTTCAAAGGCTACCGTCCACAGTTCTACTTCCGTACTACCGACGTAACTGGTAACTGCGAACTGCCGGAAGGCGTAGAAATGGTAATGCCAGGCGACAACATCAAAATGGTTGTCACCCTGATCAAAACCATCGCTATGGAAGACGGTCTGCGTTTCGCAATCCGTGAAGGCGGCCGTACCGTTGGTGCTGGCGTTGTAGCTAAAATCATCGAGTAATTATCTCTTCTGAGATAGCTCTGATGTTTTGAAAGGCCCCCGCTCAGCGGGGGCCTTTTTATTGGGTTGACACCTATCAGGGCCGTCTATAGAATTGCGCCTCCTTTTAACGGGCGTATTGCGCTCGCTGGGAATAGCAGCCGGAGTCTGAAATCCAATGCAAAATCAGCAAATCCGTATCAGGTTGAAGGCTTTTGACCATCGCCTGATCGACCAATCCACCCAGGAAATCGTGGAAACCGCGAAACGTACTGGTGCTCAAGTGCGTGGTCCAATTCCACTGCCTACCCGTAAAGAGCGGTTCACCGTTCTGGTCTCCCCGCACGTCAACAAAGACGCGCGTGACCAGTACGAGATCCGTACTCATAAGCGCGTACTGGACATCGTCCAGCCAACGGATAAAACCGTTGATGCACTTATGAAGCTTGATCTGGCGGCCGGTGTGGAAGTACAGATCAGCCTCGGCTAAGACTTGGGTCTTAGTCGTGTAACGCTCTGAAATGGGCGGCCATAGCGGGTGAAAGCCCCGTACACTCATGAGGTTTACAACATGACTATTGGTGTAGTCGGTCGTAAATGCGGTATGACCCGTATTTTCACCGAAGAAGGTGTCTCCATTCCGGTCACGGTCATTGAGATCGAACCGAATCGCGTCACCCAGTTCAAAACTGAAGAGACCGATGGCTATCGTGCAGTGCAAGTCACTGTCGGCGAGCGTCGTGCTTCGCGCGTGACTGCTGCTCAAGCAGGTCACTTCGCTAAAGCAAACGTTGCAGCTGGTCGCACTGTTATGGAGTTCCGTCTCGAAGACGGCGACTACCAGGCTGGCGATCTGATCAACGCTGAAATCTTCGCTGCTGGTCAACTGGTTGATGTAACCGGTCAGTCCAAAGGTAAAGGCTTCCAGGGTACGATCAAGCGTTGGAATTTCCGTGGCCAAGACAACACTCACGGTAACTCCGTTTCCCACCGCGTCCCGGGCTCTATTGGCCAGTGCCAGACTCCTGGTCGTGTATTCAAGGGCAAAAAAATGTCCGGTCATATGGGCGCTGAGCGCGTGACCGTGCAGTCCCTCGAAGTAGTGCGCGTCGACGCTGAACGCAATCTGTTGTTGGTCAAGGGTGCTGTTCCTGGCGCTACTGGCGGCAACCTGGTTGTACGTCCGGCGGCCAAGGCTCGCGGTTAAGGGGAAGCTGACATGCAATTAAATGTAAATGACGCTCAAGCGATCGAAGTTTCCGAACTGACGTTTGGCGGCGAGTTCAACGAGACGCTGGTTCACCAAGCAGTCGTGGCCTACATGGCTGGCGGCCGTCAAGGTAGCAAGCAGCAAAAGACCCGTTCCGACGTTCGTGGTGGCGGTAAGCGCCCTTGGCGTCAGAAAGGTACTGGCCGTGCTCGTGCCGGTACTATCCGTAGCCCAATCTGGCGTGGCGGTGGTACCACTTTCGCAGCTCGTCCACAGGATCACTCGCAGAAGCTCAACAAGAAGATGTACCGCGCAGCTCTGCGCTCCATCCTTGCTGAACTCGTGCGTACTGACCGTCTGGTCGTGGTTCAGGACTTCGCTGTTGAAAGCCCGAAAACCAAAGATCTGCTGGGCAAACTGAACAACATGAGCCTGACCGATGTTTTGATCGTGTCTGAAGCTGTTGATCAGAACCTGTACCTGGCTGCTCGCAACCTGCCACACGTTGATGTACGTGACGTGCAAGGTTCCGATCCAGTTAGTCTGATCGCATACGACAAGGTGTTGATCACCGTGTCGGCCGTGAAGAAATTCGAGGAGCTGCTGGGATGAACCAGGAACGCGTATTTAAAGTTCTGCTTGGCCCGCACGTTTCCGAAAAGGCTACGGTTCTGGCTGACAAGAAAGGCCAGTTCGTTTTCAAGGTTGCAACTGACGCAACCAAGCTGGAAATCAAGAAGGCCGTCGAAAGCCTGTTCAGCGTGAAAGTAGAGCGTGTTACTACCCTGAATGTTCTGGGTAAGAGCAAGCGCACTGCTCGCGGTCTGGGCAAGCGTAATGACTGGAAGAAGGCAGTTATCTCCCTTCAGCCAGGCCAAGATCTCGATTTCAGCAGCAGTGCTGAGTAAGGAAGGGGTGCATCATGGCAATCGTTAAATGCAAACCGACTTCCCCTGGCCGCCGTTTTGTGGTCAAGGTGGTCAACCAGGAGCTGCATAAAGGCGCTCCTCACGCACCGCTGCTCGAGAAAAAATCGAAGTCTGGTGGTCGTAACAACAATGGTCGTATTACCACTCGTCACATCGGTGGTGGCCATAAGCAGCATTATCGTCTGGTCGATTTCCGTCGCAACGACAAAGATGGCATCGCTGCCACTGTCGAGCGTATCGAATACGATCCAAACCGTACTGCTCACATCGCTCTGCTGCTGTACGCAGATGGCGAGCGTCGCTACATCATCGCCCCTAAAGGCGTGAGCGCTGGCGACCAGCTGATCGCAGGTGCTCTGGCACCGATCAAGCCGGGCAACGCTCTGCAACTGCGCAACATTCCAGTTGGTAGCACCGTACACGGCATCGAATTGAAGCCAGGTAAAGGCGCGCAAATCGCTCGTTCCGCTGGTGCTTCGGCTCAGCTGATCGCTCGTGAAGGTGTCTACGTGACTCTGCGTCTGCGTTCTGGTGAGATGCGTAAAGTGCTGGCTGAATGCCGCGCGACCCTGGGCGAAGTCTCGAACTCCGAGCACAGCCTGCGTTCGCTGGGTAAAGCTGGTGCCAAACGCTGGCGTGGCGTTCGCCCAACCGTTCGTGGTGTTGCCATGAACCCGGTTGACCACCCACACGGTGGTGGTGAAGGTCGTACCTCTGGTGGTCGTCATCCGGTATCGCCATGGGGCTTCCCGACTAAGGGCGCGAAGACTCGTGGTAATAAGCGTACCGACAAAATGATCGTCCGTCGTCGCAAGTAAATAGAGGGATACGACAGTGCCACGTTCTCTGAAAAAAGGTCCTTTTATTGATCTTCACCTACTGAAGAAGATCGAAGTGGCGGCGGAAAAGAACGATCGCAAACCAGTTAAGACCTGGTCGCGTCGTTCGATGATCCTGCCACAAATGGTCGGTCTGACCATCGCTGTACACAACGGTCGCTTGCACGTCCCAGTTCTCGTGAACGAAGACATGGTCGGCCACAAACTAGGCGAGTTTGCCGGTACCCGCACTTATCGTGGGCACGTGGCAGACAAGAAAGCCAAGCGTTAAGGGGTTAGGAAATGGAAGTAGCCGCTAAGTTGTCGGGCGCTCGAATCTCCGCCCAGAAAGCCCGCTTGGTCGCCGACCAGATCCGCGGGAAGAAGGTGGGCGAAGCGCTCAACCTGTTGGCTTTCAGCAGTAAGAAAGCCGCCGAGATCATGAAGAAAGTGCTGGAGTCGGCCGTAGCCAACGCCGAGCATAACGAAGGCGCAGACGTTGATGACCTGAAGGTCAGCACCGTTTTCGTCAACGAAGGGCGTTCGCTGAAGCGCATCATGCCACGTGCCAAAGGCCGTGCTGATCGCATCGTCAAGCGGTCTTGCCATATCACTGTCAAGGTTGCTGACAAGTAACGGAGTCGAAGAGATGGGTCAGAAAGTACATCCCATTGGCATTCGCCTGGGAATCGTCAAGGAGCACACCTCCGTCTGGTACGCAGACGGTCGGACTTATGCGGACTATTTGTTCGCTGATCTGAAGGTGCGTGAGTATCTCCAAGACAAACTAAAAAGCGCGTCCGTAAGCCGTATCGATATCCATCGTCCGGCCCAAACTGCACGTATCACCATCCACACCGCTCGTCCAGGTATCGTTATCGGGAAGAAAGGTGAAGATGTTGAGAAACTGCGTCAGGACCTGACCAAGCAAATGGGTGTGCCTGTGCACATCAATATCGAAGAGATCCGCAAGCCGGAGCTCGACGGTATGCTGGTTGCGCAGAGCGTAGCTCAGCAGCTGGAGCGTCGCGTAATGTTCCGTCGCGCTATGAAGCGCGCTGTACAGAACGCCATGCGCATTGGTGCCAAAGGCATCAAAATCCAAGTGAGCGGTCGTCTCGGCGGTGCTGAAATCGCACGTACTGAATGGTATCGCGAAGGTCGTGTGCCACTGCACACCCTGCGTGCCGACATCGACTATGCCAACTACGAAGCTCACACCACTTACGGTGTGATCGGTGTAAAGGTTTGGATCTTCAAAGGCGAAGTAATTGGTGGTCGCCAAGAAGAACTGAAACCACAAGCACCAGCGCCTCGTAAAAAAGCTGCTAAGTAAGGGGTACGCCAAATGTTGCAACCTAAGCGTACGAAGTTCCGCAAGCAGATGACAGGCCACAACCGTGGTCTGGCTCAGCGCGGTAGCAAAGTCAGCTTCGGCGAGTTCGCGCTGAAGTCTGTAGCTCGTGGTCGTCTCACCGCTCGTCAGATCGAGTCAGCGCGTCGTGCTCTGACCCGTCACGTTAAACGTGGCGGCAAGATCTGGATCCGTGTATTCCCGGACAAGCCGATCTCCAAAAAACCTCTCGAGGTTCGGATGGGTAAAGGTAAGGGTAACGTGGAATACTGGGTAGCCCAGATTCAGCCAGGCAAAGTCCTGTATGAAATCGAGGGTGTTTCTGAAGAGCTGGCGCGTGAGGCTTTCGCCCTGGCTGCTGCAAAGCTGCCGCTCGCCACCTCCTTTGTTAAACGGACGGTGATGTGATGAAAGCGAATGAACTTCGTGAAAAATCCGCACAGCAGCTGAACGAGCAACTGCTCGGCCTGCTGCGCGACCAGTTCAATCTGCGTATGCAGAAAGCAACTGGCCAGTTGGGGCAGTCTCATCTGCTCTCGCAAGTTAAGCGTGACATCGCTCGCGTGAAGACTGTGCTCAACCAGCAGGCAGGTAAGTGATCATGGCTGAAGCCGAAAAGACTGTCCGTACGCTGACTGGCCGTGTTGTCAGCGACAAGATGGACAAAACCATCACCGTTCTGATCGAGCGTCGCGTTAAGCACCCGATCTACGGTAAATATGTTAAGCGTTCGACTAAGCTGCACGCGCACGACGAAACCAATCAGTGCCACATCGGCGACAAAGTCACTATTCGTGAAACTCGTCCGCTGGCCAAGACCAAGTCTTGGGCACTGGTTGATGTTCTCGAACGCGCTGTGGAAGTCTAAGGACTAGGGGTCGGAGAAATTATATGATTCAGACTCAATCCATGCTCGATGTGGCCGATAACAGCGGCGCTCGCCGTGTTATGTGCATCAAGGTGCTGGGTGGCTCCCATCGTCGTTACGCTGGTATCGGTGACATCATCAAAGTTACCGTCAAGGAAGCAATTCCTCGCGGTAAAGTGAAAAAAGGCCAAGTGATGACTGCTGTTGTAGTCCGCACTCGTCACGGCGTACGCCGTGCTGATGGCTCCATTATCCGCTTTGATGGCAACGCTGCTGTTCTTCTGAACAACAAGCAAGAGCCGATCGGCACCCGTATCTTTGGGCCAGTGACCCGTGAACTTCGTACTGAGAAGTTCATGAAGATCGTCTCGCTCGCCCCAGAAGTGCTGTAAGGAGATCCGACATGCAAAAGATTCGTCGTGACGACGAGATCATCGTGATCGCCGGCAAAGACAAAGGTAAGCGCGGTAAGGTGCTTAAGGTTCTCGCTAATAACCGTCTGGTTATCGGTGGTCTGAACCTGGTCAAGCGTCATACCAAGCCTAACCCGATGTCGGGCGTGCAGGGCGGTATCGTCGAGAAAGAAGCTCCGCTGGACGCTTCTAACGTCGCCATCTTCAACGGCGAAACCAACAAGGCTGACCGCGTTGGTTTCAAAGTAGAAGACGGTAAGAAAATTCGTGTCTTCAAGTCGACCCAAAAAGCGGTTGATGCTTGAACACTGCTAGGTAGATTAGACCATGGCACGACTACAAGAGATTTACCGGAAGGAAATCGCCCCTAAGCTTAAGGAAGAACTTAAGCTTGGGAACGTGATGGAAGTTCCGCGCGTTACCAAAATCACCCTGAACATGGGTCTGGGCGAAGCGATCGGCGACAAAAAAGTCATCGAGCACGCTGTTGCTGACCTGGAAAAGATCACCGGCCAGAAAGTCGTTGTGACCTACGCTCGGAAATCCATCGCTGGCTTTAAAGTCCGTGAAGGTTGGCCGATCGGCGTCAAAGTGACCCTGCGCCGTGAGCGTATGTATGAATTCCTGGATCGTCTGCTGTCGATCTCCCTGCCTCGGGTTCGCGACTTCCGCGGCCTGAATGCCAAGTCCTTCGATGGTCGTGGTAACTACAGCATGGGCGTGAAAGAGCAGATCATCTTCCCGGAAATCGACTACGACAAGATCGATGCTCTCCGCGGTCTGGACATCACCCTGACCACCACTGCCAAGAACGATGATGAAGGTCGCGCCCTGTTGCGTGCTTTCAAATTCCCGTTCCGCAACTGATTGGAGTAGGACCATGGCCAAGATGAGCATGAAAAACCGCGAGCTGAAGCGTCAGCTCACGGTTGCCAAGTACGCCAAGAAGCGTGCAGCACTGAAAGCAATCATCGTTGATCTGAACGCAAGTCCAGAAGCACGTTGGGAAGCTACAGTAGCTCTGCAGAAGCAGCCACGTGATGCAAGCGCTTCGCGCATGCGTAACCGCTGCCGCCTGACCGGTCGTCCACACGGCGTTTACCGCAAGTTCGGCCTCGGCCGTAACAAACTGCGTGAAGCGGCAATGCGTGGTGACGTACCAGGTCTGGTTAAAGCCAGCTGGTAAGTACTTTCAACGTCCTGGCGGCCTGAATCGCAAGATACTGACCGCCGGTGACCTTGAATCTGGAACAAGCCCCTTTTGGGGCTTGTTTCATTTCCGGAGTGTGTCTAAAATACGCGGCTCGCCTGAGCCCGTGTTTTTACCCGGAGATTCTCGGCGACATATGTAGCCGCAAGGCTAATTTTTTTGTATTAGGAGCGTCTAGCCCATGAGTATGCAGGACCCGTTAGCGGACATGCTAACTCGTATCCGTAATGCCCAGATGGCTGAAAAGTCCGTCGTAAGCATGCCATCTTCCAAGTTGAAGGTAGCTGTTGCCAAAGTCCTGAAAGACGAAGGCTACATTGCGGGTTATCAGATCAGCAGCGATGTAAAAGCACTGCTGTCCATCGAGCTGAAGTACTTCGAAGGCCGTTCGGTCATCGAGGAAGTGAAGCGCGTTAGCCGTCCAGGCCTGCGTCAGTACAAGTCCGCTGAAGATCTGCCGAAAGTTCGTGGCGGTCTGGGCGTGTCTATCGTCTCCACCAACAAAGGTGTGATGACGGATCGTGCTGCGCGCGCTGCCGGTGTCGGCGGCGAAGTTCTTTGCACTGTGTTCTAAGGGGGGATAAGCATGTCTCGCGTCGCTAAGAACCCCGTTAAGCTGCCAGCCGGTGTCGAAGTCAAATTCGCAGGCCAACAGCTTTCGGTGAAGGGTGCCAAGGGCACTCTTGAACTGAACATCCATTCGTCCGTTGAGATCGTTGAAGAAGCTGGTGAGCTGCGTTTCGCTGCTCGCAATGGCGATCAACAAACTCGCGCAATGGCCGGTACCACGCGTGCGTTGGTAAACAACATGGTCCAAGGCGTAAGCCAAGGCTTCGAGCGTAAGCTCCAGCTGGTCGGTGTTGGTTACAAAGCGCAAGCAAAAGGCACGGTTTTGAACCTGGCCCTTGGCTTCTCGCACCCTGTGGATTACGAACTGCCAGCGGGCATCACTGCTGAGACCCCTAGCCAGACCGATATCCTGATCAAGGGCATCGATAAGCAGCTGGTAGGTCAAGTGGCCGCTGAGATCCGCGACTTCCGTCCACCAGAGCCGTACAAAGGCAAAGGTGTGCGCTACGCGGACGAAGTCGTCCGTCGTAAAGAAGCCAAGAAGAAGTAGGGCATAGCAAATGACCGACAAAAAAGTTACTCGACTGCGTCGCGCTCGCAAAGCACGCCTGAAAATGCACGAACTCGAAGTCGTGCGTCTCTGCGTGTTCCGCTCGTCGCAGCACATCTACGCCCAGGTCATCTCGGCCGACGGCAACAAAGTCCTGGCAAGCGCCTCGACTTTGGATAAAGAACTGCGTGATGGTGCCACTGGCAACATCGACGCGGCCACAAAGGTTGGCCAGCTGGTCGCTACGCGTGCTAAGGCCGCTGGCGTCTCGCAAGTGGCTTTCGACCGCTCTGGCTTCAAGTACCACGGTCGCGTGAAAGCGCTGGCTGATGCTGCTCGTGAAGCTGGGCTGGAGTTCTAAGTTATGTCAAATAACGACCAAAAGCGCGACGAAGGCTACATTGAGAAGCTGGTTCAAGTTAACCGCGTAGCCAAAACCGTTAAAGGCGGCCGTATCTTCACCTTCACCGCGTTGACCGTGGTAGGTGATGGTAAAGGCCGTGTTGGCTTCGGCCGTGGCAAGTCACGTGAAGTGCCTGCTGCGATCCAGAAGGCAATGGAAGCTGCTCGTCGCAACATGATCCAAGTTGATCTGAACGGCACCACCCTGCAGTACGCGATGAAGTCCGCCCATGGCGCTTCGAAGGTGTACATGCAGCCTGCTTCTGAAGGTACCGGTATCATCGCTGGCGGCGCTATGCGTGCTGTCCTCGAAGTTGCTGGCGTTCAGAACGTTCTGGCCAAGTGCTACGGCTCGACTAACCCGGTAAACGTGGTTCACGCCACTTTCAAAGGTTTGAAAGCTATGCAATCTCCTGAGTCCATCGCTGCCAAGCGTGGTCTGACTGTCAAGGAGATCTTCTGATCATGGCTACCGTTAAAGTAACGCTGATCAAAAGCATGACCGGCCGCATCCCTAACCACAAACTGTGTGTTAAAGGTCTGGGTCTGCGTCGCATCGGTCACACTGTAGAAGTCCTGGATACTCCCGAGAATCGCGGGATGATCAACAAGGCTTACTACATGCTGCGTGTAGAGGGTTAATCGATGAAACTCAATGATCTGAGTCCAGCGCCGGGTTCCCGTCGCGAAAAGCATCGTCCGGGCCGTGGTATAGGTAGCGGTTTGGGTAAGACTGGTGGCCGTGGCCACAAAGGTCAAACCTCCCGCTCCGGTGGCACCATTGCTCCAGGCTTTGAAGGCGGTCAACAGCCGCTGCATCGTCGCCTGCCTAAGTTCGGTTTCGTATCCCTGAAAGCCATGGACCGCGCAGAAGTGCGTCTGTCCGAGCTGGCTAAAGTGGAAGGCGACATCGTTACTGTGCAGACCCTGAAAGATGCCAACGTGATCAACGTCAACGTACAGCGTGTGAAAATCATGCTGTCCGGTGAAGTGACTCGCGCTGTCACTATCGGCAAGGGAATCGGCGCCACCAAAGGTGCGCGTTCGGCTATCGAAGCAGCTGGCGGCAAGTTCGAGGAATAAATGGCTAAGCAAGGTGCTCTCTCAGCGCTCGGCAAAGGCGGTATGTCTGAACTTTGGGCTCGTCTGCGTTTTCTGTTCCTGGCGATTATCGTCTACCGAATAGGCGCACACATCCCGGTTCCAGGTATCAACCCGGACCGACTCGCAGACCTGTTTCGACAGAATGAGGGGACCATTCTTAGCTTGTTCAACATGTTTTCCGGCGGCGCGCTGGAGCGGATGAGCATCTTTGCACTGGGGATCATGCCGTACATTTCGGCATCGATCATCATGCAACTGATGACCGCCGTCAGCCCGCAGCTGGAGCAGTTGAAGAAGGAAGGTGAAGCTGGCCGTCGCAAGATTAGCCAGTACACCCGCTACGGCACTGTCGTTCTCGCCCTCGTCCAAGCTATCGGCATGTCCGTTGGCCTGGCTGGGCAGGGCGTTGCGTTCACTGGTGACTTTGGCTTCCATTTCGTCGCGGTATCCACATTTGTGGCTGGTGCGATGTTCATGATGTGGCTGGGTGAGCAGATTACTGAACGTGGTGTTGGTAACGGTATCTCGATGTTGATTTTCGCAGGTATCGTCGCCGGTCTTCCGAGAGCGATTGGGCAGTCTTTCGAGTCTGCACGTCAGGGTGATATCAATATTTTCGCCCTGGTTGCCATCGGTTTGCTGGCAGTAGCGATTATCGGTTTTGTGGTGTTCATTGAGCGTGGTCAGCGTCGTATTGCTGTTCACTACGCCAAGCGTCAGCAGGGCCGTAAGGTCTTTGCTGCGCAGACCAGCCACTTGCCGCTGAAAGTGAATATGGCCGGTGTTATTCCGGCAATTTTCGCGAGCAGCATTTTGCTGTTTCCGGCTTCGTTGGGTACCTGGTTTGGTCAGTCCGAAAATATGGGCTGGCTGCAGGACCTCTCTCAGTCGATCGCTCCTGGTCAGCCGTTGAATATTCTGCTGTTTAGTGCAGGGATTATTTTCTTCTGCTTCTTCTATACGGCGTTGATGTTCAATCCGAAAGACGTAGCGGAAAACCTGAAGAAGTCCGGTGCCTTTATTCCGGGCATCCGTCCAGGTGAGCAGTCTGCACGCTACATTGATGGCGTTCTGACTCGTTTGACCCTGTTCGGTGCTCTATATATGACGGCCGTGTGCTTGTTGCCCCAGTTCCTGGTGGTTGCAGCAAACGTTCCGTTCTACCTTGGCGGGACCTCGTTGCTGATCGTGGTCGTGGTTGTGATGGACTTCATGTCCCAAGTACAATCGCACCTCGTTTCGCACCAGTACGAATCCCTGATGAAGAAAGCCAACCTGAAGGGCTACGGCAGCGGCATGTTGCGCTGAGTACCCCATAAGGTTCGAGGAGTTGGTGATGAAAGTTCGTGCATCGGTGAAAAAGCTGTGCCGTAACTGCAAGATTATTCGCCGCGAAGGTGTTGTTCGAGTAATTTGCAGCGCGGAACCGCGTCACAAACAGCGCCAAGGCTGAGTGTGATCCGCTTGAAGCCCGGCAGCTAGTGCGCTGCCGGGTTGATTATTTGTTATTACAGCGATATTATCTCGCGCCCTATTTCTTGGCTTCCGGGGCGTAGGTAGCTGTCAATTGGAGTCCCACTGAATGGCCCGTATTGCAGGCGTTAACATTCCAGATAACAAGCACACTGTTATCTCGCTGACCTACATCTATGGTGTTGGTCGCACTACTGCGCAGAAAATTTGCGCAGTTGCTGGGGTAAACCCAGCCGCAAAGATCAAGGATCTGAGCGACGAGCAGATTGAACAGCTGCGTGGCGAAGTGGCGAAGTTCACCACTGAAGGTGACCTGCGTCGCGAAATCAACATGAAAATCAAGCGTTTGATGGACCTCGGTTGCTATCGCGGTCTGCGTCATCGTCGTGGTCTTCCAGTACGCGGTCAGCGTACCAAGACTAACGCGCGTACCCGTAAAGGTCCGCGTAAGCCGATCCGCAAGTAATCGCCCCAGCGAATCGACAGGAAAATTATCATGGCAAAACCTGCTGCTCGTCCTCGTAAAAAAGTTAAAAAGACAGTGGTTGATGGCATCGCCCACATCCATGCTTCTTTTAACAACACAATCGTGACCATCACCGACCGTCAAGGTAACGCGCTTTCTTGGGCTACCTCCGGTGGTTCGGGTTTCCGCGGTTCCCGCAAGTCCACCCCGTTTGCTGCTCAAGTAGCTGCTGAACGTGCTGGTCAAGCTGCGCTGGAATACGGCCTGAAAAACCTCGACGTTAACGTCAAGGGTCCAGGTCCAGGTCGTGAGTCTGCTGTCCGTGCTTTGAACGGCTGTGGCTATAAGATCGCCAGCATCACCGACGTGACGCCAATCCCGCACAACGGGTGCCGTCCGCCGAAGAAGCGCCGCGTGTAATCCAGGAGATTGTAAAGAATGGCTCGTTACATTGGTCCAAAATGCAAACTCGCTCGTCGCGAAGGCACCGATCTCTTCCTGAAGAGCGGCGTGCGCGCGATCGAATCGAAGTGCAACATTGAAGCAGCACCTGGTATCCACGGCCAACGCCGCGGTCGCCAGTCCGATTACGGCACCCAACTGCGTGAAAAGCAGAAGGTCCGTCGTATCTACGGCGTTCTCGAGCGTCAGTTCAGCGGCTACTACAAAGAAGCTGCTGGCAAGAAAGGTGCAACCGGTGAAAACCTGCTGCAACTGCTCGAATGCCGTCTGGACAACGTTGTATACCGTATGGGCTTTGGTTCGACTCGCGCCGAATCCCGTCAGCTGGTATCGCACAAGTCGATCAGCGTTAACGGTCAGACCGTAAACGTTCCGTCCTACCAGGTTCGTGCTGGTGACGTGGTCGCAGTTCGCGAGAAAGCAAAAAACCAACTTCGCATTGTCCAAGCTCTCGATCTGTGTGCCCAACGTGGCCGCGTAGAATGGGTAGAAGTAGACACTGAGAAGAAGTCGGGCGTTTTCAAGAACGTTCCTGCTCGCAGTGATCTGTCCGCCGACATCAACGAAAGCCTGATTGTCGAGCTCTACTCCAAGTAAGGGCTAGAAAATAGGTGCATCCATGCAGATTTCGGTAAATGAGTTCCTGACACCCCGCCACATTGATGTGCAGGTTGTCAGTCCAACCCGCGCCAAAATTACTCTCGAGCCTCTCGAGCGTGGTTTTGGCCACACCCTGGGCAACGCGCTGCGCCGCATCCTGTTGTCCTCAATGCCCGGCTGTGCAGTAGTCGAGGCCGAGATTGACGGTGTGCTCCACGAGTACAGCGCCATCGAAGGTGTACAGGAAGACGTAATTGAAATCCTGTTGAACCTTAAAGGTCTGGCTATCAAGCTGCACGGCCGTGACGAAGTTACGCTGACCTTGTCGAAGAAGGGTTCGGGGGTGGTTACCGCTGCCGATATTCAGCTGGATCATGATGTCGAGATCGTTAACCCCGATCACGTAATCGCTAACCTGGCGTCTAACGGCGCCCTGAACATGAAGCTCACTGTAGCTCGTGGTCGTGGTTATGAACCGGCCGACTCGCGTCAGAGCGATGAAGACGAAAGCCGCAGCATTGGTCGCTTGCAGCTTGACTCTTCGTTCAGCCCGGTTCGCCGTATCGCATACGTGGTGGAAAACGCCCGTGTCGAACAGCGTACTAACCTGGACAAGCTGGTTATTGATCTGGAAACCAACGGTACTCTGGATCCTGAAGAGGCTATCCGCCGCGCTGCAACCATTCTGCAACAGCAGTTGGCTGCGTTCGTCGACCTCAAAGGTGACAGCGAACCAGTGGTAATCGAGCAGGAAGACGAGATCGATCCGATCCTGCTTCGCCCGGTTGACGATCTGGAACTGACTGTACGTTCGGCTAACTGCCTTAAGGCGGAAAACATTTACTACATCGGCGACCTGATTCAGCGTACTGAAGTAGAACTGTTGAAGACTCCGAACCTGGGCAAGAAATCCTTGACTGAAATCAAGGACGTTCTGGCCTCCCGCGGTCTGTCCCTCGGCATGCGCCTCGACAACTGGCCGCCTGCAAGTCTTAAGAAGGACGACAAGGCGACTGCCTGATCGTCGTAATCACCGAACGTGAGTTTGGTAAGGAATGAACCATGCGTCATCGTAAAAGTGGTCGTCACCTGAGCCGTACCAGCTCGCACCGCAAGGCCATGTTTCAAAACATGGCGGTGTCGCTGTTCGAGCACGAGCTGATCAAAACTACACTGCCGAAAGCTAAAGAACTGCGTCGCGTTGCTGAGCCGCTGATCACTTTGGCCAAGACAGACAGCCTGGCTAACCGCCGTCTGGCTTTCGACCGTACTCGTTCGAAAGCTATCGTTGGTAAGCTCTTCAACGACCTGGGCAAGCGTTACGCTACCCGTGAGGGTGGCTACCTGCGCATCCTCAAGTGCGGTTTCCGCGCTGGCGACAACGCGCCTATGGCGTACGTCGAGTTGGTTGATCGTGCTACTGCCGGCGAAGCTGTAAGCGCCGAGTAAGACGACAAGCTGTAACGAAGAACCGGGCCTAGTGCCCGGTTTTTTGTGCCCGTGACAAAAGCGTGTTCGATACAAGCTTCCAGAGATTGTGCTTGGCACTATGGGGGCTGGAGTGTTCGGTAGAAAATATCTATTGATACCTACAATTTAATGAATTTGTAGACGTCATATTGATGATTAATACTCCTCCCAAGCCGATTAGCCGGCAGTTCCAAGTCCGACCTGAGGGAAATTGAGCATGAGCCAGAATAAAATCCTTACCACCGCCAGCGGCGCCCCCGTTGCGGACAACCAGAATTCACGTTCCGCAGGCCCACGCGGCCCGTTGCTGCTCGACGATTTTCATCTGATCGAGAAGCTCGCTCACTTCAACCGTGAAAATATCCCTGAGCGCCGTGTGCACGCCAAGGGTTCGGGTGCCTACGGCACTTTCACGGTCACCCAAGACATTACGCAGTACACCAGCGCCAAGCTGTTCGAGTCGGTGGGCAAGCAAACCCCTACCTTCCTGCGGTTTTCCACCGTAGGCGGCGAGCGTGGTTCGGCGGATACCGAGCGCGACCCACGCGGTTTCGCGTTGAAGTTCTATACCGAAGAAGGCAACTGGGACATCGTGGGTAACAACACCCCGGTGTTCTTCATTCGCGATCCTTTGAAGTTCCCAGACTTCATCCACACTCAGAAGCGTTTGCCGCAAAGCAACCTGAAAAGTGCGCAAATGATGTGGGATTTCTGGTCGCACTCTCCAGAGGCATTGCACCAGGTCACCATCCTGTTCTCGGACCGTGGCATCCCTGATGGCTACCGTCACATGCACGGCTTCGGCAGTCACACCTACAGCCTGATTAACGCCAAGGGCGAGCGTCACTGGGTCAAGTGGCATTACAAGACCAAGCAGGGCATCAAGAACCTGGCGCCGGCTGAAGCTGCTCGCCTGGCCGGTACTGACCCTGATTACGCCCAGCGCGATCTGTTTGGCGCGATCGAGCGCGGTGATTTCCCAAAATGGCGCGTCTGCATCCAGATCATGACCGAGGCCCAGGCCAACGCTCATTACGAGAACCCTTTCGATGTGACCAAAACCTGGTCGCAGAAGGAGTTCCCGCTGATCGAAGTCGGTGAGCTGGAACTGAACCGTAACCCGCAGAACTACTTTGCTGAAGTTGAGCAATCCGCCTTCGGCCCAAGCAACATGGTTCCAGGCGTCGGCCTGTCGCCAGACCGCATGTTGCAAGGTCGTGTTTTCGCGTACGCCGATGCCCACCGCTATCGTGTTGGCACCAATCACCAGCAACTGCCGGTGAATGCCCCGCGTAACCAGGTGAATAGCTACCAGCGTGATGGTTCGATGGCCTTTGGCAGCAACGGTGGCGCGGCGCCTAACTACGAGCCAAACAGCTACGCCGATTCGCCGAAGCAAGCACCTCAGTATGCGGAGCCTGCATTGGCCCTGAGTGGCGCGGCTGACCGTTACGATCACCGTGAAGACACCGATTACTACAGCCACGCCGGTGCGCTGTTCCGCCTGATGAACGATGAGCAGAAAGCTTTGCTCACCAACAACATCGCCGGCGCGATGGGTGGCGTTTCCAGTGATGTGGTTCAACGTCAACTGCAGCACTTCTACAAGGCCGATCCGGCTTATGGAGAAGCAATCGCAAAGGCGCTGGGTGTATCGCTTAACTGACTCTAAACGATAAGCAGAACCGCCCTCATTTGGGCGGTTTTTGCGTTATTTCAGCTACTTTTCTCCGAAAAACATCACTTTTCTGCCGTTGATCCCGTGACCTTCAAGTCATCATGGTTCAAACTACAGACTTTCAAGCAGGGAGATGTAGGGCGATGCAAGGTCACCCCGACGTAATCGATTACCTCAACACGTTGCTGACGGGCGAACTGGCTGCTCGTGACCAATATTTCATCCATTCGCGCATGTACGAAGACTGGGGCTTTACCGAGCTCTACGAACGTATCAACCACGAGATGGAAGAAGAGGCACAGCACGCCGACGCACTGATGCGCCGTATCCTCATGCTCGAAGGCACGCCGCGTATGCGTCCGGATGACCTGGATGTGGGCACCACAGTCCCTGACATGCTCGCTGCCGACCTGCGCCTCGAGTACAAGGTCCGTGCCGCGCTCTGCAAGGGCATCGAGCTCTGTGAGCAGCACAACGACTATGTCACCCGGGAAATCCTGCGGGTGCAGTTGAACGACACCGAAGAAGATCATACCTATTGGCTGGAAAAGCAGTTGGGCCTGATCAAGCTGATTGGTCTGGAAAACTACCTGCAATCGCAGTTCTGATTCCCGGCTACAAAAAAGCCCCTGTCACCGTAAAGTGACAGGGGCTTTTCATTGGGCCCGAAAAGGTCAGGCCCGGTCGCGTTCCAGCAATGGTTTCAAGTAGTAACCGGTGTGCGACTGCGGCATTTCGGAGACCTGCTCCGGCGTGCCCACGGCAATGATCTGGCCACCTTTGGAGCCGCCTTCCGGCCCAAGGTCCACCAGCCAATCGGCCGTCTTGATCACATCAAGGTTGTGCTCGATCACCACCACGGTGTTGCCGTGGTCGCGCAGGCGGTGCAGCACGTCCAATAGCTGCTGAATATCCGCGAAGTGCAGGCCGGTGGTCGGCTCATCGAGGATATACAGGGTCTTGCCCGTATCGCGCTTGGACAGCTCGCGAGACAACTTCACCCGCTGCGCCTCACCCCCCGACAGCGTAGTCGCTGACTGGCCCAGTTTGATGTAGGACAAGCCCACGTCCATCAGTGTTTGCAGCTTGCGCGCCAACGCCGGGACCGCGTCGAAGAACACCCGTGCTTCCTCGATGGTCATCTCCAGGGTTTCGTGGATGCTCTTGCCCTTGTATTTGATCTCCAGGGTTTCGCGGTTGTAGCGCTTGCTCTTGCACACATCGCACGGCACGTAGATGTCCGGGAGAAAGTGCATTTCAACCTTGATCAAGCCATCGCCCTGGCACGCTTCACAGCGACCTCCCTTGACGTTGAACGAGAACCGGCCTGGCCCGTAACCACGTGAGCGGGATTCCGGAACGCCGGCAAACAACTCACGAATAGGCGTAAACAAACCGGTATAGGTCGCCGGGTTGGAACGTGGCGTCCGGCCAATCGGGCTCTGGTCGATATCGACCACCTTATCCAGATGTTCCAGGCCCTTGATGCTGTCGTGCGCCGCTGCTTCCAAGGTGGTCGCGCCGTTCAGGGCGGTGGCACTCAAGGGGAACAGCGTGTTGTTGATCAGCGTCGATTTCCCCGAGCCGGAAACACCCGTCACACAGGTCAGCAAGCCCAGTGGGATTTCCAGGTCGACATTGCGCAAGTTGTTACCGCGTGCGCCCTTGAGGTGCAGCGCCAGCTTCTTGTTACGCGGTGTGCGTTTGGCCGGCACCTCGATCTTCACCCGCCCGGACAGGTACTTGCCGGTCAGCGAATCCGGGTGCGCCATGACTTCAGCCGGCGTGCCTTCAGCAACAATATGCCCGCCATGCACGCCCGCGCCCGGGCCGATGTCGACTACATAATCCGCCAGGCGAATCGCATCTTCATCGTGCTCGACCACAATCACCGTGTTGCCGATATCCCGCAGGTGTTTCAACGTGCCCAGCAGGCGATCGTTGTCGCGCTGGTGCAAGCCAATCGAAGGCTCATCGAGGATGTACAACACACCCACAAGACCCGCACCAATCTGGCTGGCCAGGCGAATCCGCTGGGCTTCACCGCCGGACAAAGTATCGGCACTGCGATCCAACGACAGATAGTCCAGGCCCACGTTGACCAGGAACTGCAATCGCTCGCGAATTTCCTTGAGGATCTTGTCGGCGATCTCCCCACGGCGCCCGGTCAGCTTGAGCACACCAAAGTACTCGCAGGCATCCCCGATCGGCAGGTTGGTCACCGCCGGCAAGGTCTTCTCGCCCACCCACACATGCCGCGCCTCACGACGCAGGCGAGTGCCGCGGCAATCCGGGCAAGGCTGGGTGCTGAGGAATTTCGCCAGCTCTTCACGCACGCTGGCCGATTCGGTCTCGCGGTAGCGGCGCTCCAGGTTCGGCACAATGCCTTCGAACGGGTGGGAGCGCTTGACGATATCGCCACGGTCGTTCAGGTATTTGAAATCGACGTTCTGCGAACCGCTGCCGTGCAGGATGACCTTCTGCTGATCCGCCGGCAGTTGGTTGAACGGCACTTCCAGGCTGAACTTGTAGTGCGACGCCAACGACCCGAGCATCTGGAAGTAGTAGACGTTGCGCCGGTCCCAGCCGCGTATCGCCCCCTCCGCCAGCGTCAGGTCACCGTTGACCAGGCGCTTGATGTCGAAGAACTGCTTCACGCCCAGGCCATCGCAAGTCGGGCAGGCGCCGGCCGGGTTGTTGAAGGAAAACAGCTTGGGTTCCAGTTCGCTGATGGCATGGCCGCAGATCGGGCAGGCAAAGCGCGCGGAGAAGATGATCTCTTCGCCCGGCTCGTCGTCCATCGGTGCAACCAAGGCGATGCCGTCGGCCAGCTTCAGGGCAGTTTCAAAGGATTCCGCCAGGCGTTGTTGCAGGTCGGCGCGCACCTTGAAGCGGTCGACGACCACATCAATCGAGTGCTTCTTCTGTTTGTCGAGCTTCGGCGCTTCGTCCAGCTCATAGAGCTTGCCGTTGATGCGTGCGCGTACAAAACCCTGGGCCCGCAGCTCTTCGAAGACGGAAAGGTGTTCACCCTTGCGCTCGCGGATCACCGGCGCCAGCAGCATCAGCTTGGCGCCTTCGGGCTGGGCCAGCACCAGGTCGACCATCTGGCTGACGGTCTGGGCTTCCAGTGGAATGTCGTGGTCCGGGCAACGCGGAATACCCACGCGTGCATACAGCAGGCGCAGGTAGTCGTAGATTTCAGTGATGGTGCCCACGGTGGAACGCGGGTTATGGGAGGTCGACTTCTGCTCGATGGAGATCGCCGGCGACAGGCCTTCAATGGTGTCGACGTCGGGTTTTTCCATCATCGACAGGAACTGGCGGGCATAGGCCGACAGCGATTCCACATAGCGACGCTGGCCTTCGGCATACAGCGTGTCGAACGCCAGGGACGATTTGCCGGACCCGGACAAGCCGGTGATGACGATCAGTTTGTCCCGGGGCAGGGTCAGGTCGATGTTCTTCAGGTTGTGGGTTCTAGCCCCACGAATCAGGATCTTGTCCAAGATGGCCTCGCACGGCGGGCGTAAATAATGCCGGAGTATACGGCTAAAGACTGGATGAATATACACTGTCAAAAGGCCGCTTGCAGCCTTAGATGAAAGCTGCGCGGCAAACCGCCGCATATACCCTCTCAATCGATGGGACTGGTAGAATCGCCGCCGGTTCACACGAGGTTTTTCCATGCACGATCCCCACAGCGAACGCATGAGTAGCGGCGAGACCCGAGCGGCAAGCGGTCTGGCCCTGGTGTTCGCCTTCCGTATGCTGGGCATGTTTATGGTGTTGCCGGTGTTGGCGACCTATGGAATGGATCTCGCAGGCGCGACCCCCGCATTGATTGGCCTGGCTATTGGTGCCTACGGCCTGACCCAGGCGATTTTCCAGATTCCCTTCGGGATCATTTCCGACCGTATTGGCCGCCGCCCGGTCATCTACCTTGGGCTGATCGTGTTCGCCCTCGGCAGTGTGCTCGCGGCTCAGTCCGATTCCATCTGGGGCGTGATTGCCGGACGTATCCTACAAGGCGCCGGAGCGATTTCCGCGGCGGTAATGGCCTTGCTGTCGGACCTGACCCGCGAACAACACCGCACCAAGGCCATGGCCATGATCGGCATGACTATCGGCCTGTCGTTTGCCGTGGCCATGGTGGTCGGCCCCTTGCTGACCCGTGCCTTTGGCTTGCACGGGCTGTTCCTCGCTACCGGCGGTATGGCGCTGTTTGGCATCGTGATCGTTGCCTTTATGGTGCCGCGCTCCACCGGCACGCTGCAGCATCGCGAGTCGGGCGTCGCACGCAAGGCGCTTTTGCCGACGCTCAAGCACCCGGACCTGCTGCGCCTGGATTTAGGTATCTTCGTATTACACGCGATGCTGATGTGCAGCTTCGTCGCCTTGCCCCTGGCCTTGGTGGAAAAAGCCGGCCTGCCCAAGGAACAGCACTGGTGGGTCTACCTCACTGCGCTGTTGATTTCGTTCTTCGCCATGATCCCGTTCATCATCTATGGCGAGAAAAAACGCAAAATGAAACGAATCCTGCTCGGCGCCGTCACGACGCTGATGCTCACTGAGCTATTCTTCTGGCAGTTCGGCGACAGCCTGCGGGCGCTGGTAATCGGCACGGTGGTATTTTTCACCGCGTTCAACCTGCTGGAGGCTTCATTGCCTTCGCTGATCAGTAAAGTTTCACCGGCCGGCGGCAAGGGCACGGCGATGGGGGTGTATTCCACCAGCCAGTTCCTCGGTTCTGCACTGGGCGGCATCATGGGGGGCTGGATGTTCCAGCATGGCGGTTTGTCGGTTGTCTTCCTCGGATGCGCCGGGCTGGCTGCACTTTGGCTGGCCTTTGCTGTTACCATGCGCGAACCTCCCTACGTCACAAGTCTGCGTTTGCCGCTATCGCCTGAGGCGATCCGCGAAAGCGGTCTGGTAGAGCGCCTCAAGGCAGTCGTAGGGGTAACAGATGCAGTCGTGGTCGCGGAAGAGGCGGCCATTTACATCAAATTGGACACCGAATTATTGGATCGCGCGACGCTCGAGCAACTGGTCAACCCAGTGCCGACAGCGCGCCCAGCCTAGGAGAACGTTATGGCCCGTGGGGTTAACAAAGTCATATTGGTCGGTACGTGCGGCCAGGATCCCGAAGTTCGCTACTTGCCTAACGGTAACGCCGTGACCAACCTGAGTCTGGCGACCAGCGAACAGTGGACCGACAAGCAGACTGGCCAGAAGGTCGAGAAAACCGAATGGCACCGTGTGTCGATGTTCGGCAAGGTAGCCGAGATCGCCGGTGAGTACCTGCGCAAAGGTTCGCAGGTCTACATCGAAGGCAAGCTGCAGACCCGCGAGTGGGAAAAAGACGGCATCAAGCGTTACACCACCGAAATCGTGGTCGACATGCAAGGCACCATGCAACTGCTGGGCGGCCGTCCACAGGGCGACCAACAGGGCCAGGGCGGCATGTCCAACTCGGCACCGCGTCCACAGCAGTCCCGTCCACAGCCAAGCCAGCAGCCACAGCGTGAGTCGCGTCCAGCGCCACAACAGGCTGCTCCGCAACCGGCTGCGGATTTCGACAGCTTCGATGACGATATCCCGTTCTAGGATTCTAAAATCCGGAACACGCAAACCCCCGTTTGACTCAGGTCTCGGGGGTTTTTTATTGGCCGTGATCAGCTTCAGTCGACGCGGCGATGACAACCATGTCCTTGAACCGGCGTAACACCGTCGAACCGTCATCGATTCGCGTCGCCAAATGCAGCGGTGCCACCAGGCTGCTGCACTCCGTCAATTCCCGATACACGATGCCGTCCCCGCGCAACCGCTGCATCGACGCCGGCACGATGGACACGCCAAGTCCCGCCGCCACCAGGCTCAATGTCGCGGTCATGCGTGGGGCTTCCTGCACCACTTGCGGGCTGAACCCAGCTTCACGGCACGCCACCAGGATCGCGTCATACAACCCCAGCCCCACGCGCCGGCGATAAAGCACGAAAGATTCGGTCGCCAGTGCCTTCAAGGGCAGGGGAGAGCCTGCATCAAGCGCCAGCGGGTGATCGGTGGGCAGCGCCAGCAGCATCGGTTCCACCAGGATGGGTTCGTCCTGCAGCGACTGTGTCCCGCTGAGAGGCGAGCGGATAAACGCCGCGTCGAGTTTTTCGTGTACCAATGCGTCCAGCAGCTCTCCGGTGCCGGCTTCCTCTAGCACGACGGTTACGCCGACAAAGGTTTCGCGAAACAGCCGCAGCACACTCGGTACAAAAGGATGCAAGGCAGCCGAACTCGTGAAGCCGATGGCCAGCCGGCCACGTTCACCGCGTGCGGCACGGCGGACTACATCCGCGACGCCTTCAGCCTGTGCGAGGATTTCCCGCGCCTCATCCAGCAACGCGAGCCCGGCGGTGGTGGGGCGAACGCCACGGGGCAGGCGCTCCATCAACATCACGCCCAATTCGGCTTCAAGGCTTTGCAACATCCGCGTCAACGGTGGCTGCTGCATGCCCAGGCGTTCGGCTGCGCGGGTGATATAGCCTTCTTCTGCGATGGCAACGAAGGCCTTGAGTTGGCGAAGCTCCAGCATAGGAATACTTTTGAGGTATGGGAGGGCTTCAATCCTGGCATTTGTTCTCATGGCTCACAAGATTTAGGCTGTGGCCAACCTCAAAAAGAAGGAAAGCCGTGATGACCTGGTCAGCCAAGCAATACACGATGTTCGAACAGCAGCGCACCCGTCCCGTCCGTGACCTGGTCGCGGCCATTGCGAATATCGAGGTGCGCAACGCCGTCGACCTGGGCTGCGGCCCCGGCAACTCCACTGAAGTGCTGGCCGAGCGCTTCCCGCAGGCACACGTCACCGGCATGGACAGCTCCGATGACATGCTGGTGGACGCCCGCAAACGGCTGCCGGCGTTGAACTTTGAACTGGCGGATATCGGTGACTGGAAACCTGCGCAAACCTTCGATGTGATCCTGGCCAATGCATCCCTGCAATGGTTGCCCGACCACGCCAGGCTATATCCGCACTTGGTCCAACAACTGACGCCCGGTGGCACGCTGGCGGTGCAAACCCCGGACAATCTCGATGAGCCCGCCCACCGGCTTGCCCGCGAAGTCGCGGCAGAGGGGCCGTGGTCGGGCAAGATCGCTGCGGTCAAACATAATGAGCGCCACACCGCGAGCTACTACTACGAACTGCTGAGCAAACACTGCAGCACCGTCGATGTGTGGCGCACCACCTATCAGCACCCGCTGGCGGATCACGCGGCGGTGGTGGAGTGGTTCAAGGCGTCGGCGCTGAGGCCGTTCCTCGCGCCTTTGACCGACAGCGAAAAAGCCGCTTTCCTACAGGAATACCAGGCGCGAATTATTAAGGCCTATCCCGCCTTGGCTGATGGCACGGTGTTGCTGCCCTTTCCGCGCCTGTTCATCATCGCGACTCGCTAACGCTAAAGAACCAAGTGGCGGTCAAACCGCCGCTTGTGCCTTCAAGTACTCATCCGCCGACACCACACCCGCATACCCAAACGCCAGCGAGGCCATGTACGCCCCATGCACCTGCGCCGCTGGAATCACCTGCCCATTGAATTCCAGGTCCCGCGTGGCACACGCGTCATGAATCACCGTGACCTTGTAGCCCAGGTCCGCCGCCGCCCGCACCACAGCGTCGATACACATATGGCTCATGCTGCCGACTACCACCAGGTCGGTAATGCTGCGTTGCTCCAGCAGTTCGCGCAGCCGGGTTTCGCGAAACGCATTCACAAAGTGTTTAAGCACCACCGGCTCATTGCCTTCGTTCAGCACTTTACTGTGCAGATGCGCACCCTCGGAGCCCGGTGTGAAGAACGGCGCGTCCTCGGAGGTGAACTCATGGCGCACATGAATCACCGCATCACCCGCCTGGCGAAACGCCTGCAGTACTTGCGCGGCCTTGTCTGCCGCGGCGTCCACGCCGTCGAGTGGCCACTTGCCCTGAGGGAAGTAGTCGTTCTGGATATCGATTAGGATGAGCGCTTGCTTGGCCATGTGTGTTGCCTCGTGATGGGTTGATGGGTCCAGTATCTTAGCTGGCGCCTTCACCGGGGATTGGCTGCACCGACAATAACAGGGGGAAAACTGACAATGGTGGTCGTCGAGCTGGGCGTGTTGATCTACCAAGGTGCGCAGTTGGCGGCCGTGCATGGCTTGACCGACCTGTTCGGCGTGGCCAACCGCATCGCCGCCGAGCATCAGTCCGTGCAATTGCCGTTGCTGCGGGTCAGCCATTGGCAGGTGGGTGTTACCGGCAAACCGGCGCGTATATTCAGCAGCCATCCTGGCTCCGAGCAACCGATGATGGCTGTGCTGGTGCCACCGTCGATTGGTGAGTTTACCGAGGAGCAGGCGCCCCCCGCGCTATTGGAGTGGATTCGCCAGCAACACGCGGCAGGTACTGTGCTGGGCGGTGTATGCATTGGCTCTATCATGCTGGCGCGCAGCGGGTTGCTCGACGGACGCAGTGCCACCACCCATTGGTCTTCCGCCAAATCCTTCGCCGCCCGTTACCCGGCGGTGCGCCTGGAGGCGGATAAACCCATTGTTGATGATGGCGACTTGATCACCACCGCCGGCTTGATGGCCTGGTCCGAACTCGGCCTGCGCCTGGTCGACCGCCTGATGGGCCCGAGCATCGCGGCCGATACCGCGCGTTTCCTGGTGATCGAGCACAGTGACAGCGCCAGCCAATGCGGCAGTAACTTCGCGCCGATTCTCGGCCACGGCGACACGGCCATCCTCAAGGTTCAGCACGGGTTGCAGGCCAGCGGCGCGGTGGATGTGTCCTTGGCGGCGATGGCTCGGGAAGCGGGCTTGGAGGAGCGTACCTTCCTACGGCGCTTTCGCACCGCCACCGGCTTGAAACCCACCGAATACTGCCAGCATTTGCGTGTGGGCAAGGCACGGCAGATGCTCGAATTCACCAACGGCACCATCGACCATATCGCCTGGACCGTCGGCTACCAGGACCCGAGTGCCTTTCGCGCCCTCTTCAAGAAGATCACAGGACTGACGCCCAGCGATTATCGCAGCCGTTTCGGCGTGTGAATCGTGCAGAACGCCGCCGCGTTATCGGGTCGTCGTGCAGAATAAAACAGGCCATCTGCCATCGGTTTTCCGGCAACCGATTGATTTGAATGCAATCCCGCTCGAATGCGCCTTGGCCTGATCTCTGCAACGTTCCGTCTACACACATGGCGGGATGGCCAAGGGGGACGCATGACCCCGACTCAACGCAAGAAGCTGGTGGTTGCTCACTCCACACGTGAGGGTGCGCCGCTGCATGAGGTCGAAACCAACCGCGCTCTGGCGCGCTGGCTGGCGCAGATCCTCGGGCTCAAGTTCGGCGGCAGCTACGACACGGATCTGCACGCGGGGCGGGCGTTGTACCTGCTGCCCACACAGACCCTGGTCGGCCCGGCCCAGGCCCGAGCGCTGAATATCAATGGGCCAGAGGATTTGTGGGGCGGTTATGTCGACCACGACTTCATCTGCACCAAAGCCATCAGTCATGGCTTGCTCGGCCCTGAAGCCAAAGCGCCGCAAGGTTGGTCGGCGTTGTTTTGCGAGCGTGTACGAAAAGTCGTGCTGGACGGTCTGAGCGTCTTTGCACTGGAAGACGCGCGGCCCGCCGCCACACGCTTGCTCTACAGCGGCCCCATCCGCTTGAAACCCGTGCACGCCTGCGCGGGCCGAGGCCAGGAAGTTATCCACAGCCTGGACGAATTCGAAGCGGTGCT
This sequence comes from Pseudomonas sp. DWRC2-2, assembly GCF_049897885.1. Taxonomy (NCBI): domain Bacteria; kingdom Pseudomonadati; phylum Pseudomonadota; class Gammaproteobacteria; order Pseudomonadales; family Pseudomonadaceae; genus Pseudomonas; species Pseudomonas sp. DWRC2-2. The sequence goes on from NZ_JAFCXD010000007.1 coordinate 44,824, forward strand.
GGCGCGACCGGATGCCGCGAAACTCTTCAACGAAGGCGTGGTGCTGGAGCAGGACCTGCACGATGTGGTCACCCACAGCGTTGGCCAAAGCTTTATCGGCGATCACGTGTTCAGCTACTGCGGCGAGCAATACCTGACGAAGGACGGGCAGGGCGAAGAGGTCTACGGCGGCTCCAACTTGTTGGTAGTGCCCGGTGACTACGATGACCTGTTGCAACTCGAACTGCCCGACGACGTACGCGAAGCCATCGAACAGGCCCAGGTCTTCGATGCGGCCGCCGATAAGGCCTACCCCGGTTTCTACGCATCACGGCGCAATTACGACATCGCTCAGGGCTTGGACAGCAACGGCCAACGCCGCAGCGGTGTACTCGAACAATCCTGGCGCATGGGCGGGGCGAGCAGCGCGGAAGTCGCGGCGCTGCAAAGTTTTATCAACAACCCTGGCCTGCGTGCGATCTATGTGTCCTCGGTGGAAACCTACGTGGAGCAACCGCTGCCGGCCAATGCCATCGAGGTGTATCGCGGTCCGGCGGAAAACAGCGAGTTTCTTCTTAAGTACGTGACGGTTAAGGCTTATGACGGCTAAAAGCGAAAGCATTGCGATCGATATCGACGACGAACAGATGAGCGGCACCTTCCTCAGCCCTAAATCCAAAGTCCCCGGCGTGTTGTTTGTGCACGGTTGGGGCGGCAGCCAGGAGCGCGACCTGGAACGCGCCAAAGGCATCGCCGGCTTGGGTTGCGTGTGCCTGACCTTCGACCTGCGCGGGCACGCCGGCACGGGCATTCCATTGTCCCGCGTCACCCGCGAAGACAACCTGCGCGACCTGCTGGCGGCCTATGACCGTCTGCTGTCGCACCCGGCCATCGACACCTCGGCGGTGGCGGTGGTGGGCACCAGTTACGGCGGCTACCTTGCGGCGATTCTCACCTCATTGCGCCCGGTGCGCTGGCTGGCGCTGCGCGTACCGGCGTTGTACCGCGATCAGGAATGGCTCAAACCCAAGCGTGATCTGGATAAGGCCGACCTGATGGATTACCGCAGCACCTTGGTCCACGCCGAAACCAATCGCGCCTTGCACGCGTGTTCGGCCTTTACCGGTGATGTGTTGATCGTCGAATCGGAAACCGATGACCACGTGCCCCACGCCACCATCATGAGCTACCGTGCGGCGTGCCAGCAGACCCACTCACTGACCCATCGCATCATCGACGGTGCCGACCATTCTCTCAGCGATCCGGTGTCCCAACAGGCCTACACCTCAATCCTGGTGGACTGGATCACCGAGATGGTGGTGGGCGAACGGTTGAGCATCATTCAGTCCCAGTAAAGCGTTCAAGCGGGTGTTTTCTTCACCCGCAACGCCTTCGCCTTGGCCTCCACACCGAGGTACATCACCAGCGCGATCAGCAGCGGCAAGATGAAGTAAATCGCCCGATACGCGATCAACCCGGCAAGCAAGCTGCCCCGCGACGCCTCATGCTGCAACAGCGCTATAAACACCGCCTCCAGCACGCCCAGCCCAGCCGGAATATGGGTGAGCACTCCGGCAATCGCGCTTATCAGCAACACACCCAGCACCAGCGGATAATCCAGCTTGGCCGGCAATAAGGTGAAGATCACCGCCGCCATCAGCGACCAATTCAATGCGCCGAGCAGCAATTGCAAGCACGCCATGCGCACGGACGGCAGGTTGATTTCCATGCCGCGAATCGTCCACGCACGCTTTTTCGAAAACTGGCAGGCCACCAGATAGCCGAGGCTGGCCAGTACCAACAACGCACCAATGCCTTGCAAGGCTGTGGTGCTGACCTTCCACCCCGGCGGCATGGTCACCAGACCGCTGCTGAACACCACCCCGGCGATCGCCATGTAGCCAAACCAATTGGTGGCCAGGCTCAGGCCGAGGATCTTGGCGATATTGCCGGTGCTCACGCCCAAGCGCGAATACAGGCGATAACGCATGGCGATGCCGCCGACCCACGCGCTCAGGTTGAGGTTGAACGCGTAGCTGATGATGCCCACCGGCAGGATTTGCTTCCACACCAGGTTCTGGCGGATGTAGGTGCGGCCGATCAAGTCGAAGCTGGCGTACACCAAAAAGCTGCACAGCGTCAGCGCTCCGGCGATCACCAGTGTGCGCACCTTGAAGTCGCCCAGGGTCTGCACCACTTCGCTCCAATCGATGCGCCGCGCGAGCAGGGTGAACAGCACGATCAGCGCCAGGAAAAAAGCGATGGTCAGCGGTTTCTTCCAGCGGGTGAACCGGGATTCAGCGGTCATTGGTCTGGCTCTCGATGGGTTTCAAGCGTGGCTTGTGCGCCGGTAACCAACCGGTCAAGGCCGGGAAGTGGCGCATCACATGAAACACCAGGAAGCCCACGGTCAATCGCCACAGCCACAGGCGCGGCTTGCGGTTTTCCGGCATGGTCTGGCAGTGGTCGCGGGCGAGTATTTCCAGGCGTTCATACAGCTGTTGATTGAACGCGCGGTCACGAATCAACACGTTGGCTTCCAGGTTCAGCGACAGGCTCAACGGGTCCAGGTTGCTCGACCCCACGGTGCTCCATTCGTCATCCACCAACGCCACCTTGCCGTGCAGCGGGCGCTGGCAGTATTCGTGGATGACCACGCCGTCCTTGAGCAAATAGTCGTAGAGCATGCGCGCCGCGAGCTTGGCCAGCAGCACGTCGGGCTGGCCCTGCATGATCAGTTGCACCTGCACGCCACGCCGCGCGGCATTGCGGATTTCCCGCAGCAGGCGGTAGCCGGGGAAGAAGTAGGCGTTGGCGATCACCACGCGCTGTTGCGCCTTGCTCAGCGCGTGGATGTACGCCTCTTCGATGTCATCGCGATGCTGCACGTTGTCGCGGTAAATCAGGCGCACCAGGCCATCGCCCTGGTCGGTGGACCACAACGAAGGCCGTTGCTGGCGCCGCCGCCAGCCACGTCGCGTGCGCACCTGGCGACCACTTTGCGCCAGGGCGAAATGATGCAGGTCCGCCACCGCCGGGCCCACCACCTGCACCGCGTAATCCTGTTTGGCTTCGGGGCCGAAATCGCCCAAGTGGTCGGCAGAAAAGTTGATCCCACCGATAAACGCCACTTCTGCATCCACCACCACAATCTTGCGGTGCAGGCGACGAAACCAGTTGGTGCGAAAACCCAGGGTCTTGGACGCCGGGTCAAACATCTGCACCGTCACTCCGGCGTCCGCCAGTTCGCCCAGAAACGACGGGCTCAGTTCGCCACAACCAAAACCGTCCAGGCTTGCCACCACCTTCACTCCACGCTGCGCGGCCTCGATCAGGATGCCGTGCAGTTCATGGCCTACCTTGTCTTCGAAAAGAATGAAGGTCTCCAGCAGAATCTCCCGTCGGGCCGCGCGCAGGGCTTCGAACACCTTGGGAAAATATGCCTCGCCGTTTTCCAGCAACTCGACTTGGTTGCCACTCTGCCAGCCGTAATCCAGGTCGCGGGCCTTGGCTTCGTCCGGCGGCTGGTCGGTGGAGATATGCTCCACGGCCACGTTCATAGCTCGACCTCCACCGACAGCGGCACATGGTCGGACAGGTGCGACCATGGCCGCGTGGTCAGCACCCGAGGGTTATGCACTTTCAGATTGCGCACATAAATCCGGTCCAGCGGCAGCAAGGGCAAACGCGCCGGAAAGGTACGCGCGGGTTTGCCCATGGATTCAATAAACACTTCCTTCAAGCCCGCCTTGCTCAGGTCGGCCTTTTGGCGCCAATCGTTAAAATCACCAGCCACGATCAGCGGGGCGTCGGCCGGAATCTCGCTGATGCGCTGTTCGATCAGGCGCAATTGCTGCTGACGGTGCACTTCGCGCAAGCCCAGGTGGATGCAGATCGCATGGATCTCCTGGCCGGTGCCTGGCAGGCGCAGCACGCAATGCAGTAAGCCACGGTTTTCATGGCCGCTTTGGGAAATATCGAGATTGTCGTAGCGCACGATCTGGAATTTCGACAGCAGCGCGTTGCCATGGTCGCCATGGGGGTAGACCGCGTTGCGGCCATAGGCGAACTGCGGCCAGATGCTGTCGGCAAGGAACTCGTATTGCGGCATGTTCGGCCAGTCGCTGAAGCGCTGTGGATGGCGCTCGTGGGTGCCATGGATTTCCTGCAGGAACACCATGTCGGCGCCCACACTGCGCACCGCTTCACGCAGTTCGGGCAGGATGAAACGTCGATTCAGGGCGGTAAAGCCCTTGTGGATATTGACCGTCAGCACCGTGAAGCGAGTGATGGCGACGCTGGGGGTGATGGGCACCCAGTCGGGGATCGCAGCCATGATTGCTCCTGTGAAAGAAGTGGGGGCCTGGCCCCCGTTTATGGCTGACTGTGATTTTTGACGGAAAGTTTCCAGCGTCCTACAGACGGCATAAAGATGCCGCTGAAGGGGAACGATCAAAGCGCAAACCCGTCAGTTCCTTACAGACCCTTCTGAAGGAGCTCGGTGTTTTGCTGAATCTCAAGACTGCATTACTGCTCGGCGCGCTGCTGTTTTGCGGCAGTGGCGCGCTGCAAGCGGCGGCCACCGCGCCGGAACCTGAAGCGCCGGCCAAGCCGGAACTGCTGGTGGAGGGCGGGTTGCTTGGGGCGATCAGTTCCAGCATCGACGACGTACAGCAAAAGCTCGACCTCAATCAGAACCTGATCGATGAGTGGCGCCTGCGCGCGGACCGAGCGGCCGACGAGGTTGGGCGGCTGGTCAACCAGACCGCTGCGCGCTCACCCTGGAGCGTGGCGGGGGATTTCCTGCTGTTGTCCGGCGTGTGGGTCGGCGCGTTTGTGGCGCTAACGCTGTTGGGTCGATTTATCGTGCAGCGCCTGGGCCGCCGCTCCTTTTTCGAACGTCGCGAACGCCTGCTGGCGGTGCTCGGGTATGTGATTCCCTACACGATTCCCGCGCTTTTCTGTCTGCCGCTGACGCTTTACGTCAGTCACTTTCTGCCCACCTCCGTAGGCCGCGCGCTGGCGCTGTGTTTTGCCTACGCCACCAGCAGCGGTATCTTTTCCACCTCGATGCTGCTGTGCGTGATTGTGATGTTCAATGTCGGACACAAGCGCCCGGCGGTTCGGATCATTCGCAGCTACTGCCCCAAGCCGTTGTTCCTGATCGGCTTCCTCGCCGCCCTCAGCGACGCGCTGACCAGCCCACAGATCGCCCGCCAGCTCGGTGGCAATATCACCAGCAGCATCGCGGTGTTTACCGGGCTGTTTGCGGCGGTAATTTTCGGCATGCTGGTGGTCCGCCTGCGCCGCCCGGTGGCCCACCTGATTCGCAACCGGCCATTGGCTCAACGCCTTAAACATCCGGCGCTGCAACAATCGCTGCGGATATTTTCCGGCCTGTGGTATTGGCCCATCCTGTTGATGGTGCTGGTGTCGGCAATCAACCTGATCGGCGCTGGTGACGATAACCAGAAAGTCCTGCGTTGCGCGCTGTTCACCACGATCCTGCTGATCGGCACGGTGTTCCTCAGCACGGTGCTGCAACATCTGTTCAAGTCCCGCAGCCAAGTCGCGATCCAGCGCAGCAGCGCGTACAAGGAACGCTTCCTCAGCCTGTTGCACGCGATCTTGCGCATTGCCATGGCCATTGCGTTTATCGAAATTCTTGGGCGGATCTGGGGCGTATCGCTGTTCGAATTCGCCCAGCGCAACTCGGTGGGCCGGGCAATCAGCGATTCTCTCAGCAGCATCGGCCTGATCCTGCTGATGACCTGGCTGTTCTGGGTGGTGCTCGACACGGCGATCCAGGAAGCGCTGAAGCCGCCGGTCAACAAGCGCTCCAGTCGCCAACCGAGCACGCGGGTGAAAACCATCCTGCCGCTACTGCGCAATGCGGTGAAGATCATCCTGGTGGTGATCTGCGCGATCACCACCATGGCCAACCTCGGGATCAACGTCGCGCCGCTGCTGGCCGGTGCCGGGGTGGTCGGCCTGGCCATTGGTTTTGGCTCGCAGCAGTTGGTGCAAGATGTGATCACCGGGCTGTTCATCATCATCGAAGACACGCTGTCCATCGGCGACTGGGTGGTACTCGACTCCGGCCACGCCGGCACCGTCGAAGGCCTGACCATCCGCACCCTGCGCCTGCGCGATGGCAAGGGGTTCGTGCACTCGGTGCCGTTCGGGCAGATCAAGGCGGTCACCAACCAATCGCGGCAATTTGCCTATGCGTTCTTCTCGGTGCAGTTCACCTACGACACGGACGTGGACAAGGCGGTGGAGTTGATCCGCGAGGCGGGGCAGTCGATTCGGGATGACGTGTTCCTCAAATACAACCTGCAAGGCCCGCTGGAAGTCTTCGGCGTCGACAAGATGGACCTCAACGGCGTGGTGCTCACGGCGCAGTTCCGCACGGTGTCGGGCGGGCAATATGCGGTGAGCCGTGCGTTCAACCAGCGCCTGAAAAAGCTTGTGGATAACTGTGACGAGGTGCATTTCGCGCAGACTTATCCACAGCAGGTCATGGTGCCTACGCGGGCGGCCCTTGAGCATGAACCGACGGAGGCGGGCGCGAAGATAGTTAATCCGTGACGGTTGCGCTACAAACCCGCAAAATGCAACGATTCTGGCCAAGACCAGAAAACCTTCGTTCCAAACAGACCGGGCCTGCTCAATCTATGCGAATGCGCCTTATGTTACTGGGCGGCGGGAATGCCCTCGGGCAGGCGCTGATTCGCCTCGGTGCAGAGGAAGACATCGGTTTCCTCGCACCCAAACCGCCCCAAGACGGCTGGGATGCCGCGAGCCTCACCCAATTGCTCGACGACACTCGTCCCGATGCGTTGATCAACCTCGCCTACTATTTCGACTGGTTCCAGGCCGAAGCGGTCAGCGAAACCCGTCTGGCTGCGCAGGAGTTCGCCATCGAACGCTTGGCCGAGCTGTGCCAGCACCACAACATCACTTTGCTGCAACCGTCCAGCTACCGCGTGTTCGATGGCTCCCGCGCCACCGCCTACAGCGAAAAGGACGAGCCGGTGCCCCTGGGCCTGCGCGGCCAGGCGTTGTGGCGCATCGAGCAGAGTGTGCGCGCCACTTGCCCGCAACATGTGTTGCTGCGGTTTGGCTGGCTGCTGGATGACAGTGTCGACGGCACCCTCGGGCGCTTTTTGGCTCGGGCCGAGAAACCGGATGAATTGCTGATGGCGGACGACCGTCGCGGCAACCCGACGCCGGTGGATGATGCGGCGCGGGTGATCATCTCGGTGCTCAAGCAACTCGATTGTGCGGCGCCGCTGTGGGGCACTTATCACTACGCCGGCCAGGAAGCAACCACACCGTTGGCACTGGGCCAGGCGATCCTCACCGAAGCGCGCAACTTTCACCCGCTGGCGATCGAATCGCCCACCGCCCAGGCCCACGCGGCCCGGCCGGATGCGAGCGAAGAACCGCAACACGCGGTGCTCGCCTGCAAGAAAATCCTCCACACCTTCGGCATCAAGCCACGGGCATGGCGGGCGGGGTTGCCGGCGTTGCTGGATCGGTTTTACCGCCACGGCCAATAAAAAAAGGCGCCTGAAACAGGCGCCTTTTTTTGTGCGGCGGATTTAGAACTTGTAGCCAATACCCACCATGTAAACCATCGGGTCCACATCAACGTTCACCTTGGCGCGAGTGCCTGGTGCCACGCCGTTGTTTTCCACGGTGGCCTTGGTGCTGATGTCGATGTAGCGCGCCTGGGCGTTGATCATCCACTTGTCGTTGATCATGTAGTCCGCGCCGATCTGTGCGGCCCAGCCCCAGGAGTTTTCAGCCTTGAAGTTGCTGAAGCCTGCGCCCTGGGCACGGCTGCCGACGTGTTCGTCGTAGATCCAGGTGTAGTTGATACCGGCGCCCACATACGGCTGGAAGGCGGACTTGTTGTCGAGTGGGTAGTACACGACGCTCAGGGTCGGCGGCAGGTGTTTCAGGGTGCCGAGCTTGCCGTTGGCCGGGCTCAGGGCGGTGCCCTTGATCTTCACATCATGCTCGAACGGCGTGGCGGCCAGCAGTTCGATACCGACGTGGTTGGTCAGCATGTAGGCGAAGTTCAGGCCCAGTTGGGTATCACTGCTCATGGTCGCCTTGCCGCCCAGATTGGTGCCCGCCAACGGACCCTGGTCAACCTTGACGTGGCCGCTGTCCGCCTTCGGGTTCACGGTGATTGCACCGGCGCGCACCAGAATGTCACCCGCTTCGTGAGCGTGTGCAACGGGGGCGACGAGGGCAAGCGCGAAGAGGGACGCGCCGAGCAGAGACTTGTTCATGGGAGCTCCAAAGGACGTTTAAAAGTTGTACGTCCAATGGTAAAGATCGTTCCGTCCGGTCTTTTGACTCAGCTCAATGAAAGGGCGATCAGCCTTATTCAGGCAGTTCGTACATGTAAATTTTCTCGGCATCCATCTGGTAACCGGCATCGGCCAGCTCGCTGGTGGACGGTTTGACCTGCATCGCACCTTCGATCCAATACGGCTGGTACAGCTCATCGAGCTTCACGCCGATTTCGCTTTTGACATGCACGATCTGGTTCGAAGGCGGTGGCGGTACATGGATGCACGCGCCGAAATACGGCACCAGCAAGAACTCCGTCGTGCGGCCTTCCTCACTGACTTCCAGCGGCACGATGTAGCCCGGCAGTCGGATGTGCTGGCCGTCGAGGCTTTGCACCACCGGGGCGTTGGGCAAGTCCTGCTTGGCCGCTGGCGCTGCCTCGACCGACAAGGCATCGGCCATGTTCGACAAGTCGTGCAGCGGTTTCATATTGGGGATTTCCGGCGGCGCATCCGGCGGAATCATCTCCTGCCACGACAAATCCTTGGGCTGCTCATCGGCCCATACGGGCACGGCCACCAGCAGCAACAACGCAAACAGCGCACGACGCATCGAAGCCTTCCTCATAAACGTATGGACAGGCCATCGGCCAGGGATTGCCGATAGGCGCGCCACGCGGGCACGCTGCCCATCAACAGCGCAGCGCCCAGGATACCGGCGAGCAGCGTCCATTCATATTCGCTCGGCCACGACATCGGCAGGTCCAGGCCGTAGTTTGCCTGCAGATATCCGCGCGAGGCGGCGATGCACACATAGAGCAAGCCAACGCCGGCAACGACGCCAGACAACGCCAGGGCGAAGGCTTCGAAGATCAGCAGTGTCGCGATATGCCAAGGGCGCGCGCCCACCGAACGCAAAATCGCCATTTCGCGGCGCCGTTCGTTGAGGCTGGTGAGGATCGCCGTGAGCATGCCGATCAAGCCGGTGAGCACTACGAACAGCGAGATCACGAACAGCGCTTTTTCGGCGGTGCCCATCATGCTCCACAGCTCTTGCAGCGCCACGCCGGGCAGGATCGCCAGCATCGGCTCGCCGCGGAATTCGTTGATCTCACGTTGCAGGGCGAAGGTGGAAATCTTGTTATTCAGGCCGAGCATGAACGCGGTGATGGCCTGCGGCGTGAGGTCCATGTTGCGCGCCTGGTCGGCACTAATGCGGCCTTTGCCCTGGGCCGGCACGCCGTTGTGCCAGTCGATATGGATCGCTTCCATGCCGCCGAGGCTGATGTGCAATGTGCGGTCCACTGGCGTGCCGGTGCGCTTGAGAATGCCGACCACGGTGAAGGGTTTGTCATCGTGTTTCACCAGGCTGACCACCGCCACGCCATGGGCCAGCACCAGTTTGTCGCCGAGCTTGTAGTGCAGGGCGTCAGCGACTTCGGCGCCGAGCACCACTTCAAACGGGTCGGTGGCGAAGGCGCGGCCGCTGGCCAGTTCGAGGTTTTGCTTGCGGCCGTATTGGTAGTGCTCGAAGTAGGATTCGTTGGTGCCCATCACGCGGTAGCCGCGATGGGAGTCACCCAGGGAAATCGGGATCGCCCACTTCACCTGGGGGCTGGCGGCGAAATGCTCGAAGCTGTCCCAACGGATGTTGTTGGTGGCGTTGCCGATGCGGAATACCGAGTACAGCAGCAGGTTTACGGAGCCGGAGCGCGCGCCGACAATCAGGTCGGTGCCGCTGATGGTGCTGGCGAAACTGTTGCGCGCCTCGACGCGCACCCGCTCTACCGCGAGCAGCAAGCAGACCGAAAGCGCAATGGCGAACGCGGTGAGGATCGCGGTAAAGCGGCGGTTAGCCAGGCTGGCCATGGCTAGACGGAACAGATACATCTCAAACCTCTGCGGGCGTGGCGGCGCGATTGAGTTCGGCCAGCGACAGGTTGCGGTCGAACAGCGAAGCCAGGCTCTGGTCATGACTGACAAACAACAGGCTGGCGCCGGCTTCACGGCATTCGGCAAACAACAGCTGTAGGAAGGCTTCGCGGGCGTCGTAGTCCAGGGCCGAAGTGGGCTCGTCGGCGATCACCAGCTCCGGTTGGCCGATCAATGCACGGGCGGCGGCCACCCGTTGTTGCTGGCCGATGGACAGCGAGTCGGCGCGGCGCTCCAGCAGGGCTTTGTCTTTCAACCCAAGGTGTGCGAGCAAAGCGGCGGCGGCCTGGTCGACACTGCCGTGGCGCTGTTTCGCCCGTTGCGCACGCAACTTGGAAAAGTGGCAGGGCAACTCGACGTTCTCGCGCACCGACAGGAACGGCAGCAGGTTGAACTGCTGGAATATGTAGCCGGTGTGGTCGACGCGGAAGCGGTCGCGGGCGCCGGCCGAAAGCTCGGTCAGCTCCTGGCCGAGCAGGCGGATGCTGCCCTGGTTGGGTGTCTGCACGCCGCCAAGCAGTCCCAGCAGCGTGGTTTTGCCACTGCCGCTCGGGCCCTTGAGAAACAGGGTTTCCCCCGCGTCCAGGCGGAACGCGGGGATGTCCAGCAACTGCGGGTGACCGGGCCAGTTGAAGCCCAGGTCAGACAGTTCGATCAATGCGTGGGTCATGTGAACTCAGAACTTCAGGGTGGCTGCTGTGGCCGTCGCTTCAACGCCTTGCTGGCCACTCGGGCCGATCAGTTGTACCTGAATTTTCTGGGTGGCGGGGAAGGTCTTGAATACCTGGGTCAGATCGAGGTTGCTCAAGGCCGTCGGCGTGGCACAGGTGAACTGGTAATGGGCGTGAATTTCGCTGTGGTCGTGATGGTGCTCGTGGGCGCCGTCTTTGGCGTCGTGATCGTGATCATCATCGTCGTCGTGGTCCGCTTCAGGCTTGTCGCCAAACAGCGGGCTATTGAGTTCCTGGCTGCTGACTACGCAACCGGCGCCCTTAGGCAGGTTGAACAGGGCGGCTGGGTTTTCCAGCTGTTTGCGCACGGCGGCGACCTTGGCTTTGTCCGACGGGGTGGTGGCCAAGTGTTCGAAACCCACCAGGTTCATCGCCGGGCTGTCCAGCTCCAGCTCCAGCGCCTGGCCGTCGAGCACTGCGTTGAGGCGACCGACGCCATGTTCATGGGCGCCAAGGCTGCCGTGTTCATGGTCGTGATCATCATGAGCGTGGGCAACCGCCAATGGCAGCAGGGCAAACGGCATAGCAAGCAACAGACGGCGCATGAGAAGGCTCCAGAAGATGAAAGTTTTGTTATGTGATCTTATAACAATTGCCGCAGAGTTTGACCGCCCGCTTGGCGTTGCGCAAGCCACATGGGAGCATGCCCGTCAGAAAAACTGCAGGAGGAAGGACGATGTTGCGAATTCGTGGAACCGTCGGCGACTTGCCGGTGGACTTGACCCTGGAACTGGACGACGGCGATTGGGCACGGCTGGGCGCACAGTTGCAGGCGACGCCTGTACCCGCCGCAGCGACAGCGACACCGGTGAAGCAGAATGACGACCTGTGGCAGAACGCCCAGGACCTGTTGCGCAAGGCCGGGCAGCTCAGCGGCCTGGAGTTGCTCGATCAGTTGGAAGGTTTGGCCGGTGATGCGGCGTCAGGCAAGCGCCTGCTGGTGCGCCTGCGCCACAGCTCGAAAGTAAAAGTGGCCAGCGGCGCCGATACGCCGCTGTACAGCTGGGTCGGCGATTAGTACAGCGCGGCAAACAACTTGCGGCGGTACACGGTCACCAGCGGGTGATCATTGCCCAGCAGTTCGAACACCTGCAGCAAGGTCTTGTGCGGCAGGCCTTCGCTGTAGCTGCGGTTGCGGATGAACAGCTTGAGCAGACCTTCCAGCGCCGCGTCGTACTGCTGGCGCGCCAGTTGCTGGATCGCCAACTGGTAGGCCGCTTCGTCGTCCTGCGGGTTTTGCGCCAGGCGGCTTTTCAGGTCGGCAGCGTCTGGCAGATCGGCAGCCTGGCGCAGGAAGGTGATTTGCGCCTTGGCGCCAGCGAGGGCGGCTTTGTGGTCGTCGCTTTTCACCGCGTCCAGCACGGTCTGGGCTTCGCCCAACCCACCACGCTCAGCCAGGCAGCGCGCGTACAGGATTAACGCCGCAGCGTTGGTGTTGTCCTCGCCCAGCAATACCACCAGCACGGCTTCGGCATCGCTGATACGACCTTCGGCAAACAACGCCTGGGCCTGCTCCAGTGGATCCGCCGCCGCCGGTGGTGGCATCTGTACATGCGGCTCCAGCATCGCGCGCACCGCCGACTCCGGCTGCGCCCCGGCAAACCCGTCCACCGGCTGGCCGTTCTTGAACAGCACCACCGTCGGCAGGCTTTGAATGCCAAAGCGCGCAACAATATCCTGCTCGGCCTCGCAATCGACCTTGGCCAGCAGCAACTCACCCTGATAACTCTCGGCAACTTTCGCGAGCATTGGCATCAATGCCTTGCACGGCGCGCACCACTCGGCCCAGAAATCCACCAGTACGGGTTTTTCGAAGGAGTTCTGGATCACTGCCTGGTCAAAATTGGCGGTGGTGACATCGAAGATGTACGGCGTGGGCTCACTCATGGGACGTCTCGAATAAAGCGGGAATGGCGCAACTATAAGGGCTGGCGTCGCGAATGGTACAGACTCACCTTGCGAAACTCCCAAGGCTCCGCCAGATCCGGCAATGTCAGTGCATCAAGAATCTCCAGTCGCCGATAATCCGGGTGCTGAAAATCCCGTACGCGTGAATCCGCCACCAACGCTTCGCGGCCTCGCGTGAGGAACTGATCCAGCAACGGCAGGTTCGCCCGGTCGTAGAGCACATCCGCCACCAGGATCAGATCGAAGCGGTCGGCCTCGGCGAAGAAGTCTTGCGAATAACCCAGCTCTACGCCGTTGAGTTCGGCATTCGCCCGGCAGGATGCCAGCGCCAGCGGGTCCAGGTCACAAGCCACCACTTCCAGCGCCCCAGCTTTGACGGCAGCAATCCCAGCCACGCCGGAGCCCGCGCCAAAATCCAGCACGCGCTTGCCCGCGACCCACTGCGGGTTCGCCGCCAGGTACCGCGCCAGCGCCAGGCCACTGGCCCAGCAAAAGCTCCAGTAGGGCGGTTCATGCAGGATGCGCCGAGTTTCTTCGGGGCTGAAGGCGCGGTCCATGTTGTCTGCATCCAGCAGCCACAACGACAACGCGGTGCCCGGCAGCGGGCAGGGCACCAGGTGCGCGTCGCCGATCAAGTCGCTCAGCGCGGCTTGCAGGTCCAGCGGTGGCGTCATGGTGCCTTGACGAGTTGCAGGGGGCCGGTGGTCTGGGTGATCGCCTGGGTGATGCGCACGGCGGGCAGGTGCAGGATCAGTTGGCCGGACTGGCTGGCGCGGCCACGCAGTTCAACCCGCGCACCGGCAGGGAACGCCTCGGGGTTGAAGCGCAGGCGGAAGGCCAGGGGCTTGCCGTTGCCGCTCAACACGCTGCTGGCGAGCAGTTGTTGCGGGCGTGAACGGTCATCGATCACCAGCAACGCCATCTCGACTTCGGCGCCCGCCGGAATGTTGGTCAGGCTGCCGCTGATTTCCCGCTGGTAGGCGGGCAGGGGGCCCATGTCTTCAAGGCCGGGGACTTTTTTCTCTTGGGCCGGTGTGGGCTGAGGTGCGGCCGGCTTGGGGGCTTCGCTGCTGCAGGCGACCAGGAAACTGAACAGGGTGAGCAAAACAAGTGGTCGTAACTGCATGTACGGCTCCAGAAAGGACAAAATCCGTGGCTTGAAAAATATGAAACATAATAGTCAGCCTATATACCGTAAAGGCTATGGCTTGTCTTGCCACGGGGATGCGCTACCATGGCCCTCCCTTTATTTGTTGCCTGCCTACCATGCACTGTCCCTTCTGCGGTGCCAACGACACCAAGGTCATTGACTCGCGTCTGGTCGCCGAGGGCGATCAAGTACGTCGCCGGCGCGAATGCCTGGCCTGCGGTGAACGTTTCACCACCTTCGAAACCGCCGAACTGGTATTGCCGCGTCTGATCAAATCCGACGGCAGCCGCCAGCCTTTCGACGAAGAAAAACTGCGCGCCGGTATGCAGCGCGCCTTGGAAAAACGCCCGGTGAGTGTCGAGCGGCTGGAGGCGGCGCTGGTGCACATCAAGCACAAGCTGCGTGCGACCGGCGAGCGCGAGGTCAAGAGCCTGGTGGTGGGAGAACTGGTGATGGGCGAGCTGCAAAAGCTCGACGAAGTTGCCTACATCCGTTTCGCCTCGGTGTATCGACGCTTCCAGGACCTCAATGAGTTCCGCGAAGAGATCGACCGCCTGGCCCGTGAGCCTGCCAAAGAATGAACCCACCGTCTGCCGAACAAGCTGTGCTCGATGCTCATTACATGGCCCGTGCCCTGGAACTGGCGCGCAAGGGCCTGTACACCACCCATCCCAACCCGCGCGTGGGTTGCGTGATTGTGCGTGACGGGCAGATTGTCGGCGAAGGCTGGCATGAGCGTACCGGCGAACCCCACGCCGAACCCAACGCCCTGCGCGCCGCCGGAGCCAAAGCCCGTGGCGCCACGGTGTATGTGACCCTCGAACCGTGCAGTCACCATGGGCGTACGCCGCCTTGCGCGGATGCGTTGGTCACGGCGGGCGTGGCCCGTGTCGTCGCCGGCATGCAGGACCCGAACCCGGAAGTGGCGGGGCGCGGCATGCAGCGCCTGGCTCAAGCCGGTATCGAGGTGCGCAGCGGCGTGCTGGAAGCGCAAGCGCGCGCGTTGAATCCGGGGTTCCTCAAACGCATGGAGCACGGCCTGCCGTTCGTGCGGGTCAAGCTGGCGATGAGCCTGGACGGCCGCACCGCGATGGCCAGTGGCGAAAGCCAATGGATCACCGGCCCCGCCGCCCGTGCCGCCGTGCAACGCCTGCGCGCCGAAGCCAGCGTGGTGCTGACCGGCGCCGACACGGTGCTGGCCGACGGCGCACGCCTGACCGTTCGCGCCGCCGAACTCGGCCTGGATGAAGCCACTACCGCCCTGGCCATGTCGCGCCCGCCGTTGCGTGTGCTGATCGACGGCCGCCTGCGCGTGCCGCTCAATGCGCCATTCTTCAAGGCCGGCCCGGCGTTGGTCATCACCTGCGTGACCCCGGAAAACCAGTTCCCCCGTGGCCCCGAGTGCCTGGTGGTGCCGGGCGTCGACGGCCAGGTTGACCTGCGCTCGGCGCTGGTTGCGCTGGCGGCTCGTGGCGTCAACGAAGTGCTGGTGGAAGCCGGCCCAAGCCTGGCCGGTGCATTTGCCCAGCAAGGCCTGGTGGATGAATACGTGATTTTCATCGCCGGCAAATTCCTCGGCTCCGCCGCCCGGCCTTTGTTGGACTGGCCGCTTGAGAAACTGGCCGACGCCCCCCAACTCAAGATCACTGAAATGCGCGCTGTAGGCGACGACTGGCGAGTCACTGCCATCCCTGTGCCAGCAGCGAGCGTATAATTCTGACCGGACGCTCAAGTGTCCCGTACCGTTTTCCAGGAGAAGGCCATGTTCACCGGCATCATCGAATCCATCGGCAGCATTCGTGCAATGACCCCAAAAGGCGGCGATGTTCGCTTGTCGGTTGAAACCGGCAAGCTCGACCTGGGCGACGTCAAGTTGGGCGACAGCATTGCCATCAATGGTGTGTGCCTCACCGTCATCGAGTTGCCAGGCAACGGTTTTGCCGCCGATGTCAGCCGGGAAACCCTGGACTGCACCGCGATGAACGACCTCAAGGCCGGCAGCCCGGTCAACCTGGAAAAAGCCCTGACCCCGACCACCCGCCTGGGCGGCCACTTGGTCAGCGGCCATGTCGACGGCGTCGGTGAAGTGGTCGCGCGTAGCGAGAACGCGCGTGCAGTCGAATTCCGCATCCGTGCGCCGAAGGAACTGGCTAAGTACATCGCCCACAAAGGCTCGATCACCGTCGACGGCACCAGCCTGACCGTGAACGCCGTGAACGGCGCCGAATTTGAACTGACCATCATTCCCCACACCCTCAGCGAAACCATCATGGCGTCTTACCAGCCAGGTCGCCGGGTGAACCTGGAAGTGGACTTGCTTGCCCGTTACCTGGAGCGCCTGTTGTTGGGCGATAAGGCCGCAGAGCCTGCATCCGGGAACATCACTGAAAGTTTTCTGGCCGCTAACGGCTACCTGAAATCCTGACCAAGGGGGTGCCGCGTGGCGCTCAATAGCATCGAAGAACTGGTTGAAGACATCCGCCAAGGCAAGATGGTCATCCTGATGGATGACGAAGACCGCGAAAACGAAGGCGACATCATCATGGCCGCCGAGGCCTGCCTGCCTGAGCACATCAACTTCATGGCCAAGCACGCCCGCGGGCTGATCTGCATGCCCATGAGCCGTGAGCGCTGCGAGTTGCTCAAGCTGCCGTTGATGGCGCCGCGCAATGGTTCGGGTTTTGGCACCAAGTTCACCGTCTCGATTGAAGCCACCACCGGCGTCACCACCGGCATCTCCGCCGCCGACCGCGCACGCACCGTGCAGGCCGCCGCCGCCAAAGACGCCAAGGCCGAAGACATCGTCAGCCCCGGTCACATCTTCCCGTTGATGGCCCAACCGGGCGGCACCCTGGCCCGCGCCGGCCACACCGAAGCCGCCTGCGACCTGGCGCGCATGGCCGGTTTCGAGCCGAGCGGGGTGATCTGCGAAGTGATGAACGACGACGGCACCATGGCCCGTCGCACCGAACTCGAAGCCTTTGCCGCCGAACACAACCTCAAGATCGGCACCATTGCCGACCTGATTCACTACCGCATGATCCACGAACGTACCGTTCAGCGGATTGCCGAGCAGCCGCTGGACAGCGAACTGGGCCAATTCAATTTGGTGACCTACCGTGATTCAGTGGAAGGCGACGTGCACATGGCCCTGACCCTGGGCACCATTTGCGCCGAAGAACCCACCCTGGTGCGTGTGCACAACATGGACCCGCTGCGTGACCTGCTGATGGTCAAGCAGCCGGGCCGCTGGAGCCTGCGCGCCGCCATGGCTGCGGTTTCCGAGGCTGGCAGTGGTGTGGTGCTGTTGCTCGGTCACCCGCTGGATGGCGATGTGTTGCTGGCGCATATCCGCGAAACAGCTGACCACGCGCCGGTGAAAAAACCGACCACTTACAGCATCGTCGGTGCCGGTTCGCAGATCCTGCGTGACCTGGGCGTGCGTAAAATGCGCTTGATGAGTGCGCCAATGAAATTTAATGCGATATCCGGTTTCGACCTGGAAGTAGTAGAATACGTGCCCTCCGAATAAAGGCCGGCGATTTTCGCCCCTTGTTCGCGGTTCAAATATCACTAAGGGGCGCGTCATACACGCGTCCCGGCTCTTTAAGAGATTTGTCGAATGACCCTGAAGACCATCGAAGGTACCTTCATCGCCCCCAAAGGCCGCTATGCCCTGGTGGTTGGCCGCTTCAACAGCTTCGTGGTTGAAAGCCTGGTAAGCGGTGCCGTTGACGCCCTGGTTCGCCACGGTGTGAGCGAGAGCGACATCACGATCATCCGCGCGCCTGGCGCCTTCGAAATTCCACTGGTTGCGCAAAAAGTTGCTCAACAGGGTGAATACGCGGCGATCATCGCCCTGGGTGCGGTCATTCGTGGCGGTACTCCGCACTTCGAATACGTGGCCGGCGAATGCACCAAGGGCCTGGCCCAGGTGTCCATGGAGTTCGGCGTGCCAGTCGCTTTCGGCGTGCTGACCGTTGACTCCATCGAGCAAGCCATCGAGCGTTCCGGCACCAAGGCCGGTAACAAAGGCGCTGAAGCTGCCCTGTCCGCCCTGGAAATGGTCAGCCTGCTGTCGCAGTTGGAGGCCAAGTGATTTCCGACGAGAGCGACAACTTCAACCCGCGCGAGCCACGTCCAGCCGATGCTGGCAAGCCGTCCAAGAACGAGAAGCGTCGCGCTGCTCGTCAGTTGGCGACCCAGGCGCTGTACCAGCGTCACCTGGCGGGCGCGTCGTTGAACGAGATCGAAGCACAGTTTCGCGTCGACAACGATTTCACCTTTGCCGACCTGCCGTACTTTCACGACATCCTGCACGGTGTGCATGCGCACCTGACCGAGATCGACACGGCCCTGGCACCTTGCCTGGACCTGACCATCGAAGAGTTGGACCCGGTTGAGCTGTGCGTGATGCGCCTGTCTGCCTGGGAACTGCTGTATCGCGTCGACGTGCCGTACCGCGTGGTCATCAACGAAGGTATCGAACTGGCGAAAGTCTACGGTTCGACCGACGGCCACAAGTTCGTCAACGGCGTGCTCGACAAGCTGGCGCCGCGCCTGCGTGAAGCCGAAGTGAAGGCGAACAAGCGCTAATTGGCGCTTGAGTCCTGAATGGGCGAGTTTGAGCTGATCCGCAATTACTTCGCCGCCGCGCCCTGTGCGCAAGGCGGCGAAGGCATTGCACTTGGGATCGGCGACGACTGCGCCTTGCTGGCGCTTCCTGCCGGGGAGCAGCTGGCGATCTCCACCGATACGCTGGTGGCCGGGGTGCATTTTGCCGACCCCTGCGACCCGTTCCTGCTGGGTCAGCGCTCGCTGGCCGTGGCAGTGAGCGACCTGGCCGCCATGGGCGCCAACCCCCTCGCCTTTACCCTTGCCCTCACCACACCGACGATCGACGCCGATTGGTTGCAACGCTATGCCCAGGGTTTGAACCTGATGGCGCAGAGCTGTGGCGTGGGCCTGGTGGGCGGCGATACCACCCGTGGGCCGTTAAGCCTGACCCTCACCGTATTTGGTCGCGTACCTGCAGGGCAAGCCTTGACCCGCAGCGGGGCGCAGCCGGGTGACTTGCTGTGTGTCGGTGGCGAACTGGGCAATGCGGCCGGCGCGCTGCCGTTGGTATTGGGTCAGCGCAGTGCCGACGCAGCCATCGCTGATCCGCTATTAGCCCATTACTGGTCGCCGCAACCGCAGTTGGCGCTGGGGCTGGCGCTGCGCGGCAAGGCCACGTCTGCCATGGATATTTCCGACGGCCTTCTGGCCGATTGCGGGCATATCGCCACGGCTTCGGCTGTCAGCCTGTTGATCGAGCGTCAGCGGTTGCCTCTGTCTCAGGCACTGTTGGCGTTTGTCGGCGATGACGCCGCGCGCGTGGCGGCCCTGAGCGGGGGCGACGATTATGTGCTGGCGTTCACCCTGCCACCCGCCGAGCTGGCACCATTGCTGGCCGACGGCTGGCCGGTCCATGTGATCGGCCGGGTTGAGGCGGGGCAGGGCGTGACGCTGCTCGACGCCAACGGGCAGGACATCACGCCGGCCATTCGTGGCTATCAACATTTTCGCGGGGCGCCCTGAATCGGCGAGCTGCGCTACCCTCTATAGCGTAATCACGGATGCAAGTCCCTGTAGGAGGTCGCCACCATGGATGTGCGCCGCTGGCTGCTGATAGTGCTGTGTGCCTTTACGTCGTTAGTCCAGGCGCAGGACGTGCCCGGCAAGGTCATGCTGGCCAGTGAAGAGTGGAACGACTACACCAACAAAGACGGCAGCGGCCTGGCCTGGGACGTGCTGCGTCAGGTGTTCCAACCCGCCGGAATCACGCTGCAGACCCGCTCCGTACCCTACACCCGATCGGTCGGCCTGGCTCAGCGCGGTGAGGTGGATGGCTGGGTCGGTTCCTATCGCGATGAAGCCACGGGTGTGTTGTACCCCCACTGGAACTTCGATTCCGATCATATCTACGCCCTCGGCCTGGCCAGCACGCCGGCGCCGACAGTGGCCACGCTGGGCAATTACCGCCTGGCCTGGGTGCGCGGCTACAAGTACGAGGAGTACTTGCCCAATGTGCACCGCTTCAACCAGATCGAGCGCCGCGACGGTATTTTGCCGATGCTGCAACACGCGCGGGCCGACTTCTACATCGATGCGCTGACCGAGGCCAAGTACGTGCTGAATCAGGCGGATGACCCGTCCAAGTTCACACTGACCCACATCGCCGAACTGCCGCTCTATATCGGGTTTGCCGATAACGAACGAGGTCGCGCCTTGATGGTCGTGTTCGACCAGCGCATGGCGGCGCTGGTGAAAAGCGGCGAGTTAAAGGCGATTTTCGAGCACTGGAAACAGCCGTATCCGTTCTGACCTGCATAGAACCAAGGCGAAGGCCAATCGAACCTATTGATCTTTATCAGCGATAATTCAGCTTAAGCGTCTGTAGGAACCTGCTGTTACAATGGCCGCCATCGTAAAAACTGAAATCAGGAGCACACGGTGCCCGTCGTTTTCGTCGCCGCTTCCAAGCTGCCTACCCCTTTTGCCACGTTCACCATGAACGGCTTCCTCGAAGAAGCCACCGGGCGCGAGCACGTTGTGCTGAGCCTGGGCGATATCGCGGATGGCGCGCCAGTGCTGGGTCGTGTGCATTCCGAATGCCTGACCGGCGATGCGCTGTTCAGTCAGCGTTGCGATTGCGGTTCGCAACTGGAAGCTGCCATGCGGGCCATCGCCCGTGAAGGCCGTGGCGTGTTGCTGTACCTGCGTCAGGAAGGCCGTGGCATTGGCCTGATGAACAAGATCCGCGCCTACGAGCTGCAAGACGGCGGCGCCGATACCGTCGAGGCCAACGAGCGCCTGGGTTTCGCCGCCGACCAGCGTGACTACGCGATCTGCCTGCCGATGCTGGAGCACTTGGGCGTCAAATCCCTGCGCTTGATGACCAACAACCCACGCAAGGTCAAAGCCTTGACCGAGATGGGCATCACCGTGGCTGAGCGCGTGCCGCTGCACACCGGGCACAACCCGCACAACAAACTCTACCTGGCCACCAAGGCCAGCAAGCTCGACCACATGATGGGCAACGAGCACCAAGGCGAGGTCGACCGCGCGTGACCCGTGGCCAGGTGAAACGGCGACTGTCCTTCAACTGGTGGCAGTACCTGGCCCTGGCGCTGCTGCCCCTGTTTGTGATCAACCTGGTGTTCGGCCAAGCCGAATCCTTGCTGCCAGTGCTGGCCATGCCGTTCTTCATTGCCGGCGTGGCCTCGATGTTTCTCAGCCTGCGTTACTTCAACGGCTATAAACACGCGTTGATCGCTACCTCCAAAGCCCTCGATACCCCCGAAGAACCGGCTGCCTGGATCACCCTGGCGGCCCGTCGGCGTACGGCGTTGCTGGTGGCGGCGGTTCCGGCCTGGATCGGCGCGCTGGCGGTGTTCGTCGGCCTGGAGGCGGTGCCGCTGTTCCTGCTGGCACTGTCGACGCTGGTGCTGTTCTACCTCTACCGCATCCCCCGTCAACTGGGATGAAG
The DNA here is from genome assembly GCF_049897885.1 of Pseudomonas sp. DWRC2-2. NCBI lineage: Bacteria > Pseudomonadati > Pseudomonadota > Gammaproteobacteria > Pseudomonadales > Pseudomonadaceae > Pseudomonas > Pseudomonas sp. DWRC2-2. The sequence continues at coordinate 66,364 of NZ_JAFCXD010000007.1, forward strand.
CGTGCTTGGCTGGCGGTCCTGCTGCTGGCGTTGAGTGCCCAGGCATTGGCGGCCGAGCGGGTGGTCAGCCTGGCGCCGTCCCTGTCTGAAATCGTTGCTGAACTGGGCGCCGCCGACGTGCTGGTGGGTGTGCTCGACGGCGGCGAGCGCCCGGCTGCCCTGGCGCACGTGGCGTCCGTGGGGCATTACGGCCAATTGGACATGGAACGCCTGCTCAGCCTCAAGCCCGACTTGATCCTGCTGTGGCCCGGCAGTGTCGGCCCAGCCCAGCGTGAGCAGTTGCAGCGCCTGAACATCCCGGTCTACGTCGCTGAACCCCATAGCCTTGAACAACTCACTACCCAGGTCCAGGCCATTGCCGAGCAATTGGGCCGTGCTGAAGCCGGCCGGCAACTGGCCGCGCAGCTACGCCAACGCCTGGCGGAGCTGCGTCAGCGCTATCAGCGTGCCGAGCCATTGCGCGTGTTTTACCAAGTGTGGAACCAGCCGCTGTATACCGTGGGCGGCGGGCAGATCATCAGCGATGCGTTGAGTGTGTGCGGCGCGCGTAATGTGTTCGATGACCTCAAGTTGCCCGCGCCGCAGGTGAGCATTGAATCGGTGTTGCAGCGTGATCCCGAATTGATTCTGGTCGGGGATCAAGCGCAGAAGGAGGCCTGGAAGGTCTGGCCGGCGATGGCGGAACGGGTGCGCGTGGTGCCGGATAAAGGCCTGGAGCGTCCGAGCGGGCAGATGTTGGAGGCGGTGGCGCGGTTGTGTGAGGTGATCGCGCCTCGCTAGAGGTCCGGCGTCCAGGTCACGCCGACCATCAGCGCACGGCCCTCTTCCCGGTAGCCATATTGCTGGCCTTGATACTGATACAGCGCGCGGCTGTAGGCTTTGTCCAGGAGGTTATCGACCTTCATGTTCAGCACGATTTCACGGTTCACCGCCCAACTGGCGCGCAACCCGAGCAACCCATAGCCTCCCAACGGCTGCTGGTTCTTCGGGTCGTCGTAGCTGCTGCTGACCGCCTGCCAGCTGGCGCCGACGCCGAATTGGTCGAACTGGCGATCCAGGTCCAGGCTCACCGTGCGCCTGGCGCGACGTGCCAACGTACGCCCGGAATCGCGGTCTCGTGGATCAATCATCGCCAGTCCCAGGCTGCTTTCCCAGCCGAACAGCTCCTGCTTGAGTGCTGCCTCGAAACCGTTGATGCGCGCCGAACTGACGTTTTGCGGGCCGTCGCTGCCGAACACGATTGCATCCTGGATATCGGTGCGATACAGCGAAGCTTCCAGGCGGCTGGTGTTGCTGAGTTGGCTGCGCCATTGCATCTCGTAGCTTTTCGAGGTTTCGGGCTTCAGGTCCGGGTTGCTGTTCTTGAAGCCGTATTCGTCCGGGTAATACAGGTCATTGAAGGTCGGGGCGCGGAAGCCCTCGCTGTAGCTGAGCAGCAGTTCATTGTCCGGGTTGACGGGCAAGGTCAGGGTGCCGCTCCAGCTGTTCTGCCCGCCGAACTGTTGGTTCTGGTCACGCCGCAGGCCCAGCTCGGTGGAGAACCCTTCGCCGTGGAAGCGATGCTGCACAAAGGCGGCGCGGTTCCAGCGACTGTTCTCGGTAAAGGTGGTAGAGCCATGGAGGCGGTCTTCATACCAGTCGCCGCCGAGTATCAGGCTGTTCTGGTCATTGAGTGTCAGATCGTTCTGCCAGTTGACCGAGTCGCGGTAGGTGTTGAACACGCTGAAATCGTCACTGAGGGTGTCGCGCTTGGTATCGCGGTTCTCGCTGTGGCCCAGTTCCAGGCGCGAATGCCAGCGCTCGTTGAGCTTGGCATCCAGGTAACCGCTGGCGCTGCTCAGGGTGTAGTCGGTGTAGGGCTTTTGCCCACCGGTTTGCCCGGTGGCGACGTCGTAGCGGCCGAAGCTGTTGTCGTACTCCGACTTGCCACGGTTATCCAACAGATTGAAACCGGCTTCCAACTCATCGCTGAAGGCGTGGCTGAGGTTCAGGCTGAGGGACTGGTTGCGGTAGGCGTCATGGTCGCCATCGCTGGGGAACGAAGTGTGTGTCGAGTTGATGCCGGCGGTCTCATCCAGGCTCGCGCCGAGGTTGAAACGTGTGCGTTCATCGGCACCGGACAGGCCGACGCTGCGCTCCCACGTTTGGTGGCTGCCAAAGCCCACTTTCAGGCGCGGCTGTAGGCCCTGCTCGGCATTACGCCGGGTAAATACCTGGATCACCCCGCCAATCGCATCGCTGCCATAGATCACCGAGCGGGAGCCGCGCAGCACTTCCACCCGTTCAATCTGGTCGACGTTCAGGTACTGCAGGCCGCTGTCGCCGGAGGTGGTATTGGCGATGCGCTGGCCGTCCACCAACACCAGGCTTTGTGCGGACTTGGTGCCACGGATATAAATCCCCGGCAGGCTGCCACGGCCGCCGGTCGGCGCGACCTGCACACCCGGGACGCGGCTGAGCAGGTCCGTCACGCTGGTAGGTTGCAGGCGGTCGATGTCGTCGCGGGTGAAGATGGTGTTGGCGGCGCTGCTATCGTTGCGGGCCTGGACCTGGCGGTTGGCGCTGATGACTACGTTGGGGAGTTTCAGAGCGTCGTCGCGCTCAAACGTCTCGGCGAGCAAATCAGTGGCGGGCAAAAGCAGCAGGGGCAGGGCGAAGCGCAGGCTTTTCATGGCTATCCATAGCAAAGGTGGGAGCAGGCTCCCACCTTTCGTGGGTTACAGGCCGAGCAACGCCATGCGCTCGCGAACCGATGCCTCGATACCGGCTTCATCCAGCCCGCATTCGGCCAGCATCTGCGCCGGCTTGGCGTGTTCGACGTACACATCAGGCAGGCCCAGGTGCAGCACCGACTTGAGGATGTTCTCCCGCGCCAGGAACTCGCTGACGGCCGCGCCGGCACCGCCCATGATGGCGTTTTCTTCGACGGTCACCAGCAGCTCATGGCTGCCGGCAATCTCACGCACCAACGCTTCATCCAGGGGTTTGACGAAGCGCATGTCGACCACGGTGGCGTCGATCTTCTCGGCCACCTTCAGCGCTTCGGCCAGCTGCACGCCGAACACCAGGAACGCAGTCTTGCTGCCTTGACGACGCACGATGCCCTTGCCGATCTCGATAGGCTCAAGGTCTTTCTCGATCACGGCATTCGGGCCATTACCGCGCGGATAGCGCACGGCGGCCGGGCCGTTGTACAGGTGGCCGGTGCTGAGCATCTTGCGCAGTTCGTTCTCGTCGCTCGGCGTCATCACCAGCATGCCGGGGATGCAGCGCAGGTAGGACAAGTCGAAGCTGCCAGCGTGAGTCGGGCCGTCTTCGCCCACCAAGCCAGCGCGGTCGATGGCGAACAGCACGTCGAGGTTCTGTACCGCGACGTCATGCACCAATTGGTCATACCCGCGTTGCAGGAACGTGGAGTAGATCGCCACCACCGGCTTGGCGCCTTCACAGGCCATGCCGGCGGCGAAGGTCACCGCGTGCTGTTCGGCAATCGCCACATCGAAGTAGCGCAGCGGGAAACGCTCGCTGAACGCGACCAGGTCGGAGCCTTCCTTCATCGCCGGGGTAATGCCCACCAGGCGTGGGTCGGCGGCGGCCATGTCACACAGCCACTCGCCGAACACACCGGAATACTTTGGCCCGCTTGCCTTTTTCGGCGCGGCGGCAGGCGCGTCCAGCGGTTCCAGCTTGGTGATGGCGTGGTAGCCGATCGGGTCGACTTCCGCCGGGGCGAAGCCTTTGCCTTTCTTGGTGACGATATGCAGGAACTGCGGGCCCTTGAGGTCACGCATGTTGCGCAGCGTGGCGATCAGGGTGGGCAGGTCGTGGCCGTCGATCGGGCCGATGTAGTTCCAGCCCAGCTCTTCGAACAGGGTGCCGGGTACCAGCATGCCCTTGGCATATTCTTCGGTACGGCGGGCAATTTCCCACGCGCCAGGCAGACGCGAGAGCACCTTCTTGCTGCCTTCGCGCATGCTGGCGTAGGTGCGGCTGGAGAGGATTTTTGCCAGGTAATTGGACAGGCCACCGACATTGCGCGAGATCGACATGTCGTTGTCGTTGAGGATCACCAACATGTTGGCGTCCACTTCCGGCGCATGGTTGAGCGCTTCGAAAGCCATGCCGGCGGTCAACGCGCCATCACCAATCACCGCAATCGCCTTGCGATCGCTGCCTTGCAGGCGGGCGGCAATCGCCATGCCCAGCGCGGCGCTGATGGAGGTGCTGGAGTGGCCGACGCCAAAGGTGTCGTACTCGCTCTCGGCGCGGCGCGGGAAGGCGGCAATGCCGTCCTTCTGGCGCAGGGTGCCCATCTGCTCGCGGCGACCGGTGAGGATCTTGTGCGGATACGCCTGATGGCCCACGTCCCACACCAGCCGGTCATCCGGGGTATCGAACACGTAATGCAGGGCGATGGTCAGCTCGATGACGCCCAGGCCGGCACCAAAATGCCCACCGGTCTGGCCGACCGTGTAGAGCAATTCCAGGCGCAACTCATCGGCCAGGGTTTCCAGCTCGGCTTCACCCAGTCGACGCAGGCCGGCCGGCGTGACAGCACGGTCAAGCAGGGGCGTGGACGGGCGCTTGCGGGGAATCTCTTGAAACGTCGTGGGCATCAGGCGAATCGTTATAGGTATAGAAGAGGCGGCAGTTTACCTCAAGCATCGCGAACTGCCCACGCAGAGCGCTGAACTTGGCCGATATGCGGCCGCAATGGCCGCCGTTATCAGTGCCGGCGTTCGACGATATACCGCGCCAAGTCACGCAGTGGCTCGGCTGCCGCGTCGAAAGGTCGCAGGGCGTCCAGGGCCTGGTCACGCAGTTCCAGGGCGTAGGCCTTGGCCGCTTCCAGCCCGAGCAACGCAGGGTACGTCGGTTTATCCCGTGCAATATCGGCGCCTTGGCGTTTGCCCAGGGTGGCCGTGTCACTTTCTACGTCGAGAATGTCGTCCTGCACCTGGAACGCCAAGCCGATGGCCAGCGCGTAGGTCTTCAACGCCGCCAGTTGAGCGGCTTCGGCACGCCCACTGGCCAGCGCGCCCAAGTGCACGGCGGCTTCAATCAAGGCGCCGGTCTTGTGGCGGTGCATATATTCCAATGCTTGTTGATCGAGCTTCTGGCCGACCGAACCCAAGTCGATGGCCTGGCCGCCGACCATACCGGCCGGGCCTGCCGCCACGGCCAGCGCCGTGACCATGCGCAAGCGGATCTCGGCATTCACGCTGCTCAGCGTCGGGTCCAGCAGTGCGCTGAACGCCAGGCTTTGCAGGCCGTCACCGGCGAGGATCGCGCAGGCTTCATCAAAGGCTTTGTGGGTGGTCGGCTGGCCGCGACGCAGATCGTCGTCGTCCATCGCCGGCAAGTCGTCATGCACCAGGGAATAGGCGTGGATCAACTCCACCGCACAGGCCGCGCCATTCGCCTGTTCGGCGGTTGCGCCCAAGGCTTCACACGCTGCATACGCCAGCAACGGGCGCACACGCTTGCCGCCATTCATCACGCTATAGCGCATGGCTTCGTAAAGACGCTTGAGTTCGGGGCTTGGCGCAACAAACAAGGGTTCCAAGGCCGCGTTGACCCGGGCTTGGCTACTGGCCTGATACGCGTCGATCATTCCGGCTGTTCCGCATCGAAAGGTTCTTCGGCCAACTCCCCGTCGCGTTCCAGCAGCACTTGTACCTTCTGCTCTGCCTGCGCGAGCGCGCTCTGGCAGTCGCGGGTCAGGCCGATACCTTGCTCAAACGCTGTCAACGAGTCTTCCAGCGACAACTCGCCGTTCTCCAGACGCTCAACCAGGGTTTGCAGGTCGGCGAGGGATTGTTCGAAATCGAGTGCAACTTTTTTGCGGGCCATGGCGGCTATTCCGGTAGACGGTAAACCGGCGCGACACTAGCAGACATGGGGATTCTGGGCAAATGAGTGGGGGATGGTGTTCAGGCTGTGAGCCGAATAAACGCCCTATTCGGCTCATCAAATGAGCCGAATAGCTATTTTATTCGGCTCACCGCCGGTCAGGATCTTTGCGCCATTAACGAGCATTGTTCTTGTGATGTTTTCAACTGTGTTTCAAATGTCTGCAATCCCACGTGCATTTCCTGTAGCGCGGCAATTTTCAGGGCCAGTTCCTGCTTCTTGTCTGCGATTGCCTGATCCGCCCGCTCCCAAGGCAATGCATCGCCTACGTGGCCGGAAAGAATTTCCTGCAACTCCTTGAGCTTGAACCCCAATTGCTGCGCGCACTTGATAAACATCAGCAGCTCAACGCTCTGCGCCGAATAGACCCGGTACTGGCCCTGACGCTGTGGCGCAGGCAGCAGCCCGATTGCCTCATAGTGACGAATCGCCTTGATGGTCGTGCCCGACAACTGCGCGGCTTTGCCGATGTACATGAAAACTCCTTTTCTCCGTTAAAGCGCCGGCCTGTTTCAGCCATGTATCCCGCTGCGCCGCCGTGGAGCCCAGCACCGGCCCGAACAGCAGCGTCTTTGCAGTCTTGACACCACAAAGCCCCAGCGTGGTCTTGCGCATCTGGTGAATGCCCGGCATGCGATAGAACCAGCGGTAATACCATGGCGGCGTGTCCAGGGTCACCAGTAAATGTGCCGTTCGGCCGTGAAGCAGTTTGTCAGGGAATGCCTTGCCCGCGCGGTATTTGAAGGCAAAACCGGGTAGGAAGATTCGGTCGATAAAGCCCTTCATTAACGCCGGGATGCCACCCCACCAGATCGGGAAAACAAAGGTCAGGTGAGTAGCCCAGAGAATGTCGGATTGCGCGCTGAGCAGGTCGGGTTCCAGCGGCTGAATCTGGGTGTAACCATGATGAAGCACGGGGTCGAATGCCAAGTCGCCCAAGCGTAGGACACGTACTTCATGGCCGGCGGTTTTTGCGGCCTGGATGTAGGTTTCGGCAAGGGCTGAACAAAAGCTGGAACGGGAGGGGTGGCCTAGGATCACCAGGGTACGCGGGGTCATGGGGGAGGTCCTGAACAGGGCGTTTCAGGTTAAAGGCTGCTGTATAGGGGAGAGTCAAGTCAGTAGTCCGCAATGGCCAGCACGACGTTTCTGTAGTGATTGAAAGGTCCTTCCTGGAACGCGCTTCGCCCCTTGTGACAGTCAATGCGCCTGACTAGCCTGCCTCAAAACTCCAGAGTGAAATGGCATGAGCGAACCCTGTATCGGCTTGACCACACCACCGGCGGGCTACAGTGACTGGCTGACCGACCTGAAAGGCCGTATTCATGCGGCGCAGCAGCGCGCAACACTGGCAGTGAATCGGGAATTGGTGTTGCTCTACTGGCAGATTGGCCACGACATTTTGACCCGCCAGGCGGAGCAGGGCTGGGGCAGCAAAGTCATAGATCGACTTGCCCAGGATTTGCGTGCGGCCTTTCCACGAATGAAGGGTTTTTCGCCACGTAATCTCAAGTACATGCGGGCTTTTGCCGAGGCGTGGCCAGATGCTGAATTTGTGCAAGAGGTGCTTGCACAATTGCCTTGGTACCACCATCTGGCATTACTGGACAAACTTCCCGGCCCCGAAACCCGCCGCTGGTACATCACCCAGGCAATTGAAAACAACTGGTCGCGTAACTCGCTGGTGATACAAATCGAAAACCGCCTGCTGGAACGCAGTGGCAAGGCCGTCAGCAACTTCGAGACCCACCTGCCCAAACCGCAATCCGACCTGACGCGTGAGTCGCTGAAAGACCCTTACCGTTTTGACTTTCTCAGCCTGGCGCTGGACGCGCAGGAGCGCGACATAGAAAACGCCTTGATCAAGCACGTCACCGACTTTTTGTTGGAGCTGGGCGCCGGTTTCGCCTTTGTCGGCCAGCAAGTACTGCTGGATGTCGGAGGCGATGAGTTCTTTGTCGATCTGCTGTTCTATCACGTGAAGCTACGCTGCTACGTGGTCATCGAACTGAAAGCCGGCAAGTTCAAACCCGAGCATCTGGGGAAGCTGAGCTTTTATCTGGCTGCCGTCGATGCCCAGCTTAAACATCCACAAGATGGGCCCACCATCGGCCTGCTGTTGTGCAAGAGCAAGAACGAAGTCGTCGCCGAATATGCGTTGCGCGATAACAACCGACCGATTGGCGTGGCGGAATATCAACTGGTTGAGTCGTTGCCCGCAGAACTGCGAACCAGCTTGCCAAGCATCGAGCAGATCGAGCGGGAGCTGGCGGGTTAAAACCGACTGACAGCCTCAAAACCCCGGCGGAATATACCCAGGCACAAATGGCACATTCAGGCACTTGCCATGCAGGATCCGGCCATCCTCAATCCTGAACAGCACGATTTTCTTCGTCTTATCCACCGTGGCTTCCAGCTTGCAATCCGAACTGTGCCCGACCTGCTGGTAATACTCGGTGTACACCATCCCGTTTCCGGTGTGATTCATTGAAGTCCCGGCGGCTTCAGTGGTCGTCCATGAAGAGGACTTGTGCCAAGTCATCACCACCTGCGTGTCGCCATTGGGCGCATTTTGCTTCTTCATCGAGTCGGGTTTGCCGAACAAATCCAGCGCCTCTTGCACGTCACGGCCTTCCCATCGCGATTGTGCAATCAGGTGGCACCCATTGATAAGCAGCACCGCAGGCAACAAGAGCCCAGCCAGTAACCGCCTTGTCCATGTAGGCATGGTGAATCCTTCTTGTCGGTGAGTGTGGCTCAGCGTTTGTTGCCCAGCATGTCGTCGAGGTCATCGATCATCTGGCTCTTCTCCTGAGTCGGCCCCAATTGCTGGAACATCGCTTTGGTGGTCTGGATCATCTGCAGGTGGGTCATCTTGCCCATGGCGATGGTGTCCTTGCTCTTGCCCGGTTCGCAGACATACGCGAGCGTGCGGTCGAGCCAGAACTCCTTCGGCGTCTGCCACGTATTGGAGACCTTCAAGTGCGTGAGGGTGTAGGAAAATGGCGCGACCGACTGCCCATTGAGCAAGCGCACCTTGCGCGTGGAGCACTGCACTTCAATGTTGTACACATCGATCATCGGCTTGCCCGGTTCTTCATACACCACCGTGACGGCCACCAGCTTCGCGCCCTTGTTGTGGTTCGAGGGCACCACGGAGGTACGGTCGGCCACATACATCACGTTTTTATGGGCGCGGCCGCTGCCGTAGATGATCGACCAGTCGCCGATCGGTGTTTCTTCATCGGCCAATACCGACGTTGTGCTGATCAGCAAGACGGGCAGCAGTGCCAGGCAGCGCCCGACTTTGGTTAAGGTATTCAATAGCGTCCTTCCTTGAGGCTCGAAATAAGCGAAGGACTTTAGTGGCGAGGCGGTGCCGTCACAATTAGGGCGAGTGTGCTAATGGCGCATTGCTAGTTAACCAAAAAAGCCTGCGTTTTAAGGCAGGCTTAGTGTGTGCAGCAGTTGAGTTAGTCCTTACGCGCCGTCAACGCCGAGTAACCATTCATCAAGTTGCGATAGTTGGGAATGCGCTGGGACAACAGGTTCCCCAGGCCTTCGATATCGTTGCGCCAGTCGCGGTGCAACTCACACGCCACCGAGAACCAGTTCATCAACTGAGCACCCGCTTGCGTCATCCGGCTCCACGCCGCCTGCTGCACCGTGGTATTGAACGTGCCCGATGCATCGGTCACCACAAACACCTCAAACCCTTCCGCCAGCGCCGACAGGGTCGGGAACGCTACGCACACATCCGTGACCACACCGGCAATGATGATCTGCTTACGGCCGGTCGCCTTGATTGCCTTGACGAAGTCTTCGTTGTCCCATGCATTGATCTGACCTGGGCGGGCGATATACGGCGCGTCCGGGAACATCTCTTTCAACTCTGGCACCAGCGGGCCATTCGGGCCTTGCTCGAAGCTGGTGGTGAGGATGGTCGGTAGGTTGAAGAACTTGGCCAGGTCGGCCAGGGCCAGCACGTTGTTCTTGAACTCGTTGGGCGAGAAGTCCTGCACCAGGGAAATCAGGCCGGTCTGGTGGTCGACCAGCAGAACAATGGCGTCGTCTTTGTTGAGGCGGTTGTAGGTTGCAGTGCTCATGGTTGAATCCTTTTTTGTTTAGGTTGGTTGGGCGTTGCGTTCAACATGGGCACAGATTAATGGGTGGAGCCTGGGGGATAAATCGGGTGAAACCGGTAATACCGTCAACTCAGGGGTGACAATGGTTTGAGGGCCAGCAGTATCAGTCTCTTTCATTTGAAGGACGTTTCCGAGAGAATCCCAAGCGCATTGCGCCAGCGGGAGTGCGTGTCTAGGCTGCGGGTCGTCACTGGATTATTCAGTGATCGGGTTTAGTCGCCCGGACCTCGCTAGGCGCACGCGCCATCCCAAAGACAGGTGTCTTCTCACCTGCACTTTATGGTGGCTGTGCGCAGGGCACCTCCGGGTGCGCCGGTGCCTAGCGGCCGGTCGACTAACCTGCGTACAGCCGCCACCTCTGCTCGTTTAGTCGCGAAAGGACGGTGGTATTCACTTACCGCTAGAGGTTTTGCTATGGATAACGTTTATTCGGATTCACGTTCATCGCGTGCAACCAACCCTTTTGTTGTTAATGAAGAACTGAGCTTTGAGGATGCCTGGGTGCGTGTGGCGGAGTTGCTGCAGTGTGCGGTGGCTACGTCGCAGGTACTTGGGGAACCGCTGGGTGCGTCACAGAGAGCGGTGATGCATTTAGTGGAGATGGCGAAGATGGTGGCGGATCGGGCGGTGGAGTGTATGCAGTCTAGCTAAGCCGCCCGCTTTGGGTCATTCAATTGTCCAACAGCCTGTTGGGCAATTGACTTGGGTTTCTTACAGGCATTAAAAAGCCGGCTTGTGGCCGGCTTCTCGGGGACTGCTTCAGCTTGTTTTTGACAAACCTCACCAGCCTTCAAATCGCTCAGCCCACATTGCGTCGGGCTGAATAGTAGGGGCATCAGCGGGAACTCCTCCGCATCGCCGAGCAGGGTGGATAGCCTTCGCCACCCCCTGCCAAATGTGCGGCGCATGATACCCACATTCACCTCAGTTGCCCACCTCTGGATCCGATTTAGAGCCTTCCCAACCCAACAAATGCTCATCCAGCGGTACGGGCGGGCGGCGGTTATTCAGGGTGGACCACCAGAACACCCAACCCACAATTTGGAAGTTCTGCTCGAACCGTTGCTCGTACGTAAGGTACTCGTCCGGATGCTCGTTGGCATTGTGGCTACGCATGCGCAATCCGCCGCCGGGTCGGTTGTAGAGGTATTTGATGCGCAGCATGCCGTCGTGTTCGACGGCATAGATCTCGCCGTCGATGATTTGCGTGCGGCCTCGGTCGATGGCGAGGGTGGCGCCTTGTTGGATGATGTCGATCATGCTGTTGTCGACCATGTAGGCGCCCAGGGCGCGCTCGGGGTTGACGTTGAGGGCTTGGAGGGTGTGCAGGGTGACGCGGATGCGTTCGGTGGAGGTGAATGAGGGGTGGAGGTCGATCTCCACGTCGATTTTTTCTGGGAGACAGGCGGGGCCTGTGAGGTATTTGCCGCTTCCTTCGCGGATGGTGGGCAGTCCTTTACGGGTGGTCGGGCCTTCCAGCAGGAAGTTGGCCGGTGGGTGTTTGGGGCCTTCGCCGGTGCGCAGCCAACGGCTGGAGATGCACAGCAGTTCTGCGATCTCGTTGAGTCGGCCCATGGGTACACCGCGCTTGAACCAGTTGTTCACGTGTTGAGGCGTGACGCCGCGGTTCTTGGCGAAGTCGGAGGCGGAAAGATGGACTTCCCGCAGTAGCGCTTTTAAACGATCACCTGATGTATTCATAAACACAAAGCTTACTGACCGGGAAAACAGATCAAATAAACCATGCGTTGAGTTGCTCATGTAGGTCTTTGCTTAGTTGTAGCCTGATACTTCGGATTAATGCCGAAATTAAACATTTGCTATAAAAAATTGAACTTGTCGTTTAATTTTCCCCACAAAAAAAGCCCCGAATGATCGGGGCTTTTTCAATTGCCGAGGCAATGAGGAGCGGGTATCAGCCTTTGTAGGCAGCGACCGACTTCAGGATCTCGGCACGGGCGGCGTCTGCGTTGCCCCAACCGTCGATCTTCACCCATTTGCCTTTTTCGAGGTCTTTGTAGTTCTCGAAGAAGTGTTTGATCTGCTCCAGCAACAGCGGCGGCAGGTCGGTGTATTCCTTCACGTCCACGTACAGCTGGGACAGCTTGTCGTGTGGCACTGCGATGACTTTGGCATCGCCGCCGCCGTCGTCGGTCATGTTCAGGATGCCGACTGGACGCGCGCGGATCACCGAGCCAGGGGTAACCGGGTAAGGGGTTACGACCAGCACGTCGAGGGGGTCACCGTCGTCGGCCAGGGTGTTAGGGATGAAACCGTAGTTGGCCGGGTAGAACATCGGGGTGGCCATGAAACGGTCAACGAACAGGCAGTCGCTGTCTTTGTCGATTTCGTATTTGATCGGCGCGTGGTTGGCCGGAATCTCGATGGCGACGTAGATGTCGTTCGGCAGGTCTTTGCCAGCCGGAATCTTGCTGTAGCTCATTGGGCGTTGCCCCCGTTAATTGGCCATGAAACATGGCCGGATTGGCCTAAAAGTGGCGGCGATTATAGGCACATTCTGACGCCGATGCCATGCGCCAGACGTCGTACGGTCATTCGCCTTGTCGCTGATAACGCGGGTCGCTGGCTTGCAGTTGGGTGAGGCGGGCCAAGGGATCCTGGCGATAAAAGCGGCTGAGTTGGGCGTACACCTGCGGATAATGGCTGACCAGTAAATCCGGGGCGCTGAAAAAATATTCGCTGGTGACGGCAAAGAATTCAGCCGGGTTTTCGGCGGCGTAGGGGTCGATCTCGGTCTCGGCGTCCGGGTTGGCGTCGAGTTGGCGATTGAGGTCGTCGTAGGCGGTCTGCATCACGCTGGCCCATTCCTGCACGCGCATGTCGTTGTGCAGCGGCGGCAGGCCGTTGGCGTCGCCATTGAGCATGTCGAGCTTGTGCGCCAGTTCGTGGATGACCAGGTTGTAGCCTTCCCAGTTGCCACTGGCCAGCACGCCGGGCCAGGCGAGGATCACCGGGCCCTGTTGCCAGGCTTCGCCGCTGTGTTCGCCGTCCCATTCGTGCTCGATGCCGCTGCTGTCGCGATGGCGCTGCGGGCTGACGAAGTCGTCGGGGTACAGCACGATTTCATGGAAGCCCTGATACCAGTCGAGGTCGTCCAGGTTCATCAGCGGCAATTGCGCCTGGGCGGCGAGCAGCAGGCGTTGTTCCTGGTGCAGCTCGACGCCGGGCAGGGCGGTCAGGTGTTTTTCGGCGAGGAACACCACGCAGGCTTCGCGCAACCACTGGTCCTGCTCGGCGCTGATGCCGTCGAGGAAGGTCAGGTGATGGCGCACCCGCTGCCAGGTGTCATCGGCAATCGGGTGCTTGGCCAGCAAGCGCCGGCGACGCCAGGCGCTGAGGGACCACATATGCGGTTACTGCGGCTTGGCTTCGGAGGATGCGCGGCCAAAACGGCTGCGGAACACACCAATGATCATCGGCACCAGGGACAGCAGGATGATGAACACCACCAGCAGCGACAGGTTTTTCTTGATAAAGGGCACGTTGCCGAAGAAGTAACCCAGGGTCACCAGGCCGCCGACCCAGAGGATGGTGCCGAATACGCTGAAGCCGAAGAAGCGTGGGTAAGGCATCTTGGCGATACCGGCCACGAATGGTGCGAAGGTGCGCAGGATGGGCAGGAAACGCGCCAGGGTCACGGTTTTGCCACCGTGCTTGTCGTAGAAATCGTGGGTTTTTTGCAGGTAGTCGCGACGGAAGATTTTCGAGTTCGGGTTGTTGAACAAGCGTTCGCCGACCGTTCGCCCGATGACGTAGTTGGTGCTGTCGCCCAGGATCGCCGCCAGCATCAACAGGCCGCCGAGCAGCACCGGGTCCATGCCACCGCCTGCGGCCACGGCGCCGGCAATGAACAGCAACGAGTCACCCGGCAGGAACGGCATGACCACCAGGCCGGTTTCGCAAAAGATGACCAGAAACAGAATGGCGTAGATCCACGGACCGTAATTGGTTACCAGCAGGTCGAGGTAGACGTCGAGATGCAGGATAAGGTCAAGCGGGTTGAAATCCATGGATGGCACCTGTGTGAATGGCCCGGCTCAGCAGGCCTGTGCGGAAGCTCGGGTAATAAGGCTACAAGTGTATGCCGCAATTCTTACAACCCTGAAAGGTCCGCATTATACGGATTGAGAGGTGAAAAGCGTGTTGGTTTTGTAGCGGGGGATGTCGTGGTTTCTCTGGCGTACACGATCTAAATGTGGGAGCGGGCTTGCTCGCGAAGGCGGTGGGTCAGTCAGACTATTTATAACTGACCCACCGCCTTCGCGAGCAAGCCCGCTCCCACAAGGGATTTTTGGTGTTGTCGGGGCTCAGTCTTCGCTGATGGGCAGTGTGTAGTTCTTGAACTCCGTGTCTTCGCGAAACCCAATCGACTCGTAGGTCTTCTGTGCCACTTCATTGTCGCTGCTGGTCGACACCCGCAGCCGCACCGCATGGGTCTCCTTGGCCATCTTTTTCGCCGTGCGCATCAGGTTGTCCGCCACCAGTTGCCGGCGTGCGTCTTCAGCCACGTAGATGTCATTGAGGATCCACACCCGCTTGAGCGACAACGACGAAAAGCTCGGGTACAGCTGGCAAAAGCCCAATAGTTTTTTGTCGTCATCATCTGCCAGGGCCAGGTAAATCACCGATTCCTTGCGGCGCAGGCGCTTTTCCAGGAAGTCCCGCGATGAATCCGGGAAGGGCAAGGCCCCGTAGAACTCGCGGTATTTGACGAACAACGGGGTCAACAGGTCCAGGTGTTCCAGGGTCGCTTGAGTAATCCGCATGCCAGGCCTCAACTTCCAAATGGGGGATGACCACACAAGCGGCCGTGACTCGATGCTGCCTAATGGCGCGAAAAAGCGCAATCGTGCAGCGATCAGTCATCCGGTGAACTGAGCAGGAAATTGCCTTTCATCAGGTCCGGATCATCCGATTCAATGGTCTGGACCTGCGCCTCGTCCTTGAGATTGACCCCCGACAGCTGCCGACGACACGCCTCTCGCATCAAGTACAGCAAACGATGGGCCGCCATGCCATAGCTCAGGCCTTCCAGGCGCACATTGGAGATGCAATTGCGATAGGCGTCGGTGAGGCCGACCTTGGGGTTGTAGGTGAAATACAGCCCCAGGCTGTCCGGTGAACTGAGCCCCGGTCGTTCGCCGATCAGGATCACCACCATCTTGGCGCCGAGCAATTGCCCGATTTCATCCGCCACCGCGACGCGGCCTTGTTCCACCAGAATGACCGGCGACAACGACCAGCCTTCAGCGTGGGTCTGTTCCTCCATGCGCGTCAGAAACGGCAAGGTGTGTTTATGCACGGCCAGCGCGGATAAGCCATCGGCCACCACCACGGCCAAGTCGACGCCGCCGGGATTGGCCGATGCGTGATCGCGCAGCGCTTGGGCGGAATCATCGCTCAAGCGCCGCCCCAAATCCGGGCGTTGCAGGTAGCTGTGGCGGTCGGCAGCCGCGCTGTGCAGCAGCAGCGTGTCACGCCCGCGCTCCGCCAACTGGCTGCTGAGGCCCGCATGGTCGAAGGGCAGATGCACCGCGTCGCGCGCCTGGGCATGGGCAAATTGAAAGTCCAACTGCGCGTTGGTCGGAATGCTGGTGCCGGTTCGGCCCAGGGCAATGCGCGCCGGGGTCAGGCGACGCAGTTCCAGCCAGGGGTTGTCAGGCAGGTCGAGTTGCACAGGCGGCTCCTTCATCCCAGTTGCGCCAAGGCTTGGCGAAAGGCCGGTGGCAGGCTGTTGCCGAAGTGCACCTTGCCGTCGGCTTGCGTGAAGATGCCCATTTTTGCCAGCCACTGTTCAAACTCCGGCGCCGGTTTTAAACCCAATGTTTGCCGGGCGTATAGCGCGTCGTGGAACGAGGTGGTCTGGTAATTGAGCATGATGTCGTCGGAACCGGGGATGCCCATGATGAAGTTGATCCCGGCCACGCCGAGCAGGGTCAGCAGGGTGTCCATGTCGTCCTGGTCGGCTTCGGCGTGGTTGGTGTAGCAGATGTCGCAACCCATCGGCACGCCGAGCAGCTTGCCGCAGAAGTGGTCTTCGAGGCCGGCACGGATGATCTGCTTGCCGTTGTACAGGTACTCCGGGCCGATAAATCCTACGACGGTATTCACCAGAAACGGCTTGAAATGTCGGGCTACCGCGTAGGCGCGGGTCTCGCAGGTTTGCTGGTCGACGCCAAAGTGCGCGTTGGCCGACAAGGCGCTGCCTTGGCCTGTCTCGAAATACATCAAATTCTGGCCCAACGTGCCGCGATTGAGGCTCAACCCTGCTTCATAACCTTCCTGCAGCACGCTCAGGCTGATGCCGAAACTGGCGTTGGCCGCCTCGGTGCCGGCGATCGACTGGAACACCAGGTCCAGTGGCACGCCACGGTTGATCGCCTCGATGGAGGTGGTGACGTGGGTCAGCACGCAGGCCTGGGTCGGAATCTCGTAGCGCTGGATGATCGCGTCGAGCATCTCCAGCATGGCGCAGATTGAGGCGATGCTGTCGGTGGCCGGGTTGATGCCGATCATGGCGTCGCCATTGCCGTACAACAGGCCATCCAGAATGCTCGCGGCAATGCCCGCCGGTTCGTCTGTCGGATGGTTGGGTTGCAGGCGTGTGGATAAACGGCCGCGTAGGCCCAGGGTGCCACGAAATTGCGTGACCACGCGGATCTTCTGCGCCACCAGTACCAGGTCCTGCACGCGCATGATCTTTGACACGGCGGCGGCCATCTCTGGCGTCAGCCCTGGCGCCAAGGCGCGTAGGGAATGTTCGTCGGCCGCATCGCTGAGCAGCCAGTCGCGCAGGCCGCCGACGGTCAGGTGGCTGACGGCGGCAAACGCCTGTTTATCGTGGGTGTCGATGATCAGGCGGGTGACTTCGTCGCTTTCGTAGGGGATCAGCACTTCTTGCAGGAAATGCTTCAACGGGATATTTGCCAACGCCATCTGCGCCGCCACGCGCTCACCGTCGTTCTGTGCGGCGACGCCGGCGAGGAAGTCCCCGGAGCGTGCGGGGCTGGCCTTGGCCATCACGTCCTTGAGGCTGTCGAAGCGGTAGGTTTGTACACCCACCGCGTGGGAAAAGCTTGCCATACAGTGTCTCCTTGGCGACGCGAGCAACTGCCCGCGTCGAGGTTTACGGCAGTTAGTGCAGGGCGGCCTCTGCGGCCTGGATCGCCGCGAATTCCTCTTCGGGCGTGCCTGCTACCAAGTGATGCCGGCTGTAGAAAGCAAAGTAAGCAATTAATACTCCATAGATGATCGCGGCGCCAATCACCACCCGCGGATCCACCAGAAAGCCCGCCACCACGGCCACACAGGCCAGCACCAGCGCAACGCCGGAGGTGAAAATGCCGCCAGGTGTGCGGTATGGACGGTCCATTTTGGGGCGACGGATGCGCAGGGTGATATGCGCGGCCATCATCAGCACGTAGGAAATGGTTGCGCCAAACACCGCCACCAGAATCAGCAGGTCACCCTGGCCGGTCAGCGACAAGCCAAAGCCGATGATGCCGGGGATCACCAAGGCCAACACTGGCGCCTTGCTTTTGTTGGTCTGGGACAGTTTGCGCGGCAGGTAGCCGGCGCGGGACAGCGCAAAAATCTGCCGCGAATAGGCGTAGATGATCGAGAAAAAGCTCGCGATCAGGCCAGCAAGGCCGACGAGGTTGACGAAGCTGCCCATCCAGGTGGAACCGCCGTAGGACAGCGCCAATGCTTCAACCAGCGGGTTGCCGGATTTGATCAGCGCGTAAGTGCCGGCGCCGCCCGGTGCGATCACCAGGATCAACAGGGCAAAACTGGTCAGCACCACAATGGCGCCGATCAGGCCACGCGGCAGGTCGCGTTTCGGGTTCTTGGTTTCTTCGGCGGCCAGGGGCACACCCTCTACGGCCAGGAAGAACCAGATGGCATAAGGAATTGCGGCCCACACACCGACATAGCCAAACGGCAGGAAGGTGCTGGCGCCCTTGGCTTCAGTCACCGGAATATCCAGCAGGTTGGCGACATTGAAGTGCGGCACCATCGCCACCAGGAATACGCCCAAGGCAATTGCAGCCACGGCGGTAATCACGAACATCAACTTCAGGGCTTCACCCACGCCAAAGATGTGGATGCCGATAAAGATGATGTAGAACGCCAGGTAAATCATCCAGCCGCCAATGCCAAACAGCGACTCGCAATACGCGCCGATAAACACTGCAATGGCGGCAGGGGCGATGGCGTATTCGATCAGGATCGCGGTGCCCGTGAGGAACCCGCCCCAAGGGCCAAAGGCGCTGCGCGCAAAACCGTAGCCGCCGCCAGCGGTGGGAATCATGGAAGACAGTTCGGCCAGGGAAAAACACATGCACAGGTACATGGTGGCCATCAACAAGGTGGCAAGGAACATCCCGCCCCAGCCACCTTGGGCCAGGCCGAAGTTCCAGCCGGCGTAGTCGCCGGAGATCACATAGGCAACGCCAAGGCCGACCAGCAGTACCCAGCCGGCGGCACCTTTTTTCAATTCGCGTTGTTGGAAGTATTGGGAGTCGACTTTTTCGAAGTCGACAGATGAACTTGTAGGTTCGCTAGACATGGAAAAGTACCTTCCGTTGTTATTGTTTTTAACTCGGCCTCTTTGTGCCGAATGCACTTCGCAAGTACTTATGAAAATCTAAATGTGGGAGCGGGCTTGCTCGCGAAAGCGGTGGGTCAGTTAATAAATCAGTGACTGTTACACCGCTTTCGCGAGCAAGCCCGCTCCCACATTTTTAATTGCATTTCAAATGTGAGAGCGGGATGTCAGTTAGAAGAAGCCCAGCGGATTAATGTCGTAACTCACCAGCAAGTTCTTGGTCTGCTGGTAGTGGTCCAACATCATCTTGTGCGTTTCACGCCCCACGCCGGACTTTTTGTAACCGCCAAACGCGGCATGCGCCGGGTACAGGTGGTAGCAGTTGGTCCACACGCGGCCCGCCTTGATCGCGCGGCCCATGCGGTAGGCGCGGTTGATGTCGCGAGTCCACACGCCGGCACCCAGGCCGAACTCAGTGTCGTTGGCGATCGCCAGTGCTTCAGCTTCGTCCTTGAAGGTGGTGATGCTCACCACCGGGCCGAAGATTTCTTCCTGGAACACACGCATTTCGTTGGTGCCCTTGAGCAGGGTCGGCTGGATGTAATAGCCGCCGGCCATGTCGCCGGTGAGCTTCTCGACCTTGCCGCCGGTCAGCAGTTGCGCGCCTTCGCCTTTGGCGATTTCCAGGTAGGACAGGATCTTGTCGAACTGCTGCTCGGACGCCTGGGCGCCGACCATGGTGTCGGTGTCCAGCGGGTCGCCGCGTTTGATCGACTCGATTTTCTTCATCACGACTTTCATGAAGTCGTCGTAGATCGACTCTTCCACCAGCGCACGGGAAGGGCAGGTGCACACTTCGCCTTGGTTGAAGAACGCCAGCACCAACCCTTCGGCGGCTTTCTCAATAAAGGACGGCTCGGCTTTCATGATGTCGGCGAAGAAGATGTTCGGCGACTTGCCGCCCAATTCCACGGTCGACGGAATGATGTTCTCGGCCGCCGCATGCATGATGTGCGAGCCCACGGGCGTCGAGCCAGTGAAGGCGATCTTGGCGATGCGCTTGCTGGTGGCCAGGGCTTCGCCGGCTTCTTTGCCGAACCCTTGAACCACGTTCAACACGCCAGGTGGCAACAGGTCACCGATCACCTCCAGCAACACGGTGATGCCCAGCGGGGTTTGCTCGGCGGGCTTGAGCACCACGCAGTTACCGGCGGCCAGGGCCGGGGCGAGTTTCCACGCGGCCATCAGGATCGGGAAGTTCCACGGGATGATCTGGCCGACCACGCCCAGTGGTTCATGGAAGTGGTATGACGCCGTGTGTTCGTTGATTTCGGCGCTGGTGCCTTCCTGGGCGCGGATGCAGCCAGCGAAGTAGCGGAAGTGGTCGGCGGCCAGTGGGATGTCGGCGTTGAGGGTTTCACGCACGGCCTTGCCGTTGTCCCAGGTTTCGGTGATGGCCAGCAGTTCGAGGTTCTGTTCGATGCGGTCGGCGATTTTCAGCAGGACCAGCGAACGGTCCTGGGCCGAGGTCTTGCCCCAGGCGTCGGCGGCGGCATGGGCGGCGTCCAGGGCCTTGTCGATGTCTTTGGCGGTGGAGCGCGGGAATTCGGCGATTGCCTTGCCATTCACCGGCGAGGTGTTGGTGAAATAGTTGCCATCGACCGGCGCAACGAACTCGCCACCGATGTAGTTGCCGTACTTGGCCTTGAACGAAACGATGGCGCCTTCAGTACCGGGGTGTGCGTAACGCATGGTGGGTATCTCCTGGCTTTTATGTTTATTGGGAGCGCAGCGCAGCAAGCGCTTGATAAAGCGTAGAGCAAAGGTTGGGCCACCGCCTTGCTGGCCAGGCAAATCAAGGGGTTAGGCTTTGTAGCAAGGCGTTGCTGTGGCAGGCTCGATACACCCGGTGTGACAGTTTGTGCCACAAACGGTACAGCCTGTGACCGGTGAGTCGCTCCGGGATTGCATTGCCTGGAGGGCTGGGGGATGCTGGTGGTTCTCACGCAGGGAGAATAATAAGAAATGCACAACGATCATTTCAGCCGCCATGCCCAGCAAGTCCTCACCGTGGCGCATGGCCGTGACCCGTCCAGCGATCCGTCCATCGCCCGCTCCTGGCTGCGTTGTCTGGAGGACTACCACCTCGACCCTGCGCAAACCATTGCACCGACTGTGCTTGAACATGGTCGCTTGCTGGAAAGCCGCGAGCGCCTGCAACAAGTGCTGCACATCGCCGGCAACGAGATGAACAGCCTGCATCAGCAGCTCTCGGGCGCCGGCCATGCGGTGTTGCTCACGGATGCACGCGGCGTGATCCTCAACTGTGTCACCGCGCCGTCCGAGCGCAAGATCTTCGAGCGCGCCGGGTTGTGGCTGGGCGCGGATTGGAGTGAGGCCTGCGAGGGCACCAACGGCATCGGTACCTGCCTGGTGGAACGCCAATCCCTGACCATTCATCGTGATGAACACTTTCGTGGCCGGCATACCGGGCTGACCTGCTCGGCGAGCCCGGTGTTCGATCCCCATGGGGATCTGCTGGCGGTGCTGGATGTGTCCTCCGCGCGGGAAGCGGTGTCGCGCCAGAGCCAGTTCCACACGATGGCGCTGGTGAACCTGTCGGCGAAGATGATCGAGAGTTGCTACTTCCTGCGTCATTTCGAGAACCACTGGCTGCTGCGTTTTCACTTGCAAGCCGAGTCGGTGGGGCTGTTCAGCGAAGGGTTGTTGGCCTTTGACGGAGAAGGGCGCATCTGTGCGGTCAATCAGAGCGCGTTGAACCTGTTGGGCCAGATGCGCGGCGGCTTGTTGGGGCAGCCGGTGGAAGCGTTTTTCGACTGTTCCCAGGATCAATTACTCGGCCGCGCCAGCGCCAATGCCACGGCCAGTTGGCCGCTGCGCACCCGTGATGGTCGACAACTGTTTGCCGCATTACGTGGGCAAGTACGCAGCGCACCGACGCCGTTCATCAAGCCCGAGCCTGCTCCGTTGCCCGGCATCTGCCTGGTCGATCCGGCGTTGCAACAGGACTTTCGCAAGGCGCTGCGGGTATTTGAGCGTGATGTGCCACTGTTGATCAATGGCGAAACCGGTTCCGGCAAAGAGGCCTTCGCCAAGGCGGTGCACCTGGCCAGCCAGCGTGCCGACAAGGCGTTCGTCGCGCTCAACTGCGCGGCCATCCCGGAAAGCCTGATCGAGAGCGAGCTGTTCGGCTATCGCGGCGGCAGCTTTACCGGTGCGCGCAAAGAAGGCATGCAAGGCAAATTGCAGCAAGCCGACGGCGGCACCTTGTTCCTCGATGAAATCGGCGACATGCCCCTGGCGCTGCAAACCCGGCTATTACGGGTGTTGGAGGATCGGCTGGTGGTGCCGCTCGGCGGCGAGCCCCAGGCGGTGAATGTGCGAATTATCAGCGCAACCCACCGCAATCTACTGGAGCGCGTGCAGGACGGCAGCTTCCGCGAAGATTTGTATTACCGCCTCAATGGCCTGGAAGTCGGCTTGCCGCCGTTGCGCGAGCGTAGCGATAAGTCCCAGTTATTGGATTTCCTGCTGGCCCAGGAGGCCAATGGCGAGTCGGTGGCTCTCGACCCGTCGGCGCAGGGGGCGTTGTTGGCGTTTGCCTGGCCGGGTAACGTCCGCCAGTTGCGCACGGTACTGCGCACCCTGGTGGCGCTGTGTGATGGAGGGCGTGTCGGCCTGGAGGATTTGCCCGCGCAGATTCGTCAGGCCCGACCCGTGCCGGTCGCGCAGGCCAAGACGCAGGAGTCACCGCTGGAAGACGCCGAGCGCCTGGCGTTGCTCACTGCTTTGCAGCAACAACGTTGGCACATGACACACACGGCGGAGCAACTGGGCGTCAGCCGCAACACGCTGTATAGAAAGCTGCGCAGGCACGGCATCGCACGTCACGCCCTCAGCTAAAGGGTGCGATTTTCGCCCCCCTGCGCTAACCTGCCTCGATGTTTTACGAGGTCGACTATGCACATTCATATTCTCGGTATTTGCGGCACGTTCATGGGCTCGATGGCGGTTCTGGCCAAAGAGCTGGGCCATCACGTGACAGGCTCCGACGCCAACGTCTATCCGCCCATGAGCACGCAACTCGAGGCCCAGGGCATCGAGCTGACCCAAGGCTACGACCCGTCGCAATTCGACCCGGTCCCGGACCTGGTGGTGATCGGCAATGCCATGTCCCGTGGCAACCCGGCGGTCGAATACGTACTCAATAAAGGTTTGCCTTATGTGTCCGGCCCGCAATGGCTGGCGGATCATGTGCTGCAAGGCCGTTGGGTGCTCGCGGTGGCCGGCACTCACGGCAAGACCACCACCAGCAGCATGCTCGCCTGGGTGTTGGAACACGCAGGCATGAGCCCAGGCTTCCTGATCGGCGGCGTGCCGCAGAACTTCTCGGTGTCGGCGCGTCTGGGTGACACACCTTTCTTTGTGATCGAGGCGGATGAATACGACAGCGCCTTCTTCGACAAACGCTCCAAGTTCGTTCACTACCGCCCGCGCACAGCGATCCTGAACAACCTGGAATTCGATCACGCCGACATCTTCCCTGATCTGCCGGCTATCGAGCGTCAGTTCCACCACTTGGTGCGCACCATTCCGAGCGAAGGCCTGGTGATCCACCCGACCACCGAACCCGCCTTGCAACGTGTGATCGAGATGGGCTGCTGGACCCCGGTGCAAACCACCGGCGCGGGCGGGCAGTGGCAGGTCAAGCTGCTCAGCGAAGACGGTTCCAGATTTGAAGTGCTGTTCGAAGGCGAGGCCCAAGGCGTCGTCGAGTGGGACATGACCGGCCAGCACAACGTCGCCAACGCCTTGGTCACCCTGGCGGCTGCGCGGCATGTGGGCGTGGTGCCGTCCGTGGGCATTGCCGCGTTGAGCGCTTTCAAAAGCGTGAAGCGCCGCATGGAAAAAGTTGCCGACGTGAATGGGATTACCATCTACGACGACTTTGCCCACCACCCGACGGCCATTGCGACTACGTTGGACGGCCTGCGCAAGCGTGTCGGCGATGCGCCGATCATTGCGATTGTCGAGCCGCGCTCCAACTCCATGAAGCTAGGTGCCCACCGCGATGGTCTGCCGGAAAGCGTCAACGATGCCGACCAGGTGGTCTGGTACGCACCGGCCAACCTCGGCTGGGACCTGCCGGGAATCGCAGCGCTGTGCACCGTGCCATCAACCGTGTGCGACTCCATTGACGGCATCATCGATCACGTCAAGCAACAGGCCGAACCCGGTACTCACGTGGTGGTCATGAGCAACGGCGGCTTTGGTGGCCTGCACGGCAAACTGGCCGAGGCGCTGAAATGAGTGGCCCGGAACGCGTCACGCTGGCGATGACCGGCGCCTCCGGTGCGCCTTATGGTTTGCGCCTGCTCGATTGCCTGGTGCGCGAAGACCGTGAGGTGCACTTCCTGATCTCCAAGGCGGCGCAACTGGTGATGGCCACCGAGACCGACGTGGCGCTGCCGCCCAAGGTGCAGATGATGCAAGCCTTCCTCACCGAATACACCGGTGCGGCGGCGGGGCAGATCAAGGTCTATGGCAAAGAGGACTGGATGTCACCCGTGGCGTCTGGCTCCGGTGCGCCGGCCGCGATGGTGGTGGTGCCGTGTTCCACCGGCACCCTGTCGGCCATTGCCACGGGAGCCTGCAACAACCTGATCGAGCGCGCAGCGGACGTGACCTTGAAGGAGCGCCGCCAGTTGATCCTGGTGCCCCGTGAAGCGCCGTATTCGAGCATTCACCTGGAACACATGCTCAAACTGTCGAACATGGGTGTGACGATTCTGCCGGCCTCGCCGGGTTTCTATCACCAGCCGCAGACCATCGATGACCTGGTGGATTTTGTGGTGGCGCGCATTCTCAACCTGCTGAACATTCCCCAGGACATGCTGCCGCGTTGGGGCGAGCACCATTTGAGCAGCGATGAATAAGGCGCTGCTGATCGTACTGGCGCTGCAACTGACGGGCTGCGCCACGGCGCGCACGTTGGACGCGGCGCAACCTGGCGCGCCGGTGGTGTATGCCGGTACGCGGTTGGATTTATATGCAATGAATGGCGGTTGCTGCGCCAAGGACAGGTTTGGTGCAGAGGCGCCGGCTTATCCCGGTGTGGATCTGCCGGCGAGTGCGTTGCTTGATACCTTGCTGTTGCCGCTGTCGGTGTTGACGGTGTTGGGCGTAGGATTCAACGCCACAGGCGGTCTTTAACCGCAACACAAAACCGATGTGGGAGCGGGCTTGCTCGCGAAGGCGTTATTTCAATCGATGCATAGGTTGACTGATCCACCGCTTTCGCGAGCAAGCCCGCTCCCACATTTGGATCTCTGTCAGGCCGCTAAATTGGGTTATTTACCGAGTTTGCGCAACTCATCCGACTCCACCACCCGCACCCCGTCCTGCTCTTCCAGCGCCAGTCGCCACATGGCCCTGGCCAGTTCGCACACTTCAATGCCGTGGTATTTGCCCGGAATCAGTCGCGACAACGGCCCGGCCAGTTGCTCCGCCAAACGCGGTTCCAACCGTTCCCCCAATAGCAACGACGGCCGCACGATGGTCAGTTGTGGCCAGCCTTGGGCTTTGAGTGCTTCTTCCATTTCCCCTTTGACGCGGTTGTAGAAGATCGAGGATTTCGGGTCGGCGCCAATTGCGCTGATCACGATCAGGTGGCGTGCGCCCATTTCCCGCGCGCGTTTGGCGAAGGCCACGACCATGTCCAGATCGACGGCGCGAAACGCCGCTTCGGAGCCCGCCTGTTTGATGGTGGTGCCCAGGCAGCAGAAGGCCAGGTCCACCTGGCCACTCAGTTGCGGCAGGAACACCGCCGGGTCGCCCACCGGGTTTTCCAGGTGCGGGTGTTCGGCCAGTGGCTTGCGGCTGGGCGCGAGCACGCGGGTCACGGTGGGTTCGTTGAGCAGGCGATCGAGCAGGTGTTCGCCGGTAAGGCCGGTGGCTCCGGCGAGCAAGATATGCTGAGGCGTCAGGTACATGGTGTCTCCCCCTTGTTACACAGTTCAGCTTAGTTGCCTTTGGCTTCCTTGCTATTCATTGAGACGCTTTCGAGCGCCTTTCGTGCCTGCTGTTTGCGTAATAATTGCCAATGGGCGATCACACCCTTGGGGGCCCAGATCTGCGGTTCGGAGGCTTCGAAGTTGTCCGCCTGCTCGCGTTCGGCCACATGCAGTTGTGCCAGCTTGAAGGCTTGCTGCAAGTCGTCGGTCTGGTTGAAGGCTTGGGCGAAGAGGGCGTCGCCAAAGTAGGTGAAGTCGGCTTCTTCGGAGCAACCGAAGGACACGCGATCGGCGCGGGAGGCGGTCATGATCAGGGTGCGCTCGTCCTTCAAAGCCGGGATGAAACCACCGGAGTAGCAGGCCGAGATCACCACGATCTTGTCGCGGTTCTTCAGCGGTGCCAGCACGGCGGCGAGTTCATCGGCGGGCAGGTCGGCCAGCTCCATGCGCGGTTGGTCGAGCACCAGTTCGTGTTCGTGGGTGCCGTGGCTGGTCATGTAGATAAACACCAGGTCTTCCGGGCCGGTGCGGTCGGCCAGGGTCTGCACGGCGCGGCGCAGGCTTTCGCGCGTGGCCAGCGGGCGGTCGGCAATGTGGTCGCGGTGGTTGACCAGGCGAATCTGCCCGCGTGCACCGAAACGGGTGGCGAGCATGTTGCTGACGTAATCGGCTTCGCGCAGGAACACGCTCTGCTTGCCATCGCCGGCCACGGCCAGGGTGTACAGCTCCACGGCAGGGGTGGAGGCGGGCACGGCGGCGAGGGCGGCGTCGAGCAGGCGACCCTGGGCCAACACGCCGATTTCCAACGGGTCGGGCAGCAGTTTGCCGTCGGCGTCACGCACGCGCATGCCGTTGACCCAAGTGCCGGCCTGCACGGTGCCGTCGGTGAGCACCAGGGTGCCTTTGCCTTGATAGCTGTCGCTGTCGAAACCGCCGATATAGAAACTGCCGTCGGTGAGGTTCAGGCGACCTTCGCCGGTGAAACGCCAATCGCTGAACTGGCCGACATAGTGGCTGCCATCCACGCCGATCAATTCGCCCTTGCCACTGAGCGCGCCTTCCTTGAACTGGCCGATCCACACGTCGCCGTCGGCGTTCTCGTAGCGGCCCTTGCCGTTCAGTTGGTTTTGTTTGAACTGGCCGACATAGATGTCGCCATCGGCGCTGTTGAACGTGCCATTGCCTTCCAGCTGGCCATCGACGAAATGGCCGCTGAACTGGTTGCCGCTGTCGTCGTTGCGCTGGCCTTCGCCGTTCGGCTTGCCGTGGGCGAACTGGCCCTGGTATTGGCTGCCGTCGGCCAGCTCCAGACGGCCGAGGCCGGAATACTGGTCGTCCTTGAACTCGCCGCGATAGGTCATCTGCCCCTCTTTGAGGGTGCCTTCGCCATTGCGTCGACCATTTTTGAAGCCGCCGACATAGTGGCTGCCCGCCGTGGTCAAGCTGCCTTGGCCGTCGAACAGGCCTTGTTGGAACTGGCCTTTATAGACTTCGCCATTGCTGCCATGCCATTCGCCCTGGCCGTGCCACTGGCCTTTATCGAACTGGCCGGCGTACCAGCTGCCGTTGGGGTAGTCCACGCGGCCCTGGCCTTGCAGCAAACCATCGACCACATCGCCCCGGTAACGGCCGCCGTCGGGCAGGCGCGCATCGGGCGGCAACAGCGATTCGCCGTCTCCGCAAGCGGTGAGCAACAGGGCAAGGGCGAGGGGAGCAAGTGGGCGCATAGCGGGATCCGGATAATTGAGCGCCGAGTATGCCGCAGCTGCGAGTTTCATACATAAATTTACATACACTGTGGTGAGGTTTATATCCCCACCACAGGCACGGGCTTACACGAAGTAGAGCGACAACGACTCGGCAATGTAAGCCGGTTTTTCCTGGCCTTCGATCTCCAGGGTGGCGGTGGCCTTGAGCAGCCATTGGCCGGGTTTTTTCTCGGTGACGTCATTGAGTGTCACGTTCAGGCGCACCTTGGAATTGACCTTGACCGGCTGGATGAAACGCACGCTGTCCAGGCCATAGTTGACCGCCATCTTCAGGCCTTCGGGCACGATCAGCAGGTCTTCCATCAGCTTGGGCATCAGCGACAGCGACAGGAAACCGTGGGCGATAGTGCTGCCGAACGGGGTTTGCGCGGCTTTGACCGGGTCGACGTGGATGAACTGATGATCGCCCGTGGCCTCGGCGAACAGGTTGATACGCGCCTGGTCGATGGTGAGCCATTCGGAACGTCCCAGTTCCTTGCCGACATAATCTTTGAGCTGCGCTACGGGTACATAGGGCATTGCGTCTCTCCTTGGTTCATCACGCTGTGTACAACGTCTGGTTTTTTTATGGGTTACAGAGAACCAATGTAGATCATCATGGCCAATCGGCTCGGTCAACCCACCATGCTTTTGGCGAATGCCGGTGCATAGGGCGGGCGTGCTTATAATGCGGGCGAGTCTTGAGGGGGAAGAACGGATGCTGTTACGTGGCCTGACCTGGCTGGTGCTGTTTCAACTGATCGGCACGGCGATCAATCATTTGCTGTTGCCGGTGCTGCCGGGGCCGATCATCGGCCTGCTGCTGATGCTGGGGTTCCTGATCTGGAAGGGCGAGGTCGGCGAGCCCTTGAGCCTGGCGGCCAGCAGCCTATTGCGGTACTTGCCGTTGCTGCTGGTGCCGCCGGCGGTAGGGGTGATGGTGTATGCCAAGGACATTGCCGCGGATTTCTGGGCCATTGTCGGCGCGCTGGTGCTGTCGCTGGTGATTGCCATGGGCTTCGTGGGCGTGTTGATGCAGCAGATGGTCAAGCGCAAGGAGAAGGATCAATGATCATCGACTGGCAGGGCGCGTGGACGGCGGTGATTCATCACCCGTTGTTCGGCATCGGCATCACCCTTGGCGCTTATCAACTGGTACTGGCAGGGTTCGAGAAAACCCGCTGGATCTTCCTGCAGCCGGTGCTGGTGTCCATGCTGCTGGTGATCGGCGTGCTGATCAGTTGTGGCCTGAGCTACGCCGAGTACCGCAAGAGCACCGAGATCATGGGCATCCTGCTCGGCCCGGCGACGGTGGCCCTGGCCGTGCCGCTCTACCTGAACCTGCGGCGCATTCGCCAATTGTTCTGGCCGATTTTTACTACGCTGGTGATAGGTGGGGTGCTCGCCACCGGCCTGTGTGTGCTGCTGGGTTGGTGGTTCGGTGCCGAACACATGATGTTGATGACCATGGCGCCCAAGTCGGTGACCTCGCCGATCGCCATGCTGGTGGCCGAGCAGATCGGTGGCGTGGCGGCGTTGGCGGCGGTGTTTGTGCTGATCACCGGGGTGGTCGGCGCGATGATCGGCCCGGCGTATTTGTCGCGCCTGGGGGTGCACAGCCCCGAGGCGCGCGGCATGGCGCTGGGCATGACGGCCCACGCCGTCGGCACGTCGGTGGCCCTGCAGGAAAGCGAAGAATGCGGCGCCTTTGCAGCGCTGGCGATGAGTCTGATGGGCGTGGCCACGGCAGTGTTCCTGCCGCTGGCCGTGTCGGTGATCGTTTAAACCAGGTTTAAGGAAACCTTTATGAGTCTGGCGCTGTTCCCGCTCAATACCGTGCTGTTCCCTGGCTGCACCCTCGACCTGCAACTGTTCGAGGCGCGCTACCTGGACATGGTCGCCCGTTGCATGAAAAAGGGCGAAAGCTTCGGCGTGGTGTGCATTCTTGACGGCCAGGAGGTGGGCACGGCGCCGGATGGCTACGCATTGATCGGCTGTGAAGCGCTGATCCGCGACTTCAAGCAACAGGACAATGGCCTGCTGGGGATTCGCGTCGAAGGCGGGCGCCGGTTCCGTGTACGCGATGCCGGTGTTCAGAAAGATCAGTTGCTGGTGGCCGAGGTGCAATGGCTCGAAGAACTGCCGGATCAACCCTTGGAAGAGGAAGACGCCGACTTGCTGGCGCTGCTCCAGGCGCTGGCCGAGCACCCGATGGTGGCCTCGCTGGACATGGACGCCCACGCCGACGGCCAGCAAGCCTTGGGCAATCAGTTGGCGTATCTGCTGCCCTTTACCGAGGCCGATAAGATCGACCTGCTGCAACTCGACGACCCGCAACAGCGCCTGGATGCGATCCAGATGCTGCTCGACGAGTTGCAGGGTGAACTGTTCACTTAATAGGCATAGCGCAGCAGGGCGTGGGGCGTGCCGGTAAGCGCGATGAAGCTCAACACCGCGACCAGCGCCGGCAGCAACAGCCACCAGGTTTTTTGCGACATGGCCGGTAGCGGGCTGCGGTACTGGGTGATGCCCAGGCTGAACGCGCACACTGTCATTGCCAGCAGCGTGCCGGCCAGGATGTCCGTGGGCCAATGGGCGCCGAGGTAGACGCGCGATAGCGCAATGAACGCGGCAGGAATACAGCCCAGCAGCATCCAGGTCAGGCGCAACCGCACGGGTTGCCCGCGACCGGCCAGGATCGCCAGCGCCAGGAAAAACGCGAACGCGCCGGATGCATGGCCGCTGGGCATGCTGAAACTGGTCAATGGGTCTGTCAGGATTTCCGGGCGGCCGCGTGCGAAAAACAACTTAGTCCCGGTGTTGATCACCGCAGCCCCGGCCAGCGTCGCGCCGACAAACACGGCATGGCGCCATTGTCGCGCCAGTAGCAACAGGCCAGTGAACACGGCGCTGGCGAAGAACATCTTCTTGAATTCGCCCAGTTGGGTGATGCGTACCATCACCTCGTCCAGCCAGGGGCTGCGGTGTTCCTGCACCAGGGCGCTCAGGCCTTTGTCGAAGTTGTCCAGCGAGTGATAGCCAATAAACAGCGCGATCAACAGCACCAGGCTGGCACAACCAATCCACAAGGTGGCGCGACGATGGCCGCGCAGGCTGCTGTTCAAGCTCAGCCCGATCACTACCGCGAGGCATCCCGCAACCACTGCCGCTTCGGGCCAGAACCCTTCGGGCAATGGCAGGCGGAAAGCCGCGCCGGTCGCCCAGCCTGGCAGTAGATACGCCACCGACCAACCCGCCGCCGCCACGACGCTGACAATCGCAAAGCGCGGGAAGGGCATATCGCACATCCCGGCTACCATCGGCAGCATGGGGCGCAGCGGGCCGATGAAACGGCCTACCAGCAGGCTGGCGATGCCGTACTTGTGGAAGTAGGTTTCGGCGCTGTTCATCCATTCTGGGTGGTGGCGCAAGCCGGGTAAACGCCGGATGTTCTGATGGAAATGTCGGCCCAGGAAGTAGGAAACCGCATCACCCAGCAAGCCGCCGAGGAAGCCCAGCAACAACGTTTCGCTGAGTGACAGCGCGCCGCTGCCGGCGAGGGCGGCAATGGCAAACAACAACACCGTGCCCGGCACGATCAACCCGGCGATGGCCAGGCACTCCACGCAGGCGACAATAAACACCGCGACCGCCAGCCATTCGGGGTTCAGCGTCAACCAGCCGGTAATGCTATCGAGCCATTGGCCCATACAATCCACTCCCTGCTCAAATCAAAAAATAATCTCGGCCTTCGACCTGGCCGCGGCGCAGCGGGTTCCGCGTGCAATAAGGCGCATAGCCAGCATCGACGAAGCGGTACATCAGGTGTTCATCACGGCCGCTGGGAATGCCCAGGCGGGTGGTCTGGATGATCTGGGTCGGGGTTTGGCCCACGTCTTCAACGTAGAGCCGTTCCTGATCGAAACGCTTGGCGTCCCACATCGGCACCTTCAACCCCAGGGCTTTGCACAGCAAAGTCTGGCCAGCGCACAGCTTTTGTGAAGGGCGTGGGCTGCCGTCGGCATTCGGGTTGTTCAACAGCATTTGCGCCAGGCTCGCCGGGCCGGATAATTCATCGACCCACGGATAGGCCGATTTGATCAACACGGCATTGCCCGGCCCATGGGCGCTGAAGTTCAGCGAGTCGCCGCCACGGGCGTAATACATGTAGATATGGCCACCATCCAGAAACAAAGCCTTACGCTTTTCTGTGTAGCCCAACGACGCGTGACTGCCTTTTTCGGCCACGTAATAGGCTTCGGTTTCAATAATTCGCGCTGAAAGCCAGATTTTTCCCACGCGATGACGGATGATTTTTCCGAGCAATGCCTGCGCAAGAATTTGCGCATCACGGTCGAAGAAGCTGTCGGGCAGGGCGCTGGCGGGGAGTTGGGGCGATGGGCTGGGCATGGCGGTCAGGGGTAAATACGGCTAAATGTGACGGAATCATAACAACTCCCACCTTAATTACCGCTGAACCCCAGGTTTTTACAGTTCATTTCGACCATCCGCCCCTCACCGCTGTCAGTCGGGCGGCGTCACAGCTATAATCTGCCGCTTTCCTCCCTGCCAAGACTCCCTGACCATGACTGAGTCCGTTCTTGACTACATGACCCGCCTGGGTCGCGCTGCCCGTCAGGCCTCGCGGTTGATCGCCCGTGCGAGCACCGCGCAGAAGAACCGCGCCCTGCTGGCCGCCGCCGACGCTCTGGATGCTTCGCGCTCCGAGCTCACTGCCGCCAACGAGCAAGACCTGGCCAACGGCCGCGCCAATGGCCTGGAACCGGCCCTGCTGGACCGCCTGGCGCTGACCCCGGCACGTATCGACGACATGATCGAAGGCCTGCGTCAGGTAGCCAAGCTGCCTGACCCCATCGGTGAAATCCGCGATATGCGTTATCTGCCGTCCGGCATCCAGGTCGGCAAGATGCGCGTGCCCCTGGGCGTGATCGGTATCATTTATGAGTCGCGCCCGAACGTGACCATCGACGCCGCGAGCCTGTGCCTCAAGTCCGGCAATGCCACCATCCTGCGTGGCGGTTCCGAGGCGATCAATTCCAACCGTGCCATCGCCGCGTGCATCCAGCAGGGTCTGGCCGTGGCCGAGTTGCCCGCCGAAGTGGTGCAAGTGGTGGAAACTACCGACCGCGCCGCTGTTGGCGCGTTGATCACCATGCCGGAATTCGTCGACGTGATCGTGCCGCGCGGTGGCAAGAGCCTGATCGAGCGCGTCAGCCGTGATGCCAAGGTGCCGGTGATCAAGCACCTGGACGGCGTGTGCCATGTCTATATCGACATCGCCGCCGACATCGACAAGGCGATCCGCATCGCCGACAACGCCAAGACCCACCGTTACGCCCCGTGCAACACCATGGAAACCCTGCTGGTGCACGCAGGCATTGCCGAGCGCGTGCTGCCGCCGCTGGCTGCCATCTACCGGGACAAAGGTGTGGAATTGCGCGGTTGTGAGCGTACCCGTGCGCTATTGGGCGCGGACGTGATCGAGGCGACCGAGCTGGATTGGTACACCGAATACACGGCGCCGATCCTGTCGATCAAGCTGGTCGACGACCTGGACGAAGCCATCGAACACATCAACACCTACGGCTCCAAGCACACCGACGCCATTGTCTCTGAGCATTTCAGCGATGCCCGGCGTTTCCTCAACGAAGTGGATTCCGCTTCGGTGATGATCAACGCCTCGACGCGGTTTGCCGACGGCTTCGAGTATGGCCTGGGGGCGGAGATCGGTATTTCCACCGACAAGCTCCACGCCCGTGGCCCGGTTGGCCTGGAAGGCCTGACCAGCGAGAAGTACGTGGTGTTCGGCGATGGTCATGTGCGCACTTGATGGGTAAACGCATCGGGTTGCTCGGCGGTACTTTCGACCCCGTGCACATCGGCCATTTGCGCAGCGCCCTGGAAGTCGCGGATGCCCTCGCGCTGGACGAGTTGCGCGTGATGCCCAACGCTCGGCCGCCCCATCGCGATACGCCGCAAGTGTCGCCGCAGCAGCGCCTGGAAATGGTGCGCCTGGCGGTGGAGGGCATAACGCCGCTGGTGGTGGACGACCACGAGCTCAAGCGCGATAAACCGTCCTACACTGTTGACACCCTGGAACTGATACGCGCCGAGTTGGCCGTGGATGACCAGTTGTTTCTGCTTTTGGGCTGGGACGCATTTTGCGGCCTGCCCTCTTGGCATCGCTGGGAGGAACTCCTCCAGCATTGCCACATCCTGGTTTTGCAACGCCCGGATGCCGACAGCGAACCGCCGGATGCCTTGCGCAACCTGCTGGCCGCGCGGTCGGTAAGTGACCCCTTGGCCCTGACCGGGCCGAACGGGAATATTGCATTCGTCTGGCAGACCCCGCTTGCGGTGTCCGCCACCCAGATCCGTCAACTGCTGGCCAGCGGTAAGTCGGTACGTTTCCTGGTGCCTGACGCGGTCCTGGCCTACATCGATGCGCACGGGCTTTACCGTGCGTCGAACTGAAAAGGCGCGCTTGAACGCACGAATCAATGTGCAGCGAGCGCCCGAACATACGAGCAAAACGAGTTTTATATGACGAACAAAGACGTAAGCAAAGTTAAGCGCAAAGGCACCTTCAAAAGCGCCCCGCTGCCGGTAGAAGCCCACGTTGGCCCAGAACTGGCTGGCGAAGAGCTGGTAAAAGTCGCCGTGGCTGCCCTGGAAGACGTTAAAGCCCAGGACATCCAGGTGCTGGACGTGCGCGACAAGCAGAGCATCACCGACTACATGATCATCGCCACCGGTACTTCGAACCGCCAGATCGGCGCGATGCTGGACAAGGTCCGCGAAGCTGTCAAAGCCCAAGGCGTCAAGCCACTGGGTGAAGAAGGCAAGGGCGACAGCGACTGGGTGCTGCTGGACATGGACGACGTGATCGTTCACATGATGACCTCCAACGCCCGTCAGTTCTACGACCTGGAGCGTCTGTGGAAAGGCGCCGAGCAGAGCCGTGCCGCCGATGGCAAGCACCACAGCCCGGAAGTGGGCCACGCGCACTTCGACAAGCTGAACAAAGACCAGGAATAAGGAACGGCTGTGCGCCTGCGTCTGATCGCTGTCGGTTCACGCATGCCCAAGTGGGTGGAAGAAGGCTGGCACGAGTATGCCAAGCGTCTGCCCGCTGAGCTGTCGCTTGAGCTGGTGGAAATACCGCTTAACACCCGGGGCAAGAATGCCGATGTGGCGCGCTTTATCCGTCAGGAAGGCGAAGCCATGTTGGCCAAGGTCGGCCCCAACGAGCGCATTGTCACCCTTGAAGTGCACGGCAAACCCTGGAGCACCGAGCAGTTGGCGGTGGAACTGGATCGCTGGCGCCTGGATTCGCGCACGGTCAACTTCATGGTCGGTGGCCCCGAAGGGCTGGCGCCGGAAGTCTGTGCGCGGGCTGATCAGCGTTGGTCGCTGTCGGCGTTGACGTTGCCGCACCCGTTGGTACGGATTCTGATCGGTGAACAGCTGTATCGCGCCTGGACAGTTCTGTCCGGGCACCCTTACCACAAATAATCTGCGCCCCTCCCGATGACCCAGCCGATCCGCATCAAGGACCACGAGAAAGACGCACGTCTTGTACGCGCTCGCGTGGTGTTTGGCGCAATCATGGTGGTGGCGTTGTTGGGTGTGCTGATTGCGCGCCTGTATTTCCTGCAGGTGATCCAGTACGACTATCACTCCACCTTGTCGGAAAACAACCGGGTGCATGTGCAGCCGATTCCGCCAACCCGAGGGCTGATTTTCGACCGCAATGGCGTGGTGGTGGCGGATAACCGGCCCAGTTTCAGCCTGAGCATGACCCGCGAGCGCTCCGGCGACTGGCAGCAGATCCTCGATGTGATCGTCGAGGTGCTGCAACTGACGCCGGAAGACCGGGTGATCTTCGAAAAGCGCATGAAACAGGGGCGCCGACCATTCGAGCCAGTGCCGATCCTGTTTGAGCTGACCGAAGAGCAGATCGCACGGATCGCGGTGAACCAGTTCCGTTTGCCGGGTGTGGAAGTGGTGGCGCAGTTGGTGCGCCATTACCCGCAAGGGCCGCACTTTGCCCACTCTGTCGGCTACATGGGGCGGATCAACGAGAAAGAGCTGAAAACCCTCGATCCGGTCAATTACAGCGGTACCCACCATATCGGCAAGACCGGCATCGAGCGTTTCTACGAGCCGGAGTTGCACGGCCAGGTGGGTTACGAAGAAGTCGAGACCAACGCCCGTGGCCGAGTGCTGCGGGTGCTCAAGCGTACCGACCCGGTGCCGGGCAAGGACATCGTCCTGAGCCTGGACATCAAGTTGCAGGAAGCCGCCGAGATGGCCCTGGGCGGTCGCCGTGGCGCGGTGGTGGCGCTGGACCCGAAGACCGGCGAAGTGCTGGCGATGGTCAGCCAGCCAAGCTTTGACCCCAACCTGTTTGTGACCGGCATCAGCTTCAAGGCCTACGCCGAGTTGCGCGATTCCATCGACCGCCCGCTGTTCAACCGCGTACTGCGCGGCCTGTATCCGCCGGGGTCGACGATCAAACCGGCGGTGGCGATTGCGGGGTTGGACGCGGGTGTGGTCACAGCCTCCAGCCGGGTGTTCGATCCAGGCTATTACATGCTGCCCAACTACGATCACAAATACCGTAACTGGAACCGCACCGGTGACGGCTATGTCGACCTGGACACCGCGATCATGCGCTCCAACGACACCTATTTTTATGACCTGGCGCACAAGCTGGGGATCGACCGCTTGTCCACCTACATGGGCAAGTTCGGCCTCGGCCAGAAAGTCTCCCTGGACATGTTCGAGGAATCCCCCGGCCTGATGCCGTCGCGGGAATGGAAGCGCGCGACCCGTCGCCAGGCGTGGTTCCCGGGTGAAACCCTGATTCTCGGCATCGGCCAAGGCTATATGCAGGCCACGCCGCTGCAACTGGCCCAGGCCACGGCGCTGGTGGCCAACAAAGGCATCTGGAACCGTCCGCACCTGGCCAAGACCATCGAAGGTGAAAAACCGGTGGACGACAACCCGATCCCCGACATTGTGCTGCGCGACGCGTCGGACTGGACCAAGGTCAACCACGGCATGCAGCAAGTGATGCACGGTGCCCGTGGTACCGCGCGCAAGGCAGCCGTTGGCGCGCAATACCGCATTGCCGGCAAGAGCGGTACCGCCCAGGTCGTGGCGATCAAGCAGGGCGAGAAATACGATCGCACCAAGGTCCAGGAACGCCACCGAGACCACGCCTTGTTTGTCGGCTTTGCGCCGGCGGATGACCCGAAAATCGTGGTCGCGGTGATGGTCGAGAACGGCGAGTCCGGCTCCGGCGTCGCGGCGCCGGTGGTGCGCCAAGTGATGGACGCCTGGCTGTTGGCCGACGACGGCAGGCTCAAGCCCGAATATGGCGGCCCCCCTTCAAGCACTGAGGTTACGGCCCGTGAAGAGTAATTTTGACCGCATCCTCTCCAGCGAAGATGTGATGCGTCGCCGTGCGACGTTGCTGCAACGCATGCACATTGATGGCCCGTTGCTGATCCTGCTGCTGACCCTGGCGGCCGGCAGCCTGTTCGTCCTGTATTCCGCCAGCGGCAAGAACTGGGACCTGCTGATCAAGCAGGCCTCGTCGTTCGGCCTGGGCTTGCTGTCGATGGTGGTGATCGCTCAGCTTGAGCCACGCTTCATGGCACGCTGGGTGCCCTTGGGCTATGTGGCAGGCGTATTGCTGCTGGTGGTGGTGGACGTGATGGG
The DNA here is from genome assembly GCF_049897885.1 of Pseudomonas sp. DWRC2-2. Classification (NCBI taxonomy): domain Bacteria; kingdom Pseudomonadati; phylum Pseudomonadota; class Gammaproteobacteria; order Pseudomonadales; family Pseudomonadaceae; genus Pseudomonas; species Pseudomonas sp. DWRC2-2. Next base: position 103,523 of record NZ_JAFCXD010000007.1, read on the forward strand.
CCACAACGCGATGGGCGCGACCCGCTGGATCAACATTCCGGGGGTGATCCGCTTCCAGCCGTCGGAATTCATGAAGATCCTGATGCCGGCGACCATCGCCTGGTATTTGTCCAAGCGCACTTTGCCGCCGCAACTCAAACACGTGGGCGTCAGCCTGATCCTGATCGGCATACCCTTCATCCTGATCGTGCGCCAGCCGGACCTCGGCACCTCGCTGCTGATCCTGGCGGGCGGTGCGTTCGTACTGTTCATGGGCGGTCTGCGCTGGCGCTGGATCCTCAGCGTACTGGCCGCCGCCGTGCCCGTGGCGGTCGCCATGTGGTTCTTCTTTATGCACGACTACCAGAAGCAGCGGATCCTCACCTTCCTTGACCCGGAAAGCGATCCGTTGGGGACCGGCTGGAACATCATCCAGTCCAAGGCGGCCATCGGTTCTGGTGGAGTATTTGGTAAGGGTTGGTTACTGGGCACCCAGTCGCATCTGGATTTTTTGCCTGAGAGCCACACCGACTTCATCATTGCGGTGATGGGCGAAGAGTTCGGCCTGGTGGGCATTTGCGCGCTGTTGCTGATCTATTTGCTGTTGATTGGTCGCGGCCTGGTGATCACTGCGCAAGCGCAGACACTGTTCGGCAAATTGCTGGCCGGTGCCTTGACCATGACTTTTTTTGTTTACGTTTTCGTCAACATCGGTATGGTCAGTGGCCTGTTGCCGGTGGTGGGGGTGCCGTTGCCGTTCATTAGCTACGGCGGAACTTCGCTGGTGACATTGCTGTCAGCGTTTGGGGTTTTGATGTCGATCCATACGCATCGCAAATGGATCGCGCAGGTTTGAATAAGGTGAAGATGTCAATGCAAGTAATGCGCGGCTGGGCGACTCGGCACGCGTCCTGGATGGGCCTGATTGGCCTGCTGGGCGCAACGCAAGAGGCGCAGGCCGGTGACTACGATGGTTCACCCCAGGTCGCCGAGTTTGTCGGTGAAATGACCCGCGACTATGGTTTCGCCGGTGAGCAACTGATGGGTGTGTTCCGCGAGGCACAGAAAAAGCAGGCGATCCTTGACGCCATCTCTCGCCCCGCCGAACGGGTGAAACAGTGGAAGGAATACCGCCCGATGTTCCTCACCGACGCGCGCGTGGCGCGAGGTGTGGACTTCTGGCGCCAGCACGAAGCGGTGCTGGCTCGCGCCGAGCAGGAATACGGCGTACCGGCCCAGGTGATCGTCTCGATCATTGGCATCGAAACTTTTTACGGGCGCAATACCGGCAGTTACCGGGTGATCGACGCGTTGTCGACCCTGGGCTTCGATTACCCGCCACGTGCTGACTTCTTCCGCAAGGAGCTGCGCGAATTCCTGCTGCTGGCCCGCGAAGAACAGGTCGACCCGCTGACCCTAAAAGGCTCCTACGCCGGAGCGATGGGCTTGCCGCAGTTCATGCCGAGCAGCTTCCGCGCTTATGCAGTGGATTTTGACGGCGACGGGCATATCAATATCTGGAGCAACCCAGACGATGCTATTGGCAGCGTGGCCAGCTACTTCAAGCGCCACGGCTGGGTAGCCGGCGAACCGGTGGTAATCCGCGCCGATGTCACTGGTGACCGCGCCGATGAAGGCCTGACCCAGGGCATTGAGCCGGCCAAGACGGTCGGGGAGTTGCGGGCGCTGGGCTGGTCGAGTCAGAATGCGCTGCCGGATGATATGCCGGTCACGGCGTTCCGCCTTGAAGGCGAAAACGGCCCGGAATACTGGATGGGCCTGAAGAATTTCTACGCAATCACGCGTTATAACCGCAGTGTGATGTACGCCATGGCCGTGCATCAGCTGTCAGACATGCTGGTCCAAGCACGGGGCAACAAGTAATGCGGGCATCGCCGTTCAATCAACCGCTCAAGCTGGTGGCGTTCGCCGCGTTGTCCCTGCTGGTCGTCAGTTGCTCCACCAGCCGTGGCCCGGCGCAGAAGTCCGGGGGCGCGGTCGTCCGTTCCCAGCCGGGCCTGGACATCAACCGCGCACACAAAGACGGCGCGCCGTGGTGGGACGTCGACGTGTCGAAGATCCCGGATGCCACGCCGACCCTGCACACCGGTCCGTACAAGGCCAACCCCTATACCGTGCTGGGCAAGAGCTACTTCCCGCTGCAGGAATCCAAGACCTACGTGCAGTCGGGCACGGCGTCCTGGTATGGCACCAAATTCCACGGCCAGAACACCGCCAACGGCGAAGTGTATGACCTGTACGGCATGAGCGCCGCGCACAAGACCTTGCCGCTGCCCAGCTATGTCCGTGTGACCAACCTGGACAACAACCGCACAGTGATCCTGCGTGTGAACGACCGTGGCCCGTTCTACTCGGACCGCATCATCGACTTGTCCTACGCTGCCGCGAAGAAACTCGGTTACGCCGAAACCGGCACCGCACGCGTGAAAGTCGAAGGTATCGACCCGGCGCAGTACTGGGCCCAGCGTGGCAAACCCGCGCCGTTGATGCTCAACGAGCCGCAAACCCAACAGCCGCAAGTGACCGCCTCTACCGGCAAGATCGAGCAGTGGACGCCGCCACCGGCACAGCACGCGCCTGACACGGTGGTCGTGCCCCATGCCGCGCCTGGCGCTTCGATGGCCGGCGGGCAATACCTGCAGGTCGGCGCTTTCGCCAACCCGGATGCGGCAGAACTGTTAAGGTCCAAGCTCAGTGGCATGGTCAACGCGCCAGTGTTCATCAGCTCCATCGTGCGTAACCAGCAGACATTGCACCGTGTGCGCATGGGCCCGATCGGCTCGCCGAGCGAAGTGGCACAAGTACAGAACAGCGTACGCATGGCCAACCTGGGGCAACCCAGCGTGGTCACTGCCGAATAATAGAGAATTGATGGTTCAGGCTCGTGCGCGGGCTCGAACCCTGGTTGTTGGCTCGTTGAACAATAAAAACCCAGGGGCAAGGGGTGAGCGGGCAACCGAACACGCGACAGTCTGGCAACGGGCTGTCTGAATAAGTTTTGCCCGCGAGGGCAAGTTTCCATAAGCAATTTCGAGAGACGGATGAACATCACCACCTTAGCCAAACGCACGTGCCTGCTTCTTTCGCTGATCATCACCCCGGCCGCCTGGGCCGTTGAAATGGTGCCGGCTTCCCCGCAACTGGCCGCCAAGTCCTGGGTCCTCATGGATGCCGCCAGTGGCAACGTGCTGGTCGAGAGCAACGGTGACCAGCGCCTGCCGCCGGCCAGCCTGACCAAACTGATGACCGCCTACATCGCGACCCTGGAAATCCGTCGCGGCCAGATCGGCGAAAACGACCCGGTCACCGTCAGCGAAAACGCCTGGCGTACCGGCGGTTCGCGGATGTTCATCAAGGTCGGCTCGCAAGTCACTGTGAGCGACCTTCTGCACGGCATCATCATCCAGTCGGGTAACGACGCCAGTGTCGCCCTGGCCGAGCACATCGCCGGCAGCGAAGACGCGTTCGCCGACATGATGAACAAAACCGTGGCCGACCTGGGCATGACCAACAGCCACTTCATGAACCCGACCGGTCTGCCGAACCCAGAGCACTACTCGTCGGCTCACGACATGGCGATCCTGGCACGCGCGATCATCCGCGTTGACCCGGTGCACTACGCGATCTACTCCCAGAAGGAATTCTTCTGGAACAACATCAAGCAGCCTAACCGCAACCTGCTGCTGTGGCGCGACAAGACCGTTGACGGTCTGAAAACCGGCCACACCGACGAAGCCGGCTACTGCATGGTGTCGTCTGCTGTGCGTGACGGCCAACGCCTGATCGCCGTGGTCTTCGGCACCAACAGTGAGCAGGCCCGTGCGGCCGAGACGCAAAAACTGCTGACCTACGGTTTCCGTTTCTTCGAAACCCAGACCTTCTACCAGAAGGGTGCTGAACTGGCGACCGCGCCGGTGTGGAAAGGCGCGACCTCCCAGGTCAAAGCCGGCCTGGCCGAAGACCTGACCCTGACCATGCCTAAAGGCCAGCTGAAAAAGCTCGCGGCCAGCATGACCATGAACCCGCAATTGGTTGCTCCAATCGCCAAGGGTGACGTGATCGGCAAGGTCGAAGTGAAGCTGGACGACAAGGTGGTACACAGTGCCGACCTGATCGCGCTGGACGCCGTTGACGAAGGTGGTATCTTCCGCCGCGTCTGGGATAGCATCCGTCTATTCTTCTACAGCTTGTTCAACTGATAGTGTGCACCTGCAAAGCCCCGTGTTGATCCGACGCGGGGCTTTGCCCGTCGCCACGGCTTACGCTTACGAGGCCGTTACGCCATGACCGATAAAGAAGTAAAGGCGCCAAAGATCGAATTCCCGGTGGTGGACTATCCCATCAAGGTGATCAGCGATACCGGTGTCGGCCGTAAAGACCTGATCCTCGAGATCGTGCGCAAGCACGCAACGATCAACGATCAGCGCGTGGACGAGCGGTCCAGCTCAACCGGCAAATACACCACGATCCAGTTGCACATCGTTGCGATTGATCAAGACCAGCTCTACAACATCAACAGCGAACTGCGGGCCACCGGCTTCGTGCATATGGTGTTGTGATGTCTCAAATCCTGGGCTTTCGCGAGCTCGGCCGGATGGACTATGAGCCCGTCTGGCACGCCATGCAGCGGTTCACCAATGAACGCGGCACGTCGGCCCCCGATGAAATCTGGTTGGTGGAACACCCGCCGGTCTTCACCCAGGGCCAGGCCGGCAAGGCTGAGCATCTGCTGCTGCCGGGGGATATTCCGGTGGTGCAGGTCGACCGAGGTGGCCAAGTGACTTACCATGGCCCTGGACAACTTGTCGCATACCTCTTGCTGGACGTGCGCAAGCTGGGGTTTGGCGTGCGTGACCTCGTCAGTCGCATGGAGACTTGCCTGATCGAGCTGTTGGCCAGTTACGGCGTGACCGCCGCGGCCAAGCCCGATGCACCGGGTGTGTACGTCGACGGCGCGAAAATCGCTTCCCTGGGGCTGCGGATTCGCCATGGTTGTTCCTTTCATGGGCTGGCCCTGAACGTGGACATGGACCTGGCCCCGTTCCGGCGGATCAACCCGTGTGGCTATGCCGGGTTGGCGATGACGCAACTGAGTGACCATGCTTCACCGATTAAATTTGCCGAGGTGAGTGCCCGGCTGCGTGCGCAGCTCGTCAAACACCTCGACTATGCTGAGCAGACGACCCTTACGGGCGGAATCGACTGATTATGACTACTGATGCAGTGCAAACCATGATCCCGACGGTGGACGTTACCGACCGTCCGGCCCCGGCCCCGCGTGCCAAGGTGGAAGCCGGCGTCAAGCTGCGCGGCGCCGAGAAGGTTGCACGCATCCCGGTGAAGATCATTCCGACCACCGAACTGCCGAAGAAACCCGACTGGATCCGCGTGCGCATCCCGGTTTCGCCGGAAGTCGACCGTATCAAGGCGCTGCTGCGCAAACACAAGCTGCACAGCGTGTGCGAAGAAGCGTCCTGCCCGAACCTGGGTGAGTGCTTCTCCGGCGGCACTGCGACCTTCATGATCATGGGTGACATTTGCACCCGTCGTTGCCCGTTCTGCGACGTCGGCCACGGCCGTCCGAAGCCACTGGACGTCAACGAACCGGAAAGCCTGGCCATTGCCATCGCCGACCTGCGCCTCAAGTACGTGGTGATCACCTCGGTCGACCGCGACGACTTGCGTGACGGCGGCGCCCAGCACTTTGCCGACTGCATCCGCGAGATCCGCAAGCTGTCGCCGAACGTGATGCTCGAAACCCTGGTGCCGGACTACCGTGGCCGCATGGACGTGGCGCTGGAAATCACCGCCGCCGAGCCGCCGGATGTGTTCAACCACAACCTGGAAACCGTGCCGCGCCTGTACAAGGCTGCGCGTCCAGGTTCGGACTACCAGTGGTCGCTGACCCTGCTGCAGAAATTCAAGCAGATGATGCCGCACATCCCGACCAAATCCGGCCTGATGCTGGGCCTGGGCGAGACCGACGAGGAAGTCATCGAAGTCATGAAGCGCATGCGCGAGCACGACATCGACATGCTGACCCTGGGCCAGTACCTGCAACCGTCCCGCAGCCACTTGCCGGTGCAGCGTTTCGTGCACCCGGACACCTTCGCCTGGTTCGCCGAGGAAGGTTACAAGATGGGCTTCAAGAACGTGGCGTCGGGCCCGTTGGTACGCTCTTCGTACCATGCGGACGAGCAGGCCAAGCTGGTCAAGGCGAGCCTGGTTTCGTAAACCGTACCGAAATTGAACGTGCATGCGGGCTTGTGTGGGAGCGGGCTTGCTCGCGAAGGCGGTGTTTCAGTCACCTGATTAGTTGACTGACACTCTGTATTCGCGAGCAAGCCCGCTCCCACATTTGGTTCCGCGTCAGCCAAGGAGAGCTGTGGATGAGCATCGCCGTACCTGCCTTGCGATCCGAAGGCACCATCGCCCTGATCGCCCCCGCCGGCCCCGCCACCCTGGACGTGGAAAAAGCCGGCCAATGGGTGCGCGCTCGCGGTTACGACCTGCGAATCTTCCCCGGCGTCTATGAGCGCGACGGCTACCTTGCCGGCAGCGATAAAACCCGCCTCAACGACCTTCACAACGCCTTCGCCAACCCTGACATCGACGCCATTTTCTGCCTGCGCGGCGGCTACGGCACGCCACGCTTGCTCGATAGCCTGGACTTCGACCTGCTGCGAGCCAACCCCAAGCCATTCGTAGGCTACAGTGACATCACCGCGTTGCACCTGGCCATCAGCCGCTACGCCGGTTTCGTGACCTTCCACGGTCCGATGCTCAACGCCGACCTGTTGGGTGACAAGCAACAACCTACCGAGTCTTCATTGTTCAGCATGCTACGCGGTCAACTAGGTACCGGGAGCGTGCTCGCGCACCCGGCAGCCTTTCCGCTGACCACCATTGAGCCTGGCATCGCCTGTGGGCGCCTGTTGGGTGGCAACCTGTCGATGATCGCGGCGGTCATGGGCACGCCTTTTGAGATCGACGCTGAAGGCATCATTCTGCTGATCGAAGACGTCAACGAGCCGATCTACCGCATCGACCGCCTGCTGACGCACCTGCGGTTGGCCGGCAAGCTGGCGCAGGTTGCCGGCGTACTGGTGGGGGATGTGGCGGGCGTGGAGGGTGTTGCGCTGGAGAGGCTGCTCAAGCAGACCTTCGAACCGTTGCGCATTCCGGTGTTGTCCGGCTGGCGCAGTGGGCATTGCGATCCGAACCTGACGCTGCCGATGGGCGCGTTGGTGCGGTTGGATGCGGGGGAGCAGCGGTTGGTGTTGGAGCAGGATGTAGTCTTTAAATAGCTGTTGCCTGTGATGCCGCTTTCGCGAGCAAGCCCGCTCCCACATTCAACCGAGTTCCAACTTTGGAATGCAGTCAAATGTGGGAGCGGGCTTGCTCGCGAAGATGGTAGTCGCCATACGCAAATCTAACGGTTCTGCAACGACTCCAGCAACTTCACCGTCGGATACCCATCTGCCGGCCAGCCCAGCGCTTGCTGCGCCGCACGAATCGCCTTGCGCGTATTGGCGCCGATAATCCCGTCCGGGTTACCCGCGTCGTAGCCATTGGCGCTCAAGGCCGTCTGCAAGTCGATGCGCTGCGAGCGGCTCAATGGCAGCTCATCCTTCGGCCAATCGCCACGAATCACGCCACCACCACCGAAGCGTTCCGACAGCAGGCCGACCGCCAGTGCGTAGGACGACGAGTTGTTGTATTTGAGGATCGCACGGAAGTTATCCAGCACCAGGAACGCCGGGCCACGGTAACCGGCCGGCAGCAGCAGGGCGGCGGACAGTTGGCCGACATTTGGCGGCATGCTTGCACCAAAGGGCAACTGGATACCGAGTTTCATCCATTCGGCAACCGTCTTGCGTACACCACCATCGGCCAAGGCGTAATCAAAGTTCGCCGGCAGTTGTTTCACCTCGAAACCCCACGGCTGGCCTTTCTGCCAGCCGGAGCTTTGCAGGTAGTGCGCGGTGGAGGCGAGGGCGTCGGCCGGGCTGTTCCAGATATCGCGGCGACCGTCGCCATCGAAGTCCACGGCGTGGGTGTTGTAGGTGGTCGGGATAAACTGGGTCTGGCCCATGGCACCGGCCCAGGAGCCTTTCATCTGGTCGGCCTGGATGTCGCCGTGCTGGATGATCTGCAACGCGGCCAGCAATTGCGCCTGGGCGAATGCCGGGCGGCGGCCTTCGTAAGCCAGGGTCGCGAGGGAGCGGATTACCGAGTTATTGCCCTGGAACTGGCCGAAGTTGCTCTCCATGCCCCAGACCGACACCAATGCCTGGCGGTCGACGCCATAACGTTGTTCGATGCTCTGCAGGATGTCGGCGTACTTGATCAACAGCGCCTGGCCATTGCGTACGCGCAGGGGCGAGAGGGCGCCGTCGAGGTATTCCCACACTGGGCGGGAAAACTCCGGCTGGCTGCGGTCGGCGCGGATGACCGCCATGTCGGGGGTGACGTTGGCGAACGCGTTGTCGAACACCGCAGCAGTGATGCCAGCCTGCAGGGCTTGCACGCGGAAACCCGCCTGCCATTCGGCGAAGGTCTGGGTCGGTTGGATATCCAGATTGTCCACAGCCAGCGGGGCCACGACAGCGGGCGCTACCACAGGGGCGGTCTGGAGCTTGGGCAGGGGTTGAGCGTCGGCGGCGGTGGGTTTTTCCGCGCAGGCGACGAGCAGAATGAGGCTGGAGGCAGCGATCAATTGGCGAAGGTGCCAACGACGGGAAAGACTAGAGGGCATGCACAGGTCCAGGGATTACAAATCAGGTGCAGACCTTATCATGCCAGAGGGGGGCTTGCCTTCAGGCAGCCAGAAAGTAAGAAGCCTCCCAGCTATTAGACTGGAAGGCTTCGCGACGGTAGCTGCCTTTGCCCTTGCCGGCGCGTTCTTGACGGCTGCGGAACAGTGGCTGGGCGATGATGGATTTGGCCTTGTTGGGGCCATGCTTGGATGGCTTTTTACTCATGGTCGTTACTCTCGGTAGGTGGGATGAAGCGGTGCAAATCATCTGCCGATGTTGCGCCGCTGTAAAGCCCTTCGAGAGGTAGGACTATTCTGCCGGCAGTGTCAGGCGCTGGCCGGCCATTAACAGCGACAAACGGCTCAGGCTCATCCACGGCGAACCGGCCGCTTGGCCCTTGATCTGCGCGTCAATGCGCTGCGCTTCCAGCAAGAGCTGCGCCCAGCGTTGCGCCGAGTGCCTTTGCAGGGCTTTGCTCATCAGCGGTTTTCGCTTGTCCCACACCGGGGGTCGGGCCTGGCTGAAGCATTTGTCCAACGGCGTGCCCTGGCTGTATTGCAGCGCAATATTGGCCAGTACTCGCAACTCCCGGGCCAGGGCCCAGAGAATGACCGGTGGTTCCACGCCTTCGCCGCGCAGGCCTTCGAGCATGCGCAGGGCGTGGGCGGGTTCGCCATTGAGGATCGCGTCCACCAGCCCGAACACATCAAAGCGCGCGCTATCGGCCACGGCACCTTGGACGGTCTCGACGGTAATCTGCCCATCTTCGGCCATCAGCTTGAGCTTTTCGATCTCCTGGGCGGCGGCCAGCAAGTTGCCTTCGACCCGGGCGGCGATCAGCTCCACCGCGTCCTGGGTTGCCGACAGCCCCGATTGGGATAGGCGCTGGCGAATCCACTGCGGCAACTGGTTGCTGTCCACTGGCCAGATCTGGATGAACTGGGTTTGCGCCCCTTCCACCAGGGCCTTGCCCCACTTGGTTTTCTGCGCACTGCCGTCAAGCTTGGGCAGGCTGATCAACAGCACTGTGTCTTCGGCGGGGCGTGAGCAGTATTCCATCAGGGCGGCGGCGCCTTTGTCCCCAGGCTTGCCCGAAGGCAGGCGCAGTTCCAGCAGGCGCTTTTCGGCAAACAGCGACATGCTCGCGCCGGCTTGCAGCAGCGTGCCCCAGTCGAAACTGGCGTCGGCGCTGAACACCTGGCGTTCGTCGAAGCCTTGCTGGCGTGCAGCGGTGCGGATGGCGTCGGCGGCTTCCTGGCACAGCAGCGGGTCATCGCCGCTGACGATATAGACAGGCGCAAGGCCACCTTGCAGGTGTTTGGCGAGTTGGGCGGGAGCGAGTTTCATAGGCAGGGCGAACGGGGCGCTTGGGGCGCCCCGTCTGGCTTACTCGACAGGGACTTCAACAGGCGATTGCTTCGGCGTGTTGTCTTCGTACTCCTTGGCGGCTTTCAGCGCGTCGGCGTCGGCCTTGGCCTTGTTGTCAGCCTGTTGCTGCAAGGTCTCTAGTTGTTCCGGGGTAATCATCGACAGACGCAGCACCATGCGCTGTACCAGTTCGCGACGCATTTCCTTGCGTACCTGGGTGATTTCGGAGTCCGAACCCACCAGGTTGTTGCCGTCGTGGCTGACGATTTTCTGTACTTGGATGCTGTCACCCATCAAAGGCAGGTGGTCACGGCCCTGGACTTCAAAGGTGAGCTGGGTTGCCAGTTCGATATCGGACGCACGCCCGGCGCTGGCGTAGCTCAGGTTGCGCTGGGTTTCTTTTTCGTTGGCCAGGAACAGCTTGTAGGTCGCGCCGGTGTAGACGTGAACGCCGCTGTTTTCCAGGACCTGGCGCAGCTGGGTCACGGTTTCGCTGTAGGCGTCGCGGGCACTGACGTCCAGTTCCTTGATCGCGAGGTCGTTGGTGCCGGTGCCGCGCAGCTGGAAGCCGCAAGCGCTCAGCAGTACGGCAAGGCCCATCACCAGCAAATTGCGTTTGATCATTGTGTTGCTCCCCTTGAAACCATGTGGGCCTTATCGAGGCCCTGAAGGCTTTATTCGGCGCAAGGCTCTAGCCCTGCGCCCGATCCGATTAGCTAGCGACGATATTGACCAGTTTGCCAGGCACCACGATCACTTTGCGGATTGTCAGGCCCTCGGTAAAGCGCAGTACGTTTTCGTTGACGCGGGCAGCCGCCTCGACGTCTTCGCGGCTGGCGGTGGCCGGCATGTCGATCTGGCCACGCAGTTTACCGTTGACCTGGATCACCAGTTGCAGCGTGTCCTGTACCAGGGCGCTGTCATCCTGCACCGGCCAGCGTGCGTCGATGACGGCGTCGCTGTGGCCCAAACGGTTCCACAGGTCGTGGCTGATGTGCGGCGTGATCGGCGCCAGCAGCAGGGTGACCGTTTCCAGGCCTTCCTGTACCAATGCGCGATCCTGTTCGGTGGCTTGTGGCGCTTTTTCCAGCACGTTCATCAGCGTCATCACCTGGGCGATGGCGGTGTTGAACTTGTGGTTCTGGCCCACGTCCTGGCTGGCTTGCTTGATGGCCAGGTGGGTGCTGCGGCGAATCAGTTTCTGCTCGTCGCTCAAGGCGGCCACGTCCAGCTTGCCCGGCAGGCCCTGGCTGATGTGGGCATGCGCCAGGCGCCAGACGCGCTTGAGGAAACGGTGCGAACCTTCGACGCCGGAGTCGGACCATTCGGCGCTCATGTCAGGCGGCGAGGCGAACATCATGAACAGGCGGCAGGTGTCGGCGCCGAACTGGTCGATCATCGACTGCGGGTCAACGCCGTTGTTCTTCGACTTGGCCATCTTCTCGGTGCCACCGATTTCCACCGGCAGGCCGTCGGCGATCAGTTTGGCGCTAATGACCTTGGCTTTGCTGTCGCGCTCAAGCTCAACGTCAGCCGGGTTAAACCAGGTGTAGGCACCGTTGGCTTCGCGGCGATAGTAAGTCTCGGCGACCACCATGCCCTGGGTCAGCAGGTTCTTGAACGGCTCATCGGAGCTCACCAGGCCTTCGTCACGCATCAGCTTGTGGAAGAAACGCGCGTACAGCAGGTGAAGAATGGCGTGTTCGATACCGCCGATGTATTGATCCACCGGCAACCAGTGGTCGGCTGCGGATTTTTCCACCAGGCCGCCCTCGTAGTGCGGCGAGGCGTAGCGGGCGTAGTACCAGGAGGACTCGACGAAGGTGTCCATGGTGTCGGTTTCACGCTTGGCAGGCTGGCCGCATTTCGGGCAGCTGCACTCGTAGAACTCAGGCATGCGCGCCAATGGCGAACCGGCGCCGTCCGGCACCACATCTTCCGGCAGGACCACCGGCAGTTGGTCTTCCGGTACTGGCACGTCGCCACAGCTTTCGCAGTGGATGATCGGGATCGGGCAGCCCCAGTAGCGCTGGCGGCTGATGCCCCAGTCGCGCAGGCGGAACTGGGTGCGCGAGGCGCCTAGACTTTTCTTGATCAATGCCACTTCGATCGCATCGAAAGCGCCCTGGAAGTCCAGGCCGTCGAACTCGCCGGAATTGATCAGGGTGCCGTGCTCGCCGTAGGCGTCTTGCCACGGGGCCGGGTTGGTGTCGCCCGAGCTGGTGCGCACCACGGATTTGATCGGCAGGCTGTATTTGGTGGCGAATTCGAAATCGCGCTCGTCGTGAGCCGGCACTGCCATTACGGCGCCATCGCCGTAGTGCATCAGCACGTAGTTGGCGACCCACACCGGCAGCTTCTCGCCAGTCAATGGATGCTCAACGAACAGCCCGGTCGGCAGGCCTTTTTTCTCCTGGGTGGCGACGTCGGCTTCGGCCACGCTGCCGCCTTTGCATTCAGCGATGAACGCCTGCAGCTCAGGGTTGTTCTGTGCGGCCTGCGTGGCCAGCGGGTGTTCGGCGGCCACGGCGACGTAAGTCGCTCCCATTAAAGTGTCCGGACGGGTAGTGAAGACTTTGAGCGCGCCCGCTTCGCCGATCGAGTCGACGTTGTACGGGAACTGCACTTCCATGCCCTTGGATTTGCCGATCCAGTTGCGTTGCATGGTCTTGACCTGTTCAGGCCAGCCCGGCAGGTCGTCGAGGCTCGACAAGAGTTCATCCGCGTAGGCGGTGATCTTGAAGTAGTACATCGGGATTTCGCGCTTTTCGATCAGCGCGCCGGAGCGCCAGCCGCGACCGTCGATCACTTGCTCGTTGGCCAGTACGGTCTGGTCCAGCGGGTCCCAGTTCACGGTGCCGCTCTTCTTGTAGATCACGCCTTTTTCGAACAGGCGCGTGAACAGCCACTGTTCCCAGCGGTAGTAATCCGGCTTGCAGGTGGTCACTTCACGGGACCAGTCCACTGCCAGGCCCAGGCTGCGCAGCTGGCTCTTCATGTAGGCGATGTTTTCGTAGGTCCACTTGGCGGGGGCTACGTTGTTTTTCATCGCGGCGTTTTCCGCCGGCATGCCGAAGGCGTCCCAACCCATGGGTTGCAGAACGTTCTTGCCTTGCATGCGCTGGTAGCGGGAAATCACGTCGCCGATGGTGTAGTTACGCACGTGCCCCATGTGTAGCTTGCCGCTGGGGTAAGGGAACATCGATAGGCAGTAGTAAGTCTCCTTGCCTGGCTGTTCACTGACTTCAAAGGACTTTTGCTCGTCCCAGAAGGTTTGGGCGGCATTTTCTATTTCACGGGGCTGATATTGTTCGTGCATGGCTACTTTTGAACTGAATAGGGGTGGCCTAATCCTCTTCGGTGCAACGTTCAGGTTGATCGACACCAAAAAGCGGCGCGTCCGTGCCCAAACCCTGCGGGAAGTGGAGTTACAGGAAGCGCCGTAGCATACATGACCCCACTCTATCGAGGGAAACCCTGATTGCGCAGGCAGGGCCGTCTGTCGCGGCGCCAGGCGTGCCCGGCCACGAGGACTACGCTGTTTATTGGGGAGCAAGTCTTTCTTCAATGAGGTGAGGGGATGGTTGAATCGCAAAGAATCGTATCGAAACCGGATGTCTACGAAGGACTGATCGACCGCTTGGGTCGTGCATTGGATGCAGCGAGGACAGCGGGCCGATTGCGTGATGAACGGCCTGTGGAGTTGGAACTGCGCGGTCTGAGTCGCGCGGAGCTGGAACTGATCAAGGCGTATCTGGAAAGGAATGGGCGCAGTGCGCCTCCTTGGGTGGCAACCCCGCCAATCAAGGAGCCTACGCATTCAGCCAAGGTGGTGTGGCTCAAGGACTTGTCGGCCGGTCGTGGCCCGGAAAAGCTCCGGTCCGCCCGCTACAAGTAATTCATTGCCCCCTGAACGGCTTCACCACGCCGTTTCACTGTAAGCATGTCACCGTAAAGATTGTCGCTAAACCCCGTTACACCTTAGGCTTCGGGCATCTATGGAGATGCCCGATGCCTATTCGTTATTTCATCAAACAACTGCTTCTGCCGCCCGGCATTCTCTTGCTGTTGCTGGCGCTTGCTTGGTGGTTTCGCCGTAGCCGGCCGCGTTTGGCGGCGTGTTGCTTTACCCTGGGTTTTGGGGGGATGTGGTTGATCAGCCTGCCGGTCATGGTGGAGTGGGGCGCTCGGGCCCTGGAAACCGAACCGCCATTGGCCAGGGAAGACTGGTCGACCTTGGCCCAGCGCGCTGACGCCATTGTGGTACTGGGTTCCGGACGCGAGCGCGGTGACCCGGCCTGGGGCACCGACCAGCCCACCGGGATCGGCCTGGAACGCCAGCGCTACGCCGCACGACTGGCCAAGGCTTCCGGGCTGCCAGTGCTGACTACCGGCGGCCTGCATTACGGCTCGCCACCCAGCGAAGCGGAGTTGATGGCGGTGTCGATGCAGGATGATTTCGGCGTAGCGGTGCGCTGGAAGGAAGAGCGCAGCCGTACCACTTGGGAAAATGCGCAGATGAGCGCCGAGATTCTATTGCCGGAGGGCATTAAACGCGTGGTGGTGGTGACCCAGGCCTGGCACATGCCGCGTTCGGTGTGGAGCTTTGAGAAGGCAGGCTTCACCGTGGTGCCGGCCCCCGTGGGTTTCCTGGGCGTGGACAACGCTCGGCCGCTGGGTGGGTGGATGCCGGAGTTCGTCTCAGTGTGGCGCAGTGGGCAATTGATCAATGAGGCCGTGGGGCAGTTGGGTTACCGGCTGTTTTACCGATAACCCCGTCGCGAAACCTACAGGGTCTTCGACATCCGGCCCGCCAGCAGCGCCCAGCCAAACAACCCCAGGCACAGAATGATCAATGGCCACGAACGCCATTGCAGGTACGGGGTGAGGTTGTGCATCGGCACCACTTCACCGTAGAGGATGCCGCGCTCGAACTGCGGGATCTGCGCGGTAATCTGCCCGAACGGGTTGATCAAGCCGGTCACCCCATTGTTGGTGGCGCGGATCATCCAGCGCCCGGCTTCCAGTGCACGCATCTGCGCCATTTGCAGGTGCTGCAACGGGCCGATGGAGCGGCCGAACCAGGTGTCGTTGCTGATGGTCAGCAGCAGATCGCTCTGGGCTGACAGGCCGGCAGCGAACTCCGGGTAGACCACTTCGTAGCAGATGAACGGCGCGATCTGATAGCCCTTGGCCTGCAGCATTGCCTGGTCGGCAGGGCCGCGAGCGAAGTCCGACATTGGCAGATCAAAGAACGCAATCAGGCCGCGCAGCATGTCCTGCAGCGGCACGTACTCGCCAAACGGCACCAGCTTCTGCTTGAGGTAGGTGCCGTCGCCTTCGCCGACCACGGTGATGCCGTTGAAGTAGCGCTTCTGGTGATGCACTTCCTGGCGGATCGGTACGCCGGTGATCAGCGCAGTGTGCCGGTCCGCAGCGAACTTGCCCATCATGCCCAGGTAGCCTTCGACAGACTCCTTGAGCACCGGCACGGCGGTTTCCGGCCATACCAGCAGGTCGACGGGCTTGGAGCTGAAGCTCATGTCGCGATACAACGCGAGCTGTGCGTTGAGCTGCTCCGGATCCCACTTCATGCTTTGTTCGACGTTGCCCTGGAGGGCGGCCACGGTCAGTGGCGCACCGGACGGGCTGGTCCAGGCGTGATGCTTGAGCGCCAGGCCGATGGCCCAGGGCGCGACCAGCAGCACCAGGCCTGCGCCGATAAAGGCGTTGCGCTTGCCGGCCAGCAGGCGCGGCAGGTTGCACAGCAGCGCCGCCGTGAGTGCCAGGGCAAAGGAAATCAGCCACATGCCGCCCACGGGGGCCAAGCCCGTCAGCGGGCCGTCAAGCTGACTGTAACCGGAGTACAGCCACGGGAATCCCGTCAGGAACCAGCCGCGAAACGCTTCCTGGCCCACCCACAACGCGGCAAACGTCAGCGCATCCGCCAACGGCGCCTCATTGCGCCGCAACCAGCGCGCCCACAGCCAGGCGGGCAGGGCGAAGAACCAGGCGATGGCGGCGGTAAACAGCAGCATCAGGAAACCCGCCAGCAGCACCGAAGCACCGCCGAAGTGGTGGATGCTGTAGTAGATCCAACTGGTGCCGGCGCCGAACAGGCCGAATCCGAAACACCAGCCGCGACCCAATGCCTGGCGCGGGCTCAGGTCCCGCAGCCCGACATAGAACAGGCCGACCGCGACCAGCGCAAACGGCCACAGGTCGAACGGCGCCAGCGCCAGGGTGGTGATGGCGCCGGCCACCACGGCCAGCAAATTACCGGGCCAGCCGGGGCGGGTTAGGCGCTGCATGTCATTCCTTAGCGGGCAATAGGTGTCAGGCGAATCAAGTGAATCCGGCGGCTGTCGGCATTCAGGATGCGGAAGCGATACGCGCCGATCTCGGTGGTCTCGTTACGTTTTGGCAGATGCCCGAACGCACTCATCACCAGGCCGCCCACGGTATCGAACTCGTCATCGGAGAATTCGCTGTCGAAGAACTCATTGAAGTTCTCGATCGGCGTCAGCGCCTTGATCAGGAAGTCACCGCTGGGCAGTGGCTTGATGTAGCTGTCTTCTTCGACGTCGTGTTCGTCTTCGATGTCGCCGACGATCTGTTCCAGCACGTCTTCAATCGTCACCAGGCCGGCCACGCCGCCGTATTCGTCGATCACGATGGCCATGTGATTGTGGTTGGCGCGGAATTCACGCAGCAACACGTTCAGGCGCTTGGACTCGGGCACGAAGGTGGCCGGACGCAGCAGGTCCTTGATGTTGAAGCTGTCGCCGTTCTCCTTGAGGATCAACGGCAGCAGGTCCTTGGCCAGCAGGACGCCCATGACGTCGTCATGGCTTTCACCGATCACCGGGTAGCGCGAGTGCGCCGAGTCGATCACGGCCGGGAGGAATTCCCGTGGGGTCTGGGTCGCCTTGATGCTGATCATCTGCGAGCGCGGGACCATGATGTCGCGTACTTGCAGGTCAGCCACCTGAATGGCGCCTTCGACGATGGCCAGCGCTTCGCTGTCCAGCAACTTGTTCTGATGGGCCTCGCGCAGCAGCTCAAGCAGCTCCTGGCGGTTTTTCGGCTCGTGGGCAAAAGCCTGGGTCAGTTTACCCAGCCATGACTTCTGCCCGTTGCTCGATCGGTCTTCGCTCATAGCGATTACTCTGAATCCTTTATTGTTACAGTTGAGTGTTTTTAAACTTCGTCGTCGGCATACGGGTCCGGATGACCCAATTCTGCTAGCAACGTTTGTTCCAGTGTTTCCATTTCCTCGGCTTCGTCATCGTCTATATGGTCGTAACCCAAGAGATGCAAGCAGCCGTGGATGACTAGATGGGCCCAATGGGCCTCAAGTTCCTTGCCTTGTTCCTTCGCCTCGCGCTCCACCACGGCGACACAGATGACCAGATCGCCCAGCAGCGGGATATCCAGCAGCTCATCCGGTACGTCGGCGGGAAAGGACAGCACGTTGGTCGCGTAGTCCTTCTGGCGCCAGGTGTGATTCAGTTCGCGGCCCTCGCGCTCGTCCACCAGACGAATGGTCAGCTCCGAGTCGGCGGTGCGCTGGCGCAGGGCCAGGGCGCACCATTGGCGGAACTGGGCTTCACTGGGGGCGGGCGCATCGGTGGCCAGCTGCAGGTCAAGCTCAAGCATCGCGGCGAATGTCCTTGGACAGCCCGTCATCGCGGTGTTCAAAGCGCTCGTAGGCTTCGACAATGCGCTGCACCAGCGGGTGACGCACCACGTCCTTGGGCGAGAAATGCGTGAAACTGATGCCCGGCACGTCCTTGAGCACTTCAATCACGTGGCTCAAGCCCGACTTGGTGCCTTTGGGCAGGTCAACCTGGGTAATGTCGCCGGTGATAATGGCCGTGGAGCCGAACCCGATGCGGGTCAGGAACATCTTCATTTGCTCGACCGTCGTGTTCTGGCTTTCGTCGAGGATGATGAAACTGTTGCTCAAGGTGCGGCCGCGCATGTAGGCCAGCGGGGCGATCTCGATCACCTGGCGCTCGATCAGCTTGGCCACGTATTCAAAGCCGAGCATCTCGTACAGCGCGTCGTAGAGCGGGCGCAGGTACGGGTCGATCTTCTGGGCCAGGTCGCCAGGCAGGAAGCCGAGCTTTTCGCCAGCCTCGACCGCTGGGCGCACCAGCAGGATGCGGCGCACTTGCTCGCGTTCCAACGCGTCGACCGCGCAGGCCACGGCCAGGTAGGTCTTGCCGGTACCGGCGGGGCCGATGCCGAAATTGATGTCGTTACCGAGGATCGCCTTGACGTACTTCTGCTGATTCAAGCCTTTTGGGCGAATCATGCCTTTCTTGGTACGCAGGGCCACGCTGGCTTCAGCGACTGGGTTGTTGGCCAAGTCTTCCACAGCCGATTCCTGCAAATACAGGTGCACGATTTCTGGTGACAGCTCGCTACCCTTGGTTTCGCGGTAGAGACGGCGCAGCAGGTTTTCTGCAGATTGGGTGCGTTGGGCTTCACCAATGAGCTCGAACTGATTGCCGCGGTTGCGGATCTCGATGCCCAGGCGTTGTTCGATCAAGCGCAGGTGCTCGTCGAACTGTCCGCACAGGTTGGCGAAACGGAGAGCCTCAAAGGGCTCGAGAATAAAACGATGGGGTTCTGCTATGGGTGCGTTCAAGGTCGCTTTTAGCCGCCCTTTGGCTGTTGAGGTGAAATAGAGAATAACGCCAGCCGGCTGTGTGCGAAAGCACTTAAACGGCACATGTTGGCTGGCGATAATTCAAAGAGTGATTACGGGATCAACGACCCGCGCAGCGAATGGGGCTGTGCCGCGTCGATGTGCACATCGGCAAACTGGCCGATCAGGGTCGGATTATCGCAACGGAAGTTAACGATTCGGTTGTTCTCGGTACGGCCTTGCAGTTCGCCCGGGTCTTTTTTCGAGTAGTCGGTGACCAGGATGCGCTGGGTGGAACCGACCATTTGTCGGCTGATCTCGAAACCCTGCTGGTTCAAGCGGTGTTGCAGCGCGTTGAGGCGCTCTTTTTTCAGCGCTTCCGGGGTTTCATCCGCCAAGTCGGCCGCCGGCGTGCCGGGGCGCTGGCTGTAGACGAACGAGTAGGAGAAGTCGAAGCCGACGTCTTCGATGAGCTTCATGGTCTGCTGGAAGTCTTTCTCGGTTTCACCGGGGAAACCGACGATAAAGTCCGAGCTGATGCAGATACCCGGCACCGCCGCGCGCAATTTGCGCAGTTTGGATTTGTATTCCAGGGCCGTGTGGTTGCGCTTCATCGCCGCGAGGATGCGATCCGAGCCCGATTGCACCGGCAGGTGCAGGTGCTTGACCAGTTCCGGCACTTCGGCGTGGGCCTGGATCAGCCTGTCGGAGAATTCCAGGGGGTGCGAGGTGGTGTAGCGGATGCGCTCGATACCGTCCACGGCGGCGACCACGCGGATCAATTCCGCCAGGTCGGCCAGGCGGCCGTCGTGGGTCTGGCCGCGATAGCCGTTGACGTTCTGGCCCAGCAGGGTCACTTCGCGCACGCCGTTCTCAGCCAGGTGGATGATTTCCGACAGCACGTCGTCAAACGGCCGGCTGACTTCTTCGCCACGAGTGTAGGGCACCACGCAGAAGGTGCAGTACTTGCTGCAACCTTCCATCACCGACACGTAGGCGCTCGGCCCGTCGATGCGCGGCTCGGGCAAATGGTCGAATTTTTCTATTTCAGGGAATGACACGTCGACCTGTGGCAGCTTGGTAAAGCGCGCCGTGTCGATCATTTCCGGCAGGCGGTGCAGGGTCTGCGGGCCGAAGACCACGTCGACATAGGGCGCGCGGTCGCGGATCGCGGCGCCTTCCTGGCTGGCCACACAACCGCCGACGGCGATCACCATGTCCGGGTTAGCCAGTTTCAATTCGCGCCAGCGGCCCAGCTGGGAGTACACACGGTCCTGGGCCCGCTCGCGGATCGAGCAGGTATTAAGCAGGATCACGTCGGCATCTTCGGCGCGGGCGGTGACTTCCAGGGCCTGGTGTTCACCCAGCAGATCGACCATGCGCGAGCTGTCGTACTCGTTCATCTGGCAACCGTGGGTTTCGATGTAAAGCTTCTTGGCCATGGGAATCGTCAACTGGTGGTAAAGAACCGCGCATTATAGGGGGCATGCCCATTGGTTCCTAGCGTTGTGCATCGGGTGCCATGCTATAGTTCGCGCCCTCTTTTATATCCCCGATGTGTTATTCACCCACCATGACCAAACGTGAAGCTCCAATCTACAAGGTGATTTTCCTCAACCAGGGCCAGGTGTTCGAAATGTACGCCAAGCAGATCTATCAGAGCGATCTGTGGGGTTTCCTGGAGGTGGAAGAGTTCGTCTTTGGCGAGCGCACCCAGTTGGTCGTCGATCCGGGCGAAGAGAAGCTCAAGGCGCAATTCGAAGGCGTGGTGCGCAGCTTTGTGCCGATGCATTCGATTGTGCGCATCGATGAGGTCGAGCGTTTGGGCACGCCGAAGATCAGCGAAGCGCGTGGCACCAGCAATGTGATGCCATTCCCGATGCCGATGCCAGAGAAGTAAAGGCGCTGTCAGGGCAGGGGTGAGAAGGGCGAACGCCCGTCGGCACTCTGCAGTTCCTGAAGGTAATTTCGGAAGATCTGCCCCAGCACCTGGGTCGCCACTTCCAACTCATCGCGCTGCATGTGCTCGGCGACTTCGTCGGCGGTGTCCAGCGCGTCTTCGGCGCCGTTGACCGCGGCCATTTTCAGCACGATATACGCCTGGACGTTGTTGGCCGGCACGCCTTCGCCTTTGAAGAACATGGTGCCCAGCTTGAATTGAGCTTCGGCGTGGCCCTGCAGCGAGGCTTTCTCGAAGTAGCTCAAGGCCTTGTTGAGGTCGCGGGCGGGGTTTTTGCTGTCGTGGAAGTACTCGCCCAACTCGTATTGCGCCTGCGCATCCCCGCCCTCGGCCTGTTTCTGGCACGCGCTCAGGGCTTCGGCCTGGCTGTCTGGCTGGGTATTGAGGGTGCAACGACCCATCGCTGGGATTAACAACGAGTTGCCGCCTGCTTGTGCATGTGCCAGCAGCGGCTGAAGGAGCAACAGGCAGCCCAGAACCAGGGTGCGGCCGGTGCGTTTCATGGGAATCGACTTACCTCTGACGGGGCGCGCGGACCCTCGGGGGATCCAATAAGCGCGCATTATGAAATAAGCAGGCCTCTGCTTACAAAGTCTTTACTCGTTTTTCTGCTGCTTGGGCAAGTTATCTGCCGGATTGCAGGTGATTTCTCTAAAAAACGCGGAAATCTCTGTAAGCAAAGTAGCAAATCAGACACCGTTTGCGCGGTGCCTGATTTGTACGACCCGTTATTTCAATGCGGCAAACGCGCGTTCGGCGGCATCGAGGGTCAGTTTCAGCTCGGCTTCGCCGTGGGCGATCGAGGTGAAGCCGGCTTCGAAAGCGCTTGGCGCCAGGTACACACCGCCTTCCAACATCAGGTGGAAGAAGCGCTTGAACAGATCGGCGTCACTGCCCATCACGTCATCAAAAGTGACGATATCGTCGGCGCCGCTGAAATACAGGCCGAACATCCCGCCCGCCTGGGTGGTGACAAACGGGATACCGGCTGCATCGGCACGCTGTTGCAGGCCGTCGAGCAGGCGCGTGGTGTAGTCGGTCAGCTCGGCGTGGAAGCCCGGGCGGCTGATCAGGCGCAGGGTGGTCAGGCCGGCGGCCATGGCCAACGGGTTACCCGACAAGGTACCCGCCTGGTACACCGGGCCCAGTGGCGCGATGTGCTGCATGATTTCGCGCTTGCCGCCGAAGCAGCCCACCGGCATGCCACCGCCGATGATCTTGCCGAAGGTGCTCAGGTCCGGCGTGACGCCGTAGTGAGCCTGGGCGCCGCCGAGGGCAACGCGGAAACCGGTCATCACTTCGTCGAAAATCAACACCACGCCGTGCTTGTCGCACTGCTCGCGCAGGCCTTCGAGGAAGCCTGGCGCCGGGGGCACGCAATTCATGTTGCCGGCCACCGGCTCGACGATGATGCACGCCACGTCCTGGCCCACTTCATTGAGCATTTGCTCGACGGCGGCGATGTCGTTGAAGGGCAGGGTCAGAGTGTGTTTGGCGAACGCCGCCGGCACACCGGCGGAGCTTGGCACGCCTTGGGTCAGCAGGCCGGAACCGGCTTTCACCAGCAAGCTGTCGGAGTGGCCGTGGTAGCAGCCTTCGAACTTGATGATGCTGTCGCGGCCGGTGAAACCACGGGCCAGGCGGATCGCGCTCATGGTGGCTTCGGTGCCGGAGCTGACCATGCGCACCATTTCCATCGACGGCACGATCGAGCAGACCAGATCGGCCATTTCGGTTTCCATGGCGGTCGGCGCGCCGTAGGACAGGCCGTGTTCCAGTTGCTTGCGCACTGCGTCCAGCACGTCCGGATGGCTGTGGCCGAGGATCATCGGGCCCCAGGAGCCGACGTAATCCACATAGCGCTTGTCATCTTCGTCAGTGACGTAGGCGCCTTCGGCATGCTTGAAGAACAGCGGCGTGCCGCCCACGCTCTTGAACGCACGCACGGGGGAGTTCACACCGCCGGGGATGTGTTTCTGGGCATTGGCAAACAGCGTTTCGGAACGGGACATGATCGGGCTCTCTTGAATCAAATCTGAAAAAGGGCGTTGAACGCACGTGCGCGGCGCGTGACTTCCTGGGTGCTGTCGGCGCCAAACAGGCCATGCACCACCGCCAGCAGGTCGGCGCCGTGGGCCACCAAGGGCTGGGCGTTCTCCAGGGTGATGCCGCCAATCACGCAGATCGGCAGCTGCAAACGTGTACGGGCCTGAGCCAGCATCTCTGTGGTGGCGGCCGGTGCGCCGGGCTTGGTGGTGGAATTGAAGAAGCGGCCGAAGGCGACATAACTGGCGCCTTCCTTGGCGGCCTGCTCGGCCAGTTCGATCTGGCTGTGGCAGGTGGAACCGATGATGGCTTTGGAGCCAAGCAGGGCACGGGCCGGGGTCAGCGGGCCGTCGGTCTGGCCCAGGTGCACACCGACGCCGAGGCGCGCGGCCAGTTCGGCGTCGTCGTTGATGATCAGCTGGGTCTTGTAGCGCGAGCACAGCTCCCGCAGTTTTTCTGCTTCACGCAGGCGCCGGGCTTCGTCGCTGCTTTTGTCGCGGTATTGCAGCAGGGTCACGCCACCGTCCAACGCGGCTTCGACGTAGGCGAGGAATTTACCGGCCAACAGTTGGCTGTCGGTAATGGCGTAAAGGCCACGTAATTTCATCGGGCAGGCCCCTTGATCTTAAGAGCAGAAATCCAGCGGCAACCGGCGCGGTACGAACTGGCCATGGCCGAGTTGTTCGGCGTCACGCAGGGTGCGCCAAGTGTAGTTGAGGGCCGATTGAACGGCGCTCACCAAGCCTTCGCCCTGGGCAATCCGACCGGACAACGCACTGGCCAACGTACAGCCCGAGCCGTGATAGCTGCCGGGCAGGCGCTGGCAGGTAAAGGTCTGGCGTGTGCCGTCGCGGCTGTAGAGGCGGTTGTGCACTTCGTGCTCGTCG
Source organism: Pseudomonas sp. DWRC2-2 (assembly GCF_049897885.1). Lineage (NCBI taxonomy): Bacteria > Pseudomonadati > Pseudomonadota > Gammaproteobacteria > Pseudomonadales > Pseudomonadaceae > Pseudomonas > Pseudomonas sp. DWRC2-2. Next base: position 127,199 of record NZ_JAFCXD010000007.1, read on the forward strand.
CCATGGCCGCCGGTGATCAGCAGGTGCTTGATGTACGGCAACAGTTTCTCGGCGCATTCGTCCGCCGTGCCTTCAGGCAGCTCCGCGAGGATGCGCGCTTCCGGCAGGTTGGGCGTGGCGATCAACGACAGCGGGAAAAGCCGCTCGCGCATTGCATAACCGACTTCGTCCTTGCCCAGGCTGCCACCGCCGCCGGCGCGCAGTACCGGGTCGCACACCACTGGCAGGTGCGGATGCGCTTGCAACAGTTCGACGACGGTGTCGACCATCGCGGTGGAGCCGAGCATGCCCAGCTTGACCGCCGCCACTTCGGAATCGCCGAGCACGGCATTGGCCTGGGCCAGTACCCACTCGCGGTCGAGCACGCGGAAATCGCTGACATTGACGGTGTTTTGCACGGTCAAGGCGGTGACGGCCGCAGCGGCATGGCAACCCTGGGCGAGCAGGGCTTCGATATCTGCCTGCAAGCCGGCGCCACCACTGGGGTCATGGCCGGAGAGACAGAGGACAACGGGACGAGAGCTGTAGATATTCATGGTGCGCGAGCTTACCACCAAACGCTTTTGCCGGGGCCGTCTGGCGATGGTTGAATTTTGCCGCAGTAGCGACGCTTTTTTGGCGGTTTTACGGTCGGTGAAAATAGCCGAAAGCCGCGTTCTAGAGCCTTTCAAAAAATTATTTCAATGGTGTCTAGTGGCCTTTAGCAGCTATGCTAGAGTGGATCCAAACGACTAACTGTATTGCCGGTGTACGTCTTCTCAAAAGGAATGGGGGGCTTTTTGACATAACCGGACAGGCCACGCTGGGGCTCTATGCGCTATTTGCTGATTTTATTGTTGTGCGGGCTGCCGCTGCTCGCCAACGCCATCGAGTTCAACCAGGACACGCGAAGCCTGCCGTTGGGCCGAGCCATGCAAGTGCTCGAAGACCCGACCGATGCCCTCACCATCGCGGATGTCAGTGCGCCGTCCGCCACCGCGCAGTTCAAACCCCACGATAAAGACACCCTGAATGCCGGTTACTCGCGCTCGGTGTTCTGGCTCAAGGTCAATCTGCAGTACCTGCCCACGAATCCCGAAGCGCAGCGCACCTGGTTGCTGGAGCTAGCGTACCCGCCGCTCGACCATCTGGACCTGTACCTGCCCGACAGCTCTGGCAGTTATCGCCTGGCCGGGCGTACCGGGGATGCGCTGCCGTTTTCCGCCCGTGAGATCCGCCAGAACAACTACCTGTTCAAGGTCGACTTCACGCCGGGCGAGGCAAAAACCCTGTACCTGCGCCTGCAAAGCGAAGGCTCGATCCAGGCGCCGTTGACGCTGTGGTCCAGCACCGCTTACCTGGAGCAACAGCCGCTGCGCCTGTATGTACTGGGCCTGATCTATGGCGTGTTGCTGGGGATGTTGGTCTACAACCTGTTCATCTACCTCAGCGTGCGCGACACCAGCTACCTCTATTACATCTTTTATATCGCCTCGTTTGGCATGTATCAGCTGTCGGTCAACGGTGCGGCGGTGGAGTATTTCTGGCCGAACAATCCCTGGTGGGCTAATGCCGCGACGCCGTTCCTGATCGGCGCGGCGGCGTTGTTCGGCAGCCTGTTTGCGCGCAGCTTTTTGCACACGGCCCAGCACAGTCGTTGGATCAACCGCCTGTTGCTGGCACTGGTGGCCTGCGGCGGTGTGGTGATGCTGCTGTCGTTGATGACCAGCTACGCCCTGGCGCTGCGCCTGGCCACCGGTTTGGCCCTGGTGTTTACCGTGACTATTTTTGTCGCCGCCATCAAGGCCTGGTATTGCGGCCAGCGGGTGGCGCGGTATTTCATCATCGCCTGGTCGGCGTTCTTGCTGGGTGGGGTAGTGAATACGCTGATGGTGCTGGGTTATCTGCCTAACGTATTCCTGACCATGTACGCCAGCCAGATCGGCTCGGCGATTGAAGTGGCGCTGCTGTCCCTGGCCCTGGCCGACCGCATCAATTCCATGCGCGAGCAACAGGCGCAGATCCTGTTCGATGCCAGTCAGAAGCTTGAAGTGCTCAACCAGCAATTGGCGCGCAGCAACCGTCTCAAGGATGAGTTCCTCGCCACCCTGACCCACGAACTGCGCACGCCCATGAACGGCGTGATCGGCTCCCTCGAACTGATGCAGACCGTGCCTCTGGACGCGGATCTGGCGCAATACCATCAAACCGCCACCGGTTCGGCGCGGGACATGATGCGCATGGTCAACGGCATCCTCACCCTCACCGAACTGCAGGCCGGCCGCTTGAGCGCGCAACCCCAGGTATTCAGCCTGCGCGGTACGCTCGACACCTTACGCCAGCAGTTCACCGCCAGCGCCCAAAGCAAAGGCCTGGCGTTCTCCATCGATGTGGCGGACGAGTTGCCGGACCGCGTACTGGGCGACGTCGACAAACTGCTGCAGTGCCTGGATTGCTTGCTGGACAACGCTTTCAAGTTCACCCACGAAGGCGCGGTGCGTCTGCGCGTGGTCGGCGTGCCCCAGAGTGACGGTGGCTTGCGCTTGAGCTTTATCGTGACCGATACCGGTATCGGCTTTGCCTTCCTTGACGAGGCGACCCTGTATCAGCGGTTCTTCCAACTGGATGGTTCCATGACCCGCGAGTACGGCGGCCTGGGTATCGGCCTGGCAATCTGCCGGCAACTGATCGAGCTGCTGGGCGGGCGTCTGACCCATCATTCCGAGCCGCGCAAAGGCAGTCGTTTCCAGCTGGAAGTGGAGGTCAGCCCGCTAGCACCTGAATCCAAGCCTGCGCCGGATAAGCAGCGCGCACCTCAGGAGTGCTCGGTGCTGCTGGTGGACGACAACAGCGTCGGCCAACTGGTGGTGCGCGGCATGTTGCTCAAGCTCGGATACCGGGTGAAAACCGTGGACACCGGCCCGAACGCGTTGGCCGCCTTGCAAGCAGGAGATTTCGATGCGGTATTGTTGGATATTCCTGAAGGTGGTTTCTCGTTGTGCTGTCAGATCCGTGCTCTGCCTGGCTGCGGTGAGCTGCCGGTGATCGCTTTGAGTACGTCGCTGAATGTGTCAGAGCGCGAGCACTGTCATGGTATCGGCCTCTCTGAGCGCCTGGCCAAGCCTGTGCGTTTCGAGGCTTTGCAGGCGGTGTTGGCGCGTCGGTTGTTGTGTCCGGTAGAGGGCGAAAGCGCCGGACATTCGGCGGGTATGCCACTTTTTTAAGCCGTATGACGGTGCTTAACTGAAATTCAGGCCTCAACTGAACGTGGCCTTTTTCCAGGAGGCCCGTCATGAACCTGCATCAGTTTGCCGAAACCCACGACGTCACCAACCAGCCACCGTCCCTGGACGGCACCAACCTGTACCGCATCGATTTACCCCTGCAAGACTGGTCGCGCCGCTTTGGCGCGGGTTGGGCAGAGGCGCGTATCGATGCCTACGGTGCGCTGGCGGGTGGGCCGTTGATGGAGGCCGGGTTCCTGGCGAATCAGAACAAACCGGTGTTCAGCAGCCATGACCGTTATGGTCATCGCATCGACCTGGTGGAGTTTCACCCGGCTTACCACGAACTGATGCGCACCGCCGTCGAACATGGCTTGCCGTCGCTGCCTTGGGCGCATCCGCAGTCCGGCGCCCATGTGGCCCGCGCCGCCATGACCTACCTGCACAGCCAGGCTGAAGCTGGCACCGGTTGCCCGCTGACCATGACCTTCGCCTGTGTCCCGGCCCTGCGCTTGCAACCGGACCTGGCCAAGACCTGGCTGCCGAAAATCCTCAATACCCACTACGACCCGCGCAATGTCGGCATCGCCCACAAGGCGGGCGCCACCATCGGCATGGCCATGACCGAGAAGCAGGGCGGCACCGACGTGCGCGCCAACACCACTCGCGCCTACCCGGTGGGCGTCGGCGGTCCGGGCCAGGCGTATGAACTGGTGGGCCACAAGTGGTTCTGCTCGGCCCCGATGTGCGATGCCTTCCTGACCCTGGCGCAAACTGACAAGGGGCTGACCTGCTTCCTGCTGCCCCGGCACCGCCCGGATGACACGCGCAACGAGTTCTACATCCAGCGCCTGAAAAATAAACTCGGCAACTGCTCCAATGCCTCCAGCGAAGTGGAGTTCCGTGGCGCCCTGGCTTGGATGATCGGTGAAGAAGGGCGTGGCGTGCCGACCATCATCGAGATGGTTGCCATGACCCGCTTCGATTGCATGGTCGGTTCCAGTGCATTGATGCGCCAGGCGCTGACCCAGGCCAGCCATCATTGTGCCCACCGTTCGGTGGGAGGCCGGGTACTCAGTGAGCAGCCCTTGATGCAAAACGTGCTGGCGGACCTGGCGCTGGAAAGCGAATCCGCGCTGGCCCTGAGCATGCGCATGGGCCGCGCATTGGATCATTTGGGCGATGAGCAGGAAGCCAAGTTCGCCAGGCTGGTGACGGCGGTGGGCAAGTATTGGATCTGCAAACGCGCCCCGGCCATGATCAATGAAGCCGCCGAGTGCATGGGCGGTGCCGGGTACGTCGAGGACAGCATCTTGCCGCGCCTGTACCGTGAGGCGCCGGTGAATTCGACGTGGGAAGGTTCCGGCAATGTGCAATGCCTGGACGTGCTGCGCGCCTTGTCGAAAGAGCCGGGCGTGCTGGAAGCGCTGTTTGTCGAGCTGGGGGATGGGCATGGCGACAAGCTACTGGCGCGGCATATCGAGCAATTGAAGTCAGCCTTTATGGACACCCAGGACATCCAATACCGTGCGCGCCAGCTTACGGAAGACATTGCGGTGGCGTTGCAGGCCAAGCTGTTGCTGGAAGCCGGTAATGCCGCGGTCAGCGATGGGTTTATCGCCAGTCGCTTGGGCGAGTCGTCCGGTCGGGTGTATGGCACGTTGCCGCGAGGTGTGGATGTAGCGGCGATTGTCGCCAGGTCCACACCTTGTTGATTGCATTCAAAGTTTGCGTCTGACGGGGATACAGGCAAGATAAAGGCCTGCACGTCAGAACACAGGATGCTTACCGTGACCGAAGCTTTTGTTGTCGTTCAAACCGCCGAAGAAGCCGTGGATCGGCTGGCGGCCCTGCATGAGCGCGCCACGGGCGCGCTCAATCAAGCCCTCAAGCAATATCTGAAGGACCGCGTCGAACCCGACGCCAAGCAACGTGCGCTGTTTCGCTACCCGGAACTGCGCCTGACCTACCACTGCCACGGCGAAGTCCCACAGACCACTCGCGCATATGCCAAGGTTCAGTTGCCGGGAACCTACAGCGTCACCGTCACCCATCCTGCGGCGTTCCGTAAATACCTGCTGGAGCAACTGGTGCCGCTGATGCACGACTTCACCGTGACGGTGGAAGTGGGCGTCAGCCAGCAGAACATCCCGTACCCGTACGTGGTGGAGCAGGGCGATGAGCTGGCCGGCTCCGGCGTGACCGCGGCGACCCTGGCCCGGGTGTTCCCGAGCACCGACCTGTCGGCCGCCACCGATGGCATTGCCGATGGCCTGTACGACTGGGAAAACACTGACCCACTGCCCCTTGCGCTGTTCGATGCGGCGCGCGTGGACTTTTCCCTGCGTCGCCTGGTGCACTACACCGGCAGCGACTGGCGCCATGTGCAGCCGTGGATCCTGCTGACCAACTACCACCGTTATGTCGACCAGTTCATCCTGCATGGCCTGGAGCAACTGCGCAGCGACCCGCGTTTTATCCGCATGGTGTTGCCGGGCAACGTGGTGATCGACAAGAGCATGGACCACGGCGAGGCCTCCGCCATTGCTGCCGGGGTGGTTTGGCATCGCTACCAGATGCCGGCCTATCACTTGCAAGCCACTGACGGCCACGGCGTGACGTTGGTCAACATTGGCGTCGGCCCGTCCAACGCGAAGAACATCACCGATCACCTAGCCGTGCTGCGTCCGCATTGCTGGCTGATGATTGGTCACTGCGGCGGGCTGCGCCAATCCCAGACCATCGGCGACTATGTGCTGGCTCACGCCTACATGCGCCGCGACGGGATTCTCGACCGTGTAGTGCCGCCGAACATCCCGATCCCGGCCCTGGCCGAAGTGCAGATGGCCTTGCAGCAAGCAGCAGCCAACGTGACCGGCGAAAAAGGCGAAGAACTGAAAAAACGCCTGCGCACCGGCACCGTGCTGACCTACGACGACCGCAACTGGGAACTGCGTTGGGCCCAGGAACGGCCGCTGATCAACCTGTCCCGCGCCGTGGCCGTGGACATGGAAAGCGGCACCATCGCCGCCCAGGGTTATCGCTTGCGGGTGCCGTACGGTACGTTGCTGTGTGTTTCGGACAAGCCGCTGCACAGCGAGATCAAGCTGCCGGGTTCGGCCAACGCCTTCTATGAGCGCGCGGTGAGCCAGCACTTGAAGATCGGCATCGAAGCGGTGGATTTGTTGCGCACCGAACTCAATTCGCTGCACTCGCGCAAACTGCGCAGCTTCGACGAGCCGCCGTTCCGCTAAGCGGTTGGGATGGTCATTTAACGGTCAGGCCACTAGCATTGTCGGTCCTGACTGTTAGATGTACCGAAGCCATGTCCCGTCCCACCCGTCCCGATTCGCGCCGCCCTGGCGTGAAACCTCCGTATTCCGCCGCGCGGCGTGTCGCCAAGGCGCCACCGGCCGAGCCGAAATTGATCCTGTTCAATAAACCCTTTGACGTGCTGACCCAGTTCAGCGACGAAGGCGGACGCGCGACGCTCAAAGATTTCATCGACATTCCCGGCATCTACCCGGCGGGCCGTCTGGACCGTGACAGCGAAGGCTTGTTGCTGCTGACCAACGATGGTCAGTTGCAGGCACGGATTGCCGACCCCAAGCACAAGCTGGCGAAAACCTACTGGGTGCAGGTGGAAGGCGAACCGACCGAAGAGCAACTGCAACGCCTGCGCGATGGCGTCGAGCTGAATGATGGCAAAACCTTACCGGCCGAAGCACGGCAGTTGGATGAGCCCGAGTTATGGCCACGCAACCCGCCGGTGCGCTTTCGCAAAAACATACCGACATACTGGCTTGAATTGGTGATTCGCGAGGGGCGTAACCGTCAGGTACGGCGCATGACCGCTGCCGTGGGGTTGCCGACCTTGCGCCTGGTGCGGGTGCGCATTGGCGAGTGGACGATCGACGGCCTGGATCAAGGCCAGTGGAAGGAAGTACCGGCGCGCTTATAAGGCGCCGGACTCGATCAGGCCAATCACCACGCTCTTGATGATGAACGCGGCCACGCCCAGGCCCAACACGAAGAACAGGATAAACGAGCCAAAACGCCCGGCCTTGGACTTCTTCGCCAGGTCCCAGACGATAAAGCCCATGAAAATGATCAGGATGGTGACCAGGCCGGTCATCATCCATTCTTCAAAGAGGGCGGGGTCGATGTTATTCACGGGGTCTTTTCCGACGGAGTAAGCGGCGAGTATAAGGCAGCGTCACAGGGCGGGAATTGACCTGCGTCGGTCAGTCGCACCTCAAGTACGCAGGTGCGTCAGCGGCAACTCTGTGCTGTTGAGCACCTGGTTCAGCACAAAGCTGGAGCGCACGCTGGTCACGCCTTCAATGCGGGTCAGGTGTCCCAGCAGCAGTTTCTGGTAGTGGTCCATGTCCGGCACCACTACTTTCAGCTGATAGTCCGCATCCATCCCGGTGACCAAACTGCATTCCAGCACCTGGGGCAGGGTGCGGATCGCCGCTTCGAAATTCTCGAAACGTTCGGGCGTGTGGCGGTCCATGCCGATCAATACATAGGCGGTCAGGCTCAGGCCGAGCATCTTGCGGTCGAGCAAGGCGACCTGGCGGGCGATGTAACCGTCGTCCTCCAACTGCTTGACCCGGCGCGAGCACGGCGACGGCGACAAGCCGATGCGTTCGGCCAGCTCCTGGTTGGAGATCCGCGCATCACGTTGCAATTCCGCCAAAATACTCAGGTCGTATCGGTCAAGCTTGCTCATTGGGTTGGCCTTTGTCGTAACTATTGCGGTGAATTATCCATGAAGGGTTAAAAATTGCGCAAGCACTGTTTATTGACGCAATCTTCGCAATCATTTGCCGGGCGCTGGCGGGTATCTTTATCAACAGAATCACCGCCTGGACAACAGTCCAAAGCAGCCCGCCCAATCAGGCCCGCTGCGGCCGCCACCCCAGCAGGGTTGAGCCGGCCTCCAGGCTGCACACTGTCCACAAGACGGCGTGAGGTGAGCCAACGTCAAAAGCGTTGAGCCAGGACGAAGTTCTCAAGGGGTGGCCGACGGGTCACCCCTTTTCTTTTGCCTGCTGATAACCTGTCCGAGAACCGGGCCTGGCTTTTCCAGTCTCATGGACAGGCCCTAATCCGCAGTGAGGAATAGCATGAAGCGCATCTGGCGTTTGGCAGGTGTAGGTTTGCTGATGGTCACCGTTGGCGCCCAGGCCGTGGCCGACGAACGGGACAACGGGCCGCGCGGTGAGGGCGGTGGTCAGCATGAAAGAGGGCCGGAGGGCGGACGGCCAGGGGGCGGTAATGAACAGCCGCGTCCGCAGAACAATCAGCCACGGCCGGAAAACAACCAGCCACGCCCGCAGAATCAGCATTTTGATCGCGCAGGCCAGAACGGTGGTGGCCAATGGCAAGGGCGTCCGCAAGGCAATGAGCAGGGGCGGCCAGTGCAGCAGCCACAACCCCAGCCTTCAAATAACTTGCCGATCCAAAGCCGTCCGGACACCGTGCGCCAGACCCAGGAACCACGCCAGGGCTATTACCGCGACATCCCTCGACGCAATGACGGCAACCAGCACTGGGAAGCCGGCGGCCCAGGCTCACGTCCCGGTAACAATGGCGTTGGGTACAACAATGGCAATGGTCATCCCGGCGACAACCGCTGGCCCGGTCGCCCCGACGGCCATGGCAACGGCTGGGGCCCAGGCCCGCAACATCGCCCAGGCTACGTGATCGACCGCTTCCCCGACCGCAATTACCGCGTGCCTTACCGTGGCCAGGATTACTTCTACTCCGGCGGCTATTGGTATCGCCCGCAAGGCCCGCGCTATGTGGTGGTGACGCCGCCCTATGGCATCCGTGTGCATTACTTGCCGGACTACGCGCGTGAAGTGTGGATCGGCAGCGCGCTGTTCTTCCTCGCGGCGGGTTCCTACTACACCTACGAAAGCAGTTCCCAGCAGTACGTGGTGGTGCAACCGCCGGCCGCCGTACCGGCACCGCAGCCCGCGCCGCAAGGCAATGGCTATGACGTGGTGGCGTACCCCGCCAACGGCCAGTCACCGGCCCAGGTGCAGCAGGACGGGTATGACTGTTATCGCTGGGCCGTGCAGCAAAGTGGCTTCGACCCGCAGCAAGTCACCTACGCCCCCGATCCGGCGGTGGTGCAAACCTACCGCCAGGCCCAAGGCAACTGCCTGAGCAGTCGTGGTTATCAGGTGCAGTACTAGGTTTTATTGCCGGTGACCACTTCCCGCGGGTCGGCGTGCACCAGCACTTCGGCACGCGGGTAAGCCTTGTGAATCGCATCGGCGGCCTGGTCGCTGATACCGTGGGCCACTGACAGCGTCAATTCCCCCGGCAACTCCAGGTGCAATTGCACAAACCAGTGGCTGCCGGAAATCCGCGTGCGCAAATCATGCGCGCCCAAGACGCCCGGTACGCCACGGGCCAGTTCCAGCATGTGCTGGCTGACGTCCGGTGGCAGTTCTTCATCCATCAATACCGCAAAGCTTTCACGGGCGATCTGGATGGCGCTCCACAAGATGTAGGCGGCAATGCCCAGTCCGAACCAGGCATCGACCTGATGGTAGCCAAACCCTGCCATCACCAGCGCTACCAAGATGCTGCCGTTGAGCATCAGGTCGGAGCGGTAGTGCAATGAGTCCGCGCGCACGGCATTGGAGCCGGTTTCGCGGATCACCCGGTGTTGCAGCATCAGCAACGCCACGGTCAGCACCAGGGAAAACACGATCACGCCAATGCTCAACCACGGCGCACCCACCGGTTCCGGGTGTTGCAGACGCTGATAGGCCTGGAACGCGATCAACACCGCACTGCCACCGATAAACAGCGCCTGGGCCATGCCCGACAGCGACTCCGCCTTGCCGTGCCCATAACGGTGATCGTCATCGGCCGGGCGCAGGGCGTAATGCACTGCCAGCAAGTTCAGCAGCGAGGTCACGCCGTCCAGCAGCGAGTCGGTCAACCCGGCGAGCATGCTCACCGAGCCGCTGAGCCACCAGGCGATGGCCTTGGTGATGATCAGCGCACAAGCCACGCCCACCGAGGCGCGGGTGGCCAGGCGCAGGAGCCTGGCGTGTTCGGGACTGCTGGTCATAGGCGGCTCGAATCCTTAAGCGGCGGGTTGCAGGCCCAGGCTGGCGAGCTGTTGCACGCTGCCCTTGAACTGGATCATGCGCGGGTCGTCCAGCGGCAGGCTGCGGCCGGTTTCCTTCTGGATGATGCTTTGCAGCTTGGCGTTGTCGACCTTGCCGTCGGCGCCAATGGCTTCGTGGAGTTTCTGCGGATCGACCTGGGCGGTCTTGCCCGGTTCGAAGTAGATAGCGCCGGTGGCGAAGTCCACGCCGAACGCGATCAGGCCAGGGATCACATAGAAAAGCAGGCCCACGGCGTCGAGCACGGCAATGGTCGGGTCGATCTTGCCGTCGATCTGGCCACGGCGGTCCGGATAGAAGATCGAACCGCAGGCCGTCAATTGGCTCAGCAGGGTGACGGCGAGGACACCGCCAATGACACGGGAAGCGATACGCATGGAGACTCTCCTGAACACGGTTGATACGGGACTATATAGCAACGGCCTTGAGACCATCGTCGGCACTCGGCAGTTCGCCGTTATACTCGCCGCTCTGCTTTGGAGCCAGTATGAATTCGTTGCCGATTGATGAAGTTTTACCTGCACTGCGTGACGCCTTGGCGAATCGCCATGCAGCCGTGCTCGAAGCGCCCCCCGGCGCCGGTAAAACCACCCGGGTGCCCTTGGCGTTGTTGAACGAGCCCTGGTTGGCCGGGCAGACCATCCTGATGCTTGAACCCCGCCGTCTCGCAGCCCGTGCGGCGGCCGAACGCCTGGCCAGTGAGTTGGGCGAAAAGGTCGGTGAAACCGTCGGCTATCGTATCCGTCTGGACAGCAAAGTCGGCCCCAATACACGCATCGAAGTGGTCACCGAAGGCATCCTCACGCGCCGCCTGCAGGATGACCCGGCGCTGGATGGCGTGGGTTTGGTGATCTTCGACGAGTTCCACGAACGCAGCCTCGACGCCGACCTGGCGCTGGCCCTGAGCCTCAACGGCCGCGAACTCTTTCGCGACGATCAACCGCTGAAAATCCTGCTGATGTCCGCCACCCTTGAAGGCGAGCGCCTGGCCAGTCTGCTGGACGACGCGCCGATCCTGCGCAGCGAAGGCCGCATGTTCCCGGTGCAGATGCGCTGGGGGCGCCCCTATCAACCCGGTGAGTTCATCGAACCGCGTGTGGTGCAGACTATTCTCGAAGCCCTGCATGACGAAGCCGGCAGCGTGTTGGTGTTCCTGCCGGGGCAGGCGGAGATTCGTCGGGTCAACCAGCAACTGGCCGACGCCCTCGGTGAGCGCACCGATGTGCTGTTGTGCCCACTGCATGGCGAACTGGACCTCAACGCCCAACGCGCCGCCATCGACCCGGCCCCGGCCGACAAACGCAAAGTGGTGCTGGCGACCAACATTGCCGAGACCAGCCTGACCATCAACGGCGTGCGCGTGGTGATCGACGCCGGGTTGGCGCGGGTGCCGCGTTTCGACCCCGGCAGCGGCATGACCCGCCTCGACACTCAACGCATCTCCCGCGCCAGCGCCACCCAGCGCGCCGGCCGGGCAGGGCGCCTGGAGCCGGGCGTGTGTTATCGCCTGTGGTCCGAAGACCAGCACGAAGGCCTGGCCGCTTATGGCAGTGCGGAAATCCTCGCCGCCGACCTGGCCGGCCTGGTCTTGCAACTGGCGCGCTGGGGCGTCACGCCCAATCAACTGGTGTGGCTGGATGTGCCTCCGATCGCCGCGTACGGCCAGGCCCAGGATTTGCTGGTGCGCCTCGGCGCCTTGAATGAAGACAAACTCAGCGCCCATGGGCAGAAGATGGCCGAGCTGCCGGCCCATCCGCGTATCGCCCACCTGCTGCTGCGCGGGCAGGATCTTGGGTTGGCCGCGACGGCCTGCGACGTGGCCGCCTTGCTGGGAGAGCGCGATATCTTGCGCGGTGGCGGTGCGGATTTGCACAGTCGGTTGGCGCTGTTGTCCGGCGAAGAACGCGCACGCGGCACCCAAGGCGGCGTGCAGCGGGCCAAGCAACTGGCGCGACAATATCGTGGTTATTTAAGAGGCCAGGCCACTCAAGCCGTTGCCGACCCCGACCACCCGCGCTGGCTCGGCGCCTTGCTGGCGCTGGCCTACCCGGATCGCGTCGCCCAGCAGCGTCGCCCTGGCGGTGCTGAATATCGCCTGGCCAACGGCCGCGCGGCGCTGTTCGCCGAAGCCGACAGCCTGATGAAACAAGCCTGGCTGGTCATCGCTGACCTGGGCAGCCGCCAGGGCCAGCGTGAAGAGCGCATCTACCTGGCGGCGGATTTTGATCCGGCGCTGTTCGACACGGTGCTGGCCGAGCAAGTGCGCAACGTCGACCAACTCGATTGGGACGAACGCGAAGGCGTCCTGCGCGCCGAACGCCAACGCAAAGTCGGTGAACTGGTGCTCAGCCGCGAACCGCTCACCGGCCTCGACGAGTCCGCACGCAGCCAGGCGCTGGTCAACCTGGTCCGCCGCAAAGGCCTGGAACTGCTGCCGTGGACGCCGGAACTGCGCCAATGGCAGGCCCGCGTCATGTTGCTGCGCCAGCTCGACGCCGGCAAAACCAGCGAATGGCCCGACCTCAGTGACAAGGCGCTACTCGCCAGCCTCGAACACTGGCTGATGCCCTACCTGGGCAAAGTCTCGCGCCTGAGCCATTTCGCCAACCTGGACATCTCAAGCTTCCTGCACAACCTGCTGCCCTGGCCGCTGCCCCAACGTTTGGACGAACTGGCGCCGCAGCATGTGAAAGTGCCGTCGGGTTCGTCGGTGCGTTTGGACTACAGCGAACAGCCGCCGATCCTGGCGGTGCGCTTGCAGGAACTGTTCGGGCTGGCCGACACCCCGCGCATTGCTGGCGGCCGCCAGGTGGTGAAGCTGCATTTGCTGTCCCCGGCGCGGCGGCCGGTGCAGGTCACGCAGGATCTGGCGAACTTCTGGCGCAGTACTTATGCCGAGGTGAAGAAGGATTTGAAGGGGCGGTACCCCAAGCACTATTGGCCGGATGATCCATTGGTGGCCGAGGCGACGGCGCGGATCAAACCGCGCAAGTGACTATTGCGCGGCCGGTAGCAGGAACCGCGCAATCACCGGCAAATGGTTGGAAATACGCAACGTGTCCTCCTGCCGAACCTTGGCTTCCACCCGCTTGATCCTTGGGCTGTAGAACAGATAATCCAGCGTGCGATCCGGCCCGTCCACGCTCGGGTCGTTGGGGAAGTGCGTCAGCCATTGCTCACGGTCAATCCCGCTGGATTGGCTGTTGCTCGGGATCATCGGGTATTTGTCCCACAGCAGATGCAGCTCGCTGTCCGGCGAATACTGCCCGCGCTTGGTGGCGTCCAGGCGTAGGAATTGCCCCAAGGGCAGCAGATTGAAATCCCCGCCGATCAACCAGGGCGTGCCACGGCCTTCGAATTTATCCAGCAGTTTTACGGTGGCCTTGACCTGTTCCAGCACCGCGCTGCGGCCAGGGGCATCGCCGTCCAGGCGGGTGTTGATCACTGCGAGTTGGCCTCCATCGCTCAAGGGCAGGTAAGTCAGGAGCAAAGCCGGCTTCGGTTGGAATTGGCGGCTGAGGATATTGGCCTCGGGCGTCGGCAGTTGCAGGCGTTCGGCGTGTTCGATCTGGTAGCGGCTGAGGGTCGCCAGTTTGCGGCCGACACTGCCGAAGATGTGCAGGTCTGGCACGAAGTCGGCTTTCCAGTCGAAGGCCTGGGCGCTGCACGGGTAGAGGTCGACCAGGCGCTCCTGCAAAAGGGCCAGTTGGTCCTGATAGTGGGAAGGCTTGGCGTTTTCGTCGAGTTCCTGCAGCAGGAGGATGTCGGGTTGTTCATCGCGAATCACCCGCGCCACTTCGTCGAGGCTGGCGGCCATGTCTTCCACGGTGGGGCGGTCGTCGGGGCCGCTGCCGTCGGCGGTGTCGTACCAGAACACGTAGTTCTTGCCGGCCAGGTATTGCACGTTCCAGGTCATGACCTTGAGCGCCTGCCCCGGCAACAGCGTGGGCGCGCGGGGTGCGACGCAGCTCACCGGCAGGGTTTCCTTCGCCTCGGGGCGCCAGGTCATGCTGTAGATCAGGGCGGTGAGCAGGCCTGCGGTGATCAGCAGGCCCAGCAAGGTGATGCGCAATAAACGGGTCATCGGCTCGGCTTATAGCGTTTCAGAGGTGGCACGGAGCATATCACCGCGCGTCGGCATCGCCACCGATCAGCATGAATAAACGGAACAGCACCACGCTGGTAAACAACTGCAGGAAGCTGTGGGCGCTGTCCAGAAACAGCCCCAGCAGCGGCGCGGGCGTTGGATAGGCCGCGACGCTGGCGCCTTTGAGCAACCACAGCGGCGTCATCACGCACAGCAGGCACACCAGGATCAGCCAGAAATGCCCACGGCTCAGGCGGAAGCTTTCCTTCATTGCCTCCAACGCTGGCATGCCGCGCAGCACCAGCAAGTACTCGGCAAACGCCAGCACCACCATCAGCCACAGCCCCGGCAGGAAATACAGCGACAGCCCCAGCAGAATCAGCAGCGTGCTCATGGCCGTCAGCAGAGCGAAGCGCGGCCATAGGGTGAGGGCCATGGCCCACACATCTTTAGTGCTCGGCGACTCGCCACGGGTGCGAGCATCCAGAAACAGGATCAGCGCGCCGGTGTACAGCGGGTACACCAGCAACCCCACCACCACGCTATAGCCGGGAAACGCATCCGGGCCGACGACGTGGTTGAGCACCTGTTGCAACAGGGCTTCGAAAATCACCAACGGCAGACACAGCTGGACGATGGCGCCCAGGTTGCGTTGGGTGAAACGGAAGGAGTCGCGCAGCACGTCTAACGGATTCATCAAGTTCATCGCAGGCCTGAAAGCAAGGGCGACACTTTAACCGATCATCACCGGAGGTAAGCAAACGTAAACCTTGAGTAAAGACCATTGAAACAACTCGTAACACCCCCATAACTAGGACGGCGCCTGATTAAAGGCGAGACCACGATTTCTACCGGCAATCTAACGAGGTCGCCATGAACAGCGAAGAGCAAACCCTGATCGATGGACTGTTTTCACGGTTGCAACAAGCCGAAACGGACTCAGCCCCCCGCGACGCCCAGGCCGAAGCGCGGATCAAGGAGCACATGACGCGCCAACCGGCGGCCGGGTATTACATGACCCAGTCGATTTTGGTGCAGGAACATGCGCTCAAGAGCCTCGACGCGCAGAACAAGCAGCAGGCGCAACAGATCCAGCAATTGCAGGACGAGCTGCAGCGGGCTAAATCCGCGCAGCCTGCTCCGGCGAGCAGCGGTGGTTTCCTGTCGAGCATCTTTGGCGGTGGCGGTTCCCGTGATCAGCAGCCGGCTCAAAGTGCACCGCCGTCTTCCGGTGGCGGCTGGCGCGAACCGGCGCGGCCTGGGTTCAGCCAGCCTGCACCGCAGCAAAATTATCAACAACCTGCTCCGGCCGCTCCGGTGGGCAGCGGCTTTCTCGGCGGCGCGATGAAAACTGCGGCCGGCGTAGCCGGTGGTGTGTTGCTGGCCGAAGGCATCAGCAGCCTGTTCAACCACAGCTCGCAACAGCCGCAAGTCGTGGAAGAAATCATCCGCGAAGAGCCAGCGCCTGCCAGTGACAACGGCAACTGGGGCAACGACGACCAGAAGTACGCCGGCAATGACAGCTGGGGCAGCAACAACTCGGACAGCTTTGCCGACAGCGATTATTCCGACGACTCTTCTTCCTTCGGCGACGACGATTCCTTCGTCTGACCCACCCAGACCGGGGCGACTCGTCGCCCCGGTCTGATTTTTCCCGGAAACCTTCTCGCGGCTGGCATACTGGCACCCTTTCCGGGCCCTGGCGCCTGGCTGTCATGAGGAAGTGCGGTGAAGAAAATTGCAGTGTTCGCCGATGTGCAAAACCTCTATTACACCGTCCGCCAGGCCTATGGTTGCCACTTCAACTACGCCGCGCTGTGGGCTGACATCAGCTCGCGCGGGCAGATCGTCGAGGCGTACGCGTATGCCATCGACCGTGGCGACAGCAAGCAGCAGCAATTCCAGCAGATCCTGCGCAACCTGGGCTTTACGGTAAAACTCAAGCCCTACATCCAGCGCAGCGACGGCTCGGCCAAGGGCGACTGGGACGTGGGCATCACCCTCGACATCATGGACGCCGCCGACCACGTCGACGAAATCGTGCTGGCCTCCGGCGACGGTGATTTCGACATGCTGCTCGACCGGGTTATCCACAAGCATGGCGTCGAAGCCGTGGCTTATGGTGTACCAGGGCTGACGGCCAATTCATTGATACGCGCCGCCAGCCGTTATGTGCCGATCGAAGGCGCGTTGTTGCTCAAATAAATGCCAAGACGGAGTTGGAACAGGTTTGGAACGTATAGCGGTCATCGACTTTGAAACCACCGGCATCACCCCGAGCAGCCAGTGCCGGGCCACGGAAATCGCGGTGGTCATCCTTGAGCGTGGCCAGATCGTGGACCGCTACCAGAGCCTGATGAAAACCGGCGTGCATGTGCCCGCGTTCATCGAACAACTCACCGGTATCAGCAACGCCATGCTGCGCAGCGCGCCGCCGGCGGAGCGGGTGATGAATGAGGTCAATGAGTTCGTCGGCGTCACACCGTTGCTGGCGCACAACGCCGCGTTCGACCAGAAGTTCTGGGATTATGAACTGGGGCTGATTCGTCGGACGCGCCTGCAGAAGTTCGCCTGTTCGCTGCTGCTGGCGCGTCGCCTCATGCCATCGGCGCCGAATCACAAACTCGGCACCCTGAATGCGTTTGCCCAGTTGCCCCACACCGGCAAGGCCCACCGGGCGATGGCGGATGCGGAGATGGCCGCCAACCTCACGGCCCATTTGGCCCAAGAGCTGCGTGGTACGCATGGCTTGCGTGAACTGTCCCATGATCTGCTGTGCACCTTGCAGAAAGTGCCGGCGGCGAAGATCAATGAGCACCTGAAGAAGCATCGCGGGTTCTAGAACCCCGTAAACAGAACAGCTGTGCCGAGCGGGCTTTCTGTGGCAAATGGGCTTTTTTGTGGCGAGCGGGCTTGCCCCGCGTTGGGCTGCGAAGCGGCCCCAATAAGGGCGCCGCGTTTTTTTAGTTGGAACAGAGTATCGGGTTTTGGGGCTGCTACGCAGCCCAACGCGGGGCAAGCCCGCTCGCCACAGAAAGCCCATGTGCCACAACAAGCCTGCCTGCCACAGAGTTAGGCTATCGCGGCTGCACACACTCCAACGCCCGATCCACCACCCCCTTCGCCATCCCCACCAGATGCATCACCGCCCGCTGCTGCGCGCTCAGCACCTCAGCCGACTCCTGCGCCGTCTCCACCGCGCAATGCAGCAAGTCAGCCGCATGGGCGAGCGCGTCTTCGAAGCTCAGGTTGTCGTTCAGAATGAAATTGGGTGCATCCGGGGCGCAGGCTTTGAGGTAGTAGTCGATGGCTCGGCGATTGAGCAGGGCGTCTTCGCTGAGGAAGTTTGCGTTCGATGTGGAAGTTGCTTTGATCATGTTCAGAACTCCAGAGTATTTGACTCGCTCCTTCCGTCAATTTCGGCTTGCACTTCCGGTCATCGAGGGGCCGATGACGTGGGGCAGATTAGTGGTGCAGTCTTTGCGGAGCAAGGGGTTGAAGCTCGCTCGGAAACTTCCCGCAAGTGAAAGGGAGCGGTCTTGCTGGCCATCTAGAACAGCCCTCTGGTATCTGTTCCGATATCGGGGGAGAAGAAAAGAGAGTTAGCCAAATGAGAGCCGAGATCAGCGAAAAGGTAATCCAACTGTTCGTCGACATCATTGGCTTCATCGACCGAAGCCAGGTGACGGAAGAAACAGACTTCATCCATGACTTTAAGATCATTGATGACGACTTGACCTGCTTCGTCATGCAGATCAAATGGCAGTTCAGCCTGCAGGCCACTCAGGCTGACTGGGATCACATCACCACGATCAAGCAGATTGTCGATTTGATTGTTGAGCGCTCAAACCTGCTCTGATGCAACTGGCGTCAGAGCAGGCAAGCCACCTCCCTCCATTGGAATGCACTTTAACTGTGGGAGCCGGGCTTGCCCGCGATGGCGGTGGGTCAGCCACCACTCTTCCCAATCCCCTCCAACTGCCCCAACGGCACCCGCCGCTCTATCGCGCTCGACAAAATAATCGAAGTCTTGCTGAACCCGAACTTCGCCACCCGGTTGATCAAGCTCTCCAGCTCCGGCATCGACCCCACGGCCGCCTGCATGATCACGCACGGATCACCGGTCACCCGATGGCACTCCGTCAGCTCCGGAATTTCCGCCAACGCGTCATACACCTTCTGGCTGCCATGATTGGTCAACCGCAGCTCAATCACGCACTGAATCGGCAAGCCCACTTTGGACAGGTCCACCTTGGCCTGATACCCGGTGATCACGCCGCTGGCCTCCAGCTTGGCCACGCGCTCGGCCACGGCGGGGGCGGAGAGGTTTACTGTGCGGGCCAGTTGCGCGTAGGACGCGCGGCCGTCTTCGAGCAGGGCGCTGAGGAGCATGCGGTCGTATTTGTCCATGATAAGGCTCCGGTTGCGGGTGACTTTCGAAAGCACGGTTTATAGCCTTCACAACCATGCTTTGAAAAGTGTATTGGCGTTTTAAACAGGTTTTGTAACTTATGTTTAACGACCTGCCTTTTTAGAATAAGCCTCCCATCTCCTGCCATAGAGCCGCCCAATGCCTGGCCCACGTCGTTTCCCCTTACCGTTGATCGCCGCCTTTTTTGCGCTGTATGTGATCTGGGGTTCCACCTATCTGGTGATTCGCATCGGCGTGGAGTACTGGCCGCCGTTGCTGCTGGCGGGGATTCGGTTTTGCACGGCGGGGGCGTTGATGTATGGCTTCCTGCGCTGGCGCGGGGTGCCGGCGCCGACGTGGCCGCAGTGGAAGGCGGCCGGGATGATCGGTCTTTTGCTGCTCACCGTGGGCAACGGCGGCGTCAGCGTGGCGGAACACATGGGCGTGTCGTCCGGCGTGGCGGCGTTGGCCGTGGCGACGGTGCCGTTGTTCACCTTGTTGTGTGGGTATTTCTGGGGCGCGCGCAACACTCGCTTGGAGTGGGCGGGGGTGATCCTGGGGATCATCGGCATCGCCATGCTCAATATGGGCAGCACGTTGCAGTCGAGCCCGATGGGCGCTGTGCTGCTGTTGGTGGCGGCGGCCTCCTGGGCGTTCGGTTCGGTGTGGAGCCGGCAATTGCCACTGCCCCAAGGCGCCATGGCGAGTGCTGCGGAAATGCTGGTGGCGGGCGTTGCGCTATTGATCGTCAGCGCGCTGTCCGGTGAGCGCCTGCAGGCCGTGCCGCCGCTGGAAGGCTGGCTGGCCCTGGCCTACCTGACGGTTTTCGGTTCGATCATCGCCTTCAACGCTTATATGTACCTGCTCAAGCATGTGCGCCCGGCGGCGGCGACCAGCTATGCCTATGTGAACCCGGCAGTGGCGGTGTTGCTGGGGATTGTGTTCGTGGGGGAGACCATTGGCCTGGAAGAAGCGTTGGCCATGCTGGTGATTATCAGCGCCGTCCTGCTGATCAGCCTGCCCCAGTGGCGCAAGCCGAAGCCGGAAATAAGGTAAACTGCGGCGCATTACGCCCTCGCGCTGAATTTTTCCTACGGTAACTACATGACTTTCGCCTCCCTTGGCCTGATCGAACCCTTGCTGCGCGCCCTTGAGACGCTTGGCTACCAGACCCCGACGCCGGTGCAGGCGCAAGCCATTCCGGCGGTGCTGGCCGGTCGCGACCTGATGGCTGCGGCCCAGACCGGCACCGGCAAGACCGCCGGTTTCGCCGTGCCGTTGTTGCAACTGCTGACGATGGAAGGGCCGAAAGTCGCCGCCAATTCGGCACGCGCGCTGATCCTGTGCCCGACCCGCGAGTTGGCCGAGCAGGTGCACGCCAGCGTCGCCGAGTACGCGCAAAACCTGCCGCTGACCACTTACGCGGTGTACGGCGGCGTGAGCATCAACCCGCAGATGATGAAGCTGCGCAAAGGCGTCGACATCCTGGTCGCCACGCCGGGCCGCCTGATCGACCTGTTCCGCCAGAACGCGCTGAAACTCAACCAGCTGCAAACCCTGGTGCTGGACGAAGCCGACCGCATGCTCGACCTGGGTTTCTCCGAAGAGCTGGCGAACATCTACCGCATGCTGCCGAAAAAGCGTCAGACCCTGCTGTTCTCCGCGACCTTCTCCGATGAGATCCGCACGCTGGCCGGGCAGATGCTCAACGACCCGCTGAGCATCGAAGTCAGCCCGCGCAACGTCGCTGCCAACACGGTCAAGCAGTGGATTGTGCCGGTGGACAAGAAGCGCAAGCCGGAGCTGTTTGTGCACCTGATGCGCAAAGGCCGCTGGAAGCAGGTGCTGGTGTTCGCCAAGACCCGCAATGGCGTGGATGCGCTGGTGGATAAGTTGCAGGGCCTGGGCATCAATGCCGACGGCATCCATGGCGACAAGCCGCAAGCCACGCGCCAGCGTGCGCTGGATCGTTTCAAGTCGAGTGACGTGCAGATCCTGGTGGCCACCGACGTGGCGGCCCGTGGCCTGGATATCGAAGACTTGCCGCTGGTGGTCAACTTCGACCTGCCGATTGTGGCCGAGGACTACATCCACCGTATCGGCCGTACCGGGCGTGCGGGCAACACCGGTGAGGCGATTTCCCTGGTGTGTGCCGATGAAGTGAACATGCTGTCAGCCATCGAGATGCTGACGCGTCAGACCTTGGCCCGCCACATGGAGCAGGACTTCGAACCGGAACACCGCGTGCCGGACACCGATGCCAGCGGGCAGGTGGTGAAGAAGCCAAAGAAACCGAAAAAGCCTAAAACCTCGGGCGGTGGCGGTAAGCGCAACCTTGGTAAGTGGGTGGACAGCGGGGAAGTGGCGCCGTCGGAGCCGTCGATCAAACCGGTGCGCAAGGTGCCGGTGTTCAATACCGGGCCGCGTAAGAAGAAGTGATGTTGCGGGGCTGCTGATGGCCTCTTCGCAGGCAAGCCAGCTCCCACATTTGACCGAGTTCCAACATGGGAATGCAGTCAAATGTGGGAGCGGGCTTGCCCGCGAAGGCGGCTCTGAATTCACCGCAGATCTCAGCGATTAAGCCACTCCAACATTCCCCTCCCAGCCGCTCTGCCGCTGGCAAAGCACCCCGTCAGCAAATACCCGCCCGTCGGCGCTTCCCAGTCCAGCATCTCTCCCGCACAAAACACCCCCGGCAATTGCTTGAGCATCAAGCGCTCATCCAACGCCTCGAACGGCACGCCGCCCGCTGTGCTGATGGCTTCATCCATCGGCCGGGTCTTCACCAGGGTCAACGGCAGCGCCTTGATATCCACTGCCAGTTGCGCCGGCTCATTGAAGTGGTCAGCCGGCGCCAACTCGCGCAGCAGTGCGGCTTTGACGCCATCCAACCCCAACTGACTGTGCAGATGTTTGCTCATCGAGCGTGAGCCACGCGGTTTCGCCAAGGCGGCCTGAACCTTGTCCAGCGGCTTGCTCGGCAACAGGTCGATGTGCACGGTGGCCGAGCCGTCGCGGTTGATCGTTTCGCGGATCGGCGCCGACAACGCGTAGATCAGGCTGCCTTCAATCCCGCTGGCGGTGATAACGCATTCGCCGAGGCGTGGCTTGTCGTCACCCAAACCAATGGCGACGTTTTTCAACGGCGCGCCAGCAAATTTGCTGACCATCAACTCGCTCCAGGCCGACACCTCGAAACCGCAGTTGCTCGGCTGTAGCGGGACGTAAGGCACGCCGCGATCCTCCAACAACTTAAGCCAGGCACCGTCAGACCCCAATCGCGACCAACTGCCGCCGCCAAGGGCCAGCAGCACGGCGTCGCTGTGGACAGTTTTTTCGCCGTCGGGGCTGTGGATAAGTAAGTCGCCCTTGACAGTCCAGCCCAGCCAACGATGACGGGTGTGGATAACCACGCCTTGGTCGCGCAGACGCTTGAGCCAGGCGCGCAACAGGGGCGCGGCTTTCATGTCGGTAGGAAACACGCGGCCGGAGGTGCCGACAAACGTCTCGATCCCCAAGCCATGTATCCATTCGCACAACGCGTCGGCCCCAAAGCTACGCAGCACGGGCGCCATGTGCGGCGCGCGTTCGGCGTAGCGCGACAGAAACGCCGGGTACGGCTCGGAATGGGTGATGTTCATGCCGCCTACGCCGGCCAGCAGGAACTTGCGCCCCACTGAAGGCATGCCGTCGTACAGGTCCACCCGCACGCCGGCCTGGCTCAAGACTTCGGCGGCCATCAGCCCGGCAGGGCCGCCGCCGATAATGGAGACATGTTGAGGTCTGGTCTGGGGCATGGCGAGGACTACGGTCGGATAAACAGGCCGAGCATTCTACCCGACACAGGCGCAAACACCTGATCAAAAAACGTACAGCTTTCTACAGGCTATGTAGGCATTGGCTCTCAGGCCCTTACGCTCAAGTTATCCACAGGTGGTTCCACAGGGATTGTGGGTAACGCTCACACTTCAATGACAGCCTGATGACGTCCATACCCGTTGCGCGCTGTGGTGCAGGATGCCGTGGCGGCGGGCGAGGGCCGGGCGGTCCTTGCTGTAGCCGCCACCGATCACGCCCATTACCGGGATGTCGCGGCCCAGGCAGTGGCGCATCACGCTTTCATCGCGGGCGGCGACGCCCTGGTCTGTCAGCTTGAGGTAGCCGAGGGCGTCGTCCTTGTGCACATCGACGCCAGCGTCGTACAGCACCAGGTCGGGTTGGTAGAGCGGCAGCAAGTAGTTGAGCGCATCGTCCACCACCTTGAGGTAGTCGGCGTCGTCCATGCCCATGGGCAGCGGAATGTCCCAGTCGCTCTGGGCTTTGCGCGCGGGGAAGTTCTTTTCGCAGTGCAGCGATACGGTGATGGCGTCCGGTGTGTCGTGGAGGATGCGCGCGGTGCCGTCGCCCTGGTGCACGTCACAATCGAAGATCAGCACACGGCTGACCCGGCCGCTGGCCAGCAGGTAATGGCTGATCACCGCCAAGTCATTGAAGATGCAGAAGCCCGCCGGGTAATCGTAGTGGGCGTGGTGCGTGCCGCCGGCCAGGTGGCAGGCCAAGCCGTGGTCCAGCGCCTGCTCCGCCGCCAGAATCGAACCGCCGACCGCACGCACGGTGCGTCGGGCCAGGGCTTCGTTCCAGGGCAGGCCGAGGCGACGCTGGTCTTCCCGGGATAATTCGCCGCCCATGTAGCGCTCGATATACCCAGCGTCATGGGCCAGGGCCAGAATCTCCGGTGGGCACAGTTGTGGGCGCAGCAGTTGGCGGTCCTCGGTCAGGCCGCTGTCTACCAGGTGGTCGCGCAACAGGCGGAACTTGTCCATGGGGAACCGGTGGTCCGCCGGGAACTCGGGGCTGTAGTCATCGTGGTAGATCAATGGCAAAGGCATGGGATTTTCTGACGGGAACCTGCGACGCATCTTACCCCCGTTGTACACTCACGCACATGGCAAGGGAGGGGACCCATGGAGCCGATACTGGAATTGGAAAGCGCACGCCTGGTGCTGCGCCAATGGCGCGACAGCGACCTGGCGGAGTTTGCGCGCATGTGCGCCGACCCACAGGTGATGCGCTATTTCCCGGCCAAGCTGAGCCACCTGGAAAGCGCCGCGCTGATCGGCCGCATTCGTGGGCACTTTGCTGAATATGGCTTTGGCCTGTGGGCGTTGCAGCGCAAGGACACCGGTGAATTCATCGGCCTCACCGGGTTGCTGAATGTCAGTTTCGAGGCTGATTTTACCCCGGCGGTGGAAATCGGCTGGCGCCTGGCCCGTGAACACTGGGGGCTGGGCTATGCCAGCGAGGCTGCCTGGACCGCATTGCGCTGTGGGTTTGATCGTTTGAACCTGGACGAGATTGTCGCCTTCACCACGGAAGCCAATCTGCCCTCACAAAAAGTCATGCAGGCCATCGGTATGCATTACGATCCCCAGGCAGATTTTGAACACCCCAAGGTCGCAGCCGATGACCCGCTGCGCCCTCATGTTTTGTACCGCATCACCCGCGCCCAATGGTTGGACACGCTGCACGGATAAGCAGCCCGGAATGCCCCATAGATTGTAGGAGTTGCTCTATGAGCCAAGTATTGGAAGATCTGGTGGACCTGCTGACCCTGGAGCCGATCGAGGAAAACCTCTTTCGCGGCCGCAGCCAGGACCTGGGTTTTCGCCAACTGTTCGGTGGCCAGGTGCTCGGCCAGTCGCTGTCGGCCGCCAGCCAGACCGTAGAAGAAGCGCGGCACGTGCATTCCCTGCACGGTTACTTCCTGCGTCCCGGCGATGCGAAGTTGCCGGTGGTGTATTCAGTGGACCGTGTGCGCGATGGCGGCAGTTTCAGCACGCGCCGTGTGACCGCGATCCAGAAGGGCCATCCGATCTTCACCTGCACCACCTCGTTCCAGTACGACGAACAAGGCTTCGACCACCAGACCACCATGCCTGTGGTAGTGGGCCCGGAAAACCTGCCGTCGGAGCTGGAGCTGACCCAGCAACGCGCGCACCTGATCCCCGAGCACATGCGTGACAAGCTGCTGTGCCCCAAGCCGATCGAAGTGCGCCCGGTCACCGAAAAAGACCCGTTCAACCCGCAGCCGTCCGACCCGGTCAAGTATGTGTGGTTCCGTGCAGACGGCGCCCTGGCCGACTCGCCGGCGCTGCATAAATACCTGCTGGCCTACGCCTCGGACTTCGGCCTGCTGACCACCTCTTTGCTGCCCCATGGCAAGACGGTCTGGCAGAAAGACATGCAAGTCGCCAGCCTCGACCACGCGCTGTGGTTCCACGCCGACCTGCGTGCCGATGACTGGTTGCTGTACGCCATGGACAGCCCATGGGCCGGCAATTCCCGCGGTTTCTCCCGTGGCAGTGTGTACAACCGCGCCGGGCAATTGGTGGCCTCGGTGACCCAGGAAGGCCTGATCCGCCATCGCAAGGATTGGGCATGAGCCTGTCGGAGGTAAAACACTGGGTGTTCGACATGGACGGCACCCTCACGGTGGCCGTGCATGACTTCGCGGCCATTCGCGTGGCCCTGGAGATTCCGCCCGAGGACGACATCCTCACGCACCTGGCGGCGTTGCCGGAGGATGTCGCGGCGGCCAAGCATGCCTGGTTGCTGGAGCATGAGCGGGCGTTGGCGCAGGGTTCGGTCGCGGCTGAAGGTGCGGTTGAATTGGTGCGGGAATTGGCCGGACGTGGTTACCGCCTGGGCATCCTGACCCGCAATGCGCGCGAGCTGGCGCACGTCACCCTGGAGGCGATCGGCCTGGCGGACTGCTTTGCCATCGAGGACGTGCTGGGGCGTGATGATGCGCACCCCAAGCCTGATCCGGATGGCTTGCTGAAACTGGCGGCCGCTTGGGACGTGGCGCCGAGCGAGATGGTGATGGTGGGGGATTATCGATTTGACCTGGACTGCGGTCGGGCGGCGGGGGCGCGGACGGTGTTGGTGAATTTGCCGGAGAATCCGTGGCCGGAGCTTGCCGATTGGCATGCCGAGGATTGCTCGGTGTTGCGCCGGATGATTTAGATCGGTCTCTGAAGACCCAATGTGGGAGCGAGCAAGTCGAATCGTCGCACCGCCGCTCCCACAGTTTTATCCGGTTCCGTCAGTTATTTGGAAACAGTACCTTCTGGCCTTCCGGCGACGTAAACATCCCATCCCCGTTATGCCCCACCCCCGGTACCTCCACCAACTGATGCCCCAACTGCGGATGCCGCTGCTTGAGGTAGTCAAAATAGTTGTGTCCGCGAATCAGGCGATACGCGCCCTGGGTTTCGGCCTCACAGCCTTTGTCCAGCGCGTGATGGTTTGGGTCGATGTCCTGTTGGCCCAGCAGGTAGGTAATGTCGCGTGACACATACGCCTGTTCAAGCTGTTCGGCGCTCTGGCCTTGGGCGTAGGCCGGCAGGTTTTGCAGGCCGTACTTCCAGTCGTTGAAGCCTGGGCAACTGGCCGCGTCGAACTTCACCGGACGCTGCGGCGTGAAGTAGGCGTAGGAGGACGGGTTGGCCACCACATAACGCAGGCGGATGCCTTCGGTTTGCAGTTTCGGATGGTCGTGGCTGGTGAGGGCAAACCGCTGTACCACCTGGCCACCCCCGGAATGCCCGGCCACCACGATTTCTTTCAACGCAGGGAACAGTTTGCGGTTGCCCAGGTGCTTGATGATCTGGTCGAGGGCGCCGTAGGAGCTGATTTGGCCTGGGCCGGTGGACGGCTCACCGGCCATCCAGCCGTTGTCGGTCCAACGCAGTAGCTGATTGTCCAGATGCTCGTGCCGCGCATCCGACTCAATGAGAAACCTTGGCGCGATCACCAACGTGTTGGCCGCTTGCCCGGCATTCTCGGCCGCTTTCTCGCCGCTTTCCAGATAGGCCTGCGCATCGCGCAGGCGCCCATGCACGATGATCAGTGCACGGGTGACGTCAGGTAGTGGCTGGCGCCAATCCTGGCTCAACCCCAGGCTCAGATCCCCGGCCTTCAGGGGGAAACGATCGAGATTGGCCTCGTTGACGTTGTGGCCGGCGGCCAAGGCGGAACCGGTGACCAGCAAACCCAGCAGCCATCCCAATCGTTTATTCATCTAAAGACTCTTGGCGGTAAAAGTGTCGCATTGAGTGATCTGGCCCTGGGCAAAGCCGGTCTTGAACCAGCGAACCCGCTGTGCCGAGGTGCCGTGGGTAAACGAGTCCGGCACGACGCGCCCTTGACCCTGTTGCTGCAAACGGTCATCGCCAATGGCGTTGGCCGCATTCAGTGCTTCTTCAATATCGCCCGGCTCCAGCCAGTTCAGACGCTTTTGCGCACGGTTGGCCCACACCCCGGCAAAGCAGTCAGCTTGCAGTTCCTGACGGACCAGCAGGCCGCCGTCGCCCTGCATCTGCCGGCCTTGCTGGCGCGCCGCCTGGATCTTCGACGAGATACCCAGCAGCGTCTGCACGTGGTGCCCGACCTCGTGGGCAATCACGTACGCCTGGGCAAAGTCGCCAGCAGCCTGGAAGCGCTGTGACATTTCCCGGAAGAAGTCCAGGTCCAGGTACACCTGCTGGTCCGCCGGGCAATAAAACGGGCCGCTGGCCGAGGTGGCCCCCCCGCAGGCGGAATTCACCCGGCCACGGAACAAGATCAGTTTCGGGTTCTTGTACGCCAAGCCGTTTTCCTGGAATACCTGGGCCCAGGTGTCTTCGGTATCGCCCAGCACTGCGCGCACGAAATCCGCTTGCTCATCATTGGCCGGCGGCGCTTGCCGCGATTGCGTGCTCACCGACGGCGCCTGTTCCATCTGGCCGGTCAACTGGCCGAGGATCTGCAACGGGTCCTGGCCGGTCAGCCAACCGATGCCGACGATCAGCACAATGGCCGTCAGGCTCAGGCCCTTGCCGCCACCAAAGCGCATGCCACCACCGCCACCGCCACTGTCATCGCGGGCATCCACCACGTTGTCGCTGCGTCGGCCTTTTTTCCATAGCATGGGGCAATCCTCTCGATGAACTGTGGAACAGTGTTGTTGGTGCGTAGGAATGGCGCCAGCCCGGCTGTCCGACAGGTACGAGAGCTGCGTAGTATCGCCGCTCTCGACCCTTGCCGGCAGGGGCGCCAGATGAAACTTGTGTCAGCAAAACCGGGTCAGTCGCGGCAGTAACCTTCGCCGGTATCCACCACCAGGCAATCCTTTTTATCTGCCAGCCATTTCAAACCGGTGGCTTCACCGTTGCCGGCGCTCAGCTGCTGTGGGCCGTCGGGGCGTGTAAAGGCGATGCCGTCTTCGTTCGCCTCGCCTTTGAAGGTGCCGACGGCGTCATCATCCAGGCTGTATTTCATGGTCAGCAGGTAGTGACCACGGCCGATGCTGTCGTCCTTGGCGAGGGTGAGGTAGAGGCCTTCGACGCCGATCCATTTGCCGACCCATTTGTCGGTGGGCGGGGTTTCTGGCACTAGGGTGGCTTGTACGGAAGCCGGCGCGGGTTTAGGCGCTTCCTTGTTTTCCTGGTTGCAGGCGGTGAGCAGGGCAAGGGCAGAAAGAGCAAAGAGGATTTTTTTCATAGCAGCAAGGCCTTGGTTAAAAAGTGTGCAACTGGGCGGTCAACGTGCAGGGTTGGACTCGAAACCGGTGATTTAGTGCGCTGTTCGCACGGTGTTTGGTTATGCTCTTGGAGCAGGCTCCGACCCGGCTGCTAGATTACCGGGTTGAGCTCGACCGCGCGCCACACACGAGAATCCGATGACCGTCAGTACCCCTTTATCCGGCGTCAACCATCCCTTCAAGGGCATTTTGCTGATTGTTTTGGCGACGTTTCTGTTTTCCAGTCACGACGCCTTGTCCAAATACCTCGCGGGGTTCTACCCGATCGTGATGGTGGTGTGGGCGCGTTACCTGGTGCACACCTTGTTGATGGCCGGGATTTTCCTGCCGCAATCGGGCCTGCGGGTATTGCGCAGCAAGCGACCGGGGATGCAGGTGGTGCGGGCGTTGTGCCTGTTGGGCACCAGCCTGTTTTTTACCGCGGCGCTGCATTACATCCCGCTGGCGGAAGCCACGGCGGTGAACTTCCTGGCGCCGATCCTGGTGACGGCGCTCTCGGTGCCGCTGCTGGGTGAGCACGTGACCCGTGGCCAATGGCTGGCGGTGATCTGCGGGTTTGTCGGCGTGCTGATCATCATCCACCCCGGCGGCGAATTGTTCACCCCGGCGGTGTTGCTGCCGCTGTGTTCGGCGTTGTTCTTCTGCTTCTACCAACTGCTCACGCGCATCCTCAGCCAATACGACACGCCCACCACCAGCAACTTCTTTGCCGGCCTGTGCAATACCTTGGTGATGAGTGCGATGGTGCCGTTCTTCTGGCAGGTCCCGACGCTGTGGCATGGCGCATTGATGCTGGCCCTGGGCACTTGCGGGATGACCGCGCACTTGATGCTGACCCAGGCGTTCCGCTTTGCGGCGCCGGCCTTGCTGGCGCCGTTCGGCTATTGCCAGATCGTGTTTGCGGGGTTGTTGGGCTGGCTGGTGTTCAGCCATACCCCCGATGTGACCACAGTGGTCGGCATCGGGGTGATCTGCATGAGCGGGCTGGCCGCTGCCTGGCAGCAGCGGCGTAGGTAGAGTTAGACGTCTACGGTAGGAATCTTGCGCGGCGCCATGAAGTACATCCAGGTCAGCGCAATGAAGTACATCGCCGGGATCAGGGTGAACAACACGGTGTAGTTGTTGTTGGTCACGGTCAGGATGTGGCCGACGATCTGGGTCATGAACATGCCGCCGATGGCCGCGCACATGCCGCCGAAACCGAACACCGTGCTCATCATGTGCTTGGGCGTGTAGTCCATCACCAGGCTCCAGATGTTCGCGGTCCAGGCCTGGTGCGCGCCGATGGCCAGGGAGATGGCAAACACCGCGACCCACAGCTGGCTGGAGCCGGCCGCCATGATCACGCCGACGATGCAGCAGGCGAACAGCAGCATCGACAGCAACCGCGCCTTGATCGAGTTCATGCCACGACCGATCAGGAACGACGACAGAATCCCCCCACCCACGCTGCCGAAATCCGCCGTCAGGTAGATGATGATCAGCGGAATGCCCATCTGAGTTACGTTGATGCCCAGGTTGTATTGCTGGTTCAGGAACGGCGGCAGCCAATACAGGTAGAACCAGAACACCGGCGCGGTGAGCGCATAGGCGATGGCGAAGGCCCAGGTGCCGCGCATGCGCAGGATGCGGCTGAACGGTACGCCCGGTTGTTCCGGTTCGACTTGCTGCTGCACGTAGTCCAATTCGGATTGTTTAACCGTCGGATGATCTTCGGGGTTGTAGTACTTCAAGCCCCAGAACACCAGCCAGATCGCGCCAAGCGAGGCCATGCACAGGAACGCCGCCTGCCAGCCCCACACGTGCAGGATCAACGGCAGCAGCATCGGCGTCATCATCGCGCCGACGTTGGTGCCGGCGTTGAAGATACCGGTGGCCACCGCACGCTCGCCGGCGGGGAACCACAACCGCGTGGTTTTGACGCAGGCCGGGTAGTTGGCGGCTTCGGTCAGCCCGAGGATAAAGCGGCACACCATAAAGCCGACCGCCGAGGTCGCAAGGCCATGGGCGCCGGTGGCCAGGCTCCACAACAGCACGGCGCAGAAAAACACGCGTTTCACGCCCACTCGGTCGATCAAGCGACCCTGCAGCACAAAACCGATGGCGTAGCCGACCTGGAACCAGAAGTTGATGTTGGCGTAGTCCATCGCCGTCCAGCTCATCTCTTTGGCGAGGATCGGTTGCATGACGCCCAGCGCGGCGCGGTCGATGTAGTTGAGGGTGGTGGCGAAAAACACCAGGGCCAACATGCCCCAGCGCGTTTTGCCCACGGCGAGGGCGCCGCGGATCTTGTCGCCGATGCCGGCGTGCGGGGTGCCGTGGCGCGCGGCCAGGGCGGAGTTTTGCAGAGGCATGAGGTCGTACCCGTTTTTTGAAATTTTTATGGTGTGTTCTGGGTCTGTTACGTCATCGATGGTGCGCAGTGGCTAAAAAATCGTCAATTCGCCAAAGGGGCATAGTGTTCGATAATCGCACCAAAAACTAACTGGTTCGTACATTTTAATTGCTGCGGGTAGGCTAGGGGCGAATAATTTGCCACAAACAACAATTGCCGGGAGTCGCCCATGCAACGTTCCATTGCCACTGTTTCCTTGAGCGGCACCCTGCCGGAAAAGCTCGAAGCCATTGCCGCCGCCGGGTTTGATGGGGTCGAGATCTTTGAGAACGACTTGTTGTATTACGACGGCAGCCCCCGCGAAGTTAGGCAGATGTGCGCCGACCTCGGCATTGCCATCACCCTGTTCCAGCCGTTTCGTGACTTTGAAGGCTGCCGCCGCGACCGTCTGGCGCGCAACCTGGAACGTGCCGAGCGCAAATTCGATTTGATGCAGGAACTGGGCACCGACCTGGTGTTGGTGTGCAGTAACGCCTCGGCCGATTGCGTGGGTGATGAGCGCATTTTGCTGGATGACCTGAGCCTGCTCGCCGAACACGCTGGCCGCCGTGGCCTGCGCATCGGCTACGAAGCGCTGGCCTGGGGCAAGCATGTGAACACTTGGCAACAGGTGTGGAACCTGGTGCGCCAGGTCGATCACCCCAGCCTCGGCGTATTGCTCGACAGCTTCCACACCCTTTCCCTCAAAGGCGACCCGAGTGGGATTGCCGAGATTCCCGGCGACAAGATCTTCTTCGTGCAAATGGCCGACGCGCCGATCTTGGCCATGGACGTGCTGGAGTGGAGCCGGCATTTCCGCTGCTTCCCCGGCCAAGGCGAATTCGATCTGGCAGGGTTCCTCGCGCCGATCATCAAGAGCGGTTACACCGGACCGTTGTCCCTTGAGATTTTCAACGATGGCTTCCGCGCCGCGCCGACCCGCGCGAATGCGGCGGATGGCCTGCGCTCCTTGCTATACCTGGAAGAGAAAACCCGCGAGCGCCTGAAGCAGGAAGTCCCTGCACAGCCTGTCGAGATTCTGTTCGATACCCCGGCCGCCAGCGAGTACGACGGCATCGAGTTCCTGGAATTCGCCGTGGATGAAAGCCTCGGCGCCAAGCTGACTCACTGGCTGGAACGCTTGGGGTTCGTCAAGGCCGGGCAGCACCGTTCCAAGAGCGTGAGCCTGTTGCGCCAGGGTGATATCAACCTGATCCTCAATTGCGAACCCTATTCCTTTGCCCATAACTTCTTCGAAGCTCATGGACCGTCGTTGTGCGCCACGGCGATCCGGGTCAAGGACAGCGCCAAGGCCCTGGAACGCGCGGTGGCCTACAAAGGCCAGCCCTATCGCGGCCTGGTCGGGCCAAACGAGCTGGAGTTGGCGGCGGTACGTGCGCCGGATGGCAGCCTGATTTACCTGGTGGACCAGAGTGAAGGCGGCCTCTACGACACCGACTTCAACCTGCAACCTGCCGCGTCATCCAGCGGTGGCTTGCTGCGCATCGACCACATGGCGATGGCCTTGCCTGCCGACAGCCTCGACAGTTGGGTGCTGTTCTACAAGAGCCTGCTGGATTTCGAAGCCGACGACGAAGTGGTGCTGCCGGACCCTTACGGTCTGGTAAAAAGCCGCGCGCTGCGCAGCCGTTGCAGTTCGATCCGCCTGCCGCTGAACATCTCCGAGAACCGCAACACGGCGATTTCCCACGCGCTGTCGAGCTATCGCGGCTCGGGCGTGCATCACATTGCCTTCGACTGCGCGGATATTTTCGCCGAGGTGCGCCGCGCCAAAGAGGCGGGTGTGCCGCTGCTGGATATCCCGCTCAACTACTACGACGACCTGGCGGCGCGGTTCGATTTCGATGACGAGTTCCTCAGCGAGTTGGCGTACTACAACGTGCTGTACGACCGCGACGCCCAGGGCGGTGAGTTGTTTCATGTGTACACCGAGCCGTTCGAAGGGCGGTTTTTCTTCGAGATCATCCAGCGCAAGAACGGTTATGCCGGCTACGGCGCGGCCAATGTGGCGGTGCGCCTGGCGGCGATGGCCAAATCGCGCAGCGGTGCGGTGCGTCAGGCGCGTTTATAACGGTGGGTCAGGTGCTTTCTTTCAGGCCGCATCGCGGCCCATAATCACGGCCTGCATAACACTGGCCGTGAGCGCACCATGACCACCGAGGCACCTCGCAAGAGTCGTAAGAACAATCCGGAAAAGACCCGCGAAAACATACTCCAGGAAGCCATCGTCGAGTTTGTTCAGCAGGGCCTTTCCGGCGCTCGCGTGGACGCGATCGCCGAGCGTATCCACACGTCCAAGCGCATGATCTATTACTACTTTGGCAGCAAGGAGCAGTTGTACGTCGAGGTGCTGGAGAAGCTCTACGGCGACATCCGCAACACCGAAACCCGTATGAATCTCACGGCGCTGGAGCCGCGCGAGGCGATCCGGCGGCTGGTGGAATTCACCTTTGATCACCATGACCAGAACGTGGACTTCGTGCGCATCGTCAGCATCGAAAATATCCACAATGCCGAGTACGTGAAGCGCACCGACACCATCAAGGCGATGAACAGCAAGATCCTTGAAGGGCTGGGCGAAACCTTGCGCCGGGGGGCCGAGTTGGGTTTGTTCCGGGAAGGGCTGGAGCCGTTGGACGTGCACCTGCTGATCAACTCGTTCAGCTTTTACCGGGTGTCCAACCGCCATACCTTCAGTGAGATTTTTCAGATCGACCTGTCGGATGAGGCGGTTAAACAGCGGCATCGGGACATGATTTGTGATTCGGTGATGCGTTACTTGCAGGCTTGATCCGTCATGCTATGGAAATGCGCCAGCATGCGCTGCGCATCCGGCACTTCCCCACTGAACAGCTCAAACGCCTTCACCGCCTGAAACACCGCCATGTTGCCGCCATCCAAGGTGCGGCAACCCAAGGCGCGGGCGTCGCGCAGCAGTTGGGTTTCCAGCGGGAAATACACGATCTCCGCCACCCACAATTCAGCGCGTAGCCAGGTGGCCGGAACCGGTGTGCCCGGCAGCTTGGCCATGCCCATCGGTGTGGTGTTGACCAAGCCATCGGCCTCGGCCAGGGCATTTTCCAGTTGGCTGCCCACTTGGGCCCGACCGGCGCCGAAACGCTGTGCAAGGTTATCCACCAGGTCGCGGGCGCGGCTGGCGTCCACATCGAAAATACTCAACTGCTCCACACCTTCCGCCAGCAGCGCATGGGCCACCGCTGCGCCCGCACCCCCGGCACCCATCTGCACCACGCGTTGGCGTGCTACATCCTTCAGGTTGCGTCGAAAGCCTTCGGCGAACCCCAGGCAATCGGTGTTGTGGCCGATGCGCTTGCCGTTCTTGAACACCACGGTGTTGACCGCGCCAATGCCGCGGGCCTCGTCGGACAGTTCATCGAGCAGCGGTAGGATCGCCTGCTTGCACGGGTAGGTGATGTTCAGCCCGGTGAAGTGCATCAACTCGGCGGCGTCGAGCAAGTCGGGCAGGGCGTTGGTGTCCAGGTGCAGGGGCTCAAGGTCGATCAGGCGATACAGGTAGCGCAGGCCCTGGGCATCGCCTTCCTGTTCGTGCAGGGCGGGCGTGCGGGAAGCCTGGATGCCAGCGCCAATCAGGCCGGCGAGGATGCGCGGTTTCATCGGGCCGACCCTTTGAGCAACTGGCTGAAATGTTCCAGGGCCAGGTGATAGCCGTGGCTGCCGAAACCTGCGAGGACAGCCTTGGCAATCGGCGACACAAACGAGTGATGCCGGAACGCTTCGCGGGCATGCACGTTGGACAGGTGTACTTCGATCACCGGCACTTCACTGGCCACCAGCGCGTCGCGAATCGCCACGGAGGTATGGGTCCAGGCCGCCGGGTTGATCACGATGCCGGCGCAACGGGCGCGGGCGCCGTGGATCCAGTCGAGCAGTTCGCCTTCGTGGTTGGTCTGGCGGAATTCGATTTTCAGCCCGAGTTGTTCGGCGCTACGGCCACACAGGGCGGCAACATCGGCCAGGGTTTCATGACCGTAAGTGGCGGGCTCGCGGGTGCCGAGCAGGTTGAGATTGGGGCCGTTGAGCACCAGCACGATAGGCGGCATTGGGAGTATCTCCACAGTTCTTGTTAGTTGTGCAGATAAAATGTACTGGTTAGTTAATTTGGTCAATTGATGGCGGCGGATGTGTTCGATTATCGAACTGTTAATCCGGCGATTCGCACAAGCGGATCAGATTAGATATCAATTGAAAATCATTCTCGACAACGCTTAATATGCCCGCCTGTTTCCTTTACATTCCAGGGAGTCGGTTTGTCGGACGTGGATCTCAAAGGCCTGTTTCTCAAGCATGCCGATACCCTTCGCGGGTATCTGGCGCGCAAGGTACGGGACCCGCAATTGGCCGCAGACCTGGTGCAGGAGAGTTTCCTGCGCCTGGCCGAAAAGCCCGCCGGCGAGCGCATCGACAACTCCCAGGGCTATCTCTATCGAACGGCGAGCAATCTGCTGATCGACCATATTCGCCAGGAAGCGCGGCGCAAGACAGACTCCGTGCCCCATGAGGCGCTGGCCGAGATTGAAGATGAAGTGGCCGGGTTGGAGGCTCAGGCAATGGCGCAGCAACAGCGACAGGCATTGAAGCAGGCACTGGCGGAGTTGCCGGAGCGCACCCAGCAGATTTTCCGTCTCAACCGTATCGAAGGCATGACCCACGCCCAGGTCGCCCGGCACCTGGACATCTCCGACAGCTCCGTACAAAAGCACCTGGCCAAGGCGTTGGCCTACGTAATGCAGCGCTTGCAGGACGGCGAAGTGGCACCATCCGACGAATGAGTTACCGAAATGCGCCGCCTCAGACGTCACAGCGTTACATAACGAAAAATTCGAGATTCACACGTGAATAGCCAGGGTCCGCAACAGCACAGCATTACCGAGGCGGCCGCCGAGTGGGCGGTGCGCCTGCACGCCGGTGCCCTGACCGAACAGGAGCAGGCCGAGCTGCAGCATTGGATCGCCTGCGACAGCCGCCATGAAGCGGCCTTGCGTTTTGCCGAACAGACCTGGGCGGCGTTGGGCGATGTGTACAAGGACGAGCCCGTGCACCGCCAGCGCCCGTCAGCGGCAACGATGCCCGTGCGCCGCTCCAGGCGGCGAAGCCCATGGCAACGCGCGGCCGCCGTCGCATTGGTCGTGATTGTGGCCGGTGTTGGCTGGGTGCGCGGGCCGGACGTGTTGCTGCGCGTGCAAGCCGATTACATCACCGCGAAAGGCGAGGTGCGCACCGTGCACCTGGCCGACGGCAGCAAGGTCGAGCTGGATTCCGCCAGTGCCATCCGCCTGGACTACGACGGTGTGCAACGTCGCATCAGCCTGCTCCAGGGCTCGGCGATTTTTGACGTGGCACCGATGGTCGGTGAGGAAACCCGGCCGTTTGTGGTGCAAAGCGCCGGCGGCCAGACCCGTGCGCTGGGCACGCGGTTTGTGGTGGAGCGTGAAGACGACAGTCAGGCGTGGGTTGGCGTGCTGGAACACAGTGTCGAGGTGTCCCTGAACGCGACGCCGAAAAAGGGTCCGTCCGACAGGGTGGTCCAGGAAGGCTTGGCCGTACGCTACAGCCCTCAGCAAGGCATCGTGCCCTTGGACCAACTCGATGTTGCGCGCGCCACCAGCTGGCGGCGCGGTGTGTTGATCTTTGATCGCCAGCCGTTGGCCACTGTCATCGAACAACTCAACCGCTACCGTCCCGGGCGCGTGGTGTTGACCGACTCGGCCCTCGGTGAGCGTGAAGTCAGCGGCGTGTTCCGCCTCGACATGCTCGACACCGCCCTTGCCACGCTGACCCAGGAACTCCAGGTGCAACGCCTGGACCTGGCAGGCCTCAGCCTGATCTATTGATGACCCGGTGGGGGCCTGCTCCCACCGCCTGAAATCCCCCCTCCTGAAAAACTTTCAAAAAATCTTACTGACTTCCTGCGCGTCGCACGTCTTTCTAGGTGAGAAGCATTCGCATAAACAAAAAACGCTCAGCGCAGGGAACAATAGAAATGTCAGCACTCATCAAGGGGCGTATCACCGTTAGCCGGTTAGCCCTGGCCGTCCATTTGGGCCTGTTCGCCGTCGCGGCCCCGGTGTACGCCGCGCAACCTCAGGTGAAGGCTGCACAGCCAGCCGTGCTGATGATCGATATCCCTGCGCAATCCCTGGGCAGTGCGGTGCTGGCGTTTGCCGACCAGGCCGGCCTGCAAGTGCTGTTCGACAGCCAGCGTCTGGAAGGCTTGCAGAGTACGGCGGTGAAAGGGCAGTACAGCGTGCAGGAAGGCTTGGCGCGGTTGCTGGGCAACGCCCCGGTGGAGTACCGCTTCAACGGCGAGCGTCAGGTCACCCTGACCCGCGTTGAGCAGAGCGGCGCCGCTTTGGCGCTGGGCACCACCACGATCACCGGCCTGCACCCCAACGATTGGGTGTACTCGTCGCCCCGCTCGGTGAGTGTGGTCGGGCGCGAGCAACTGGATCGCAACCCGCCCCGGCATGCCGCTGAAATGTTGGAGGAGGCGCCGGGCGTCTACTCGGCGGTCAGCCAGCAAGACCCCGGTTTGTCGGTGAATATTCGCGGCATCCAGGACTACGGCCGGGTCAACATGTCGGTGGACGGCATGCGTCAGAATTATCAACAAAGTGGCCACCAGCAACGCAATGGCACGCTGTATGTCGACCCGGAGTTGCTGTCTGAAGTGGTGATCGAGAAGGGGGCCACTTCCACGATGGGTGGGGCGGGAGTGATCGGCGGGGTCGCCAACTTTCGCACCGTGGAAGCGGCCGACCTGCTCAAGGACGGCAAGGAAATCGGCGGGCGTATCCGCTTGACCACAGGTTTGGGCGGGCGCAGCAACGGCACGCACTTCATCGGCAGCTCGGCGTTTGCGGTGGGCACCGACGTGTGGGACATGTTGGTGGCGGCCAGTGAGCGTCACCTCGGTGACTACAAACCCGGCACCAAGGGCAGCATTGGCGAGCTGCGCACCGGCAGTTCCTTCCTGCCGGCCAGTGAAGACCGGATCAAGAACTCCACTGTGGAATACA
Organism: Pseudomonas sp. DWRC2-2; assembly: GCF_049897885.1. NCBI lineage: Bacteria > Pseudomonadati > Pseudomonadota > Gammaproteobacteria > Pseudomonadales > Pseudomonadaceae > Pseudomonas > Pseudomonas sp. DWRC2-2. Next base: position 165,093 of record NZ_JAFCXD010000007.1, read on the forward strand.
CCGGCTCGGTGATGCGTTCGCGACTGCTCAAGCTAGGCCTCAACCTGCCGGTGGATCAGCGCCTTCAACTGAGCTACCTGACCACCGAAGTCGGCTATGACGACGTCAACATGATGACTGCCGAAAAAGCCCAGCTCTGGGAGAAACTCGGCAGCAGTGACGTCACGGCGCAGAACTTCGCGCTGGACTACAGCTACACGCCGGACAACCCGCTGATCGATTTCAAGGCCAAGCTTTATTACGTCGATACCCGCAACGATCAGTCCACGCTGACCCGTGGCAGCAGCAAGGGCTACGAGGTCACCTACCAGACCAACACCTATGGTTTCCAGGCACAGAACATTTCGACCTTTGCCTTGAGCGAACTGTCCGTGATCAAGGCCAACTATGGCCTGGAATTTTTCTACGACAAAGTCCGTCCGGACTCCAACCAGATGGTGGCCGCCGACTCGGCCGTCACGGCCTCGGCGGCGGAAAGCATCACGCCCAGGGGCGACCGGGCGATGGGCAGCCTGTTCACTCGCCTGGACTACGACTACGACAACTGGCTGAACCTCAACGCCGGGTTGCGCTACGACCGCTATCGGCTGCGGGGCGAAACCGGGTTGAACACCCGTACGTTCATCATTGGCACCACCCGGCAAGTGGGCTTGCCCATGACCTATGACGTGGATCGGGAAGAGGGGCATTTCTCGCCGACCTTTGGCCTGTCGATCAAGCCGGGCGTGGATTGGCTTCAACTCTTCGCCACGTACGGCAAGGGCTGGCGCCCGCCGGCAGTCACCGAAACGTTGGTGAGTGGCCGGCCACATGGCGGGGGCTCGGAGTCGATTTTCCCCAACCCCTACTTGAAGCCTGAGACGTCCACGTCCTGGGAGGTTGGCTTCAATGTGTTGAAGGAGGACCTGCTGTTCTCCGAAGACCGCGTAGGCATGAAAGTGTCCTACTTCAACACCCGCGTGGATGACTTTTCCTATATGGCCCTGGGCGTGCAGCCGCCGGGTTATGGCATCGCCAATATCGGTAATGCGGCGTACGTGAACAACCTGGAGACCACGCGTTTTCGCGGCTTGGAATACCAGCTGGATTACGACGCCGGGTTCGCCTACGGCCAGTTCAATTACACGCGCATGCTCGGTAGCAATAAGTTCTGCAGCAAGACCGCGTGGCTGGGCGGTGTGACCAAGATCCAGAAAGGGCCCGGCAGCCGGGCGCCAGTCACTGCGATGGTGCCCGACGACGTGGCCAATGCGGGGCAAAGCTGCAGCGCGATCCTGGGCTCCTCCGAGCACATGCCGATGGACCGCGGCACCGCGACGCTGGGCGCGCGCTTCCTTGAACGCAAGTTGGATGTGGGCGTTCGCGCCCGCTATAGCGGCGGTTACTACGTCAAAGGCGGCGTCGGCGTGACCACTTCGCAAACCGGTGTGTACCCGGCCGACTGGAAGCCCTACACCGTCTATGACCTCTACAGCAGCTACCGCGCCACCGACCAGTTGACCTTGCGCCTGGCCATGGAAAACGTCACCGACCGCGCCTATCTGGTGCCGCTGGGCGACGTGTTGGCCTTCACCCTGGGGCGTGGGCGCACGTTGCAGGGCACCGTTGAATATCAGTTCTAACCGATTTTGCCCAGTGACGGGCAAAACCACAGCAGGCAGTGGCTTGCTGTGGAGATACCACCCCATGACTTGGAGTTTTGCATGAGCATTTCTATTTCATACAGCACGACCTACGCCACTAACACCGTTGCCGAGTACCTGAGCGACTGGTCGGCTTACTTTGGTGACCTGAACCACCGTGAAGGGTCGGTCAAGGAGGGTTCGAACACCGGTGGTTTCAATCCTGGCCCGTTCGATGGCACCCAATACGGTGTGTCGAGCACTGAAAGCAACGCGGCTGTGGTGGCTAACGGTGACCTGCATTACACCTTGTTCAACCCGCCGTCGCACACCTTGTGGGGTTCGATCGACTCCCTGAACCTGGGCACCATCCTGACCGGCGGCGGGGCCGGCGGTAGCTACAGCCTCGCCGAGCAGGAAGTCAGCTTCGCCAACCTGGGCCTGTCGAGCTTGCAGTCCGAAGGCCGTGATGGCCAGGTGCACAAAATCGTGTACGGCCTGATGAGCGGCGACAGCTCGGCACTGGCTTCGGCGATCGACTCCCTGCTCAAGGACATCGACCCAAGCCTGTCGATCAACTCGACGTTCGACCAACTGGCGGCTGCCGGTGTGGCCCATGTGGACTCGGCTTCCGTCGCTGCGTCCGACGTTGCCCTGGTGGGCGTGCAAGACGTGCCTCAGGACTTCGCCCTGGCCGCTTAAGCAAAAAAGCGAATGGAAGATCGCTCTCCCATTCGCCGTTTTACACACCGCTGTCGCCAAGCCTTCTAACTCTTCAGCGACGGCGGTGCCGAATTCTGCGCAGCGTCGCTTTGCCTGTCAACGCGGCGGCGCTGCCCGCTCAACCCCATGAGAATCCCCAGATGCGCCACGTCGGCAACGAAACCCTGGCCGCCCTCACGGCCTATAAAAGTGGCTTCTTCAACATCGGCCTGTTCTCGGCGGTGATCAACCTGCTGATGCTCGCCCCGGCGCTGTACATGTTGCAGGTGTACGACCGGGTGCTGGCCTCGGGCAATCAGATGACCCTGTTGATGCTGACGCTGATGATCCTCGGACTGTTCGGCCTGATGGGCGCGTTGGAATGGGTGCGCAGCCAGGTGGTGATCCGCCTCGGTACGCAGATGGACATGCGCTTGAACCAGCGCGTGTACGACGCCGCGTTTGAAGCGCAGCTCAAGGGCGGCACCCAGGCGGCGGGCCAGGCGCTGCATGACCTGACCACGCTGCGTCAGTTCGCCACCGGCCAGGCGTTGTTCGCGTTCTTTGATGCGCCGTGGTTTCCGGTGTACCTGCTGGTGATTTTCCTGTTCCATCCCTGGCTCGGTCTGTTGGCGCTGGTCGGCGCGCTGCTATTGATCGTGCTGGCGTGGGTCAACCATCACGTCAGCCAGGCGCCGATGGCCCTGGCCAGCCAACTGTCCATCAGCGCCAGCCAGCAGGCCACGGCCAACCTGCGCAATGCCGACACCATCGAAGCCATGGGCATGCTCGCCACCTTGCGTGCGCGCTGGTTCGGCCAGCATCAGGCGTTTTTGGCGCAGCAGAACCTGGCCAGTGAAAAGACCGCGACCGTTACCGCCTGGTCCAAGGGTGTGCGCCTGGCGCTGCAATCCCTGGTGCTGGGCCTGGGCGCCTTGCTGGCGGTACAGGGTGATATCACGCCGGGCATGATGATTGCCGGCTCGATCCTGATGGGTCGCGTGCTGAGCCCCATCGACCAATTGATCGGCGTGTGGAAACAGTGGGGTTCGGCGCGCCTGGCCTTTGATCGGTTATCGCAGATGCTGGAGGCCAATCCCGCGCGTCCGCAGCGCATGGCGCTGCCGGTGCCCAAAGGCCAGCTAAGCGTCGAACAGATCAGCGCCTGTGCCCCCGGCAGCCGTCGACCCGCGTTGGCCAATCTGGGTTTCAATCTGGCAACTGGGGAAGTCCTGGGCGTGATCGGGCCGTCGGGCTGCGGCAAATCCACCCTCGCTCGGATACTGGTGGGCGCCTGGGCGCCCCTGGCCGGCAAGGTGCGGCTGGATGGCGCCGACTTGGCCTTGTGGGACAAACAGCAGTTGGGCCCGCACATCGGTTACCTGCCGCAAGACATCCAGCTGTTCGCTGGCAGCATCGCGGAAAACATCGCGCGGTTTGCTGAGGTCGACGCGGATAAAGTCCTCGCGGCTGCGCAGATGGCCGGCGTGCATGATCTGATCCTGCAACTGCCCCAAGGCTACGACACGCAATTGGGAGAAGGCGGTGCTGGGCTTTCCGGTGGCCAGAAGCAACGCGTTGCACTGGCCCGTGCGCTATACGGCCTGCCTGCGCTGATCGTGCTGGATGAGCCCAACGCCAACCTGGATGAAGTGGGCGAGCAGGCTTTGCTCCAGGCGATCGCCCAGCTCAAGCAACAGCGCCGCACCGTGATCCTGATCACCCACAAACCCAACGTGCTGACGCTGACCGACCAGTTGCTGATCCTCAAGGAAGGTCAGCTGCAGGCCTTCGGGCCGACGGCGCGTGTGTTGGAGGCACGGCAGAAACCGGCAGCGCCCAAACCGGTATCGACCATGAGCATGAGCTACCGCCTCGGTGAAGGAAAACAGGCATGAACCCGAGCAAACCTGTATTGATCAGCGACGCGCCCAATAATGTGCTGGCGCTGGATGACAAAAAGTACTCGCGTTTGGGCTGGCTGTTGGTACTCGGCGGTTTTGCCGGCTTCCTCGGCTGGGCGGCGTTGGCGCCACTCGACAAGGGCGTGGCAGTGCCGGGCAAGGTCATGGTCTCGGGCCATCGCAAGACCGTGCAGCACCCGGCCGGGGGCATTGTCGAGCGCATCGACGTGCGCGACGGTGACGTGGTGAGCGCCGGTCAAGTGTTGTTGCGCTTGAAGGAAACCCCGTTGCGCGGGCAGATGCAGTCCCTGCGCAGCCAGTACTTGGCGTCGCTGGCCAGCGAGGCGCGCTTGAGTGCTGAAAGTGAAGGGTTGGCGGCGATCACCTTCAACCCTGAATTGCTTAACGATCCGGAGGCGGCGGGCACCTTGAGCCTGCAACGGCAGTTGTTCAATAGCCGCGCCCAGGCCTTGGCCACCGAGCAACAAGGCCTGCGTGAAACCATCGCCGGGGCCGAGGCGCAACTGCGCGGTACGCGGGATTCGCAGGCGAGCAAAGTCCAGCAGCGAGCGGCGCTGAATGAGCAGTTGCAGGGCCTGCGCGAGTTGGCGCGTGAGGGTTATATCCCACGCAACCGCCTGCTCGACAGCGAACGACTGTACTCACAGATCGACGGCGCCATCGCCGAGGACTACGGCCGTATCGGCCAACTGCAACGCCAGGTGATGGAACTGCGCCTGCGCATCCGCCAGCTCGGCGAAGACTTCCAGAAAGACCTGCGCGGCCAGTTGGCCGAGACCCGCACCCGCAGCGACGACCTGCGCAATCGCCTGGCGTCGGCCGAGTTCGAATTGGCCAACAGCCAGGTTCGTGCGCCCGCAAGCGGCGTGGTGGTGGGGTTGGACGTGTACACCGAAGGCGGCGTGATCAAGCCCGGCCAGGCGCTGATGGACATCGTGCCCCAGGGCGAGCCCTTGCTGGTGGAGGCGCGGGTGCCGGTGCAAATGGTCGACAAGGTGCACCCCGGCCTGCCGGTGGAACTGATGTTCTCGGCCTTTAACCAGTCCACCACCCCCCGGGTGGCCGGCGAGGTGACGTTGGTCTCGGCGGACCGCCAGGTCGATGAACGCACCGACGAGCCCTATTACACGCTGCGCGCCCAGGTCAGTGCGGCCGGTATGCAGCAATTGGACGGTGTGCAGATCCGCCCAGGCATGCCGGTGGAAACCTTCGTCAAGACCGGCGAGCGCTCAATGCTCAACTACCTGTTCAAACCCCTGATGGATCGCACCCATATGGCCTTGGTGGAAGAATGAAGGCGCTGTTGTTTACCCTGTGTTTCGGTTGTTCCTCGGTGGCCCACGCCCTGGGTTTGCTGGATGCCTATGACTTGGCCCTGCGCAATGATCCGACGTTTCAGGCTGCCATCCAGGAGCGTGAAGGCGGTGAAGAAAACCGCGCGATCGGCCGTGCGGCGTTGTTGCCGAATTTGTCGTGGAGCTATAACAACTCGCGCAACGAGTCCGAAGTAACGGCGGGTGATGTCAAAAGCGACCGTGATTACCGCAGCTATGCGTCGACCCTGACCTTGCAGCAGCCGCTGCTGGATTACGAAGCCTATGCGCGTTTTCGCCAGGGCACCGCTCAGGCATTGATGGCCGACGAGCGCTTTCGCGGCAAGAGCCAGGAACTGGCGGTGCGGGTACTCAATGCCTACAGCCAGGCGTTGTTGGCCCAGGAACGCATTGAGCTGAGTCGTGCACAGAAGCGCGCGTATACCGAGCGCTTGCAACTCAATGATCGCCTTCTAAAAGGCGGTGAAGGCACACGCACCGATGTGCTGGAAACCCAGGCGCGTTTGAGCCTGGCCCAGGCCGAAGAAATTGAATCGCAAGACGCGCAGGACAGCGCCTTGCGCGAGCTGGAAGCCATTGTCGGCCAACCGCTGCAAATCGAAGAACTGGCGCCGCTGACGCGCCAATTTGAGATTCCGCCCCTGGAGCCCAATCGTTTCGAAACCTGGCGCGAGATGGCCATGGCCAACAACCCGGAGCTCAAATCCCAGCACCATGCCCTGGACGTGGCCTCCTATGAAGTGGAGCGCAAACGCGCGGGACACCTGCCAAAGGTCAGCCTGTACGCCACCAGCCGTCAGACCAACTCCGACTCGGAAAGCAGCTACAACCAGAAGTACGACACCAACACCGTCGGCATCCAGGTCAGCCTGCCGCTGTTTGCCGGTGGTGGTGTGTCGGCGTCCACCCGCCAGGCGGCGAACCAGCTGTCCCAAGCCCAATACGAGTTGGACGCGCAAACCTCGGCCACCCTGGTGGAGTTGCGCAAACAGTTCAACCTCAACACCAGTGGCGCGGCGAAAGTGCGTGCCTATGAGATGGCCGTCAGCTCCGCCACTGCCTTGGTTGCCGCGACGAAAAAGAGTGTGGCCGGTGGTGAGCGGGTCAACCTCGACGTGCTCGACGCCGAACAACAACTCTTCACCGCCCGCCGTGATTTGGCGAATGCGCGACATGCGTATCTGCTGGCGAGGATTCAGCTGAAGTATTACGCGGGGTTGCTGAGCGAACGGGACTTGCGGGCTTTGGCGGAGTATTTCCAGCCCTCGGCATGAGTGGTTACAACCCGGCATTCGCCGGGTTTTTTGTGCTTACTAATCTGTGAATCAGCTTTGGGAAATGGAGCCGGTTGTCGGGTGACAAGGGAAAATTGTTACTTGGCGGAAAATAACCTAACGGATGGGTTACGATGCGAGTAGGCACTTACAAAGGCTATGTGATTTCGGTGTTTATCAGGGATGAGCATTGCCCGCCCCATGTGCATGTGCGGGGGCACGAATGGGATGCGCGTTTTCGATTCAGCTTTCTGCATGGGGAGGTGGAGTTGTGGGACGTAGAGCCTGAGCGGTGGCAGCCACCCATGGCGGTTTTGAAAGAGATACGCGGGGCGATCATGCAGCGCCATTACCTTGCGCGGGCACGCAGGATCTGGTGGGAGTACCTGCAAACGGTCTGCCTGGAGAATCATTCCTGGGATTGGGAGGCTCGCGAAGTGTTGCCTGGGCTGATCATTCAGCCGGGTGTTTATGTGATCGCGCGTGCCCGGCACGATGTCGTGGGGCAGAAAACCATTTTGAATCTGGTCAGAGCGCCGGGTTTCGTGGAGATTGAACTATGAAGCAAATCGTAAAAGCCAAAGCTGTACCCTATAAACCGCTCACTGAGGCCGACGTCGAAAAGGCGATAGCCCGAGGGCGCAAGACACGGCATCTTTATGCCCGCGCCAGCTCTGTGCGTTATGAAGACAACTGCATTTCCATCGGCTTCAGCGACGGCAGTCGCGTAGTACTGCCGGTGGCTGGTCTGCCCGAGTTCGCGGGGTTTTCCCTGGAGGACTTTGCGCAACTGGAAGTCGGCTTTGGCGGCAAGGCGCTGTGCTGTGAGGCCCGGGACCTGGACGTTTCAGTCACGGGCCTGATCGCCACCAGCAAACCGCTGATGGACCTGGCCACCAGCCTGGTGGCCTCGCGCAACGGCCGCAAAAGCAGCGCCGCCAAAGCCGCCGCCGCCCGTGCCAATGGCAAGAAGGGCGGGCGGCCGCGCAAGAAGGAACCGGAAGACGTTGAGTTACCGCCGGGTCAATAACACCCCGGACTCCATATGGTGGGTCCACGGGAACTGGTCAAACATCGCACACTGGGTGATCTTGTGCGTGTCATGCAGTTGCGCAATGTTCGCCGCCAAGGTCTCCGGGTTGCAGGAGATGTACAGGATGTTATCGAAGCGCCGGGTCAATTCGCAGGTGTCCGGGTCCATGCCGGCGCGCGGCGGGTCGACGAAGACGCTGCCGAATTCATAGCTTTTCAGGTCGATGCCGTGCAGGCGACGGAACGGACGCACTTCGTTCAGCGCTTCAGTGAGTTCTTCGGCTGACAGGCGCACCAGGGTGACGTTGTCCACCGCGTTTTCATCGAGGTTGCTCAGGGCTGCATTCACCGAGGTCTTGCTGATTTCGGTAGCCAGGACTTTGCGAACACGCGTAGCCAGGGGCAGGGTGAAGTTGCCGTTGCCGCAATACAGCTCCAGCAGATCATCCGGGCGATCACCCAGGGCTTCATAAGCCCAGTTGAGCATCTTCTGGTTCACCGTGCCGTTGGGTTGGGTGAAGGCGCCTTCGGGTTGGCGATAGCTGAAGGTGCGGCCGCCGACGTCGAGTTTTTCCACCACGTAGTCGTGGCCGATTACATCGCGCTTGCCCTTGGAGCGGCCGATGATGCTGACATTCAAGTCAGCCGCCAGTTGGTTAGCGGCGGTGTGCCAATGCTCGTCCAGCGGGCGGTGATAGCACAGGGTGATCATCGCGTCGCCGGCCAGGGTGGTGAGGAACTCCACTTGGAACAGCTTGTGGCTCAGGGCGGCGCTGGCTTGCCAGGCGGCCTTGAGTTGCGGCATCAACTGGTTGATACGCAGGCTGGCGATGGGAAATTCTTCGATCAGGATCGGCGTGCGCTTGTCGTCCTGGGAGAACATCGCGTAGTGGCGCTCACCGCCCTCGCGCCACAGGCGGAACTCCGCGCGCAGGCGGAAGTGCTGCAGCGGCGAGTCGAAGACCTGCGGCTCTGGCGCGTCGAACGGGGCCAGCAGGTCACGCAAACGCGTGACCTTGTCTTGCAGTTGAGCGGTGTAGCTTGCGGCGTCAAAAGTCATGCGTTGAACCAGCCCAGCTTGATCACAAACAGAATCGACAGAATCACCAGTGCCGGGTTCAGCTCACGGTAGCGGCCCGAAAGCAGCTTGATGGCGGTCCAGGCGATGAAACCGAAGGCGATGCCGTTGGCGATGGAATAGGTGAAAGGCATCGCCAGGGCGGTGATCACCACCGGCGCTGCAACAGTGATGTCGTCCCAGTCGATTTCGGCCAGGCCCTGGGTCATCAACACCGCCACGAACAGCAGTGCCGGCGCAGTGGCGAAGGCCGGTACGCTGGCGGCCAGCGGCGAGAAGAACAGGGCCAGCAGGAACAGGATCGCGACCACGATGGCGGTCAAGCCGGTGCGGCCACCGGCGCTCACGCCCGCAGCCGATTCAATGTAGCTGGTGGTGGTCGAAGTCCCCAGCAGCGAGCCGGCCATGGCGGCGGTACTGTCGGCGATCAGCGCACGGCCCATTTTCGGCATGTGACCGTCCTTGCCCATCAGGCCGGCACGCTTGGCCACGCCGATCAGGGTGCCGGAGTTGTCGAACAGGTCAACGAACAGGAAGGCGAAGATCACGCTGACCAGGCCGATGTCCAGCGCGCCCTTGATATCCAGCTGCAGAAAGGTCGGTGCCAGGGAAGGCGGCATCGAGACAACGCCGCCGAAGGGGGTGACGCCCAGCAGGATCGAGACGATGGTCACCGCCAGGATGCCGATCAGTACGGCACCGCGCACCGCCAGGGCTTCCAGGGCGACGATCAGGATAAAGCCAAACGTAGCCAGGATCGGCGCGGGCTTTTTCAGGTCGCCCAGGCCCACCAGGGTGTTGGGGTTGCCGACCACGATGCCGGCGTTGTGCAGGGCGATCAACGCCAGGAACAGGCCGATACCGGCGGCAATCGCCGAACGCAGCGGCAGTGGGATGGCGTTGATGATCCATTCACGAATACGGAAGATCGACAGCAGGAAAAACAGCACCGCCGAGATAAACACCGCACCCAGCGCCACCTGCCAGGTGTGGCCCATGTGCAGGACCACGGTGTAGGTAAAGAAGGCGTTGAGGCCCATGCCCGGCGCGAGGGCGATCGGGTAGTTGGCGATCAGGCCCATTACGGTCGAACCAATGGCGGCCGCCAGGCAGGTCGCGACGAACACCGCGCCCTTGTCCATGCCGGTCTCGCCTAGGATGCTCGGGTTCACGAACAGAATGTAGGCCATGGCCAGGAATGTCGTGATACCCGCGAGGATCTCGGTGCGCACGTTGGTGTTGTGTGCGTTGAGTTGAAACAGCTTTTCCAGCATGCCTGCTCCCTGTGACGCTCTGTGGCGTCGTGATTTGTTGACCTCTAAGTCAAAGCACAAACTGCGCCAAGCGCCTGTGGTTTCAGAGAGGATCGGAAAAAGCGGCGCATCATACCAGCAGCCGAGGCCTTGAGGCATACTGCGCCGACGTTTAAACCAAGGTCATTTGCAGCATGAAAAACGCCAACCCGTGGAGTCTAGCCCTGATCCCCTGTATCAGCCTGTTGCTCGGCGCAGCACCGGCCTGGGGCGCGGCTGCACCGCCGTTGAGCGAAGTGCGGGTGTTCCAGGTCGAGTCGGCAGCGTGTAAGGAAAGCATCCCCGAGCGCGCGCAGAGCACACAGATGTGTACGCACCGTGGGCCTACCAAGGTTTCCGTCATGGAGGTGGGCCTGGGTAACAACCCCATGGGTCGCTTCGATGGCGCCGAATTGAATGGGCAACGCACGGCGGTTTGTCAGGTCGGCAACATCAGCGAAGTGTGCAACGGCGTGGGCACACTGATGGGCTACATCTATGTGTTTGACCTGAATGTCGAGGCCCAAGGCTGGTTCCAGTACAGCAATTCCTCGATCAACCCGCCGCAAAACACCCTGACCACGCAGCTCAATATCCGCTGATCAATCAGCTTGAACGCTCAATACCCTGGGAAGTCGTACCCCTTAAGACGGCGACTTCCCTGAACGCCGCGGACGTACACCAACCCGTGAGGTGTTTATGAGCGCGACCCCCAATGGCGCGACGGCCCAGCCGTTCGTCAGCCACTCGATACGCCTGCGCCTCAACGGCCAGGACCGCCAACTTGATGTGTTGCCCTGGACCACGCTGCTTGACCTGTTGCGCGAACAGCTCGACCTGGTCGGCAGCAAAAAAGGCTGCGACCACGGCCAATGCGGCGCCTGCACGGTGCTGCGCGACGGCAAGCGCATCAATGCCTGCCTGACCCTGGCGGTGATGTGCGACGGTGCCGAGCTGACCACCATCGAAGGCCTTGCCGACGGCGACCAACTGCACCCGATGCAGCAAGCCTTCATCACACACGACGCCTTCCAATGCGGTTACTGCACACCTGGCCAGATTTGTTCGGCGGTTGGCCTGGCCAATGAAGGCCGTGCGCACGATACCGCCCAGATCCAAGAGCTGATGAGCGGCAACCTGTGTCGCTGCGGCGCCTACAGCAATATCCGCGATGCCATTGAAGACGTCGTGGGAGGTGAGCGATGAATCCCTTCCACTACAGCAAGCCGGCCGATGTGCAGGAAGCGGTGCACCTGAGCAGCGCCGCCTCGCGGTTTATCGCGGGTGGCACCAACCTGCTGGACCTGATGAAAGAAAACATCAGCCGCCCGGAGCATCTCATCGACATCACGGGACTGCCGTTAAATGAGGTTCAGGCAACCGCCGAGGGCGGACTGCTGATCGGCGCCCTGGTGAGCAACGCCGACCTGGCCTGGCACCCGCTGATCGAACAGCGTTACCCGCTGCTGTCCCAGGCCATCCTCGCTGGCGCCTCGCCGCAGCTGCGCAATATGGCCAGTACCGGCGGCAATCTGTTGCAGCGCACCCGTTGTTACTACTTTTATGACGCCACTGTGCCGTGCAATAAGCGCGAGCCCGGCAGCGGCTGCCCGGCACGCACGGGGTTGAATCGCATTCATGCCATCCTCGGCGCCAGTGAACAGTGCGTCGCGACTCATCCTTCCGACATGTGCGTGGCGCTGGCAGCGCTGGACGCGCGAGTGCATGTGGAAGGTCGTGCAGGCGCTCGTGTTATCGAGTTTGCCGACTTCCACCGTCTGCCCGGCGATGCGCCGCAGCGTGACAACCAATTGGCTGACGATGAGCTGATCACCGCCATCGAACTGCCCGCCGACAACCTGGCGAGCCACAGCAACTACCTGAAAATCCGCGACCGCGCCTCCTACGCGTTCGCCTTGGTGTCCGTTGCTGCTGCCCTTGAATTGGACGGCGAGCGCATCGTCGACGCGCGCCTGGCCCTGGGTGGCGTGGCCCATAAACCCTGGCGTGATCGTGCCGTGGAAGCGGCGCTCATTGGCCAGCTCGTCAGCCGCGAAACCTTCAGCCACGCCGCCGACGCGCTGCTGCAAGACGCCGAACCCCTGGAACACAACGGCTTCAAGATCAAGCTGGCACGCCGGGGGATTATTCGTGCCCTGAGTGATGCGGCCGTCGCAGGAGAACGCCCATGACCGCTATCGGCAAACCCTTGGACCGGGTTGACGGTCTGCTCAAGGTCACAGGTAAAGCGCGTTATGCCGGTGAGTTTCCCGAGGACGGCCTGCTGCATGGCAGCGTGGTGTCCAGTACCGTCGCCAAAGGCCGTGTGTTGCACATCGATGCTTCCAAGGCACTGGCCCTGCCGGGCGTGGTGGCGGTGATCCATCACCTCAATCGCCCCAAAATTGCCAGCTATGATGACGCTTTCCAGGACGCCGACGCCGCCGACGGCTCGCCGTTTCGTCCGCTCTACAACGATCGCGTGCTGTACAGCGGCCAGCCACTGGCCCTGGTGATCGCCGACAACCTTGAACTGGCGCGGCATGCCGGTTCACTGGTGGACATCGAGTACGAAACCGAAGCCTTCGAAACCGACTTGGTGGCCCTGCAGGATCAGGCCCACGCCTCGCCGCAAACCCCGCCCGAACCGCGTGGCAACTTCCAGGCCGAATGGACCGCTGCCGCCGTCAGCCTGGATGTGCACTACAGCACGCCCATCGAACACCACAACCCGATGGAGCCCCACGCCAGCACGGTGCTGTATCAGCCGGACGGCACCCTGCATATCCATGACAAGACCCAGGGCCCGCAGAACTGCCAGGCCTACGTGCAAAAAGTCTTCGGCCTGGATAAAAGCCAGGTGCGCATCTTCGCCGCGTTTGTTGGCGGCGCGTTTGGTTCCGGCCTGCGCCCGCAGTACCAATTGCCGCTGGCCGTGATGGCCTCGTTGGCGCTCAAGCGTTCGGTGCGGGTCACGCTGACGCGCCAGCAGATGTTCACGTTTGGCTATCGCCCGCGCACCTTGCAGCGCCTGCAACTCGGCGCCGCCGCCAACGGGCGCTTGCTGGCATTGGGGCACACCGCCATTGGCCAGACGTCGCGTTTCGAAGACTTCAGCGAACACGTCGTGGAATGGAGCGGCATGCTCTACCACTGCGACAACGTGCAGCTTACTTATAAGTTGGTGCCCTTGGACGTGTTCACGCCGCTGGACATGCGTGCGCCCGGCGCAGCCCTCGGCGTGATCGGCCTGGAGTGCGCCATGGATGAACTGGCCTGCGCACTGGGTATGGACCCGGTACAACTGCGGCTGATCAACTACGCCGAACGCAACCAGAACGAAGACAAGCCCTGGTCGAGCAAAGCCCTGCGCGAGTGTTACCGCGAAGGCGCCGAGCGTTTTGGCTGGAGCCAGCGCAACCCGGAACCGCGCAGCATGCGCGACGGCCGCCAGTTGATCGGCTGGGGCATGGCCGGCGGCGTGTGGGAAGCCATGCAGATGAAGGCCAGCGCCAAGGCGCGCATCGATGCGCAAGGCAAGCTGACCGTCAGCAGCGCCACCACCGATATCGGCACCGGGACTTACACGGTGATGACCCAGATCGCGGCCCAGGCCAGTGGTGTGGCGGTCGAAGACGTGGCATTTCTGCTGGGTGATTCATCATTGCCCACCGCGCCGTTGCAGGGCGGTTCATTCACCGTGTCCTCCGTCGGCACTGCCGTGCAGCAAGCCTGCGAGGCGTTGAATGCCAAACTGCTGACCATCGCACGGCAGACTTACCCGGTGTTCAAGGACGCCGAAACCGTGCGCTTCGAAGAGGGCCAATTGCATACCGGCGACGTGAGTGTGTCGCTGGCACAGTTGGTCAAGGACAGCGGCGAAGGCGCCTTGGAAGTGCAGGTCGACAGTGAGCCCGACAAAAAGCGTGAGGGCTACAGCACGGCCACCCACTCAGCTGTCTTCGTCGAAGTGCAGGTGGATGAAGACCTGGGCACCATCAAGGTCCGCCGGGTGGTCAGCGCGATTGCCGCCGGGCGAGTGGTCAACCCGAAGATGGCCCGCAGCCAGATCCTCGGCGGGGTGGTGTGGGGCATCGGCATGGCATTGCATGAAGAAACCCAGATCGACCATCAGTGGGGGCGCTACATGAACCATAGCCTCGCGGAGTACCACATTCCGGTTAACGCCGATATTGGCGACATTGATGTGGTGTTTGTCGAAGAACACGACGAGATCGTCAACGCCCTGGGGTCCAAGGGCGTCGGTGAGATTGGTATCGTCGGGGTCGCAGCGGCGGTGGCCAATGCGATTTATCACGCCACCGGCAAGCGGGTGCGGGAGTTTCCCATCACCCTCGACAAGGTGCTCTAGACCTTCGCTTGTTCTTCCACGGGCACATGCATGCGGTCACGGTTGGCCAGGGTCGGGAACAGCTTGATCCAGACCCCGGTCACCACCAGCGTACCGATCCCGCCCATGACCACGGCGGGCACGGTGCCGAACCAGTGGGCGGTAATCCCGGATTCGAACTCGCCCAACTGGTTGGACGCGCCGATAAACAGGCCGTTGACCGCACTGACCCGCCCGCGCATTTCATCCGGCGTCTCCAACTGCACGAAGGACGCGCGGATCACCATGCTGATCATGTCCGCCGCGCCCAGCACCACCAGCACCGCCAGTGAGAACCAGAACGAAGTCGACAGGCCGAAGGCGATGGTCGCCACGCCGAACACGCCGACGGCGGTGAACATCACACGGCCCACATGGCGGTCCACCGAAAACCGCGCCAGCCACAGCGACATCAACAACGCGCCCACCGCCGGGGCCGAACGCAGCAGGCCCAGGCCCCAGGCGCCGGTCAACAGGATGTCTTTGGCAAACACCGGCAGCAACGCGGTGGCGCCGCCCAGCAGCACGGCGAACAGGTCAAGGGAGATGGCGCCGAGGATGTCCGGGCGGCTGCGGATGAAGCGGATGCCGGCGAGCAGGGAGTCCAGGGTCGCTTTGCCTTTGTTGAGTGGCGTCTGGCGGGCGGGCAAATTCAGGGTCAGCACGCAGGCGATAAGGTACAGCACCACCGTGGGGCCATAGACCCACACGCTGCCAAACGCGTAGAGCAATCCGCCGAGGGCCGGGGCGACGATGGTTGCCAGTTGCTGGGCCGACTGCGACGAGGCCACCGCTCGCGGGAATAAAAGGCTGGGGACGATGCTGGGCAGCATCGCCTGGGTGGTCGGCATTTCAAACGAACGCGCGGCACCGAGCAGGAAGGCGAGGATGAAGATCATCTCGCGGGTCACATTGCCGGTCAGCCCGCCGATGGCCAGGCTTAGGGCGATCAACGCCTGCACAGTCTGGCAGATGGCGGCGACCTTGCGCCGTTCATAGCGGTCGGCCACATGCCCGGTGTGCAGCATGAACAATACACGCGGCACGAATTCCACCAGGCCGACCAGGCCCAGGTCCAGCACATTGCCGGTCAGTTGGTAGAGGTTCCAACCGATGGCCACGGTAAGCATCTGAAAGCCGCTGGCGGTGAAGATGCGCGCCAGCCAGAACGCGATGAAAGGGCGGTGGTGACGCAACAGCAACGCGGGTTCACTAGGCATCGGGGGTTCAGGTCAGGGGCGGAGGGAACGCCGAGATTATCATCAAGTTGTAACAGATAGTTGCAAGAACTGATCTGAGGCAGTCTGTCACGCGGCAAAAGACCACGCCGTCCTACATCGAAAATGGGACTACTCTTTCAGCAATGCTTGATCCAGATCAATGTCCGCCCGGACATCGGCCTGGCGGCCTCAGGGCCAGATTCCCTACGCAGTGGGTTAAAAAAAGAAACGAATTCAAATTCGCCAGACTCCATATCCGTGGGGGCAGTGGGTGCAGGCTCCCGCCAGCAGCCGGTATTACCTGACAGAGGAAGACTTATGTTCGGTTTGGAGGCGCTAGATCTCGCCCGAATTCAATTTGCATTCACCATCTCTTTCCACATCCTGTTCCCGGCGATCACCATCGGCCTGGCCAGTTACCTCGCGGTGCTGGAAGGTTTGTGGCTCAAGACGCACAACGACACCTACCGTGACCTCTACCATTTCTGGTCGAAGATCTTTGCCGTCAACTTCGGCATGGGCGTGGTCTCCGGGTTGGTCATGGCCTACCAGTTCGGCACCAACTGGAGCCGCTTCTCGGACTTCGCCGGCGCCGTCACCGGGCCGCTTCTGACGTACGAAGTGCTCACGGCTTTCTTCCTTGAGGCCGGTTTCCTGGGCGTGATGCTGTTCGGCTGGAACAAGGTGGGGCGCAACCTGCACTTCTTCTCCACCGTGATGGTGGCTGTGGGCACCTTGATTTCCACGTTCTGGATCCTCTCGTCCAACAGCTGGATGCAGACGCCCCAGGGTTTTGAAATCATTGATGGCCGCGTGATCCCGACCGATTGGTTCGCCGTGGTCTTCAACCCCTCGTTCCCTTATCGCCTGGCGCACATGGCCACGGCGGCGTTCGTAGCGACTGCGTTCTTCGTCGGCTCCTCGGCGGCCTGGCACTTGCTGCGCGGCAAGGACAACCCGGCGATCCGCAAAATGCTCTCTATGGCGATGTGGATGGCGCTGATCGTCGCGCCTATCCAGGCGGTGATCGGTGACTTCCACGGCCTGAATACCTTGAAGCACCAACCGGCGAAAATCGCCGCAATTGAAGGCCACTGGGAAAACATCGGCAACGAACCGACGCCGTTGATCCTGTTCGGCTGGCCAGACATGAAAGAGGAAAGGACCAAGTACGCCGTCGAGATCCCGTACCTGGGCAGCCTGATCCTCACCCACTCCCTGGACAAACAGGTGCCGGCGCTCAAGGAGTTCCCGCCTGAGGACCGCCCCAACTCCACCATCGTGTTCTGGTCGTTCCGGGTCATGGTCGGCCTCGGTTTCCTGATGATCTTCACCGGCCTGTTCAGCCTCTGGCTACGCCGGGGCGACAAGATGTACACGTCCAAACCGTTCCTCTACCTGGCATTGTGGATGGGCCCGTCCGGCTTGGTCGCGATTCTTGCCGGCTGGTTCACCACCGAGATCGGCCGTCAGCCGTGGGTGGTCTACGGCTTGATGCGCACGGCGGATGCGTCTTCCGGGCATAGCCTGGCGCAGATGACCATCACCCTGGTGCTGTTCGTGGTGGTGTACTTCGCGCTGTTTGGTGCGGGTCTTGGCTACATGATGCGTTTGGTGCGCAAAGGCCCTGTGGCCCATGACGTGACCGAACCTACCCACGGTGGCCCTGGCCAGAAACGCACGCCGGCTCGTCCGTTGTCCGCTGCCGATGATGGCACCGACAACGAACACGACGACATCCAGCACAAGGGGAATTGAGATGGGTATTGATCTTCCGCTGATCTGGGCCGTGATCATCATCTTCGGCATCATGATGTACGTGGTCATGGACGGCTTCGACCTGGGTATCGGCATCCTGTTTCCGTTTATCCCCGGCAAGACCGACCGTGACGTGATGATGAACACCGTGGCCCCGGTCTGGGACGGCAACGAAACCTGGCTGGTACTGGGCGGCGCGGCGTTGTTTGGCGCATTCCCGCTGGCCTATTCGGTGGTGTTGTCGGCGCTGTACCTGCCGCTGATCCTGATGCTGATCGGGCTGATCTTCCGTGGCGTGGCGTTCGAGTTCCGCTTCAAGGCCAAGGACCACAAGCGTCACCTGTGGGACAAGGCGTTTATCGGCGGCTCGTTGGCAGCGACGTTCTTCCAGGGCGTGGCACTGGGGGCATTTATCGACGGCATTCCGGTGGTGAATCGCCAGTTTGCCGGGGGTTCACTGGACTGGGCCACGCCGTTCACGATGTTCTGCGGTGTGGCGTTGATCGTGGCCTATGCGCTGCTCGGCTGCACCTGGCTGATCATGAAGACCGAAGGCCCGTTGCAGGAAAAGATGCACAACCTGGCGCGGCCATTGGCCTTTGTGGTGCTGGCGGTGATCGGCATCGTGAGCATCTGGACGCCATTGACGCACCCGGAAATCGCCTCGCGGTGGTTCACCCTGCCGAACCTGTTCTGGTTCCTGCCGGTGCCGATCCTGGTATTGGTGACGATGTACGGGCTGATCCGCGCGGTGGCACGTAATGCGCACTACACGCCGTTCCTGCTGACGCTGGTGCTGATTTTCCTGGGCTACAGTGGTTTGGGCATCAGCCTGTGGCCGAACATCATCCCGCCGTCCGTGTCGATCTGGGACGCCGCCGCGCCGCCACAAAGCCAGGGCTTCATGCTGGTCGGCACCCTGTTCATCATCCCGTTCATCCTGGGCTACACCTTCTGGAGCTACTACGTGTTCCGCGGCAAGGTCACCCACGAAGACGGTTATCACTAGGAGGGTCGTTCCATGTCCGGCAAACCTTCGTTGCACGAGATCGAGCAGGCCGAGAAGCAGCCGTTATGGCGGCGTCTGGGGTGGCTGGCGATGATCTGGACCGGCAGTGTGCTGGCCCTGTTCGTCGTGGCCAGCCTGATGCGCATGTTCATGAATGCGGCAGGCCTGACCACCCACTGACATCCCATCCCGTTGCCTTGCTGTACGGTTTTTTGGCCCTGCCTCTCTTCGGAGTGGCGGGGCTTTTTTTATTTGCGCGCTTTGAGGATCACGAATTTAGGCGTGGTGGCGACTTGCTCGACACCCCGGAACAAACGCGCCAGCTTAGTGTGATATCCCAAGTGGCGATTGCCGACAATATAAAGGGCGCCGCCGACCACCAGCGCTTCCCGTGCCTGTTGGAACATGCGCCAGGCGAGGAAGTCACCGACCACCTGTTGTTGATGGAAGGGCGGGTTGCACAGCACCACGTCCAGCGAACCCGGCTCCTGGCCAGCCAGGCCATCGGCGGCACGCACGATGACGTCGCGATCACCGAGGGTGGCTTGCCAGTTTTCGGCCGCCGATTGCACGGCCATATAGGATTCGTCCACCAGGGTGTAATGTGCTTCGGGGTTTTGCAGGGCACTGGCAATCGCCAAGACACCATTGCCACAGCCCAGGTCCGCGACACGGGCGTTGCCCAGGTTTTTCGGCAGGTGGGGCAGGAACGCACGGGTGCCGATGTCCAGGCTTTCGCGGCAGAACACGTTGGCGTGGTTCAGCAGTTCGATCGCCGGCGTGTCCAGGGTGTAGCGGGTGGGGTAGGGCGAAATGGCTGCGGGGCGGTCTTCAACAGTGGCGATCAGCAGTCGTGCTTTTTTCACTGCGAGCGACGCCTGCATCGGTCCGATATAGCGTTCCAGCAACTCGCCTGCCGCCCGTGGCAGATGCTTGATCATTGCCCCGGCGATGACTTGGGCTCCTGGCGCGAGTTGGCCTTGCAGGCGGATGAGTTGTTCTTCCAGCAGCGCTAGGGTTTTAGGCACGCGGATCAACACACAGTCGAAAGGGCCTGCCGGAACCTGGCTGGCGGGGATGAATGCCACTGCATCAAACGCCTTGCCGTTACGTACCAGGTTCTTCTCCAGGCCCTGGGCAGCCAGGAACGAGTCACCGCTGGACGTGACCTGCACCTGTCCCTCAAGGCTGGCGGCCAGAGCGCCGAAGCTGTCATTGAGCACCAGCACGCGGGTTGCCTTCGTCGGTTTCTGTTCCGCCAGATGATTGAGCAAGTATTCGTCTGCGGCATCGAAGGCTTGCAGCGGATCGTTATGTTGCTCTGGCTGGCGGATCAGATCGAGCTGGGCGAAGGGGCTTTCGAGCAGGGGCATGGCGGGGGAGGCTCTGGGTAAACGATGGGTGCCCGGCAGTCAGGGGCCGAACAGTCTGAGTGAACTGCGGGCAGCGCCCTGGGGGCTGCTCAACACTCAGAATTGGCCGTAAATGTTACGGTTTTTTCAGAATGATTACATGCGGTGTTTCTTGGGCGGCTAAATAAAACCTTGTTCCGAGGCAACGAGCACGGCAGCTATCTTGTTGTTGACGCCCAATTTTCTAAGGCAACTGCAGACATGAAAACCTACCGTACGTTCGGATAAACAAAGGATGGCGGCGATGTCCGCCGCGGTTTTGCCCTTGCCTGACCACATGAGGATTTCCGTTTCCCGCGGGGTCAGTTTGCTGGCAGGGTTAGTCGTGGGTTGGCCAGCATACTTGTGTGCCAGAACCGCATGCATGGCATGACAGAGCCATAACATCAGGCCGGCTTTTTCATACAGTTCTTCCGGGCTGACTTCGCGCTTGCCACGGCTCAGGGTCAACATACTGAACACCCCTCGGAAATCATGGACAGTGATAGTCAACGCCATGTGTACACCTAAGGTTTGAGCCAACGACCAAAGGCTTGGTACGTCTTTAAATGTTTCCTCCTTCCAGACGATGGGTAATACGCTCCCCATGCATTGCTTAACAACGGGGTCAACATTGAAGAAACTCGCCTGGTCATACAGGGTTTTCCATTCATTTGGGTAGTTGGTGAATTCAATCGGCTTGGCTTGGTTTTTAGGTAGGTTGGAGCTCATCTTGAAGGAGCAGTAGTGGAAGCCGAGCTCATACGTTTTATTGATCACCATTTCAAAAACGCTGTTGACCTCGTCCTCGCCTTCCAGTTTGGGGAGCCGTGTATTGCGCCAGTTAATCATTGGTAACTCTCCATGGGCTTCTTTGTGTCTTGGGGTACGTCCTACAGCCCCAACGCTGCACGGAAATGAGTGTAGGATATGGGCTACATTTCCAGCGGAAAATTTCGCTCTTACACACAGGTATTTAATAATATTTCTGCGGCCGTTTAGTGGGGGTTACAAGCGCGCAATTGGAAACTCGCCGATTATTAGTGGCTTGAAGGCCCTGTAACGATCAACTAACAGCGTATATAGGGAGCTGCTTGAAAAGCTAATAGCGAATTGATTAGGGGTGCAGCTAAATGGCCATCACTGCTTGCGTGCACCATGCCACTACCATCCGTAGGTGTTTCCGCACGCGACTTTGAGGGACACTAAGGCACCTGTTGAACGGAGCCCCCCATGACGGCCAGCGCTGAAAAATTTACCCGCCAGACCTTGCTCGACGTGCAATCGCTGACCCCCAGCCTGTTTACCCTGCGCACCACCCGCGATCCGGGGTTTCGTTTTACGGCAGGGCAGTTCGTACGCCTGGGGGTGAACAAGGCGGATGGCAGTACTGTGTGGCGCGCCTATTCCCTGGTGTCCTCACCGTTTGATGAGCACTTGGATTTTTTCTCGATAGTGGTTCCCGGCGGAGAGTTCACCAGTGAGCTGAGCCGCCTGAGAGTGGGCGATACCTTAATGGTAGAGCGCCAGGCCACGGGCTTCCTGACCCTGAACCGTTTCGTCGATGGCCGCGATTTGTGGATGCTGGGCACCGGCACGGGCGTGGCTCCATTTTTGTCGATCCTGCAGGACTTCGAGGTCTGGGAGAAATTCGAAAAGATCATCCTGGTGTACAGCGCGCGGGAAGCCCAAGAGCTCGCCTACCAGGCGTTGATCAAGGAATTGGGCGAGCGTGAATACCTGGCCGAGTACGCGCATAAACTCACCTACATTCCCATCGTCACTCGAGAACGGTGCACGGGCGCGTTGAATGGACGCATCACGACATTGATCGAAAATGGCGAGCTGGAAAGAGCAGCCGGCGTCGAATTGACCCCGGAACATTCCCGCGTGCTGATTTGCGGCAACCCGCAGATGGTCGATGACACACGCCAGTTGCTCAAACGGCGTGATATGAACCTGAGCTTGAGCCGTAGGCCCGGCCAGGTGGCGGTGGAAAACTACTGGTAATAAAAAAGGCGCCTTAAGCAGGCGCCTTTTTCAAGCCGGTATTTACTGAAGCGGCTTGTCGTTCTGTGCCTTGAGCAGATCGCGGATCTCACCCAGCAACAGTTCTTCCTTGGTCAGCGTCGGCGGAAGGCTTGGCGCCACGGCCTCTTCACGTTTCAGGCGGTTGATCGCCTTCACGCCCATGAAGATCGCGAACGCAATGATCACAAAGTCGATGACGCTCTGGATGAACTTGCCGTAGGCCAGTACCACCGCCGGCGCCTCACCTTGTGCAGCCTTGAGCGTTATCGCCAAATCGCCAAAGTCCACCCCCCCGATCAGCAGGCCGAGCGGCGGCATCACCACGTCGCCTACAAACGAGGAAACAATTTTGCCGAAGGCGGCGCCGATGATAATACCGACGGCCATGTCGACCACATTACCTTTGACCGCGAAGGCCTTGAACTCACTGATCACGCCCATAGGTTATTCCTTGTTACAGATGAGAAGGGTGGGACTCAGTGTAAGTCAGTCGTAGCGGGCTTGCCCGACACAACCGTTAACACTGTTAGTTTTTATCGACACATTAAAACGCAAATAGTTTGCAAAGTGCCATCAATCGCGCGCGAAATACTCGCAAAATCAGTGGCTTACTACATTATTTTATTAATCGGGTTGGTACGGCTTTTCTATTTATCTTCTGACTCTCGGGTCACTAGCCTCTGGCAAGCACAACTGAATGTGCATTAAAAAAACCAGAGGAAACCTCGATGAAGATCCCTATGAGCCGCGGGCCTGTTTCAGCGCGATACGCGCTGGTACTGGCGACCGCCAGCCTGCTTTCCCTGTCCGTACACGCCGCCGACCTGACCCGCGATAACGGTGCTGCGGTGGGTGACAACCAGAACTCGCAGACCGCCGGCGCCAATGGCCCAGTGTTGCTGCAAGACGTGCAGTTGATCCAGAAGCTGCAGCGCTTCGACCGCGAGCGCATCCCCGAGCGCGTGGTACACGCCCGTGGCACCGGCGCCCACGGTACGTTCACCGTCACCGATAACCTCAGCGACCTGACCAAGGCCAAGGTGTTCGCGGCCGGCGAAGCCACCCCCGTGTTCGTGCGCTTCTCCGCCGTGGTCCACGGCAATCACTCCCCGGAAACCTTGCGCGACCCACGTGGTTTCGCCACCAAGTTCTACACCGCTGACGGCAACTGGGACCTGGTAGGCAATAACTTCCCGACGTTCTTTATCCGCGACGCCATCAAGTTCCCGGACATGGTCCACGCCTTCAAACCAGACCCGCGCACCAACCTGGATGACGATTCCCGTCGCTTCGACTTCTTCTCCCATGTGCCTGAGTCCACCCGCACGTTGACCGAGCTGTACTCCGACTCCGGCACCCCGGCCAGCTATCGGGAAATGGACGGCAACGGCGTGCACGCCTACAAGCTGATCAACGCCAAGGGCGAAGTGCACTACGTCAAGTTCCACTGGAAGAGCCTGCAAGGCATCAAGAACCTCGATCCCAAGCAGGTCACCGAAGTGCAGGGGCGCGACTACAGCCACATGACCAACGACCTGGTCACCCACATCAACAAGGGCGATTTCCCCAAGTGGGACCTGTACGTGCAGGTGCTCAAGCCTGAGGACCTGGCCAAGTTCGACTTCGATCCATTGGATGCGACCAAGATCTGGCCGAATGTGCCTGAGCGCAAAGTCGGGCAGATGGTGCTGAACCGCAACCCCGCCAACGTGTTCCAGGAAACCGAGCAAGTCGCCATGGCCCCGGCCAACCTGGTGCCGGGCATCGAGCCGTCTGAGGATCGCCTGCTGCAAGGCCGCGTGTTCTCCTATGCCGATACCCAGATGTACCGCCTGGGCGCCAACGCCCTGCAATTGCCAATCAACGCCCCACGGGTGACCGTCAACAACGGTAACCAGGACGGCGCGATGAACTTCGGCAAGACCACCACCGGCGTGAACTACCAGCCAAGCCGTCTGCTGCCACGGGACGAGCCGCAAGCCGCGCGCTACAGCCAGTCAGCCCTTTCGGGCAGCACCCAGCAGGCGAAGATCCAGCGCGAGCAGAACTTCAAGCAGGCCGGTGATCTGTACCGCTCCTTCACGAAGAAAGAGCGCCAGGACTTGATCGAGAACTTTGGTGGCTCGCTGGCGACCACCGATGACGAGAGCAAACACATCATCCTGTCGTTCCTGTACAAGGCCGACCCGGAATATGGCACTGGCGTGGCCAAGGTTGCCAAGGGTGACCTGGCGCGCGTGAAGGCGCTGGCGGACAAACTGACTGACTGATCCGTTGGTTCTGGTCGGCGCCCTTGATCAGGCGTCGACCTTTGGCAGGAGAACACCCATGCGAGTTTCTATCGGATTGCTGATGGCCATGCTGGCCTTTGTCGCCCATGCCGAGTCTCCCGACCCGGTTGCGCTCAAGGCCCAGTTGCAGGACTACTATTTCGACGCCGCCCGCCGAGGCGACCTCGACATGCTCGACACCTTTATCGACTCCGGCTACAGCCTCAACACCCAGGACGACAAGGGCTACACCGCGTTGATCCTCGCCGCCTATCACGGCCAGGGCCCGTTCGTTGAGCGCTTGCTCAGCGCGGGCGCCGACGCCTGTGTGCAGGACAAACGTGGCAACACCGCGCTGATGGGCGCGATCTTCAAAGGCGAGTTGAAAATTGCCCAGCGCCTGCTGGCGACCGACTGCAACCCCGATCAACGCAACGGCGCCGGGCAGACGGCGGCCATGTACGCCGGGCTGTTCAAGCGCGTCGAGTTGCTGGATGGATTGAAGGCCAAGGGCGCCGACCTCAACGCCGAAGACCCGATCGGCAACAGCGCTTCACGATTGGCCAGCGGTGAAATCCGGACCCCGGCGTCGCGCTGAGCTATCATCGCGGTTTTTCGGTTGGAGGTTCTCAAATGGCAAAGGCCAAGCGCATGTACGGCTGCACGGAGTGCGGCGCGACCTTTCCCAAGTGGGCCGGCCAGTGCACCGAGTGCGGTGCGTGGAACACCCTGACTGAAACCATGATCGAGAGCGGTGGCGCCGCAGCTCCCACCGGCCGTGCCGGCTGGACCGGGCAACAGGCGCAGATCAAGACGCTGGCCGAAGTCAGCGTCGAAGAGATCCCGCGTTTCTCCACGGCCTCCGGTGAATTGGACCGGGTGCTGGGCGGCGGCCTGGTGGACGGTTCGGTGGTGCTGATCGGCGGCGACCCAGGCATCGGAAAATCGACGATCCTGCTGCAAACCCTGTGCAGCATCGCCAGCCGCATGCCGGCGCTGTATGTCACCGGCGAGGAATCCCAACAACAAGTGGCGATGCGCGCCCGTCGCCTGGGGCTGCCCCAGGATCAACTGCGGGTGATGACCGAGACCTGCATCGAAAGCATCATCGCCACGGCGCGTATCGAAAAGCCCAAGGTCATGGTGATCGACTCGATCCAGACCATTTTCACTGAGCAATTGCAGTCAGCGCCGGGCGGCGTGTCCCAGGTGCGTGAAAGTGCGGCGCTGCTGGTGCGCTATGCCAAGCAGAGTGGCACAGCGATCTTCCTGGTCGGTCATGTGACCAAAGAGGGCGCACTGGCCGGGCCACGGGTGTTGGAGCACATGGTCGACACCGTGTTGTATTTCGAAGGTGAATCCGATGGCCGTCTGCGTTTGCTGCGGGCGGTGAAGAACCGTTTCGGCGCGGTCAACGAACTGGGCGTGTTCGCCATGACGGACCGGGGGCTTAAAGAAGTCTCCAACCCTTCAGCGATTTTTCTCACTCGCGCCCAGGAAGAAGTCCCCGGCAGCGTGGTGATGGCAACGTGGGAAGGCACTCGCCCGATGCTGGTGGAAGTGCAGGCGTTGGTGGATGACAGCCATCTGGCCAACCCGCGCCGCGTGACGTTGGGCCTGGATCAGAACCGCCTGGCGATGTTGCTCGCCGTATTGCACCGTCACGGCGGCATCCCGACCCATGACCAGGACGTGTTCCTCAACGTGGTCGGCGGGGTCAAGGTGCTGGAGACCGCATCCGACCTGGCGTTGATGGCGGCAGTCATGTCCAGCCTGCGTAACCGACCGTTGCCCCATGACTTGCTGGTGTTCGGTGAGGTGGGCCTGTCGGGCGAGGTGCGTCCGGTGCCCAGCGGCCAGGAACGCTTGAAGGAAGCTGCCAAGCACGGCTTCAAACGCGCAATTGTGCCCAAAGGCAATGCGCCGAAGGAGTCGCCGCCGGGGATAAAGATCATTGGCGTGACGCGGTTGGAACAGGCATTGGATGCACTATTCGAGTAGGGCGCCCAGCTCGCGCTCCAACTCTTGCTGATCACCCAGGTTCAACTCGATCAGTCGTCGCAAATGGCTGATCGAGTCCAGGTCGATGTGCTGGCACACAAACCCAAGCTGCCCATGATCGTCATGGGCCAGCTTTACCTGCATCTTTATATGCGCCCGTGGGTCCAGCCGGATGTCCACGTCAAATAGCCGCTTGCCATTACCCCGCCAGTCGTCAGGGCGCTCCACCAGCAAGCCCCGCAGCGATAAATCCAGCAGTTGCACCGGCCAATTCCAGCTGTCCTGGGCAATGGTCGTCTTGGCATCAAAGGCGATGCGACGGAAACGGCGGCGATCAGACGGTTGCTCGGTCATGGTGAAACCCTCTGGAGATAAGGGGATTGTAGCCCTGCGCCATCATTGGTCCGGTATTTCTGCTTTTTTTGTGCGCAGGAGGCTCTAGACCAACGTAGGGGGGTGGCCTTTGAGGCCAACAGCGCTAAACTCGGGATGGCTGTCCTTTCTGTCCACCCTGGCTGGAATATAAAAATGAAAAATAATAATAGCCTGCTACGCCACCTACCCTGGCTGGTGCTGGCAATCGTAGGAGCGTGCGCCCTAGGCGTAGTGGCTTTGCGCCGCGGCGAGGCGATCAACGCCTTGTGGATTGTGGTCGCTGCTGTGGCCATCTACCTGGTTGCGTACCGTTACTACAGTCTGTTCATCGCTAACAACGTGATGCAACTCGATCCACGGCGGGCCACCCCCGCAGTGCTCAATAATGACGGTCTGGACTATGTGCCGACCAACAAACACATCCTGTTCGGTCACCACTTTGCGGCGATTGCCGGTGCAGGCCCGTTGGTCGGTCCGGTGCTGGCGGCGCAAATGGGCTACCTGCCCGGCACGCTCTGGCTGATTGCTGGCGTGGTGCTGGCCGGTGCGGTGCAGGACTTCATGGTCCTGTTCCTGTCCACCCGTCGCAACGGCCGTTCCCTGGGGGACATGGTTCGCGAAGAGATGGGCCGTATCCCTGGGACCATCGCGCTGTTCGGCTGCTTCCTGATCATGATCATCATCCTCGCTGTGCTGGCGCTGATCGTGGTCAAGGCCTTGGCCGAGAGCCCATGGGGCATCTTCACGGTGATGGCGACCATCCCGATCGCGATGTTCATGGGCATCTACATGCGCTACATCCGCCCGGGCCGCATCGGCGAAATCTCGATCATCGGCGTGCTGTTGCTGCTGGGTTCGATCTGGCTGGGCGGGCAGATTGCCGCTGACCCTGTCTGGGCCAAGGCCTTCACCTTCACCGGCATTCAAATTACCTGGATGCTGATCGGCTATGGTTTCGTCGCCGCAGTGCTGCCGGTGTGGCTGATCCTGGCGCCGCGTGACTACCTCTCCACCTTCCTGAAAATCGGCACCATCATCGCCCTGGCGATCGGCATTCTGGTCACCATGCCCGACCTGAAAATGCCGGCCCTGACCCAATTCATCGACGGCACCGGCCCGGTGTGGAAGGGTGGCCTGTTCCCGTTCCTGTTCATCACCATTGCCTGTGGCGCGGTCTCGGGTTTCCACGCGCTGATCTCCTCGGGCACCACGCCCAAGTTGCTGGATAACGAAACCAACGCCCGCTACATCGGTTACGGCGGTATGTTGATGGAATCGTTCGTCGCCATCATGGCAATGGTTGCCGCTTCGGTGATCGAGCCTGGCGTGTACTTCGCCATGAACAGCCCGGCTGCCGTGGTGGGCAGTGATGTAGTGACTGTGGCGCAAACTGTCAGCAGCTGGGGCTTTGCCATTACCCCGGAAGCACTGACGGCGGTCGCCCATGACATCGGTGAAACCACCGTCCTGGCGCGTGCCGGCGGTGCACCGACCCTGGCGGTGGGTATCGCGCAGATCCTGCACAGTGTGCTGCCGGGTGAAAACACCATGGCGTTCTGGTACCACTTTGCGATCCTGTTCGAAGCGTTGTTCATCCTGACGGCCGTGGACGCGGGCACCCGTGCCGGTCGCTTCATGCTGCAAGATCTGTTGGGCTCCTTCGTACCGGCGCTGAAACGCACCGAGTCCTGGACCGCCAACCTGATCGCGACCGCCGGTTGCGTGGCGATGTGGGGTTACCTGCTGTACCAAGGCGTGATCGACCCACTGGGCGGCATCAACACCTTGTGGCCACTGTTCGGTATCTCCAACCAGATGCTGGCAGGTATCGCGCTGATGCTGGCCACCGTTGTGCTGATCAAAATGAAACGCCAGCGCTACATCTGGGTGACCATGCTGCCGGCTGTCTGGCTGCTGATCTGCACCACCACCGCGGGCTTCATCAAGCTGTTCGACGCCAACCCGGCGATCGGCTTCCTGTCGCTGGCCAAGAAGTACAGTGATGCATTGGCCAATGGTCAGATCCTCGCCCCGGCGAAGAACATCGACCAGATGCAGCACGTGATCTGGAACGCCTACACCAACGCAACGCTGACGGCGCTGTTCCTGTTCGTGGTGTTCAGTATCCTGTTCTATGCGCTCAAGGTCGGCGTCGCCGCCTGGGGCAACAAAGAACGTACGGATAAAGAAGCCCCGTTCCAGGCTGTTCCGGACGCGTGATCGAGGATTGCAACCATGTTCAATGACATCAATCGCCTCGGTAAATACCTCGGTCAGGCCGCGCGCCTGATGGTCGGCATGCCCGACTACGATACGTACGTCGAGCATATGCAAACCAAACACCCGGACAAGCCGGTGATGGACTACAAGGCGTTCTTCCGGGAACGCCAGGAAGCCCGTTACGGCGGCAAGGGTGGGCCCAAGTGCTGTTGACCTGCTAGGCAGGCCCCTGTGGGAGCCCATACCAATGGGCTCCCATTTTTATTTCTGTTTATTGAAGGAGAACTGCTTTTGTCCTCTCCCATTCCGGTCACCGTCCTCAGCGGCTTCCTCGGCGCCGGCAAGACCACCTTGCTGCGCCACCTGCTCAAGGCCGAGCACGGCCTGAAGATCGCCGTGATCGAAAACGAATTCAGCGACGCCGGTATCGACACCCAGCTATTGGGCGCCGAGCCAGTGCAAGTCATGACCCTGTCCAACGGCTGCGTGTGCTGCACCATCCACACCGACCTGACCAAAGCCCTGTACCTGCTGCTGGAGCGCCTGGACAGCGGCGAAATCGCCTTCGACCGCCTGGTGATCGAATGCACCGGCCTGGCCGACCCGGCACCGGTGGCGCAGACCTTCTTTATCGATGAGGAACTGCGCGAGCGCTATATCCTCGACGGCATCATCACCCTGGTGGACGCCGCCCACGCCGAGCACCACCTGACCCAGACCATCGCCCAGGCCCAGATCGGCTTTGCCGACCGCCTGCTGGTGAGCAAACGCGATCTGGTGGATGACGCGACCTTTGACGCGCTCAGCGAGCGCCTCACCCGCATCAACCGCCGCGCGCCGATTCGGGTGGTGGACCATGGCAACATCGACCTGGCTGAACTGCTCGATGTGCGTGGCTTCAACCTTAACGCTGGCATGAGCCTGCGCCCGGTGCGCGCTGCGCCGTCCATCGACCGTATCTCCAGCCTGGTGTTGCGCACCGACCAGCCGCTGGATATCGACCGTTTGAGCGAGTTCATGAACGAACTGCTCGAAGACCACGGCAAGCAACTGTTGCGCTACAAGGGCGTGCTGAACATTGCCGGTGAAGACCGGCGCATGGTGTTCCAGGGCGTGCTCAAGCTCTACGGCTTTGATTGGGACACCGAGTGGGAAGAGGGCGAGGCGCGGGAGAGTGTGATTGTGTTCATTGCCGATGAACTGCCGGAAGACAAGATTCGCGAAGGTTTCCAGCGCGTCTATCAGGCATAAAAAAGCCCGGCTCTAGAGCCGGGCTTCTTATTCAAGCAACTGCAATCAAGCGCCGTACACCGGCAGCTTCTTACAGATGGCCTTGACCTTCTCACGCACCGCGTCGATCACGGTTTCGTTGTTCAGGTCAGCCAGGATGTCGCAGATCCAGCCAGCCAGTTCCTTGCACTCTGCTTCCTTGAAGCCACGCGTGGTCACAGCCGGAGTACCGAAGCGCAGGCCGGAGGTGACGAACGGCGAACGTGGGTCGTTCGGCACGGAGTTCTTGTTCACGGTGATGAAGGCTTTGCCCAGGGCTGCGTCAGCATCTTTACCGGAAATGTCCTGCTTGATCAGCGACAGCAGGAACAGGTGGTTTTCAGTACCGCCGGAGACGACGTCGAAGCCACGCTCGATGAACACGCTCGCCATGGTCTGGGCGTTCTTGACCACTTGTTGCTGGTAGGTCTTGAACTCAGGCTGCAGGGCTTCCTTGAAGCAGATCGCTTTGGCGGCGATCACGTGCTCCAGCGGGCCGCCTTGGGCGCCTGGGAAGACAGCGGAGTTCAGCTTCTTCTCGATGTCGGCGTTGGCGCGAGCCAGGATCAGGCCGCCACGTGGACCGCGCAGGGTCTTGTGGGTCGTGGTGGTCACGACGTCAGCGTAAGGCACCGGGTTCGGGTAGACGCCAGCGGCGACCAGACCGGCCACGTGGGCCATGTCGACGAACAGGTACGCGCCCACTTTGTCAGCGATTGCGCGGAAACGTGGGAAGTCCAGGATCTGCGAGTAGGCAGAGAAACCGGCCACGATCATTTTTGGCTTGTGCTCGACCGCCAGGCGCTCGACTTCGTCGTAGTCGATCAGGCCGTTGGCATCGATACCGTATTGAACGGCGTTGTACAGCTTGCCGGAGGAGGAAACGCTGGCGCCGTGGGTCAGGTGACCGCCGTGGGCCAGGCTCATGCCCAGGATAGTGTCGCCGCCTTGCAGCAGGGCCAGGTACACGGCGCTGTTGGCTTGGGAACCGGCGTGCGGCTGGACGTTGGCGTAGTCGGCGCCGAACAGTTCTTTGGCGCGGTCGATAGCCAGCTGTTCAACCACATCGACGTACTCGCAACCACCGTAGTAGCGCTTGCCTGGGTAACCTTCGGCGTACTTGTTGGTCAAGACCGAACCTTGAGCCTCCATCACCGCTGGGCTGGTGTAGTTTTCCGAAGCGATCAGCTCAATGTGCTCTTCCTGGCGCACGGCTTCTTGCTCCATGGCGGCGAAGAGATCGGCGTCGTACTTGGCAATAGTCAAATCACGGCTGAACATGGCGGTCCTCAAGGATCGGGGGCAGAAAAGGAGGGCATTCTAACCCAATGGGTTTTAGATGGCATATGAAAGGACATCATGTCGCGGATAAGCGGGGCTCATCTGGGGATAAGCGGTGGCTGTGAGGGCCTCTTCGCGAGCAAGCTCGCTCCCACATTCGACCGCATTTCAAAGATGGAACTCGGTCAAGTGTGGGAGCGGGCTTGCTCGCGAAGAGGCCAGCAGCTTCACCACAAGGTCTCAATCGAACATGAACAGCGCATCATTGCTGAACTGCGCCTCGAACCGATTCGCCGGCATCGGCCGCCCGAACAGGTAACCCTGTACTTCATCGCAGCCATGCTCACGCAGGAAGTCCAGCTGCTCATGGGTTTCCACGCCCTCGGCGATCACCGCCAGGTTCAGGCTGTGGGCCATGGCGATAATGGCGCGGGCGATCTGTGCGTCTTGCTCGCCTGATGGCAGGCCATCGACGAAAGTGCGGTCGATCTTCAACACGTCGATGGGGAATTGCTTGAGGTAGTTGAGCGACGAATAGCCCGTGCCAAAGTCGTCAACCGCAATGCTCAAGCCCAGGTTTTTCAGGCTGTCGAGGATCTGCATCGCCTCGTTGACTTCACGCATCAGGATACTTTCGGTCAGCTCCAGCTCCAGGCACGCCGGCGGCAGGCCGGTGTCCTTGAGGATGGTGGCGATGCGGGTGCCCAACTGGCCGTCGGAGAACTGCCGCGCCGAGATGTTCACCGAGACTTTCGGCACGCGCACCTTGTTCTGGTGCCAGGTCTTGAGCTGTCGGCAGGCTTCGCTGATCACCCAGTCGCCCACGTCCACCACCAGGCCCAATTCCTCCAGCACCGGGATGAAATCCCCCGGCGGCACCAGGCCACGACGCGGGTGGCGCCAGCGCAGCAGGGCTTCGGCGCCGGTCAGGCGTTTACCGTCGCCGCTGAACTGCGGTTGGTAATAAAGCACGAATTCGTTCTGGTCCAGGGCGTGGCGCAGGTCGCTTTCCAGCTCCAGGCGCTCCAGGGCGCTGGCGTTCATGTCGGCCTGGTAGAACTGGAAGTTGTTCTTGCCGCGTTCCTTGGCGTGATACATCGCGGTGTCGGCGTTTTTCATCAACTGGCTCAGCTCGTTGCCGTCCTGAGGGCTCAGGGCGATACCGATACTGGCGGTGACAAAAAACTCGCGGCCCTCCAGTACAAAGGGCTTCACCAGGCTGGCGAGGATCTGCTCGGCCACATGAATGGCACGGTTCAGCGCCATTTCGCGGCTGATCCGCGGCTGCAGGAGCAGGGTGAACTCGTCGCCGCCCATGCGCGCCACGGTGTCGTCTTCGGCCACGCAACCCAGCAGGCGCGTGGCCATTTCCTTGAGCATGCGGTCGCCAGCGGCGTGGCCCAGGGAGTCGTTGATCGGTTTGAAGCGGTCGAGGTCGAGGAACATCAGCACCACCCACGACTTCTGCCGTTCGGCCGACTGCAACGCGGTGTGCAGGCGATCCTGGAACAGCGTGCGGTTGGGCAGGTGGGTGAGGGCGTCGTAGTAGGCCAGGCGGTGGATGCGCTGCTCGCTGGCCTTGCGCTCGCTGATGTCACTGAAGAAACACACATAGCTGGCCAGGTCGCCTTCATCGTCGAACACGGCGGTAATGCCCACCCACGCCGGGTAATGCTCGCCGTTGCGGCGCTTGAGCCACACTTCGCCTTCCCAGGTGCTGTGCTGGTGCAGTTGCTTGAGCACGTAGCGCAGATGGGCTTCCTGCTGTTCGTCGACGGTGAGCATGTTCGGCAACTGGTCGAGTACATCGCTGACCGCATAGCCGCTGACCCGGCTGAACGCCTCGTTGGCCTGCACAATATAGCCGGCGGGGTCGGTAATCAGGATCGCCGAGGTCGAGTGTTCGAATACCGTGGCCGCCATGCGCAGGTCTTTCTCGGCGCGGCGTTGCTGGCTGATGTCGCGGCCCACGCCAAGGATGCCCTCGAAGGCGCCGTGTTCGTCCCACACCAGCACCAGTCGCAGCTCGATCGGCACTTTGCGACCATCTGCGCGCAAGCAGTCGAACAGGAACAGTTGGGTCTGGATCTCATCACGCAGCCGGTTCAGCGCCTCAGGATCGCCCAGCGAGCGGCTGACCTGTTCCACCAAGCTGTAAATGCCGGTCAGTTGCTGCGGGTTGGCGATGATCGACTGCCAGCCGTTCTTGAACACCCAGTCCACGTCATAACCGAGCACGGCGTTGACCGAAGGGCTGATGTAGTTGAGCGCCAACTGGCTGTCGGTGGAGCAGATCACGTCGCTGATGCTTTCGGCCAGCATGCGGTAGCGCTGTTCGCTGTCACGCAGGGATTCGCTGGCCTCGATCTGGTCGGTGATGTCCTTGGCCACGCCGATGATGCGGGTGATCTGCGCCGTCTTGTCGCGAGCCAGGGCCTGCTCGCGGATATCAAATCGCCGCCATTGGTTATTGCGGTGACGGAAACGCAGCTGGCATTGCAATTGGGTGGTGTAGCCGATCTGGCGCTGCTGCTGGCGCAGGTCGTGGTAATGCTCGGCGTCTTCGGGGTGCAGCAGGATTTCCCAGAAGTACTCGCCCATTTGCTGCAGTTCGGCCTTGTTGTAGCCGAGGGTGTGGCCCAGGTGATGGTTGCTGAAAATCATGCGCTGGCTGATCACATCCTGCACATACAGGTGGTCGGGGACGGTGCGGACCACGTCGGACCAGAAGCTCTCGCGCTCCACCAGTGACAGCTCGATCAACTTGCGGCTGGTGATATCGCTGATGCTGAGGATCACTGCCTTGAAATCGTCCTGCTGCTCCGGCAGGCGCATCACCAGCCACAGGTACTGCTCGTTGCCGGCCACGTCCTTGAGCTGGATTTCCAGTTCCAACTGGTTCTGCTGGGTCAGTACCGCCTCAAGAATCTGGTAGCCGATGGACGTGGCATTGCGCGGGCAATCATCGATCAGGCGCTCCCAGGCTTCTTCACAGGAACCCACGTTCAGCAGGCGCACCGCTACCTGGTTGACCTCGGTGATGCGCAGTTCCTTGAGCAGTTGCTGGCGCTCGTTAGGGTTGTCCTGCAGCCAGGCGTGCAGTTGCTCGCGGGTCTCCAGCCGGGTCTTGTCGAAGAAGGCATTCAGGCCCGACAGGTCGAGCACGCACAAGGCCACGCCGGTGCCTTCGAAAATGTCCTGGTAGCGCCGGCGGCCTTCATGCACCTGACGCTGGCGGCGACGCATGTTCAACAGCACGATCACCGGGATCAATGAAAACGCCAGGCCCAGCAGGCATTTGCCGATGAAGGCCGGCAGCAGTTGTTCCAGCACCGCCGTGCGGTCGAACAGCCCGCGCAGTTGCCAGTCGCTCTTGCTCAGGGGCGTGACCAGTACGCTTTTATTCAGCTCGTCCGGGGTGAGCGCAGACGCCCACTGCGCTGGCATGCCGCTGTCTCGGCTGACAACCCGGTGGTTGACGCGATTCTCGATGACCCACAGCGGGCGCTGGCCCTGGCCGTCTTGGCGGGTGAGATTGCTCAGGTAGTTGGGGGCCAGGCGCAGCGCCCAATACATCCGCGAGCCGCCGCTGGGTTGGTGCAGCAACAGATAGATAATCGTGCCGTCGTTGCTGTTGCTCAGGTAATAGGATTGGGCGTGGCTGCGTTGCACCAGTTCTGCCAGCCAGGCGGCGTCCTGGCTGTCGGTGGCGCTGTCACTGACCATCGCGCCGCTGGGGGCGAGCAGGGCGATGCTGCGCAGCTCCGGCAGCGAACGTTGCAAGGTGCGCATCAGGGCCTGTTGCTGTTCGCTGTCACGCGGTGGCTCGACCATCGGCAGCAAGTTCAGGGCGATTTTTGCGCTGAGGGCCATGTTCAGGCTGATCTGTTCAGCCAGGTCAGCGCTGTAGTCGATGGTGTATTGCTGTTGATTCTTCTGGTTTTGCTGGAGCTGGTCGAGCAACTGCCAGAACAATAACGCGAGCAGCATGAGGACGAGCGTCGCCAATGCGCCTTTGAGGGTGCCGTGCAGAGGCGCTCCCGGCGCTATATGAGCGGCGCGCAGGGGAGTTGGCGGCGTGACTTTGGACAAGCTGTGATCCTGCGGTTTGGCTGGACTGGCGCGCGACGTGCACTATAAGCCGGACGCCCGGAGGGCGGCTAGCATGCCTTGACTTGTGGCAAAGTGCCAGCCCCGCCTGGCGGGCACTAAAGAGCGCCGCTGGTATGGATCAGGCTGTCCGCCAGCCGCGTCAGGATCGCCAGCGTGAACAGGCTGATAACCACAGAAGCCGTGCGGTTGATGGTGTGCGGCGTCAACCACGCGTATCCGCCGCGTTTGATGCGTGCCCCCAGCAGCACCCAGGCACAGCCCACCGGTATCACCACGGCGGTGAACTGCGCGACGAAATGCACGTACAGGTTTAAGTCTGCGAACGTCTGCATCGGGACGATAAACGACACGATCAGTAATCCTTTGGGGTTGATCAGCGTGAGCAAAAAGAAATTCAGCGTGGAGACCCGTGCCTCGGGCTCGGTGTGGAGTGTTTCGTCGGGATGGCACCACAGCAGGTAGCAAGTCCTGATCAAGTAGCAGACCGAGGCGAACTGCATGAGCTTCAGGCCCCAGGGCGCGTTGTCGCCGATATGGCCGAGCAGGTAGCCCCAGAAGGAGATCTGCGTCAGGTAGGCCAGGCATTCCAGCAGGCTCAGCGGCCAGGCGCGCCGGAATCCTACGAGTAACCCCGAGCGCAGCAGCAGCGTGTTGGTGGGCCCCGGCATTAATAGCAGTAGCCCGAGTGCGGATAGGACGCCAAGCATGAAGGGTGTCTCCTGGAACCCCTGAGGGTTTTGGCCGGCTAATCTAACAGATAGGCTTCGATACGCTCGGTCACTTAGGTTAACCTTGAGGATTCGCAACACTATGTACAGCGCCATGACGCTACGTAGGCCTGTTCTTACTTTTATGAGGTCCACATTTTGGCTCAATACGTCTTCACCATGCATCGGCTGGGCAAAGTTGTCCCTCCGAAGCGGGAAATCCTGAAAAACATTTCGCTGTCCTTCTTCCCTGGCGCCAAGATCGGCGTGCTCGGCCTCAACGGTTCGGGTAAATCCACCTTGTTGAAAATCATGGCTGGCGTCGACACCGAGTTCGAAGGCGAAGCCCGCCCGATGCCTGACCTGAACATCGGCTACCTGCCGCAAGAGCCGATCCTGGACCCGACCAAGACCGTGCGTGAAGTGGTGGAAGAAGCCGTCAGCGTGATCAAGAACGCCCAGGCGCGCCTGGACGAGGTCTACGCGGCGTACGCTGAAGAAGATGCCGACTTCGACAAACTGGCCGCCGAACAGGCCAAGCTCGAAGCCATCCTGCAAGCCAGCGATGGTCACAACCTGGAGCGCCAGCTGGAAGTCGCCGCCGATGCACTGCGCCTGCCGGCGTGGGACGCCAAGGTCGAACACCTGTCCGGTGGTGAGAAACGTCGTGTGGCCCTGTGCCGCCTGCTGCTGTCGGCCCCCGACATGCTGCTGCTCGACGAACCTACCAACCACTTGGACGCCGATTCCGTCGCCTGGCTGGAACACTTCCTACACGATTTCCCAGGCACCGTGGTCGCGATCACGCACGACCGGTACTTCCTGGACAACGTGGCCGGCTGGATCCTCGAGCTCGACCGTGGCGCCGGTATCCCTTACGAGGGCAACTACTCCGGTTGGCTGGAAGCCAAGTCCGACCGTCTGGCCGCCGAATCCAAGCAGCAATCGGCCCATGAAAAGGCCATGAAGGAAGAACTGGAGTGGGTGCGCAAAGGCGCCAAGGCCCGCCAGTCCAAATCCAAGGCCCGTCTGCAACGCTTTGAAGAAATGCAATCCCAGGAATTCCAGAAGCGTTCGGAAACCAACGAGATCTACATCCCGGCCGGTCCGCGCCTGGGTGACAAGGTCATCGAGTTCAAGAACGTTTCCAAAGGCTATGGCGACCGCGTGCTGATCGACAACCTGTCGTTCTCCATGCCAAAAGGCGCGATCGTCGGCGTTATTGGTGGTAACGGTGCGGGTAAATCCACGCTGTTCCGCATGCTGATGGGCAAGGAAACCCCGGATTCGGGCACCATCGAAGTCGGCGAAACCGTGCAGCTTGCCTGTGTGGACCAGAGCCGTGAAGACCTGGATGGCAGCAAGACCGTGTTCCAGCAGATTTCCGACGGTTCCGACCAGATCCGCATCGGCAACTATGAAATCCCGTCGCGTACCTACGTCGGCCGTTTCAACTTCAAGGGCGGCGACCAGCAGAAGTTTGTCAAGGACCTGTCCGGTGGTGAGCGCGGTCGCTTGCACCTGGCCCTGACCCTGAAAGAGGGCGGCAACGTCCTGCTGCTCGACGAACCGTCCAACGACCTTGACGTTGAAACCCTGCGCTCCCTGGAAGAAGCCCTGCTGGACTTCCCGGGCGCCGCCATTGTGATCTCTCACGATCGGTGGTTCCTTGACCGCGTCGCGACCCACATCCTGGCGTACGAAGACGACTCGCAAGCGGTGTTCTTCGAAGGTAACTACACCGAGTACGAAGCGGACCGTAAAAAGCGCTTGGGCGACGCTGCTGCCCAGCCGCACCGTGTGCGTCACAAAAAACTGGCCTGATTCGGGTTGGTGGTTTGACAGAGCGGAGCCTTCGGGCTCCGTTTTTTTTGCCTGGGATTTGATGGTGCGCGCGGTTCGGGCTTGCTCCCTGAAAAGGTGCATAAAAGCCCCTGAAACTGGATACAGTTATATAAAATGCACCATTTAAATTCACAAAGGCGACATTTTGCCCTGTCGCAGTGCGGAATGAATTGATAAAGTCCGGCTCAATCTCCGTTAACAACTAAAAATTTGCCGAGACTTTTCATGATCGAATCCTTCCTCGCCCGCCTCAAGAAACGCGACCCCGACCAGCCGGAATTCCACCAGGCCGTAGAAGAAGTCCTACGCAGCCTGTGGCCGTTTCTGGAAGCCAACCCCCACTACCTGACCTCGGGCATATTGGAGCGCATCTGCGAGCCGGAGCGCGCGATTACCTTCCGGGTGTCGTGGGTGGATGATCATGGCAAGGTCCAGGTCAATCGCGGCTTCCGCATCCAGATGAACAGTGCCATCGGCCCCTACAAAGGCGGCCTGCGCTTCCACCCGTCGGTGAACCTGGGCGTGCTGAAATTCCTCGCCTTTGAGCAGACCTTCAAGAATTCCCTGACCTCGCTGCCCATGGGCGGCGGCAAAGGCGGCTCGGACTTCGACCCCAAGGGCAAGAGCGATGCTGAAGTCATGCGTTTCTGCCAGTCCTTCATGAGCGAGCTGTATCGCCACATCGGCGCGGACGTGGACGTGCCGGCCGGCGATATTGGCGTGGGCGCCCGTGAGATCGGCTTCCTGTTCGGCCAGTACAAGCGTCTGAGCAACCAGTTCACCTCCGTGCTGACCGGCAAGGGCATGACCTACGGCGGCAGCCTGATCCGCCCGGAAGCCACGGGTTTCGGCTGCGTGTACTTCGCTGAAGAGATGCTCAAGCGCAACAACCAGCGGGTGGAAGGCAAGCGTGTAGCGGTGTCCGGCTCCGGCAACGTGGCGCAATACGCGGCGCGCAAGGTCATGGACCTGGGCGGCAAGGTGATTTCCCTGTCCGACTCCGAAGGCACTCTGTACGCCGAAAGCGGTTTGACCGAAGAGCAATGGTCGGCCCTGCTGGAGCTGAAAAACGTCCAGCGCGGCCGCATCAGCGAACTGGCCGAGCGTTTCGGCCTGGAATTCCGCAAAGGCCAGACGCCATGGGAACTGGCTTGCGACATCGCCTTGCCTTGCGCGACCCAGAACGAACTCGATGCCGACGCCGCCCGCGCTTTGCTGCGCAATGGCTGCATCTGCGTGGCCGAAGGCGCCAACATGCCGACCACGCTCGAGGCTGTGGATATCTTTATCGAGGCGGGCACCCTGTTCGCGCCGGGTAAAGCTTCTAACGCTGGCGGCGTGGCCGTGAGTGGCCTGGAAATGTCGCAAAACGCCATGCGCCTGCTGTGGACCGCCGGTGAAGTGGACAGCAAGCTGCACAACATCATGCAATCGATCCACCATGCCTGCGTGCATTACGGCGAAGAAAACGGCCGAGTCAACTACGTGAAAGGCGCGAACATCGCCGGCTTCGTCAAAGTCGCCGACGCGATGCTGGCCCAAGGCATCGTCTAAGCCTCGGGTTCGATCCGCAGCACTTCGATCAACTGATCGCCGACGGGGCGCTGCCACAGCACCTCGTCACCCACCTGGGCGCCCAGTAAGGCGCGGCCCAGGGGCGAACCCCAGTTGATCAAGTCTGCGCCCGCATCAGCCTGGTCTTCACCGACTAACTGGATGCGTTGTTGTTCGTCCTGCTCATTGGCGAAGGTCACCCAACTGCCGATCTGCACCTTGTCGGTGGAGGTGGCCGGCGCGACCACCTGGGCGCTTTGCACCCGCTGGTTGAAGTAGCGCAAATCCCGCTCAAGGTCGGCCTGGCGCTGTTTATCGCCCTTGGCGGATTCAACGCTGTGCTCGTGCTGCAACCGTGCAACCTTGGCCTGCAATTGCGCTAACCCTTGTGCAGTCAGGCGATTGGGCTGCTCGCTCACCTGACGTTCCACCGGCTGATCAGCCTGGGCGGCGGCGTTGTCCTCGTTTACAAAAGCTCGGCTCATGACGTTCTCCCTCTCTGGAGTTTGGGCCATGGTCGCCGCGCTTTAGTTTCGCTGGATGTCTGGAAACGACCTATTGCGAACGATAGGCCCTGGCGGCGTCGCGGTTTTTCTCCTGTTGCCAGGCGCGCTCGCGGTCATCCCAGTGGTTGTCCTTGTAGTCACGCAACTCTTCGTTCTCGCGCATGGCCTTGCACTGACGGAAACCGTCCTCCCAGCCTTCGGCGTATTCACGGTCCTTCAGATAACGCGGCACATTCTTGCGAAACTCCCCGCTGATCACCCCAGCGGCCTGGCGACCGCTGCTGCAACCATCATCAAAACCATCGGCAAACGCCGGTGGGTAACCTTTGGCCAGCAAATCCTGGTGAGTGGATTGGCAACCGGCCAACCACGCTACTGCACACAGCATTACCGCATACCGCCACATGGCGTACTCCCTGGCCGTTTCACGGCTGATAGGGAAGAGTCTAGAAGGGGAATTGTCGGGGAGGTGTGAAAGGGAGGTGAGAAAGGTGTTGGGCTGCGGTGAGTGTCTGAATAGACGCGCGCCAAGTGTGGGAGGGGGCTTGCCCCCGATGGCAGTGTGTCAGTTAGTACATCTGATTCTGACACTCCGCTATCGGGGGCAAGCCCCCTCCCACATTTTGATCTCGGCCAGGCTTTAGTCAGTAGTGATACCACTTCACCTCAAGCATCACTTCATTCACCGGCGTCGACAAGTGGCTGTACTCACGCTGTGCGCTCAGGCGCAGCCCCAGGTTGCGCGATAATTCCCACTGCTGGTTCAGGCTGATGCTACGGCGCACTTCGCCATTGGTGAAGAAATCACCCTTGGCTTCCAGGCTCAGGTTACCCAACGGGTTTTTCCACAGTACGCCGGTATTGAACCCGGCCGCGGGGGAGATGGCTTCGTTGAAGTCGTTGTTGTGCTCCACGCGCACGGTGCCGAGGGCGAAGCCGAGCATGTCGTCGCGCAGTTGCCAGGTGCCGCCGGCGCCGCCGTTGACGTGGGCGACCAGGGTTTCGTCGTCGTGTTTGCCCGGTACGCGTTCCAGGCCGCCGGTGACTTGCCATGACCATGGCTGCAACAAGGCGTTGCGTGGGGTCAGGGAGCGGATGGTGGCCAGGTCCAGTTGCTGCAGTTGCCAGTGGTTGCCTTCGTACTGGCGCAGTTTCATCTGCAGGATTTCGATCTGCGCGCCCAGGGGGAAGCCTTCGGCGTTGTCGTTGAGGTCGTGGTAGGCCATGCGCAGGCCGTATTCACCGAAGGCCTTGTCGCCACGGGTGCCGATGCCGGCTTGCCAGGTGCGTGATTCATGGCCGTTTTCCGGCAGGCCGGGCGGGGTGATCTTGAGGTCGGGCGCCGGGTTCTGGTTAATTGCGCGCAGCAGTTCGAAGCTGCGCTGGGAGCGGGCGGTGTCGCGCTCCAGGCCATTGGCGCGGTAGCGGCCAAGGCGGTAGGCGGCGTCGATGATCAGTGCCTGGCGATCTTTAGCGATGGCCTTGAAGGCGGGGTCCTGCAATTGCTTCTGATCGTCGCTGACCTTCAATACCCATTGCTGTTCGTCGCTGTCCAGCGGCTTGGCGCGCTCCAGCAACTCGCGTTCACGGGAAGGACGGTAGTCGATCTTCTCTACCAGACCTGCGTCTTTCACGGCCTTTACGGTGTCGGTCGGGATGGCGGTCAGCGGGAACTGTTCGGTCAAGCGCAGGCCGGGACGCGCCACTTGCAGCAGTTCCAGCAGGCGATAGGAGCAGTTTTCGTCAAAGAAGAAGTAGTCGAACTGGATCTGCTTGAGCTCCCACACGTGCTCGACCATGCGCTCGGTCTCGACTTGCGTGAGGTTGAGGCGGTATTCCCACAGGTCGCGGTTCTCAAGGCTGCGGTACTCCGACAGCTTCTCTTGGTAAGGCACCAGGGCGAACAGGCCGGGATAACCGCCCATCAGGCCTTTCCAGGCGTAAAGAATGCTGTTGTCGGAGCCTTCGATGTAGGCGCCGAAGTTGATCGCGTAGCTGAGCAGGGCAGTGTTGTTGCTTTGCACGTCGGCCTGGTCGATGCGTAGCAGCGTGTGGCCGAACATCGACGACGGGCTGTTGAGGTAGGCCGCCGGGAAGATCATCACCGCGCTATGGGGGGCGACGTCCTTGAACCATTGCTTGAATTCTGTGCAGTCCACGGCAGGCAGGTCAGTGAGGTGCAACTGATCCTTGAGCCAGCGGGTCCGTGCGGGGTAAACGCACTGGGCGTGTTTTTCACCCAGGCTGGCTGGCGCGTAGAGCGCATCAACGGTGGCCTTGAGCTCGGCGTCCGGGTGGTGGGCGCCATCGGGCGCGAGGAAGAATTTCTTGTCGCTGACATAACTGCGCCAGCCACTGATCTTGCCGGCTTCGTAATGGCCCAGGGAAAGCCAGAACGGATCATTGGCCAATTGCTGCAAACGTTGATCATCAAGGTGCGGGGCCGCGTACAGCGGGGCGCAGGCGAAGAGTGCCATCCAGGCAAAGCGTTTGAGCATAGGGGCAACTTAAGTCGGATATAAAAGAGACCCAAAGGGAGGCGGGTCCAAAAAATAGTGCCCGCGCCTGGGTAGGCGCGGGCGGGTCGAGCTTAAGCCTGGGTTGCGTATTTCGCCAGACGGGCATCGCTTTTCAGTACGGCAATGGTGTTGTTGTGCACGTCGTCAGCGGTCACGTCAGCTTTGCTGAAGATCTGCTGGAAGTGCTCGTGGGTCACGGCCGCGAAGTGCTCGCGATCTTCCGGTGCCACACCCAGTACCACGGCGTAGGTGGTCAGCGCTTCGCCGTTACCCTTGGCCATGTCTTCGGACAGCTCGTTCATCATGCCATTCATGGCAATCCAGGACTTGCCGCCGTAGGTCAGGGCGCTGTTGGTGCTGCAACCGTTGGTGCCCGAGGTCATGCCGAAGGTGGCGTTACCCGAGGTACCGTTGGTGGTGGAAGCCAGGAAGTGAGCTGGCGTGCCGCGCTGGCCTTCGAACAACATGTTGCCCCAACCGCAGTTCGGGCCACCTGGTGCTTCTGCCATTGCATTGAGGGAGACGACGGTGAAGAGAGTACCGAGAAGGATCCGTTTCATAGCTTTGTTCTCTTTGTGTGCAAACCAATGGACAAGGGTTCAGGCGCGTCGCAGCGCCCTAGGGGCCAGTTATTAGTCCAACCCGCGCAGTTTGGAGTTTAGGCACGTTCCAAGGGTTCCGTGCATTTTTATAAAACAATCAGCGTTGTCGCGATTTTTTTGTAGGACGCATCCCCTGTCTATGCTTTCCCGAAAGCGCGCCTTGCCATGGTGCGTAACCGGGAGCCAGAATGCCGTTATCTGCCCCGCCTGA
Source organism: Pseudomonas sp. DWRC2-2 (assembly GCF_049897885.1). Lineage (NCBI taxonomy): Bacteria > Pseudomonadati > Pseudomonadota > Gammaproteobacteria > Pseudomonadales > Pseudomonadaceae > Pseudomonas > Pseudomonas sp. DWRC2-2. Next base: position 208,624 of record NZ_JAFCXD010000007.1, read on the forward strand.
TGTAAGGAAGCCCGATGCCTGATCCTGTTGCTGCCAGCTTGCGTCTAGCGCCCGAAGCGCTGACTCGCCCTTTCTCCGCTGAACAGTTCAGCTTCTCGACCACCAATGATTTGGAGCCCTTTCGCGGTGTGCTTGGCCAGGAACGTGCGGTTGAAGCCTTGCAGTTCGGTGTGGCCATGCCACGCCCCGGTTACAACGTGTTTGTCATGGGCGAGCCGGGTACCGGCCGCTTTTCGTTCGTCAAACGCTACCTGAAAGCCGAAGGCAAGCGCCTGCAGACCCCGGCGGATTGGGTCTATGTGAATAATTTCGATGAGCCTCGCGAACCACGCGCCCTGGAATTACCGGGCGGCGCTGCGGCGGCGTTCATCAACGACATCAACGGTTTGGTCGACAACCTCGTCGCCACCTTTCCGGCGGTCTTCGAACACCCGACGTATCAACAGCGCAAAAGCGCCATCGACCGTGCCTTCAACCAGCGCTACGACAAGGCACTGGACGTGATCGAACGCCTGGCTCTGGAAAAGGACGTGGCGCTCTACCGTGACAGCACCAACATCGCCTTCACGCCGATGCTCGACGGCAAGGCGCTGGACGAGGCTGAGTTCTCGCAGTTGCCAGAAGCCGACCGCGAGCGTTTCCACACGGACATTTCCGAGCTGGAAGAGCGCCTCAACGAAGAACTGGCCAGCCTGCCGCAGTGGAAGCGCGAGTCGAACAACCAACTGCGTCAGTTCAACGAAGAAACCATCACCCTGGCCCTGCAGCCGTTGCTTGCACCGCTGTCGGAAAAGTACGCAGAAAACGCCGCCGTCTGCGGTTACCTGCAAGCCATGCAGGTGTACCTGCTCAAGACCGTGGTCGAGCAATTGGTGGACGACGCCAAGACCGACGCCCAGGCGCGCAAGCTGCTGGAAGAACAATATTGCCCAAGCCTGGTGGTGGGCCATCCGGTCAACGGCGGCGCCCCGGTGGTGTTTGAACCGCACCCGACCTACGACAACCTGTTCGGCCGCATCGAATACAGCACCGACCAGGGTGCGCTCTACACCACTTATCGCCAGTTGCGTCCGGGCGCGCTGCACCGTGCCAACGGCGGCTTCCTGATCCTGGAAGCCGAAAAAATGCTCAGCGAGCCGTTTGTGTGGGACGCGCTCAAGCGTTCCTTGCAGTCGCGCAAACTGAAGATGGAATCACCGCTGGGCGAACTGGGCCGCCTGGCCACCGTGACCCTCAACCCGCAGATGATCCCGTTGCAGGTCAAGGTGATCATCATCGGTTCGCGTCAGCTGTACTACGCGTTGCAGGACGCCGATCCGGATTTTCAGGAGATGTTCCGCGTACTGGTGGACTTCGACGAAGACATCCCGATGGTCGACGAAAGCCTGGAGCAGTTCGCGCAGTTGCTCAAAACCCGCACCTCGGAAGAAGGCATGGCGCCGCTGACGTCGGATGCGGTGGCGCGGTTGGCCACTTACAGCGCGAGGCTGGCAGAGCACCAAGGGCGTTTGTCGGCGCGCATTGGTGATTTGTTCCAGCTGGTCAGCGAGGCGGATTTCATTCGCCACCTGGCGGGCGACGAGATGACCGATGCCGGCCATATCGAGCGCGCCCTCAAGGCCAAGGCGACGCGCACTGGGCGCGTGTCGGCGCGGATTCTCGACGACATGCTCGCCGGGGTCATCCTCATCGACACAGCCGGTGCGGCGGTGGGCAAGTGCAACGGATTGACGGTGCTGGAAGTCGGTGACTCGGCCTTCGGCGTACCGGCGCGGATTTCCGCCACGGTGTATCCGGGCGGCAGCGGTATTGTCGACATCGAGCGTGAGGTCAACCTCGGCCAGCCGATCCACTCCAAGGGCGTGATGATCCTCACGGGTTACCTGGGCAGCCGCTATGCCCAGGAATTCCCGCTGGCGATCTCGGCGAGTATCGCGCTGGAGCAATCCTACGGCTATGTGGACGGCGACAGTGCGTCCCTGGGCGAGGCGTGCACCTTGATCTCGGCGTTGTCGAAGACGCCGCTCAAGCAGTGCTTTGCTATCACCGGCTCGATCAACCAGTTTGGTGAAGTGCAGGCGGTGGGCGGGGTCAACGAGAAGATCGAAGGTTTCTTCCGCCTGTGTGAAGCGCGCGGTTTGACCGGCGAGCAGGGGGCGATCATTCCCCAAGCCAACGTTGCCACGCTGATGCTCGATGAGAAGGTGCTGCAGGCCGTGCGCGCTGGGCAGTTTCATATCTATGCGGTGCGCCAGGCCGACGAGGCGCTGAGCCTGCTGGTGGGCGAGGATGCGGGTGAGCCGGATGCCGAGGGGCAATTCCCGGAAGGCACGGTGAACGCGCGCGTGGTCGAGCGGTTGCGCGCGATTGCCGAGATGATCAGTGAGGAAGACCTCAAGGAAGCGGAGAAGGAGTTGGCACAGCAGGCGCTGGCCGAAGCCAAGCCGACCTGATGGCTAAATCGTCATTAAATTGACTTGGGTTGGGGGCCAACGGCCGTTGGTCTCTACAACCTTGGTTTGTCGCGGTTTTCTTCTATTCTGTGCTCAAGGGATATCCACAGGAGTCGCTGGATAGAAACAGCCTCGCCCAGGCGCAGGTTGAACACCGATCTACCGAGGGTCGCCGCCATGCCGCGCAACCTTTGCCTTACCCGCCAGTGCTTCGGCCTGGTCACCCGTATCGAATGTTCCATTCGCCCTCTCGCGGGGGATAACGGGATGTGGACGTTGTTGTTTGCCGCTGGAATGACCGGTGAACAGCCTTCCACCATCAAGTCCCAAGGCCCGTTTCCAGGGCCCTTCGTGGCGGAAAATATGCTGGAGTCCATCGTCGACAGCCTGACGCAGCACGGCTACGAGACGGCGGCTGACCCGCAGATCTGGTGCCTGCACATGCAGGCCCATCTGCGAGCGCTGAACGGTAACACCCAGCACTGACCGCTATTTGCTCTCGGGCTTGTCCAGCTTGACCTCAAAGCCGTATTGCACGGTGCTCAGGTCGGTGCGCTGGTAGCTTTCCAGGGTGGTCGGCTGGCCGTAGAAGTAATGCACGTCAAACATCGCCGTACCGTATTCCTCGGCGCGGTGGCTGACGCCGAGGATTTCCTTGAGGTAATTGCCGCTGGCGTCCTTGGCGTAGAAGCGCCAGCTGTCGGCAGGGAAGGCCTTCTGGTCGACGATCAGCGCGTTGTCTTTGAGTTCGAGCCCTTTGGGCAGCTTGCTTGCATCAATCTCGTTCTTATCGATGGTCGCCAGGAACAGCGGAATCGAGCCCACCACAAAGGCCGGATTTTCAGGGAACAGGTTCAGGTCATAGGTCAGGGTGCCACGCGCCGGGTTCAGTTCGAAGGCCTCGGTAGGCAGCTCAATCGGCTCGCCACGCTCGCCTTTTTCGTCGGCGGTGAAGAAGGTCACCGGTGATTCACTGCTGTTTCGCTCGCTGCCCACCAGGTCGTCATTGAAGGTGAACGGGTGGTCGAACACGATGTGCGCCGCGCTGGCGTCTTCGACCGACTGGCTGATGGTCACGCTGTTTTTCAGCTGGTCTTCGGTCATGCTCGCGTCTTTGAGCCAACTGGCGGCGCTGTCGTCATACACGGTGACCGGCATCGGCAGGGCCTGTACGGTTTTCTGCAGGCTGTTCTTGTCGAAGCGCAACACCGGTAGGTCGAGGTCTTTGCGGGTGCGCGTGGCAGTGGAGAAATCCAGCACGTTGACTTGCAGGTTGTCGATCACGCCATTGAAGTACACCTTGGCGTAATGGCTGCTCTGCTTGCGTTCGAAGGCTTTCTGCTCGTCGGTCAGCTGTTTCTCGAATGCTTCCGACCAGGCCTTCTGCTTTTGCATCTCGGCCAGTTGTTTCTCGTAGAACGCGACTTGGGCGCTGCTTTCGTTGATCGAACCCGAGCGCGTGAGAAATTGCCCGGTGGTGTCCCGCGCCTGCACCAGCAACGGATTCGGCGATTCGTCGCCCACTTCCGGCGCCAGTGGCTGGCTGTTGGTCAGCTCGATCTCGGCGTAGTTTTTTTCCAGCAAGACCAGGTTGAGGGTGATGTTGCCTTCGGTGCGCTTGTGGCCCACGTCCTTTTTCGACAAGTCAAAGGTCAGCACCTTGCCCGGCGCGACCACTTCTACCGTGCCCTTTAGGCTGACAGGTTGTGGCTGGCTCTTGTTTTCCGTCTCGATGCCCTCGATGAACGGGTAGGTCACCGTCAGGTCATCGGGGTTGGTCAGGTTCGAGCTGCTGGGGCTCAGTTGGATGCCCGGATCGGTTTCCGACCATTCCGGCTGGAAAGGGATGACCTTGTTGTTGCTCAGGGTCACCGACTGCCATTCCAGTCCGTGGGGGAACGGGAACTGGTCGGGGACGTTGAAGTTGAAGGGGAAAACCGGCTGCAGGTCGGTCAGATAGTCGGAGTGGGAAGTCTTGCGCAGCACGAACAGGCCATTGATGTAGGTGTCCACCAGCGCCTGGGGTGTGGGGTAGTGCTTGAGCAGGGCCAGGGTGTCCTCGCCGTATTCGGCCTCGATGGGCTTGGTGGCGAGTTTGACCCGCGCCCGCTCCAGCAACAGCAGCGAACCGCCCAGGTCAGCGACGGCGTCGCGCAGCTTGGGGTCCTGGATGCTGTCGAGGGATTGTTCGAACTTGGCGGTTTTCTCTTCGAGGGTGGTTTGCTTCTGCTCGTCGCTGGGGGAGCAGCCGCCAGCCAGCAGCAATGCCGCGCACAGGCCGATACAGGCCAAGGGGGATCGCACATCCATCATCTGAGTTTTTCCTGTCCGACGTCATCGAGCCGAGTTGTTATTGGGCTCGACACTAGCAGAAAAATTCTCTTACAGATGCCGCACAGGTCAGTTTTCTCGCGGTTACAGCTGTCTTGTGGTGGCTGGTATACTCGCCGCCATTTCTAGCCTAGCTGTGTGAGATCCCATGGAACGCTTCATCGAAAATACTATGTACGCCTCACGCTGGCTGCTGGCGCCTATTTATCTCGGGCTGTCCTTGGGCTTGTTGATCCTGGCGCTGAAGTTCTTCCAGGAAATCATTCACGTCATTCCCAATATCTTCACGATGCTGGAAGCTGAAGTGATCCTGTTGCTGTTGTCGTTGATCGACATGGCACTGGTCGGCGGCTTGTTGGTGATGGTGATGATCTCCGGCTACGAGAACTTCGTCTCGCAGCTGGATATCGATGAGAACAAAGAAAAACTCAACTGGCTGGGCACCATGGACTCTTCGTCGTTGAAGATGAAAGTGGCGGCCTCCATCGTGGCGATTTCGTCCATCCACTTGCTGCGCATCTTCATGGACGCCAAGAACGTCGATCCGCAGCACCTGATGTGGTACGTGATCATCCACATGACCTTCGTGGTGTCGGCGTTTGCCATGGGTTACCTGGACAAGCTCACCAAGCACTGATGCCCCGCGCCAGCCTTACTGCTCGACGAAGTAGTAAGGCTGGCGATTGATCGACATCTGCTTGATCACCTTCACCGGGGTGGTCAGGTCGTTGGTATGGTCCAGCAACGCAATGTTGCCGGGCTTGGCACCGAGATAGCGGTGCAACTCGGCTTCGGTTTGCAGGATCGGCAAATAGGCCTGCAGATAGAACACGCTGGCCCCGGCGATGCGCTCGTTGGGCTGGAACAACACCACTTCCTTACCTTCGTCTCTGAATGCCTGGGCCTGGCTGATCACCGGTACGAACGACTGGCGTACATCGGCTTTGGGCGCGAACCAGAAGGCGGCGATCAAGTAGCAACCCACGGCCAGGGTAAACACCCCGCCCACCACGGTTCTGTGATGTTTATGCAGCGCGGGTTTGTGGGTTTTCAGCCAGTCCAGCAGCACCCGCGCATATTCTGCGGCCAGGACGGCGGCGGCGGGGGTGAGTGCCATCAGGTAAACGGTGCGTTTACTCGACGCCAGGGTCAGCAGGGTGAACTGCGCCACCAGCCAGACGCTGAAGAACAGATGGTAGCGATTGCGCACCAGGCTTTTTCGGAAGTGCCACAGGCCCAGATACACCAGGATATTCCACGGCAGGAACGCCTCGGGCAGCTTGGCGATGTAGTAGTAGAACGGCTCGTAATGCCCGGCCTCGACAAACGAGCCGCTGAAACGACCGACGCTGTTGGTCAGCAACACTTCGGCCACCGCCTGCATACCACCGCGCTGGAACAGGAACCCCAGCCAGATCACCAGCGGTATCAGCGCCAGCAAGGTAAACAGCGCGGGCTTGAGCCAGTCACCAATCTGCAGGCGTTTGTCCATCAGGCTGGTGCTGGCCAGGTACACAAAAATCACAATGCCCGGCATGGCCAGGCCCAGTACGCCTTTGCTGAGGGTGGCGATCACCATCCCGGCGGTAAACAGTGCCCATGCGCCGGTGCTGGAGCCTTGGCGATCGGGCCGCACGGCCTGGTAGAACGCCAGCAGCGCAGTGGTCACGCCGAGGGTGAGCAGCGAATCCTCCCCGACGCCGCGCGCATTGCTCCAATAGCTGGCCATGGTCGCCAGAATCAACGCGGCGCTGAACGCCAGCGTCTGCGGTCGCCCGAACCGGCGCAGCATGGTGTAAAGCAGCATCACGCTGAACAATCCAGCAAACGCCGAAGCCAGGCGCACCGCCCAGGTGCTGCCGCCGAACAGGCGAATAGCCCCAGCGTCGATCCACAGGCTCAAAGGCGGTTTTTCCAGGAACGGCTCACGAAACAACTGAGGCACTACCCAGTTATTGTCCAGGTGCATGGCCATGGCGATCCCGGCGACCCGGGCTTCGGTGGAGCCTTGCAGCTCATGGTTGCCCAGGGCAAAGAAGAACAACAGACCAGCAAGCAGGAGCAGCAGGGGAGCAGGACGCGTCATGGAGTGTGGCTACCAGGGCAGGAGGACCGTCCGGGGGAACGGTCATTGCAATGGGCTAGTATCCGTGGGCGTTTCTGAATATTTCGTGAACGAGTGTTGGATTTTTGTAAGGCTGAATGCTTCCTTAGGGTGCTTTCAAGCTGGGCACAGCAGCTTTGCCTTGGGCCGTCAGCACCGGTTCCAATTGCTCCCACGTGAAACTCAGTTCGTTGTCACAGCCATCGCCTTGGGCGGGTGTGGAGAGTTGCAGGCCCTGGGTGTTGAAGCTCAAGTCGAAGGTGGAGTAACTGGTCACGGCCGGGCACCCTTCGTCGACGGTGGTTTGTTTGGCCAGCCAGGCGCTGAAGGTGGCGGGCAGTTTGACCTGGCCGGAATAGGGGCTGTCCCATTGCTCATGGCCGCCCAGCCAGGTCCAGGGGTCGACCTTTTCACCGGTTTGCAGGTTCCAACTGTGCAGGCCCCAACTGATCCCCCCGCGCCCGTAACCCGCTGACCAGCGATAGAAACGCACGGTGATCCAGTGCGATGACCAGTAGAACGGTTCCACCGTGATCTCGCTGGTGCTGGTGCTGCCGCTTTGGTCCAGTGAGTTACGCCGCTCTCTATAAAAATCGGTCTGGCCATCCGGATTGATGGCCATGCGCGCGAGATCCCGGTTGATCTTATCGATGGCTTCCCCGTCGCCTTCGAGTTTCAGGATGACCTGCCCGCCTTGGGTCTTCACCTGATAGGCGTGCTCGGCGAAGGTGTTCTTCTCGACCTTCACCGCAGGCGGCGTGGCCTCAAGCGGGTTGTTGTAGGTGTCGCTGGCACAACTGTCCGTGTCCGCGCGTTTGAGCATCAGCGCCAGGCTTTTGCCGCCAATGGCTTTGCTCCAGCTGCCGGTCAACGTGTCGCCTTGCGGGTCGTCCAACTGCCAGAAACCGGTTTGCCCTTCTTCCACCCAGGGCTCGCTGGCGTTGGCTTGGGTGAGTTGAATGGGCGTGAGAATGCGTTGGTAGTAGTAACTGCCATTGGCGCCGTGGGCACCGTTGAAACAGACGGTGATCGCGGATTTGCCCAAGGTGCCCGTCCAGACACCGGCCAGGTCGGCGGCGGTGGCAAGCAGAGGCGTGCAGGCGAGGGCGAGAGCGGCGAGTGGCTTGAACACGGGTATCGGACTTCCGGATGTCTGATAGAGGAGAGCAGGGTAATCGCAAGTGTGGCGGGATTCCAGACGCCTAACAAAAGGCCGAGTCGCTGAACGCGTCTCGGCCTTTTTGTTACTGGAATGTTTGTGTGTCTTGGGTGAGGACCAGCACGCGCTCGACCAGCAGTTCGCCCAGCACGACCAGTTGCTGGGTGGCCAGCAGCTTGTGACGGTGTGCGCCCTCGAGTTCGAAAGCCAGGTCGGTGGTCATGGCGTTGAGTGAGGCGAGGGTTTCGCTGGCTTGGATCAGCAGCGTTTCGGGGGAGATGTCTGGGGCGAGGGTGAAGAGGGTTGCGGAGGGTGGATTGGGGGTGATCTTTTTCATAATGAAGCTCCCACACTGTTTAAGGAGCTACCACCCCCTGCTGTCAAACAGGAATGGGTGGCAGCTGTACGCGGGTTGACAGACCGGAAGTGTAGGAACCCGGCGCACCCGAAGATGCCCCACGCACAGCCGCCATGAACGAGGCGGAGTGCGTCAAGCATGCCGTCTTATCAAGGGGTGTAAAAGGTTACACTTTTCGGCCTGTCAAAGCCGGTCGCTGATGAGCAACGACTGGGGGAAGTTAGCGTTGTGGCGGGGGTTGCGCCAGTTCATCAAGGGCGCGGTAGCTTGAAGGAAAATTCTGAAGGTCTGTTCTGTCTGGCTTTCCAAACCCTAGAAACAACAAAACCCGCACTAGGCGGGTTCTGTTGATGCTTCGAATTGGTGGGGCCGGGGTAATTTGAACCTGGCTTTTATCTTATTGATTTTTATAGTTAATATATTTTTTGTTTTTTAGTTGGAATACCAATTGGAGTACCGACTGGTCCCAATACCTAACATCACGATATTTGGCTCTTATAGCCTGACCTCGCTTGAGGGGGCTCGCTCGGACCCGCAGGCAAGCCTGCTCCATATTTTTCGACCACTGGGCATACGAGTGGTCGCATCTACACACGAATTCGAACGCCCCCCTCTCCGCTTGTAAGGCGCTACCAAACGCCAGAGTTTGTGAAGTCTAAACCGCAAGTGGCCGCAGGTTTTGAAGACCACGTAGGCCCATTATGAGGGGGACCGCCATGTTGGGAGAGGCAATGATGGGCGGCTTGCGGCTGATAGATATCTATATGTAGCAACCGGTTGAAGGATTCAATTCTGCATGAACGCAGTCATCGGTTGAGACGTACAGACGTGCACCTCTCTGCGCACTCAATTGCGCAGAGAGGTGCTACAGCATTATTATAGATTCCTGATGGTGGCTCCAGGCCATCAAACATCAATAGCAGGGATGTGTTCGTAAATGTTTCATCAACGATTGCTACAACGCTACATGCTAGGCGAAAGGGCTCTTCAAGTTCTCAACGACGACGGTCTCTACTTCAGAAGAGTCGACGGTTACCCAGAAGACCCAACGGAAGGCGATCGTGAGTACTTCGGTAGTAAAGAGGAGTTGATTCTCGAGTCTTTGAACAGCAGATTCTCCGACGACACCCGCATGACACCTGAAGAAGCAAAACAGCTCTGTCAGGATACGATGCATAGGGATAAGCAAAGCGTCTTCATCCAAAGTTGGTTTTGGCACAAACAGATGTCCCGGTTTATGTGGGAGAGCTACGGGAAATTTTCTGATAATCCAAATTGTGCACTTTTTATCGTCGACCTCTTCAAAATCGGAAACTATCTAGACCGTGTATTGCCCGTCGGCTATCGGTTCGAGACTGTTAAGTACGTTCAGGACAAACAAAGACAGCGAGAAGCATTTTTCACCAAGCACATTGAGTTTGAACCTGAGCGCGAATACCGAATATCAATCAACGCGGGTGAACTAATTTCATTTAATAAAAAAATACTTCCTGGTTTTGAATGGCCGCCCAGACATATGGAAGTGTATTGCGAGGACGATCTAGCCGAGAACTACCGTAACAGAGGTGTGGCTAACGAAGATCTTTTTAAGTATGTAGACGAGTTCGGCTTCATATTGAAGACGCCTCTGATCGAACTGTTGGAAGCTGTGTACATCCCTACCAGTGCAAGCGCCGAATTTTGCAACCAGCTGAACGATCTATTAGCATCAAAGGGATATGCCTTCAAGTGTCAAAGAGTCGAGTTACCATCAGAGTGAATTCATATGACCGAAGGCAGCCGAGTTTTAGCGCAACTGCTGCAGTTTTTTGCTCTGGCATAAAACTGTAGCCATTTTTTCGGGCCGCGAAGCAATGTTATGTCAGCTATGACGGGCTGATGCCTGCCTGTAGTGAGCACCCACTGTCTAACCAGTGTAGACCGTAATCGAGTTTTACGAGCTACATGCTGTTTCCTAACTGCAAAATGTGAATACGATTTTTGCATTCAGACCTCCTTCTAGGATGCTAGCCCCCATGAAAATATCGTCGTACGACATAATGCCGATCAATGATGCTGATACATTTGAAGATTTTTGCTGTGATCTTTGGAAGGCAACGTGGCAGTCTCCCACGACCCAAAAGCACGGACGAAAGGGGCAGGCGCAACTAGGCGTAGACGTTTTCGGCATCCCAAGCGGGAGCCAAAACTACCAGGGAGTTCAGTGTAAGTGTAGATCTAACTTTTTGGGTTCAAGACTGACCGAAGAAGATATTGCTCATGAAATAAATGAGGCGAAGAAGTTTAAGCCACAGCTTGAGCATTTAATTATCGCGACGACTTCGCACAGTGACATAAATCTTCAAGCTTTTGCTAGAGCAGCAACCCAAAAAAATATTGAACAGGGGTTGTTTAGCGTTACGGTCCTGGGTTGGCGTGAACTCCTTCTCATTCTCGACGAGCATGACGCCGTTGCAAAAAAATATTTTCCGAATATGTTCCGTACAGACTCGCTTAGCAAAATGCAAGAGGCTCTACTTGTAGAAGAAAACCCTACACGTCTAGAGGTGAAAGATCTTCGGCTAGAGTTGTTCTTGGGTGATACTGAACCTTATCTCACACTGGAGGTAGAAAATACTAGCAAGCTAACTGCGAAAGAAATAGAGCTTTCTGTCCTTATACCGAAAAAAGAAGGGCAAACCCAGTCTGAGATAATTAAATTCACCCCAAGCAAATGCATAGACATTAGCTCAATTCCGAACTACTCAATATCTGCTGGCAGCACGCAACTAATCCCTTTTGCCCCAGAATCAGAAGCACACAAAGTCCTTAGCAGAGAGCTCAATACATATCGTCTGGTCGGTATCGGATTGTCCCCTAATATACCGGACGGCTTGACTCGACAGATTCGCGAACGAGACCACTCTATTTTTTTTCCAGTACTATCCGTGGAGTCCATAGGTTTCGGGATTTCGCTCACGTGGTCGAGTGTTTTAGAGCAAAAGATGAAAACGACTTTTGGTGCATTTCTTTACCTTTGGAATGAGGCTGACGATATGCGCTATGCACAAGACGCGATTTGAATTTTGCTGATCTGAATCTGTACAAAACGGAGCAGAAAGACAAATTTTCTCCGTACAGAAAATCGCCTTCTGGGGATTATTTGGGCTGGAGAAAGTAGCGGGTTGGAAGTGTAATACCAGTCGCTTGGCACTGGCCGAGGCTCTCAGTTCGATTGGAACGGCGATGGCTTGCTGATTGCTGGCCTGCGCCTACGTCTCTTGGATGAAAGCTGCGAGCCTGTCGCAAACGCTGGTTAGTCACGTACCCAGCTTAGAACGCAAGATGTAACTCCACAGATCCTCGTTTGGGTATCAGGTGACGTCATGTCGTGGCATTTACGCCAGTCTCTTACATGCGGAATTCGAACAATGGCTCATCGGAATGCCAGCTGCGACTCAGGGTCGAAGCAATAACTCTCCAACCGCAAAAAGGAAAACAAGCGACAACATCGAGAATTTGGCATCAATGCGTCAGCCGACCCAGCAACGCTTTTGACATCTTGATAAACCAGACCCGTTCTGCCGAAAAGCAGTGGTTGATTGCAATGACAACTATTTCATGCTAGCACGTCTCGCATAAGCAGGCACTGCACCGCGATTTCGTAGGTGAATATCCATCTCATCGCTTAGGACCATGATTAGCTTCCCGGCCTATGGTACGGATGAGAAAGGCTTAGGCGCCAAACTAGGGGGCATTGAGATCATGGCATCACCATGACATCATCTACAGGTGCTAATCTGGAGAGGGTTTTCACAATGCCTCTATGGCGATTGCCCGGTTTCAAGGCTACTGAGTCAAAGATTGCTATAATTTTTCCGACTTAACACTGTGCCTATCAACATCTATTCAAGGATTTGAATCAAGTGGCAATTTTTTCGGTAGCTGCTAGGACATTAGTGCATCTTGGTGCAGAGCTGATCACCTCTGACGAGGTAGCTATCAATGAGCTCATCAAGAATGCTTTTGACGCAGAGTCGCCTAGAGTAAAAATTGATATTCACATTCCTGTACCTCATTCAATAATTGATGAGAGCATCAGGAAGATCAATCAAAGTAAAGACGCAACCGCGTTAGAAATAATAATCGCAGCTATAAAAAAAGATATTGCTGGCGAGATTACAGACATTAGCAATACCTCGAGAATTCAAGGGCTACTAGCAAAGTTAGACCCTCATTCCTCAAAAGAACACGTAAAAAGCGTACTTGAATCGCTCAATTACATTTCAATTGAAGATACAGGCTGCGGAATGGATGCGAAGACACTTGAATCTGTATTTCTCGCAATCGGCACACCATCCAAATTGACAACCAACAACTCCAAAGACCTTAGCCGCAAAATTCTTGGTAATAAAGGAATCGGCCGTCTGGCGATGATGCGTCTTGGGGATAACGCAAATGTGACGTCCTGGAGTAATGATGGCCAAGCCCACGAGATACAATTTGACTGGAGATTGTTTGACGACCCAACCAAAGAAATAAATGATATAACTCTTGATATAAAACCAACAACATGCCCTCGCCAAACCCCATCGGGAACAGTAATTACGATCTCGGCCTTGAAGAGCCATTGGACGGACGAAAAAGTTCGAAATAAGTTGGTTGGTGATTTCCTGCGCCGCCTGCAAAACCCGTTTGTCAAACCCGAGGATCAAAGTGAAGAACAAGATAAAAAGCAACAGAGCGACACGAGCGAAAAGAAAAAGCCATTAGGATTCCCTATCGACGTCCATATAAATGGCGGTGCTCGTATCCCCATCGAAGGAATGAAAAAAATATTAACGGATCTCGTTCAGGCTGACATGGAACTTCAGTTTGATCCAGGCGGATTAGACGAGGCTAGCGGAGGTATACTACGAACTGATCTAATTGATTACCAACGCGGTAATGAGCCCGAAGTAACAATAAGAACGGTCGAAGAGCTCACGCATGCATTGACTACCACCATTGATGCGCTAAAAAAAATCGGACCTATCCGCGCGACGATTCGATGGTTCAATCGCGACCGCCTTCGCCAGCAAGCGACGTTGCATGGTAATTGGAAAGCAGCGAAAGCAGAGCTCGACATATGGAGCGGCGGAATCGCAATTTATCGCGATGGTTTTCGCGTAGGATTTTCAGGGCAGTCTACAGGCGAGGATTGGTTGGGATTGGATAGCTCAGCGCTAAAACGCGGGGGATTTGCTGTCAACCGCATTCAAACAGTAGGCGCATTAGAAATTTCTAGAGCGGAAAACCCTGGTTTAGTCGATCGCTCAAACCGTGAAGGTCTGATTGAATCCCCTGAGGCCAACCTTGTCCGAGAAATGCTGACGAAATTCGCGATCGATGAGCTTCGGCGATACATTGGGCACGAAGGCCAAGAGGAGAAAAAAGCGAAACTTGATGACATTGTGGAAAGCGCCCCAGCCACGATAAGAGCAAGGGTCCTACAAGCCGAGCAAGGCTTGACTGACATTCGCTCAAAAGTTTCGGTAGAGGTACAGGGTTCGGTTCAATCCATTGCAGACCACCTCCACTTCATAAAAAATGAAGTCACACGCTTTGAAGAAGCAAGTAAATTAGCTGGAGAACGTCGAGAAGACATACTTGAATTGGCCGGAGTCGGCACAGTCATGTCAGGCGTGCTACATGAACTAACCAGAACAACTGGCCATACGCGACAATTGATGCAGAAACTTTCTAAAGATGAATCACCTCAGACTAAAGCACTTCTCAGCAAATTAGACGCAGAAATCAAAGCTATCAACACTCGGCTACGCCAGCTAGATCCGCTTACTCCGTCTGGCAGACACCGAAAAGAACTTTTTGACCTGGCTGCCTTACTAAATACCATAGTTGAAGGTTATGCGGCTCGCTTTGAACGCCACGAAGTAAGCTGCAAACTGTTTATCTCTAATGAGGCAGAGCTTCGACCAGTTAAAGTTAACATGGTTCGTGGCTTTGTGAGCCTGGCAATTGAAAACCTTATTACAAACTCCATTTACTGGGTACAACAAGGAGCTAAACCTGGCAGGACCGAACGGTGTATTTCAATAGAACTTGATCCCGAATCTCGAACGTTGACTCTAAGGGATAATGGTCCGGGGATTTCACCAGCTGATAAAAATAGAATCTTCACGGCCGGTTTTTCGCTTCGGCCGCGCGGCCAAGGTCTGGGCCTTTTCATCGCAGCCGAGGTTGCGACTTATCACGAAGCAAAGCTCGTATTGGATTCAGCGGACGATGATGGCCGCTTTCGAGGCTTTGTACTTGAGCTTCCCAAGGAATAGGTATGGATCTCAAAAAATCTCTGCTTGACGCGAAAGTTATTAAAGTTGCGATTGTTGATGATGACTTGTCTGAAGATATTTGTACCGCAGACCTTCTCTCCATCGACGGCGATATTGCAGCACTGCTTGGGGATCCTCACGATCCCGACTACGAAGCCTATATCGGGGTTTTAACCAAGCACGGCTTTAACATAGAAACAATTCATGACCTTGCCACACCGCTTTCCGATAAGTCTATACGCGAGGAAGCTCCAGCTCGGTTAAGGGACGCTGTTCATCAAGTGCTTGAATTCCGCTATGGCAATGCAGCACCTGTAAGGCGCACGCAAGGCCTGCTGTTAGGTGCAGGGGTACTTGAGGAAAATATTGACTACTACTCTTCTCCATCTATCCCAGCTGATAAATTTTACGACCTCATAATCGTTGATTATTACTTGGTTCAAAATTCCAACCAGCAAACACTTCCATTTATAGACTCAGTAATTACGGCACACAAGGACTGCGAAAATCCACTCCAAGTAATACTGATGTCAACTCACGTAGCTCAACTACGAGCAGAATTTCGAGATATCCGCCCTATTCTTAAAGCGTCTAGCTCTAGGATGCGGATCATGGGCAAGCCCATGAGTGATGATGATTTGATCCACTGGAAGACTGCACTATATCAGCTAGCATCCGATAGACCATTCATCTCCGCAGTCGAAAATTTTGTTAGCGAAACCTCTAAGGGGTTAGAGCTTGCAGCCCTAGACCAAGCGAAAAAACTATGGGAACTAGACTTGCAAGCAATGGACATACTCCACGAAACAGCAACTTTGGATAACGACGATTTTTGTCGATATGTGGAGGAGTGTCTTAGTCGGCACTTACTCACCGCACTAGAATCGTATACCGGAATTCGTAACTCACTTCGCACGCTTGGCGATTCTTTGATGGAGCACCGTAACACTAATGTCATTGCGCCGGTGGCCGAAATAGGAGATTCACGAGCAGCTATTCGAGGATTAATGAGAAGTATGGAGTGGCGCGGTGGACCAAGCCTGGATCATTCGACGTACCCCGTCCAATCCTCCGTCCTCAACAAGGCACAATGGCTTAAGAACAATCTTCGCTTTGGTATGGTATTGCGTTCAAACGACGGTAGAGAGTGGCTAAATCTCACTCAGGCATGTGATCTCGCTCAGGCCAAGGATGATTCATTCGACAAGGTGTCGTTACTCCTTGTCAGCGGAGTTCGCTCGCGACCTTTAAATCAAGAAAAGAACCAAGCGATGGTCTATCTCAGCTCGACAGCGACCGATACGGAAACTGACACATTGGGCTGGAACCTAAGAAGTATCCGGACACCATCTATACAGGAGTTTGCTGTAGACTTTGTAAACGGCTGGACGTCAGTAGGCGAACTGCGCCTCGATCAGGCTCAAAGCATCGCAGCCACATATAGCTCGCGAGCTTCTAGGGTTGGCCTTCAGCGCACTTTAAGTAGTTGGCACTTACAAGGCACTGCTTTACTAGCAAGCACACTATCGGAAGCTGATCCAGCGACTCTGCTTGCAGGCACACCTTTATCAGGGCACGCCATGAGTCGAGGAAATTCGGATGAACTTCATATTGACCAGGAAAGCCTAAGCTCGATAATCGCAGCCTTCCCGGACTCTATTAACGATGAGCTTCTCCGTGCTTATATGGGCGTACAGCTCAAGGCAGGCTGCAAGCTCACTAGCGAAACCTTGCTAATTTACTGCAAGGAAAAACCAGCTACCACGGGAGATCTAAAGAGCTCAATCAATCACGAAAAATGGCTAGCTCACGGGGCAAATAAAGCGAAGATCATATTGGCAGTTTGGCACGCTTAAACCTTCGGCCAACGTGAGGGGCGGCATTAGGCAGCCATAAGCCGCAAATAATCCGCCCATCATTGTGTAATTGGCTTAACTAGGCTTTTTGGTGAGTTGAGGTGCACGCTATTACGAAACTCGCAATTGTGCAGTGGCTGGCCGAGATCATTTATGGCAGATCGCGCAACCTCCATCTGCCTCATCGACTCCGTACACGTCATCGATATCTAAGTTTTCTTCCCATGGGCGAAGCGGATTACGCGGTCTACGAGCTTTATTTCTTAAGAGACGAGCCTCATATTCCTTTCGAATCGCTCCCACGCGCTCAGGCTTCTCCAGCTCAGTCAGCGGCTCTCCCTTCGTCCAGGTAAAAGGAGAACCCTGCTCCAAAGCCGTCTTTTCAAGTGCCTTTGCCTCTTCAAATGCGTCGGGATGTCGCTCCCGCAGACGAACCCATTCAATTTTCTGCTGAAAAAAACAGAATGTGCATCCACTTCTGCTGCGCCATTCATAATATCGGGGTAGTCCCACACCAGAAGACTCGAGCATCTCGAGGACTCCCGCTTTGTCTATACCGTCCAGTCGAAAGGGCAGCACGACCTTGAGGTTTTCGTGCTTGGAAGAGTAGCCCTCACGGTAATCTTCATCCGAGCGGATTGCGACGTATGAAAAGACCTTCTCACCTTTGGCCAGCATTGGACGTATCCATTCCTCGAAAGGGGCCAACTTCAACTGGCGGGTGCACCAACGTGTCTGTGGAGAGGGTAGAAAGTTATTGTACTCTTTGAGCCAGAATTCGAAGTCACGTCTAGGATTGAGCCGCAGTATAGGTTGGCCCAAAAAACCTTCCAAACGTCCAAGAAACTCCTGAACTTCAGGAAGCTCCTCCCCTGTATCTGTAAAAAAGTATTCAATATCAAGTTCGGGCCGTGTTTGACGGACGTAGAGTGCGAGGGCGGCGCTATCGCGTCCGCCAGACAGCCCCAAGAGATGCCGCTCACGCATGCTCCGTCTCCTCTTCGTTCACGAGTACAGTGCTTGCCTGAGCCAACGCTGCGAGCAACAAATTCCCCTCCAGCCCCGAAGCTTTCAGGAGTTCGATAACCCTGTCCGCTGCGCCGCGAACAGCCTGTCGATCTCGGCCAGCGACCTCAAAGTCTTTAGCTACTACCGATGAAGATCCACCGGCACCAATGACAATGGCAAAAGACTCGCGCCCGGGCTGTCTCCCCTTCACGGAAACTAGAGCTTCCGCTTTGCGGAATGCGAGTGATAGATCGGCAACAGCCACGAGGGCGGCATCGACATCAAGATCGGTCCAATCCCTAGGTGGCTTATTTACCGCAAGACTCAAAATGCCCTCTATAGACTTGGTAGAACCATCGCGTTTGCGGAGCCTTGCGGCGAATCCTTCTAAACGAAGATCCCCGGTGACCTTAGCAATGTACTCGGCACGATCCCTCAGCTCAGGATCATCACCCGATTTGCCATCAACAGCATCGGCAAGTCGACTATCAACTTTCCTCAACATTTCGGGATATGCCGCTAGCATCTCCTTCAAGGGAGCCTCAAGCCGATCGCAAATATCTGTAGGGACAGCGGCTAATGCTTCGGGTAAATCTATGAAAAGCAACCTGTGCGGGTCAGATGCTTTCAGCAGTATGTCGCGAACGGCTCGAGCTTCTGGAGATATGCGTTGGGTGCGTCTAGCCCACATAGGAAGAGAAAAGGCCAGTGCAACAAGGGCCCTGGCTACTTCAAGAGGCGTATCACTTGCGGTACTGAAGCCACAGCCCCCTAACATTACTGACAGCGACCCGAGGGCAAGCCTTCTATCGGCATCTTCGTCAACCCAACGTAGCGAAAAGCGACCAGCATCCTGCAACATTTCGTCGACGTCTACATCCGTGAGCCTTGGCTCAAACACGCCATCGCGGTAGACCGCTACCTTATCGGCATGGGCGAGCATAAAAGCCACTGTTAGAACCGGCATCAGTCCATTTTTTACACCATAGGGAGGCGAGGCCCAGAGAGCGTGCAACTCCTTTATCGCTACCGTACCCGCGATCCGTGCGGAAACCATCTTTAGCGCAGCACTCCACAACGGGTGAAGGCTCCTCTCATCGGACTTCTTGGGCGGACAGAAGCGCCAATTACCATCCGGGTCTCGATGGTGTAACCCAGTGGACGATAGAAGCGTCTCGTACAATCCTCGTTCGGCAGGGAAGCCTTCAATCCCGAGATTCTCCTCGAACCCGCTGCCAACCATCCTGTGAAGCAAGTCGCGGCGAGCTTTTACGCTGTTGGCGGATAATGCATCCCGGTTAACGAGCTCGCTCCATACCTTGGGCGCCTCCCCAAATATCTCAGCAGCCATCTCAGAAGCCAGTGAGGACAGCGTATCGGAGCTTTTTTGTGTCCCTTTCAATCTCCAATCTGCGCTGCTAATAGCATCCCTTAGTGCCTCCTCGAGTGCCCCCTTGACCGAGGAAAGTCGAGCACTGACCTCGCGTCGTGCCACCGAGTCTCCCTCTAACTCAGGGCGGCCTTCGAAAACGATTCGAAGAGACAGCAGCTCAGAACCAAGATCGGCGATCAACTCATGATTAGGTGGTATACCAAAAAAAATTGGACATTTAGGGTCAATCGGTAACCCAGATAACGCCTTGGCGGCGTCCTCTGTAGTGGAATGGCGCTCAGGCAAAACTAGGGCGAGACGACCGAACTCTCCTCCCTCGGGGTGATACGTTTTTGCGAGACGCTCCGCCTCTTGGACGGTATGCATAGAAACGCCGAGCCATCGGAACGTTCCCGTCTGGTTGTAGTGACGCTTAGCGATAACCGGATGAAGATTCGTTACCGCAGTTAACATTTTCATGTCAGCTGATACGAACGTCGCCCTTGCTTTAGAAACTGCCTCATCAATATCAAAGTCGCTGCCCTCGAAAATTGTCCAGGCACCAACGTGCTTTCTATAGAGCGCAACACGCCAAGTAGAAAGCTGCTCAAGCATTGCAGCAACTTCAAGGGGAGAATGTTGAGGCAGCACTGTGCGGAGCACGCTATCGTCTGCAGCAAGACCCGAAACGCTTCGAAACATATCAATAAGTGCGAGAGATTTCGCCAAAGCCACCTCGGCGTCGGCACCTCCTTTGGATACGGTTCTTTCTACCGCCTCGACAGCCTGAGCCCACCTGTGTCCGTCAGGCGATGCCAAAATAGCCTGTTCCAGGTTCGCTCTCAGGTAATCCCAAAATCTTTCAGGGCCGTAAGCTATCTGTCCATCCCATTGAGCAAGAAAGTCCTGAAAGCCGTAAGGCTCAAGCGACGTCAAAAATCCAAATACACTGCGCTCGTTTTGCCCAAACTGACGGCGCGAGGCAGGTCCTAGAAGCGCTGCTGTCACTGGGTGAAGGGGCCAGCAGTGATCCAAAAGCTCACCCATGCCAGAGCCAACAGCTGGCCGACGCCCGGAGATAGCCAAACCAACGGTGTTACTTGCCTCCAAAGTGCTCGGGTGAGGCGTCTCGCATTCAATAGCCCTACCGATAAGTTCAACGACCTCATCGCCGGTCGCGACGAATGAAACGTCAGAGAAACGCCCTTGGACTTTTGCCCACTCTTCTCGAGCCTCGATACCCAAACGAGACGCGTATTGCCGAAATGCTTGATGAAGTATACCCACCACGACTAATTTGCCTTGGCAGCGGGCAGCAGTCTCGGCTAAGTCCTGGAAGAAGTGGACATCGTCACCGCCGGTAGCCGAGGCTTCGAGGAACTTGCCCATTTCATCGACAATTAACAAGACACCCGCACATCCTTCACGTCCTGCTTCGGCAGCCAAGTCCGTGACAAGGCTCTCAGGTGCTGAGTTGCTCTCATCTTTTCCAAGAGCCTTTTCAAAGGCTTTAGCGATTTCAGTAGTCACGCTGCCGCGCTTTCCCACCACCGGTATGACGAGCCATCCGGCATCGTCTACCGCAAATGCCTCTTGGAAATGCGGGATCTCACCCACAACAGCGGCTACTTCCTGCCGAAGCATCTTGTCATTAGAGACCGCTGCTGCAAGTACGAGGGCGAGCGACGACTTGCCTCCGCCATAGGGGCCCGTCCATGTAAAGGCGCGTTGATTGGTACCTGCGATCTGCCTTGTCATCACGGAAAGCGCTTCCCGTGCGGTATCGGTTAGGAGATAACCTTCTAAGGCATCGGGTCGTCCAAGGTCTGCGTCGATCCGGACAGAGCGTCGATAGTGTCTTGTGATTCTCACGCGAGATTGATCAGGAGCAGCCATTAGCTCATTGGTCATAGGATTTTCTCAAAAGCTTAGACATCAGCAACTCATGATCGAAATCGCCACGATGAATTTGGCGGAGTCCTGAGGTGTCGGACCACCGGAGTTTCCCTTCCGTAAGGTCGGCAAGGGCAAACAAGCGTTCAGCAACCGACTCTTCGTCAAGCTTGAAGACCCGTCCCGGAGAACCTTGCGCGTAAGCAGCCGCTTCAATAGTCAAAGAGGACTCGGCTCTGCGCTGATTGTTCCAATAGTCGAGAAGCGCCCATGCAAAGAAAGCATCTGGCAACGTCGACTTGGGACCTCTACGAAACGAGAAAACCCCCTTGCGCTCCTCTTGAAGCAAGCCTAGCTCTGCGAGCATGGACTCAGCGGCTTCCTCGACGGAGGCCGATGCAGCTCTGGGAGCATAGCCACGCAAGCATGTATCCAAATCCCTGCTCAGCGTAGCTTGGGACAACTTTTTCCCTTTAGCCGCTGAAAGCGCATATTTAGTGAGAGTGGGGAGGGCTTCTTCTCGACTAAACGACTGCGCTGAAAACACGTTAAATAGCCAGTACCATGTTGTGGCTCGTGTACCACGACCGGCAAGGCACCAATGCGCGTGCCATGCCGTGACCGGACTCTCAGAATAAGGATCGAAACCGTCATCTCCAAAAATTGCCCGTCCAACAGACGTGAGAAAAAAATGGCGACGCGAATCATCCTCAGCTATCACATCGCATGCGAGAGCCCAATGCTTAATAGAGGCAACCATATTTCTACCGACACCAAAGTCGGCGATAGCCTTCTCGTCGGAAAAGGTGCTCTTGGTCAAGAGGCCATCAGCATCAGCCTTATCCACGGCCTTTTTTAGCCACATCTGGCGGAGCGGAAAGGTTTCATGCCCGGAGAAATGGGCATCTGTTTTGCCAATCGGAATAGACGTCATTGATCCTTTTTCCACGCTGGTGACCCTCTCCAGCTGAAAAGTACCACGCTGGTGGACTCATCCAGTCGTCCCGGGTCGAATGAGGCGCATTGTATCCCTGAGAGATCTCAATGTCTGCCAAGGAGCGTTTCAAAAAAGTAATATGGATGCTCAGATGCCGAGGTAATCGCCGCCCATGCTTGGTAGATACTACTCACGGACGATGCGTTGAATCGATCTTGGTTTCGTAGAGATACCCGAAGGTCAGATACCACCAAAAATCACTGCCGCATACCGGTAGGCTTCATGCACTTAGGAAGTCAGTCGCAAAAAGCAGCAATAGACCGATTCTGTTGACAAGGTAGTTTCCGCATCGCAGTACTTCAACTGCGAAAAAACGGACTTCCTAGAATCAATTAACTGCGCAGGAAGTTGCGCACTCCTCTGTGGATAACCCTACGGGTAAATCGCTACAGGCCACGTAACTCGTGCCCTACAGCCAAGTGCGCAAGAAATTGCGCAGTACTGCGCAACTTCTTGCGCACTTTTTTCGGTTTCTCACCATGAAAGTCGAAAAAGTCACCACTGAGGCCACCTAACCCCTTGATGTGTAATAGCTAGATGATGGCTGGCACGACTTTTGACCTCTCCGCTGACACCTGGGCAGGTAATCACGCCGTCCGGTCCCGTCTTTTGAGCAAAGAGAGCATCCCATGGCAATGAGTTCGGCCCGATGATTGAGGACAGCGTTCGTTGTGCGCAGGCGTGGCTTGACGGCTCATCACTACCGCTATGGTGGGCACTGGCGCAAAACCGAAAGCGTCTTCGCCCAGGTGATTCCCGGGAAGCGTTCGAGGCCGGTTTTCTGCTGCGCTTGCAGCAGACGCTCATCATGCGGCGTGAAGCCGCCACTTCCCAATCAACCAGCTTTGATGCTTGAGGCTGTACTTGACGTCTGAGATTTGCTTTTCCCGCCAAACCCTCCGATCCAGCGATCTTTGATCGCGCCGGTCGGAGGGTTCACTCGCTCTTTCTCGGAGCCACCTCGTTCCTCCCTCCCATTTCAAATTTGATTAGTGCCACGTCTTCTTTTTTCCGAGTAATTGCCCACGATCTCTATCGAGCGCAACGCAGTTTCAGCGTCAGAGCCGAGCTTGTCGTAGGTCTATGGCTAGAGATGTGGCGACATCGGCGACAGCGGCGACAACCCAAGCAGCACGGGGCCTGGAGCGTGGCGACAGAAGTGGCGACAGTCGCCACTTCTTGCCCGCGTTGCCCGGAATGCTTGACCGTATTTTCGAGCGGGTATAAAAATTGGCGCACGGACCGCTGTCGTTGACAGCACCTGCCCAGGTAGCCAGAACCTTTAAGGCTACGCCACTTGCGTGGTGGTTCTCCCAAAGTGCGATACAGCGTCCGGCGGCTCGCACGGTCACTCCCCAAGAGTGATGGATGCCTACTCGACTGATCTGCCCACTGTGGCAGACGATGGAACTTCCTCCCTGCGTTGCAGCAACTTAACCTCTCAGCACACTTCGCTACGCCAGACTGCGCCCGTCTCTTTCTTGCGGAAAGAGACGGGCGCTCGTAGCACTGCTGCAAGCCACGCCGTACAGGGCATTGCCGCAATTCTCCTTGTGACAATCGGCCTGACAACTCCGATTCGTCGCCATCCGCAACGACACAGGCACCGGTGCCGCAGCCCATGGAAGGGCTGCACCTGACTGACAGTCAGGCATGCCCCAGGTGTCCAGGTCGTTGCCTTCTCCCACCCTGGATTTCTAGGTGCCGAACTCGTCAGTCGGCACAGCCTCCGCCCGCCCGCATCTTCGGATGCGCCAAGGAGGCCAGGTTCATGGGTTTATGCCCTCGCTCCCGGTTCGTAAGGAGCCGTTCGTTCCGCGTCAGTGAACACCTCACAGGCCGCAGGGGCCTTGATCCCTGATAACACTCAACAGCCGTGGCGGGACTACGTGAGGACAACCAGCAATGAAGGAGGAGAGGGCCCATGCAGCAGTTAGATCCGAAGCTTGAACTACCACGACCGCCTCGACCGCTGATTGAGTCGAATCCCGTGGCCCAGCCTTATCCGGTGCAGGCACTGGGTGGGGTTCTTGGGCCTGCGGTTGAGCGCATGGCCGAGGTCATCGGCGTGCCCCAGGCACTGGCCGCGCAATCGGTGTTGGCCGCCTCGGCGCTGGCGACCCAAGGTCATGCGGGCTTACAGCTCGACGGGAGAAATTATCCCCTGTCGCTGTACTTGATCACTGTGGCCGCGTCAGGAGATCGCAAGACGGCGGCAGATCGATTTGCATTGCTGCCCGCGCGGCAATGGGAGCGTGAGCAGTGGCAGCGCTACCGCGAACAGCTCGCCCGATAAAGTGTCGCGCAGCGACAGGCACTGCGTATCAACCCTGTCGAACCCGACTCCACAGTAAGCATGGCGCTTGAAGCGGAGCCCTCTGCACCCCGGCTGATCACCACAGATCCAACCATTGAAGCCCTGATCAAGGGGCTCTGTCATGACTTGCCCAGCATGGGGCTGTTCTGTGATGAGGGCGGACAATTTCTCGGCAGCAGCACCATGAGTCGGGATAACCGTTTGAAAGCGGTTACGGTCTTGTCGTCACTCTGGGACGGTAGCCCTATTGATCGTGCTCGCTCGATGGCAGGCGAAAGCCTGCGAGCCTATGACCGGCGTGTGAGCCTGCACTTGATGCTGCAACCATACCTGGCCATGCAGTTACTCAGTGACCCGTTGCTGCAGGGGCAAGGCATCCTCGGTCGCTGCCTGATGACCTGGCCTACCAGTCTGGCCGGACAGCGCAGTTACCAGGCCGTCGACTTGTCCAAAGACGCCGCACTAAAGCGCTATCACCGCCGCCTTTCGGGCCTCTTTCATCAACCTTGGTCACTTTCCGCTGACGGTGCTCTGCAACTATCAACGCTGAGTCTCAGTCCGTTGGGCCGTCGTCGCTGGATTGATCTGCATGATGCTATCGAAGCCCAGTTGGGTGAGTTTGGGGAACTGGCCAGCGTACGGCCTAGCGGATCGAAGGCCGCCGATAACCTGCTCCGAATCGCCGCCATCCTGGCAGTTGTGGAGGAGAGCAGCACGGTGGAGGCCGACCATATCCAACGGGCCTCCGCTTTAGTCGGCTACTACCTCACCGAGATCCAGCGCCTGACCGAACAGGAACCAGTATGCCGGGTAAAGGAGGAGGCGGACCGCCTGCTGCGCTGGCTGCAGATCAAGGATTGGAAGCGCTTCAGTATTCGAGACCTGAACCGCAACGGTCCCCGTTTTGCCCGTAAGAGCAGTCGTCATGCCGCCAAGCTGTTGGTCGAGTTGATTGATCATCAGTGGCTCATCACCGACGGCCACACCTTCGAGGTGCGCCATGTTCAATCTTGATGAAGCGCTGCGCAACCATCTGGCTCAGCTCCAAAAGGAGCCGAAAGCGCGATTTGTCGCCGCTACTGTCGCCACTTTGTCGCCACGCTCAAAGCCAGGCAGGACAAGGGGTGTCGCCGCTGTCGCCGGTGTCGCCACCACCCGTAAAACTATCACCTCGACGACAGCCATCATTCAGTGGTTGAAAGAGGAGGGCGCGCATCTCTATGTCACCGACAACACGCTGTGTTTTCGCCCGACTGATTGGTCCCAGTTCGCCATCGTGAGTGCGAACTGGAGAGCCCTTTTGCATGATCTCGCTGCAGTCGATCAGGGGCAGAAAAATGGTCCGGATCGGTAAGCGATCTGGGCGCAATTTTGGCTTCGGTCGCCAACTCAGCTATGCCGGACCGCAAGCCCTGAAAGATCTGTTCGGCGATGGCCATTTTGCTACCGTCAAAGCCCATGGCGATCGCTGGCAGGCCTTCGTGCGTTGGTGTCGGTCCGAGGAAGGGCCGAAGCTCAATGACGCGCGACAGATCGACCGTGAGATCCTCATGCGGTACGCCGCCCACATGCGGGAGCAGGTTGATCAGGGCAACGTTGGCATCGCTACCGCGCAGAACCGCCTGTCCAGCGTCAACCGAACGATGGCCGCGCTGCGCGGTGATCAGTACGTCAAAATCCCCAGTCCGAGCAAGGCGCTCGGCTTGCAGCGATCGAGTGTGCGCAGTGAGGAACCGCAAGGCCAAGACCGTGTGCAGATCAGGTTGATTGCGCAAGCGCTGTCAGAGCGACAGCAATCGAGGGTGAGTGCCATTGTGCTTTTAGCCCGGGAGACTGGCATGCGCTTGCGTGAAGCAATCTTGGCGGACCTGCCTCGGCTGCAACGAGAGGCCCAACGCCTGGGCAAGATCAACATCCAGGAAGGCACCAAAGGTGGTCGGTCAGGGGCATCGGCGCCGCGTTGGATTACGGTCACGGATCAAGTCCGTGGTGCCCTGGATAGAGCCAGCGAGGCATCACCCTGTGGCAGTCGGAATTTGTTGGCGCCGGACGAAAGCTATAAAGACTTCATACAGACAGTCGTGCGGCCGGCGCGGGACCTCCTGCATGAGCAGGGTTTGAAAGGCTTTCATGAACTGCGGGCGGCTTACGCCTGCGAGCGCTATGAGCAACTGACCGGCCTCTCTGCGCCGGTAAATGGCGGGTTAGGTCACCGAGAAGATCGAGAGCTTGATCAGCGTGCACGACAGCAGATCAGCCACGAATTGGGACATAACCGCGTTGATGTGGTGAGTGCCTACATCGGAGGCCGGCGATGAAGTCTGAGTTCGACATGGCGTTGTTCCTGAGCCCTGTGCTCAAAGGTGCGCATGCCACGCGACAGCGGCACATCAGGCAAGCAGAAAGGATGCACGAAGTAATTCGTGAGCGCTGGGGGTGCGCGACTCCTTGGTCTTGGAGCGAAAAACATGTGAGATGGTTTGTGGAGCACTACCTGCGTTGCTCTGCTCCAGCGACCGTCTACTACTACGAATTAACAGCAGGGTTGATCCGTCGCAGAAAGGCGCAACTCGTAGTTGTTTGATAGGCCTTTTGAGCGTGAGCCCCTGAGTATGGGAATGCGGAGCCTTCCCATACTCAGGGGCTTGGCCGAAGAAGCGCAGACATGCGAAAAGTTTGGCGACAGTCGTCATTTCTGTCGCCATGCTCCACTACACGGATGGCATGGATTGTCGCCGGTGATGCTCAGCGTATCGGCACCACGTTGCGGTCCCTGGTTTGATTGATGGCCGATGCCGACAGGCTGCCGGTGGCCGCTTTCTGGATATGTTCACTCCACCAGGCCATCATCGGACGCCGGCGTTCGATGTAATCCGCACGGTTATAGGCGCTCCGAACCTCATCTTTATCGACATGCGCCAGCGCGACTTCGATTAGCTCGGGATCCCACCCATGCTCGTTCAGGATTGTGCTGGCCATGGAGCGCATGCCGTGGCTGACCAAGCGGTCCTGAAAGCCCATGCGTTTCAACGCCATGTTGGCTGTCTGGCTATTCGCGTGGGTGCGCGGGTTTCTATCTGACGGGAACACATATTCCCTGTGGCCGCTATGGGGCTTAAGCGTCTCCAATAACGAGAGTGCATGTTCGGTCAGCGGGATTGTGTGCGGACGACGCTTTTTCATTCGCTCCGGAGGGATGGTCCAGATGCGCTTGTCGAAGTCGATGTCTGCCCATCGGGTAGTCGCCGCTTCGACAGGGCGGGTCATCGTGTGTAGCTGCCATTCGATCAGGCAGCGGGTCGTCCGCTTGATGCTGGCATTCGCGATTTCCATCATGAGCTCCGGAAGCTCATCAGGTGGTAGCGCTGCCATGTTCTCTTTCTTAGGTTTCTTGAACACCGCTCGAATGCCGCTGAGAGGGTTGGCAAAGATCATTCTGGAATTGACCCCGTAGGTCATGATCTCGTTAAGGCGCTGGCTCACTCGCTTAACTGTCTCGAGGCTGCCTTTGGCCTCAATCGGACGAAGGAGCTTGATGACCATTGGGGCGCTGACTTCCGAGAGAGGCGTTGATTTCATGCTTGGAAAAACATGCAGTGTGAGGGAGCGCCAAATGTCTTCGGCATACGCTGGCGTGACGGAATCCTTCTTCAACTCGAACCAGGCGGTGGCCACGTTCTCGAAGGTGTGTTCCGTTTCTGCTCGTTTGGCTTCCTGCAGCTCATTGCGCTGAGCTTTTGGGTCGATGCCCTGTGCAAGCAGCTCTCTAGCCTCAACGGTTTTCTTCCTCGCTTGCGCAAGAGAAACCTCGGGATAAGAGCCGAGTGCCATGTTGATTCGATTCTTGGTGACGGGATGCCGGTAGTTGAAATTCCACTGCATCGAGCGATTGACCCTGACTCGCAGCTGGAGCCCGTCGCCATCCGTGAGGACGTAATCCTTGTCTTTCGGTTTGATCGCCTTGAGCTGGCGGTCGGAGAGGCGGGTGGTTTGAGCGCACATGAGAAGTACTCCATGACACCTTTTGGTATTCCCAAGATTAGCGCCGGGGAGTCGGGAATACCATTGGGAATACCAAACCGCCTGGAACTCAAAAAATCTGGAAAGCCCCCACTAGCCCTGGAGCCCCCGTATTTACTGGATTTCAGACACAAAAAAAGACGTCCGTGGACGTCTTTAGATGTTGAAGTGGTGGAGCCGGGGGGATTTGAACCCCCGTCCGCCAGTACTCCGCTGTCGGTACTACATGCGTAGCCGTTTCTATTAAGTTAACCCTCAGCGACCCGAAGGGCAGGGTGCTTTGGGCGAGTTGTGTAAGTTTTAGCCGCTTCGTCCACAACGTACTGCACGGCGATTCTGTTCTATATGACAATCACTTTGGGTTTACAGACATCCCCTGGTGATTGCTGGACCCGAAGGTACCAGAAGCTCAGGGCTAAGGCTGCTTACGCAGCGAGAGCGAATTCCTGGCCGTAGTTTTCGTCATTGGCAACTATAAGAAGTTGCAACAGTGGATTTACGAGTTCTGTTACCAACTCGGCATGCACCTAAAGTTTCGCGACCGGCGTCGAATCCTAAACGGCCCCGTGCTTGTAACTCGTTGTTTCATAGTGAGTGACAAGCCTTTGCAGTGTACGCCAAACCGTCGCGGAAGGCCAACCCGAAGGTTTGCCTTCCGCGACTGATCGGGCTACTGGCCGCCTTTTTCGCTGTTCTGCAGGTCTTGCAGTGCCTTTGAGGTGATCTCGATGCACTTCTTGTCATCCCCAGCGGCGTGGGCAGCCTTGGCCGAGGACACGGCAGTGTCTATCTCGCCGCTTTTGCCGCTGGTGTCAGTGGCAAGCAGCGCTTTACCGTTGTTGATTTTGTCCAGATTGATCTGGCACAGGTCTTTATCGCCCGCCGCAAAAGCAGGGGAGGCCAGCATCGCAGCGGTAATGAACAAGCCAGCAAGAGCGGAACGCTTCATAGGGTATCTCCTTGCGCAAAAGGGCTCGACGCTGCTGGCGTTCAACGGCTGCCAGCGACATCACTGATGAGCCTCGTTTGTCGAGGCCTATGCAGATGACTACGCCGGTGCGCAGGGGTTCTGTTTTTTTACAGCTTTAATGAGCGCGGGCTTGGGTGACGCGGTCAACCAGGTAGACCAACCCGTGATAATCAATACCGCCGTGCTGGCTCAGGCCGATCTCGCAAGTGCGGCTGGTGGAGATGCCTTCGCTGCAATATTGCACCGCGTCCTTGAGGGTGCGCAGTGAGTGGGCGTTGAGTTCCGGCGTGGTGAAGCCCTTGTCACCGGCAAACCCGCAGCAATGAATGCCTTCCGGGATGACCACGGTGTTGGAGCAACGTCGTGCCAGCTCGATCAGGGCCTGGCTTTCGCCCAGGTGTTGGGTGCTGCAGGTGACGTGTACGGCGATGGGCGCTTCTTGAGGCGTGAAGTCGAGGCGGTCCATCAGGTGCGTTCGGATAAACCGTACGGGGTCGTAAAGGTCCAGGCGCGTTTCGCCCAGGTCCTGCACCAGGCGCAGGGTGCAGGGGCTGGTGTCGCAGTAGATCGGGTCAAGCCCGCCACGGCTGGCGTGGAGCAGGGCGCCGATCAGTTCCTGGCGCTTGTGTTCGGCCTGTTCGGCGTAGCCTTTGGAGGCGAAGGGCTGGCCGCAGCACAGGCTGTCCTGATTGTCGGGGAACACGACTTGGTAACCGGCTTTTTCCAGCAGGCCACGGGTTTTGTCGTACAGCGATATCTGTTCTTTATCCCCCGCTGACGGACCCATGGCACGTGAAACGCAGGCGGCCAGGTAGACCACCCGTGGCCGTTCGTCCGTCACTGCCGGGCTGAAACGGATGGCTTTTTCCGGCTGCGGCATGGCGTTGGTCCACTGCGGGATTTGCCCCTTGGACAGCTTGGTCACGCGGGCCGATAGCTTCGCCAGACGCGGTGCGCCGAGCAGCATCCGAGCGCCATTGGCCACATGGAGGGTAAAGCGCGCGCCTTGCAGGGCAGTGGAGAAGTGGGTGGCGAGCCACTCGGCGGTTTTCGTACGGTCGGCGTCACGGCTGCGCAGTTTTTTCACCAGGTCGCCGGTATTGATTCCTACAGGGCAGCGCTGGGCGCAAAGGCCGGTCGCCGCGCAGGTGTCGATGCCTTGGTAGTGATACGCAGCTTCCAACTCAGTGCTGTCGACACCGGCGCGTTTCTTCGCTTGGATGTCGCGCCAGATCACGATGCGTTGGCGCGGGCTCAAGGTCAGGCCTTTCGACGGGCACACCGGTTCGCAGAAGCCGCATTCGATGCACTTATCCACAAGCTCATCAGCGGCAGGTAGCGGCTTGAGGTGCTTGAGGTGGATTTGCGGGTCTTCGCTGAGCACCACGTCCGGGTTGAGGATGCCGTTGGGGTCGAGCAGGCGTTTGAGTTGCCACATCAATTGATAGGCGTCGCTGCCCCATTCCAGTTCCACGAACGGCGCCATGTTGCGCCCGGTGCCGTGTTCGGCTTTAAGCGAACCTCCGAACTCCACCGCCACCAGTTGCGCTACGTCGTCCATGAACGCTTGGTAGCGTGTGACTTCTTCCGCGCTGTTGAAGCCTTGGGTGAACACAAAGTGCAGATTGCCTTCCAGCGCGTGTCCGAAAAGGATTGCTTCGTCGTAGTGATGTTTGTCGAAGAGCGCGATCAAGCGATTGACGCCGATTGCCAGTTGCTCAACTGGGAAGGTCACGTCTTCGATGATTACGGTGGTGCCGGTTTTGCGCACGGCGCCGACGGCAGGGAAGGTGTCTTTGCGGATTGCCCACAGTCGGGCGTTCTCGGTGGGGTCTTCGGTGAAGTCGACCTGTTTTTCTACCGGGAATGGGGCAAGGGAGGCCATGATCAGCGCCAGTTGCTCATGCAACAAAGTCGATGATGCTGCGCGGGACTCGATCAACAGGGCGCAGGCATTTTCCGAAAGTTGCTGTACGAAAGCCGGCATGCCTGGCTTGTTTTGTACCGAGCGCATGCTGCGTCGGTCCAGCAGCTCGACGGCCGAGACTGGCTGGGTTTTGAGGACGGTGACCGCGTTGCAGCAGGTCTCGACATCTGGAAACACAATCAACGCAGAGGCTTTGTTCGGGTGGTCTATGACGGTGTCGTAGGTGACTGCGCTGATAAACCCAAGGGTGCCCTCGGAGCCCACCAGTAGATGGCTGAGGATATCCAACGGCTCATCGAAATCCACCAGGGCATTGAGCGACAGCCCGGTGGTGTTTTTCAAACGGTATTTGTGGCGAATCCTGGCTGCTAATTCGGCATTGGCCCGCGTCTCGCGACCTAATGTCGCCAGGCGCTCAAGCAGCGCGCCGTGTTGTTCACGAAATACCTCAACGCTGGTGGCGTCTTCGGTATCCAAGCGGCTGCCGTCAGCCAGTACCAGGCGTATGCCGGCCAGGGTGTGGTAGGTGTTCTGCGCGGTGCCGCAGCACATGCCGCTGGCATTGTTGGCGACGATACCGCCGATCTTGCAGGCGTTGATCGACGCCGGGTCTGGCCCGATCTTGCGCCCGAACGGCGCCAGCCACGCATTGGCCTGGGCACCGATCACTCCCGGTTGCAGACGGATTTGCGTGCCTTGCCCGCGAATCTCGCGGCCATTCCAATTGTCGCCCAGCACGATCAGCACCGAATCGCTGATGGCTTGCCCGGACAGGCTGGTGCCAGCGGCGCGGAAGGTCACCGGTACGTGGTCGCGCTGAGCCAGTTGCAGCAAGGCAACGACTTCGTCTTCTGACTCCACGCGGATCACCAGTTGTGGGATCAGTCGGTAAAAGCTGGCGTCGGTGCCGAAAGCGAGGGTGGAAAGGGGGTCGTCGAAACGTCGATCTTTCGGGATCAGTTGTGCGACGTCGCTCAGGAAAGCAGCAGGCAGGCTCATCGGTCCTCCAGAAATAGCTGACGCCGGAATCGTATCCGGCGGCATTACGTGCAGGTCTTAGTGCACCAGCATACCGGTGAACCAGTAGGCCTGGGCCAAGGTGATCAACCCGACGATGGTGGCAAAGAACAAGCTGTGCTTGAGGGTGAAGCGGAACAGGTCGGACTCCTTGCCCACCAGGCCGGTAGCGGCGCACGCCACGGCGATGGATTGAGGCGAGATCATCTTGCCGGTGACGCCGCCGCTGGTGTTGGAAGCGACCAGCAGAGTGTCATTGACGCTGATCTGGTGCGCGGTGGTGGCCTGCAACGAGCTGAACAGGGCGTTGGACGAAGTGTCGGAGCCCGTCAGGAAAACCCCAAGCCAACCCAGGAACGGCGAGAAGAACGGGAAGGCGGCGCCAGTGCCGGCCAATACCAGTGCCATGGTCGAAGACATGCCGGAGTAGTTGGTGACGAAGGCGAAGGCCAGCACCATCCCGATCGACAGGATCGGCCAGCGCAGTTCGTAGAAGGTCTCTTTTAAAGTGGTAAGACCAGTCTTGATGTCGATTTTCAGTACCAGCATCGAGACCAGCGCAGAGAAGAAAATCGCAGTGCCGGTCGCCGAAATCGGGTCGAGTTTGAACACGGCCGGAATCGCGGTGGGGTTGGTCACAATCGGCGCGACCTTGATCACCAGTTGGTCCAGGTGCGGGATCGCGAAGTTGAACACCCAGCTGTACATCGAACCCCCGGCGGCGAACATCGCCTTGAACGGCTTGAGGGTCCAAATGGTGACCAGCACGGTGAGAATCAGGAACGGCGACCAAGCCTTGAAAATCTGCCCGAGGCTGTAGGGCGAGACGATAGTGTTGCGTGGCAGGCCGAAACCACCGGCGCTGGCAGTGACTGCGGCGCTGGAAGTGGCGCCTGCAATCTGGGCACCTGCGGTGCGTTTGGGCTGCCAGACTTTCAGGAACAGCGTCAGGGAAATCAGGCTGGCCAGGGCTGAGGTGATGTCCGGCAGTTCCGGGCCGATAAAGTTGGACGTGAAGTACTGGGTGATGGCAAAGCTCAAGCCTGCGACCAGCGCAGCGGGCCAGGTTTCACGTACGCCACGCACGCCGTCCATCATGAACACCAGCCAGAACGGCACGAACAGCGACAGCAGCGGCAGTTGGCGACCGGTCATGGCGCCGATCTTGAAGGCGTCGATGCCGGTCACCTGGCCCGCAACGATAATCGGGATGCCCAGCGCACCAAAGGCTACGGGAGCGGTGTTGGCAATCAGGCACAGGCCGGCGGCGTATAGCGGGTTGAAGCCCAGGCCGACCAGTAGTGCCGCGGTGATCGCTACGGGCGCACCGAAACCGGCCGCACCCTCAAGGAAGGCGCCGAAGCAGAAGCCGATCAGCAGCACTTGCAGACGTTGGTCGTCAGTGATCGACAGGACCGAGCTGCGGATGATCTCGAACTGGCCGCTTTTGACCGTGAGTTTGTAGAGGAACACCGCCGCGACGATGATCCACGCGATAGGCCACAGGCCGTAGGCAAACCCGTAACCGGCGGCGGCCAGTGCCATGTCCACGGGCATCTGGAAGGCGAAGATCGCTACCAATATCGACAGCGCCAGGGTGATGCTGCCGGCCACATGGCCTTTGAGGCGAAACACGGCCAGGGCAAGGAAGAAGAATACGATCGGAATAACGGCCGCCAATGCGGACAGGCCGAGACTGCCGAGTGGGCTGTAGAGCTGTTGCCAGGTTTGCATAGTGGGGTGGCCCCTGATTGTTGTTGTTTGGTCAGCTTGGATAATTGGTAATACCAATTTACAATCGCTGTGGGCTAGAGTAAAAGCCTTGGCAGGGGTGTGTCAATTTGCCGCCCGCGAAACTTTGGTCGTAAGCGGGTGGGTAGGGCGCGCTGATCGGCTGAAACGAGGGCGTTCTGATAGGTGCTGCAAGCGCTGCGATAGGCGAGAATAGAGGCCCGGCGCGTGGTCGGGATGGTGGAGAATAAGTGATGGGGTTTGATCAGGTGCGTCAGCGCCGTTTGTCCGATGACATCGTCGAGCAGCTTGAGGGGATGATCCTTGAGGGCACGCTGAAGTCGGGTGAGCGCTTGCCGGCCGAACGCGCGTTGGCTGAACAATTCGGGGTGTCGCGCCCTTCTTTGCGGGAGGCGATCCAGAAACTGTCAGCCAAAGGCTTGCTCGTCAGCCGCCAGGGCGGTGGTAACTACGTGGCCGAATCCTTGGGTTCCACGTTCAGTGATCCGCTGTTGCACCTGCTGGAGAACAACCCCGAGGCTCAGCGTGATCTGTTGGAGTTTCGACAAACCCTTGAGGCCTCTTGCGCCTACTACGCTGCGTTGCGCGCGACGGAGGTTGATCGCGAGCGACTTACGGCGGCCTTCGAAGCGCTACAGGATTGCTACACCCGGTCCGATGAGGTGAGTCGGGCCGAGGAGGGCGCGGCGGATGCGCGGTTTCACTTGGCTATTGCCGAGGCCAGCCATAACGCCGTGTTGCTGCACACCATTCGCGGTCTGTTCGACCTGCTCAAGCGCAACGTGGTGACCAACATCGGTGGTATGTACCAGCAGCGTACGGAAACCCGCGACATGCTGATCAGTCAGCACCGGGATCTGTACCTGGCGATTATCGAGGGGCGGGCCGAGCAGGCACGGGAAGTCTCAACACGCCATCTGCTGTATGTGCAGGAAGTGTTGGAAGAAGTGCGTCAGGAAGTTCAGCGCGTGGCGCGTGCGGAGCGGCGCAAGGGGATGTAGCCAAGGGCGGCTCCCAAGGCTACATCACAGCAAGGATCAGTCTTCCTTGCCCTTATTGCGCACGGCGCGATGCAGTTCGCGATTGGAGTCGCGCTCGCGCTCGGTATCGCGCTTGTCGTATTCCTTCTTGCCCTTGCCCAAGGCGATCTCGCATTTGACCAGGTGCTTGCTCCAGTACCAGGACAGGCAGACGCAGGCATAGCCCTTCTGCTGTACGGCGGCAGCGAGCTTTTCCAGTTCGCGGGCATTGAGCAGCAGCTTGCGCGTGCGCACCGGATCGGCAATCACGTGGGTGCTCGCGGTGGTCAGCGGGGTGATATGACTGCCAAGCAGCCATGCCTCGCCGTCCTTGAGCAGCACATAACTGTCGACCAGTTGCAGCTTGCTGGCACGCAGACTCTTTACTTCCCAGCCGGCCAGGACCAGACCAGCCTCGAACCGATGTTCGATGAAGTAATCGTGTCGCGCCTTTTTATTTTGCGCGATGGTCCCTGTAGGGTGTTTCTTTTGTTTAGCCATAGGGGCGGCATTATAGGGAGTTGCGAGGCTGTCGGCTACGGTCAACCTGCGTGCTTGAGCGTGTTGGACGAATCCCGGACAATGCGGGCAGTTCTCTGGTTTTTTTCTTTCGCGGATCGGGCTCTTCTTCCGCGATGTTTTGCCTCAGCAGTGGAAATAACGCACACATGACGACGCATATTCAACGTTCGGCGCTGCTGCCCTATCCGGCACAGGCGCTCTATGACCTGGTCAACGACGTGGCGCGTTACCCGGAATTCCTGCCGTGGTGCTCAACGGCCGAGGTGCTGGAAAGCAGTGATGAGCACATGGTCGCCAGTGTCGGGGTAGCCAAGGGCGGCCTGAGCCAGCATTTTGTGACGCGCAATGTGCTGGTGCCTGGGAAATCCATTGAAATGAATTTGCAGGAGGGGCCGTTCACTCAGTTGCATGGAGTGTGGGTTTTCAAGGCGCTGACGGACAAGGCCTGCAAAATCAGCTTGGACCTTTCATTTGATTATGCCGGGCCTATCGTGCGCGCGACGTTGGGGCCTTTGTTCAATCAGGCGGCCAATACGCTGGTGGATGCATTCTGCCAGCGAGCCAAGCAACTGCATGGTTGAGATTGAGGTTGTGTACGCCGCAGTAGATCGCCAAGTGCTGCTGGCGGTGGCGGTACCGGCTGGCACCAGTCTGCGTTCTGCGGTGCAAGTGTCAGGCATTGCAGCGCAATTCCCCGAGTTGGATCTGGCTGACTGCGTTTTGGGTATATTCGGTAAAGTGGTCGCGGACGCTGAAGTGCGTTGTGTGCAGGCGGGTGATCGCATTGAGATTTACCGTCCCTTGCTGGCAGACCCTAAAGAAATACGCAGGTTGCGCGCCGCCAAGGCGGCGCTGGCCAAGCAACAGAATTCATAGGTAGGCCACCAACTGGCAGGCAACAAAAAGCCCGGCGTGCCGGGCTTTTTGTTGAGCGCCGCACACTTACTGCGGGCTGGTGTCCAGAGGTTGTGGCGTTGGGACGGGAACCGTTTCCACGCCATCGACGTCTTTCTGGATCTTGTCGAGCAGAGAGCCTGGCTTGGCCGGTACTTCGGATTTCGGCTTCTCGCCTTCCTGCGCAGGCGCAGTGACGTTGGTGCCGTTGTCCTTACCGAGCAAGGCTTCATCACGGCTTACGCCGGGCATGAAGTCACCGGACAGGCTGACAAGCTGGTCATTGCCATTGAAAATGACACTGACGCGCTCCTGTTGGCGTTCACCGCCACCAGGTTGGAGGCTGTAGAGATAATCCCAGCGATCGGCATGGAAAGTGTCGGTCAGCAGGGGGTTACCCATGATAAACCGTACTTGCCGTCGGGTCATTCCGGGGCGTAACTGGTCTATCATGTCCTGCGTGACGACATTGCCCTGCTGGATGTCGATTTTGTAAACCCCGGGGAATGAACAACCGGCGAGTGCGAGCAGTCCCACAAAGGTGAAACTGGTTAGCAAGAGCTTGGTGTTTTGCATCGGTGGGCGACTTCCACTATCTTGGCTGGGACAACGTAAACGCCGATCATACCCGTATTAAGAGAAGCTGCGAAGCAGCATCCGCGAGAAAGCTAACCATGGTTGAAAATAGCGAACTACGCAAAGCCGGTCTCAAAGTGACTCTGCCACGAGTCAAGATTCTACAAATGCTCGATTCTGCTGAGCAGCGTCACATGAGTGCCGAGGATGTCTACAAGGCGCTGATGGAGTCTAACGAGGACGTCGGCCTGGCCACGGTTTACCGTGTACTGACCCAGTTTGAAGCCGCAGGGCTGGTGGTTCGTCATAATTTCGACGGCGGTCATGCAGTATTTGAACTGGCTGACGGTGGTCATCACGATCACATGGTGGACCTGGATACCAATGAGGTTATCGAGTTCACCAGCCCGGAAATCGAAGCGCTGCAGCACAAGATTGCTGAGGAACATGGCTTCGATCTGGTTGACCATAATCTGGTCCTGTACATCCGTAAGAAAAAGTAACAAGCGCTGCAGATGCTCTCTGCAAAACGATCGAAGGCGACCCTAGGGTCGCCTTCGTGCTTTCTATAAAGAGGGAAAATTGTCCGATCAGGCTTTTGCCGCCACGACCATTTTCTTCGCGTGCGCCAACGACTCTTTGGTCAAATCGATCCCGCCGAGCATGCGCGCCACTTCTTCAACGCGTTCCGACTTATTCAGCTTGGACACGGCTGTGTGTGTTGCATCGCTGCCGCGTACCTTGTGTACAAACAGGTGCTGATGCCCCTGGGCCGCCACTTGCGGCAAGTGGGTGACTGTCAGCACCTGGCCTCTATCCCCCAGGCGTCGCAACAACTGGCCAACAATTTCTGCCGTCGGTCCACCAATCCCCACATCAACTTCATCGAATACCAGCGTTGGCACCCGAGAGGTTTGCGCAGTGATCACCTGGATGGCCAGGCTGATTCGCGACAGCTCACCGCCGGAGGCTACTTTCGCCAGCGCCTTGAGCGGTTGGCCCGGGTTGGCGCTGACCAGCAGCTCGACCTGCTCCAGCCCGTGGGGCTGCAGTTCGTTACTCGCGTTGGTGCGCAATTCAATGGTAAAGCGCCCGCCAGGCATGCCCAGGCGTTGGATTTCCAACTCCACTGCGCTGGCCAGGCCCGTCGCTGCTTGCTGGCGCAAGTCGCTGAGTTCGCGCGCCCTCTCCTGATAATGGCGAGCGAAAGAGGCAAGCTCTTCGCCCAAACGCTCGATGGATTCATCGTTGGCGTTCAGGGTCTCGATTTCATCCAGCAGCTTTTGCTGCATCGTCGCAACTTCGGTGGGCTGGATGCGATGTTTGCGCGCCAGGGTATAGATGGTGTCGAGGCGTTCTTCAATCTCCTGCAGACGCGCCGGGTCGGCATCGAAGTGATCCAGAAAGCGATTCAACTCACCGACTGCTTCCTCTACTTGAATCTGTGCGCTGGTCAGCAAGGTGGTGGCCTCGCTCAGTGAGCCGGAGGCGCTGTTCACGCTGGACAGGCGATTGAGGCTGGCGGTTAGTGCGTTGAGTACATTGCCCGAATCACTCTCGCTGCATTGCTCCACCACCTGGCGGCAAATGCCCAGCAGGGTTTCCGCGTTGGTGAGGTTCTTGTGTTCCTGCTCAAGCTGCTCCAGTTCGGTCTCGCCCAGGCCCAGGCTTTCCAGCTCTTCGAGCTGATAGCTGAGCAGTTGATGGCGGGCGCGTTGCTCGTCGCCGGAGTTGGAGAGTCGCTCCAGCTCCTGGCGAGTCTGGCGCCAGCGCTGGGCGGCGAGTTGCACCTGGCGGGCGAGGTCTGTGGCGCCGGCGTACTCATCGAGCAGGCGGCGATGGGTATCGGTTTTCAGCAGGGACTGATGTTCATGCTGGCTGTGGATATCGATCAACAGTTCGCCCAGGGCTTTCAGGTCGCCAAGCGGGCAAGGGGTGCCATTGATATACCCGCGTGAGCGGCCTTCCGCCGTGATGACCCGCCGAAGGATGCACGGCCCTTCATTATTAAGGTCACGCTCTGCCAGCCAGGCCTCCGCCTCGGGAATATCCGCCAGGTCGAAGGTGGCCAGGATATCGGCCTTGTCCGCACCCGGGCGCACCACACCACTGTCGGCGCGGTCACCCAGGGTCAAGCCCAGCGCGTCGAGCATGATCGACTTGCCGGCGCCGGTTTCGCCTGTGATTACGCTCATCCCGCGATCCAGTTCGAGATCCAGGTGTTCAACGATGGCGTAGTTATGTACGGACAGGTGCACGAGCATGACGGCCGCTCCCAGGCTTTAGATCTGGTTATTTATACAGTGTTTTGTTCGGCGCTGACAATCCTGACGCTTAGCTCGATTTGCTTGAATCTGGATATTTTTAAGCGCAACCAGGAATGACCATGCAGGAATTGATGACGGTCAGTCGAAAGACTTTTGGTAACGCCTGCGCCCTTGAACCTGGAAATTGTGGCCCCATATACCGGAACAGAAGCGCGAGTTGAGTTCGCGCATGATTTTGAAAGGAGAAAACTATGGCTGACGAACAGACGCAGGATACGCAAACTCCAGACGCCAATTCGGCTGTCGGCGATGAGCTGGCGACTCGTGTGCAAGTGCTCGAAGAGCAATTGGCCGCTGCGCAGGACCAGTCTTTGCGTGTTGCCGCTGATCTGCAGAACGTCCGCCGCCGTGCCGAGCAGGATGTAGAAAAGGCTCACAAATTCGCGTTGGAAAAATTCGCCAATGACTTGCTGCCGATCATCGACAGCCTGGAGCGTGGCCTTGAATTGTCCAACCCGGACGACGAAAACATCCGCCCGATGCGCGAAGGGATCGAACTGACCCTGAAAATGTTCCAGGACACCCTGAAGCGTTATCAGCTGGAAGCGATCGATCCACAAGGCGGCGAGCCGTTCAACGCTGAGCATCACCAAGCCATGGCCATGCAGGAAAGCCATGACCTGGAGCCGAACAGCGTGCTCAAAACGTTCCAGAAGGGTTATCTGCTCAATGGTCGCCTGTTGCGTCCGGCGATGGTCGTCGTGAGCAAGGCGCCTGCACCGGTTTCGCCTTCTATTGATGAGCAGGCTTGAAATACGCTGCAAAGCCCCCATCTATAAGTCAAGCGTTTAAGTGCTACCGCAGTTAGCCACCACTGCTGCGGCAACCAAATTCAAGTTTCGGGAGAGTAAATCATGGGCAAAATTATCGGTATCGACCTGGGGACCACCAACTCCTGTGTCTCCGTCATGGAAAACGGCAAAGCCAAAGTAATCGAAAACGCCGAAGGCGCGCGTACCACGCCGTCGATCATTGCTTACGCAAATGATGGCGAGATCCTCGTTGGTCAGTCGGCCAAGCGCCAGGCTGTGACCAACCCGCACAACACCCTGTATGCGGTAAAGCGTCTGATCGGTCGTAAGTTCGACGAAGAAGTCGTACAGAAAGACATCAAGATGGTGCCTTACAAAATCGCCAAGGCTGACAACGGTGACGCCTGGGTTGAAGTAAATGGCAACAAGATGTCGGCACCGCAGATCTCGGCTGAAGTCTTGAAAAAGATGAAGAAGACCGCCGAAGACTACCTGGGTGAAACCGTGACCGAAGCGGTCATTACCGTTCCGGCCTACTTCAACGACAGCCAGCGCCAGGCGACCAAAGACGCCGGCCGCATCGCGGGCCTGGACGTAAAACGTATCATCAACGAACCTACCGCAGCGGCCCTGGCTTACGGTATGGACAAGGCCAAAGGCGACCACACTGTGATCGTTTATGACCTGGGTGGTGGTACGTTCGACGTGTCGGTCATCGAGATCGCTGAAGTTGACGGCGAGCACCAGTTCGAAGTGTTGGCCACCAACGGTGATACTTTCCTGGGTGGTGAAGACTTTGACATTCGTCTGATCGATTACCTCGTTGACGAATTCAAGAAAGAAAGCGGCATGAACCTCAAGGGTGATCCGCTGGCGATGCAGCGCTTGAAAGAAGCTGCCGAGAAAGCCAAGATCGAGCTGTCCTCGAGCATGTCGACCGACGTGAACCTGCCGTACATCACTGCAGATGCCACCGGTCCTAAGCACTTGAACGTGAAGATTTCTCGCGCCAAGTTGGAAGCCCTGGTTGAAGACCTGGTTCAGCGCACCATCGAACCTTGCCGCATCGCGCTGAAAGACGCCGGTATCGACGTTGGTTCCATCAACGACGTGATCCTGGTGGGCGGTCAGACCCGTATGCCACTGGTTCAGCAGAAAGTGACCGAGTTCTTCGGTAAAGAAGCACGTAAAGACGTGAACCCGGACGAAGCGGTTGCCATGGGTGCTGCCATCCAGGGTGCGGTATTGGCCGGCGACGTGAAAGACGTGCTGCTGCTGGACGTCAGCCCGCTGACCTTGGGTATCGAAACCATGGGCGGCGTGATGACCGCGCTGATCGAGAAAAACACCACGATTCCTACCAAGAAATCGCAAGTGTTCTCGACTGCCGATGACAACCAAGGCGCTGTGACCATTCACGTGCTGCAAGGTGAGCGTAAGCAGGCTGCTCAGAACAAGTCCCTGGGCAAGTTCGACCTGGCCGAGATTCCACCAGCACCACGTGGCGTGCCACAAATTGAAGTGACCTTCGACATCGACGCCAACGGCATTCTGCATGTCGGCGCGAAAGACAAGGCAACTGGCAAAGAACAGAAGATCACCATCAAGGCCAACTCCGGCCTGTCTGATGAAGAAATTCAACAGATGATCCGTGATGCTGAAGCCAACGCTGATGCGGATGCCAAGTTTGCTGAACTGGCTGGCGCCCGTAACCAGGGTGATGCACTGGTTCACTCGACACGCAAAATGGTCGCTGATGCCGGCGATAAAGTGACTGCTGAAGAGAAGACTGCAATCGAAGCTGCTGTGGTTGCCCTGGAAGCCGCTGTCAAAGGCGACGACAAGGCCGCTATCGAAGCCAAGATCGAAGAACTGTCGAAAGTCTCCGCTCCAGTGGCGCAGAAAATGTACGCCGAACAAGGTCAGCCAGCTGACGGTGCTGCGCAACAGGCAGAGCCTGAAGCCAAGCACGACGACGTTGTCGATGCCGAGTTCGAAGAAGTCAAAGACCAGAAGTAAGTTGGTCGCCCGGTTGACCGCTATCAAGCGGTGACTGGTAGGATGTCGCCGCGCGGGAGCTTGCTCCCGCGTTGGCGTGTCTGGGGTATGCGAATTTTTACAGCATGCGACAGTGTTCGGATGTTGGCGGTGTGATCGGGAATGCTCCTGCTTTCCGAGCAGTAAATACCGCATTTTTGGCCGGGTACTTGGCTAAAAGTAGTAATGACCAGGATCGTTGAATTGACGTGAGTTGGGTCCGGGCCTGTATTGGGGCTCAACGAGTTTGGCAAGGCTCAGGAGGGTCTGGCTGAACGTCCTATAAGAGTGCAAAGACTTATGGCAAAGCGTGACTATTACGAAGTGTTGGGTGTGGAGCGCGGCTCCAGCGAGGCGGACCTGAAGAAGGCCTACCGTCGCCTGGCGATGAAGCACCACCCGGACCGTAATCCGGATAGCAAAGAATCCGAAGAAATGTTCAAAGAGGCCAATGAGGCCTACGAATGTCTGTCTGATCCCAACAAGCGTGCGGCCTACGACCAGTATGGTCATGCCGGTGTCGACCCGAGCATGGGTGGCGGTGGTGCGGGGTTTGGTGGTCAGAACTTCTCCGATATTTTCGGGGACGTGTTCAGCGACTTCTTCGGCGGTGGCCGCGGTGGTCAGCGTGGCGGTGCCCAGCGTGGCAGCGATTTGCGCTACACCCTGGAATTGAACCTGGAAGAAGCCGTGCGCGGCACCAGCGTCAATATCCGTGTGCCGACGCTGGTGAACTGCAAGCCGTGTGATGGTTCGGGTGCCAAGAAGGGCTCCTCGCCCATCACGTGCCCGACGTGCGGCGGTATTGGCCAGGTCCGCATGCAGCAGGGCTTTTTCTCGGTGCAGCAGACCTGCCCGCGCTGTCATGGCCAGGGCAAGATCATTTCCGATCCGTGCGACTCGTGCCACGGCGAAGGCCGTGTCGAAGAGTACAAAACCCTTTCGGTGAAAGTGCCGGCGGGCGTGGATACCGGTGATCGCATTCGTCTGTCGGGTGAAGGCGAGGCCGGTACTCAAGGCGGTCCGACGGGCGACCTGTACGTGGTGATCAACGTGCGCGAGCACTCGATCTTCCAGCGTGACGGCAAGCACCTGTTCTGTGAAGTGCCGATCAGTTTTGTCGACGCAGCCTTGGGCGGCGAGCTGGAAATTCCGACCCTTGATGGTCGCGTCAAATTGAAGATCCCAGAGGGGACTCAGACCGGCAAGCAGTTCCGTATCCGTGGCAAAGGCGTTGCGCCGGTGCGCGGCGGCGGTGCTGGCGACCTGATGTGCCGTGTGGCGGTGGAAACGCCGGTCAACCTGAACCGTCGTCAGCGCGAATTGCTTGAAGAGTTCCGCAGCTCGATGGAGG
This sequence comes from Pseudomonas sp. DWRC2-2, assembly GCF_049897885.1. Lineage (NCBI taxonomy): Bacteria > Pseudomonadati > Pseudomonadota > Gammaproteobacteria > Pseudomonadales > Pseudomonadaceae > Pseudomonas > Pseudomonas sp. DWRC2-2. The sequence continues at coordinate 251,950 of NZ_JAFCXD010000007.1, forward strand.
GTGACGACTCTCACTCGCCGAAGACTGCGGGCTTTTTCGATGGCGTGAAGCGCTTCTTCGGCGACCTGTAAGGAATTGAGTATGCGACGTATAGCCGTAATGGGCGCTGCCGGGCGCATGGGCAAGACGCTGGTCGAGGCGGTGCAGCAGCGCTCGCCGGCTTCCGGGCTGACCGCTGCGATCGTTCGTCCGGGCAGCACGTTGATTGGTGCGGATGCCGGTGAGTTGGCCTCGCTGGGGCGCATCGGTGTTTCGTTGTCCGGCAACCTGGAGCAGGTGGCGGACGAGTTCGATGTGTTGATCGATTTCACCCTGCCGGACGTGATGCTGAAAAACCTGGCCTTCTGCCGCAAGGCGGGCAAGGCCATGGTAATCGGCACCACGGGTTTGACGGCTGAGCAGAAGCAGTTGTTGGTGGAGGCGGGCAAAGATATTCCTGTCGTCTTCGCTGCTAACTTCAGCGTCGGTGTGAACCTGTCGCTCAAGCTGCTGGATCTGGCTGCTCGTGTGCTGGGGGATGAGGCGGATATCGAGATCATCGAGACCCATCATCGCCACAAGATCGATGCGCCGTCGGGCACTGCGTTGCGCATGGGCGAAGCGATTGCCGATGCGCTGGGCCGAGACCTGTCGAAAGTGGCGGTGTACGGTCGCGAAGGCCATACCGGTGCGCGGGCGCGTGACACCATTGGTTTTGCGACCGTTCGTGGCGGCGATGTAGTGGGTGATCACACCGTGTTGTTCGCCACTGAAGGTGAGCGCCTGGAAATCACGCATAAAGCCTCCAGCCGCATGACGTTTGCCAAGGGTGCGGTACGTGCGGCGCTCTGGTTAGAAGGTCGTACGCCTGGTCTGTATGACATGCGCGATGTGCTGGATCTGCACTGATCAGTAGCTTAAATGGGGCCTCAAGCTTATGCTTAGGCCCCGTTTTTACCCGCTAAGCGACGTCCTGTCGCATTCCCCTGCCTTTAAGGCTCATTAGCGGTGGACCAAAAAAGCCTTTTTCTGTAAGCTACAGCTTTAGTGTGTTCACTAAAAGCGCGCAGAATAATTCAGTGAATAAGCGGAGTGACGTGTCCATACGTCACTCCGCTTTTTTACACCTGCGATCGCCCTTTCAGGCTTTATTTACGGGAGGTCTTCTTGACTAAGCCAGCCATACTCGCCCTTGCTGATGGCAGCATTTTTCGCGGCGAAGCCATTGGAGCCGACGGTCAGACCGTTGGAGAGGTAGTGTTTAACACTGCCATGACCGGCTATCAGGAAATCCTTACCGATCCTTCCTACGCCCAACAGATCGTTACCCTGACCTATCCGCACATCGGCAATACCGGTACTACACCGGAAGACGTCGAGTCTGATTGCGTCTGGTCGGCCGGTCTGGTGATTCGTGACCTGCCACTGGTTGCGAGCAACTGGCGTAACACGATGTCGCTGTCCGATTACCTGAAAGCCAACAACGTTGTGGCGATTGCGGGTATCGATACCCGCCGCCTCACGCGCATCCTGCGTGAAAAAGGCTCGCAGAACGGCTGCATCATGGTCGGTGACAATATCTCCGAAGAGGCGGCGATTGCCGCAGCGCAAGGTTTCCCAGGCCTGAAGGGCATGGACCTGGCGAAAGTCGTCAGCGTCAAAGAGAAGTACGAATGGCGCTCGACTGTCTGGGACTTGAAGACCGACAGCCATGCGACCATCGAAGCTGCTGACCTGCCTTATCACGTTGTGGCCTACGACTACGGCGTCAAGTACAACATCCTGCGCATGCTGGTCGAGCGCGGCTGCCGCGTGACTGTGGTGCCGGCGCAAACGCCTGCCAGCGACGTGCTCGCCTTGCAACCGGATGGCGTATTCCTGTCCAACGGCCCAGGTGACCCTGAGCCATGCGACTATGCCATCCAGGCGATCAAGGACGTGCTGGAAACCGAGATTCCGGTATTCGGTATCTGCCTCGGTCACCAACTGCTGGCCCTGGCCTCCGGCGCCAAGACCCTGAAAATGGGTCACGGCCACCACGGTGCCAACCACCCGGTACAAGACCTGGATACTGGCGTCGTGATGATCACCAGCCAGAACCACGGTTTTGCGGTGGATGAAGCCACCCTGCCGAGCAACGTGCGCGCCATTCACAAGTCGCTGTTCGATGGCTCCCTGCAGGGCATCGAGCGCACCGACAAGAGCGCGTTCAGCTTCCAGGGCCACCCTGAAGCGAGCCCGGGCCCGAACGACGTAGCGCCGCTGTTCGACCGTTTCATCAATGAGATGGCCAAGCGACGCTGACTGAGCGGCTTGCGGGCGGCCCCGAATGTCGGCGGCCCCCGCAGGCTCTTCAAAGATTGTTCAAGACGGCTTGCCGACTGACCTGCGGATTTGAGTGACAAACCCATGCCAAAACGTACAGACATAAAAAGCATCCTGATTCTCGGCGCTGGCCCGATCGTGATCGGCCAGGCCTGCGAATTCGACTACTCCGGCGCCCAGGCCTGTAAAGCCCTGCGCGAAGAGGGTTACCGCGTCATCCTGGTGAACTCCAACCCGGCCACCATCATGACCGACCCGGACATGGCTGACGCCACCTACATCGAACCGATCAAGTGGCAGACCGTTGCCAAGATCATCGAGAAAGAGCGTCCGGACGCGCTGCTGCCAACCATGGGTGGTCAAACCGCTCTGAACTGCGCCCTGGACCTGGAGCGCGAAGGCGTCCTGGAAAAATTCGGCGTAGAAATGATCGGCGCCAATGCGGACACCATCGACAAGGCCGAAGACCGTTCGCGCTTTGACAAGGCGATGAAGTCCATCGGCCTGGACTGCCCGCGCTCGGGCATCGCCCACAGCATGGAAGAAGCCAACGCAGTGCTCGAGAAGCTGGGCTTCCCGTGCATCATCCGTCCGTCCTTCACCATGGGTGGTACCGGTGGCGGTATCGCTTACAACCGTGAAGAGTTCGAAGAAATCTGCTCTCGTGGCCTGGACCTTTCGCCGACCAAAGAGCTGCTGATTGACGAATCCCTGATCGGCTGGAAAGAGTATGAGATGGAGGTTGTCCGCGATAAAAAGGACAACTGCATCATCGTCTGCTCCATCGAAAACTTCGACCCGATGGGCGTGCACACCGGTGACTCGATCACCGTTGCTCCGGCGCAGACCCTGACGGACAAGGAATACCAGATCATGCGTAACGCCTCGCTGGCGGTACTGCGTGAAATCGGCGTTGAAACCGGCGGTTCCAACGTTCAGTTCGGTATCTGCCCGGACACTGGCCGTATGGTCGTGATCGAGATGAACCCGCGTGTATCGCGTTCTTCGGCGCTGGCATCGAAAGCTACTGGCTTCCCGATTGCGCGTATCGCTGCCAAGTTGGCGATCGGCTATACCCTGGACGAGCTGCAGAACGAAATCACCGGCGGCGCTACTCCGGCGTCCTTCGAGCCGTCAATCGACTACGTCGTCACTAAGCTGCCACGTTTCGCTTTCGAGAAATTCCCGAAAGCCGATGCACGCCTGACCACTCAAATGAAGTCGGTCGGTGAAGTCATGGCCATCGGCCGGACCTTCCAGGAATCCCTGCAGAAAGCCCTGCGCGGTCTGGAATTGGGCGTTTGTGGCCTGGACGAGAAGCTCGACCTGAGCAACCCGGAAAGCATGAGCATCCTCAAGCGCGAACTGACCGTGCCGGGCGCCGAGCGCATCTGGTACGTGGCTGATGCTTTCCGCGCCGGTCTCTCGGTCGAAGACATCTTCGGTATGAACATGATCGACCCGTGGTTCCTGGTGCAGATCGAAGACCTGATCAAGGAGGAAGAGAAGGTCAAGACTCTGGGTCTTGCCAGTATCGACCGCGACTTGATGTTCAAGCTCAAGCGCAAAGGTTTCTCTGACATGCGTCTGGCCAAGTTGCTGGGTGTGACCGAGAAAGCGTTGCGTCGCCACCGCCACAAGCTGGAGATCTTCCCGGTCTACAAGCGCGTTGACACCTGCGCGGCCGAGTTCGCCACCGACACCGCCTACATGTACTCAACCTACGAGGAAGAGTGCGAAGCCGCGCCGTCGGGCCGCGACAAGATCATGATCCTTGGTGGCGGTCCAAACCGTATCGGCCAGGGTATCGAGTTCGACTACTGCTGCGTACACGCGGCATTGGCCCTGCGCGAAGACGGTTACGAGACCATCATGGTCAACTGCAACCCGGAAACCGTTTCCACCGACTACGACACCTCCGATCGCCTGTATTTCGAGCCAGTGACCCTGGAAGACGTGCTGGAAATCTGCCGGGTCGAGAAGCCGAAGGGCGTGATCGTCCAGTACGGCGGCCAGACTCCGCTGAAACTGGCGCGTGCCCTGGAAGAAGCCGGCGTGCCGATTATCGGCACCAGCCCAGACGCTATCGACCGTGCAGAAGACCGTGAACGCTTCCAGCAAATGGTTGAACGCCTGAACCTGCGCCAGCCGCCAAACGCCACCGTGCGCAGCGAAGACGAAGCTATCCGTGCAGCCAGCAAGATTGGCTACCCGCTGGTGGTGCGTCCGTCCTACGTACTGGGCGGCCGTGCGATGGAAATCGTCTACGAAGAAGAAGAACTCAAGCGCTACCTGCGTGATGCGGTGAAAGTGTCCAACGACAGCCCAGTGCTGCTCGACCACTTCCTCAACTGCGCCATCGAAATGGACGTGGACGCCGTGTGCGACGGCACCGACGTGGTGATCGGCGCGATCATGCAACACATCGAACAGGCGGGCGTTCACTCCGGTGACTCCGCTTGCTCGCTGCCGCCGTACTCGCTGCCGGCGCACATCCAGGACGAGATGCGTGAACAGGTCAAGAAAATGGCCTTGGAGTTGGGCGTGGTCGGCCTGATGAACGTACAGTTGGCGCTGCAAGGCGAAGACATTTACGTCATCGAGGTCAACCCGCGCGCTTCGCGTACCGTGCCATTCGTTTCCAAGTGCATCGGTGTGTCCCTGGCCATGATCGCTGCTCGCGTGATGGCCGGTAAGACCCTGAAGGAAATTGGCTTCACCAAGGAAATTATTCCTAACTTCTACAGCGTGAAAGAGGCCGTGTTCCCATTCGCCAAATTCCCTGGTGTGGACCCGATCCTGGGCCCAGAGATGAAGTCCACCGGTGAAGTCATGGGCGTGGGTGATACCTTCGGTGAAGCTTTCGCCAAGGCCCAGATGGGTGCCAGCGAAGTGCTGCCGACCGGCGGTACTGCGTTCATCAGCGTGCGTGATGATGACAAGCCACTGGTTGCAGGCGTGGCCCGGGATCTGATCAACTTGGGCTTCGAAGTCGTGGCCACCGCCGGGACCGCCAAGCTGATCGAAGCTGCGGGCCTGAAGGTGCGTCGCGTGAACAAGGTGACGGAAGGCCGTCCGCACGTGGTCGACATGATCAAGAATGACGAAGTCACCTTGATCATCAACACCACCGAAGGTCGCCAGTCGATCGCGGACTCCTACTCCATTCGTCGTAACGCCTTGCAGCACAAGATCTACTGCACCACCACCATTGCTGCTGGCGAAGCCATCTGCGAAGCGCTCAAGTTCGGTCCGGAAAAGACCGTGCGTCGCTTGCAGGATCTACACGCAGGATTGAAGGCATGACCAAATACCCAATGACCGTCCAGGGCTTCAAGGCCCTGGAAGAGGAGCACGCCCACCTGACCAAGGTCGTACGTCCAAAGCTGAGCCAGGACATCGGTACGGCCCGCGAGCTGGGTGACTTGAAGGAAAACGCCGAATACCACGCTGCTCGCGAGCAGCAAGGTATGGTCGAGGCGCGGATCCGTGATATCGAAGGCCGCCTGCAGAACTCGGTGGTCATCGACGTGACGACCATTCCGAAGACCGGCAAGGTGATTTTCGGCACGACCGTGGAAATCGCCAACGTCGAGACGGACGAAAGCGTGGTCTACCACATCGTTGGTGAGGACGAAGCTGACTTCAAACTCGGCAAGATCTCTGTCGGTTCTCCGCTGGCCCGCGCCTTGATTGCCAAGGAAGAGGGTGATGTGGTGTCTGTCAAAACGCCAGGCGGCGTGACCGAGTACGAGATTGTTGAAGTTCGTCACATCTGAAAGACGGCGCCCGCTTCGTGCGGGCGCCATGCTTTGGCAACTCTCCCAGATGCTTTGGGTGGGTGGCCTGTGGCTGTTGCACATTGGCGTGTTACCGGCGCTGGGCTTGATTGGCCTGGCACCGTTGCTGATCGATGAGATCGATGGATTACTCAGTGCGTTGCTGGTGGCTTTTGCCGCGGCGTGCGTGACGCTCCAGGCGTTGGTGCTGGTCAAGGCTGAAGGCTTGGGAAGTTTGTGGCGGGATATTCGCGGGCAACTGCTGTTGATGGCGCTGTATGCGTGTGCAATGTATTGCATGGTGCATGTCTGGCTGCCGGAAGCGTTGCGCTGGCAGCTATTCAGCTATCTTGTGCTAGGGTTTTCCGGTCTGGTGCTGGTGATGCAGCCGGCGCCAGGTTGGAGTGGCAGGGCGCGCGAAGCACGCCCGTGACCCTTTTTATTACTTGAAGCGATGTACGTTCGACAGTTGCTTGTTGACGCTGAAGTTCTTGCGATACAGCAGCGCCATCTTGCCGATGACCTGGACCAGGTCCGCTTTGCCTACCTTGCACAGTTCTGCAATGGCAGCCAGGCGCGCTTCGCGGTCAAGGATGTTGACCTTGATCTTGATCAGTTCATGATCGTTCAGCGCACGTTCGAATTCGGCTAACACACCTTCAGTCAAACCGTTATCTGCCACAATCAGAACTGGTTTCAGATGGTGGCCAATGGATTTGTACTGTTTCTTCTGCTCTTGAGTGAGCGGCATAATCTGACCCCTGCGTCTGATCTTGTAAAAAGCGGCGGCCAGTTTACCCGAGCGAGTCCGGGACCGCCCAGTTAATCACGACCCGTTTTATTTTTCGAGGTGGCCCGTGGCCCGTTCCAAAACCAGCCTTAAGTGGCTACAAGAACATTTCAACGATCCTTACGTCAAAAAGGCGCAGAAGGACGGCTACCGTTCCCGGGCCAGCTACAAGCTGCTGGAGATTCAGGACAAGGATAAGTTGATCCGCCCAGGCATGAGCGTTATCGATCTCGGTGCAGCCCCAGGTGGTTGGTCCCAGGTGACCAGTCGTCTGATTGGTGGGCAGGGCCGCTTGATCGCTTCCGACATCCTGGAAATGGACAGTATCCCGGACGTGACCTTTGTTCATGGTGATTTCACTGAGGATGCCGTACTCGCCCAGATCCTCGAGGCTGTGGGAAATTCGCAGGTAGACCTTGTGATTTCCGACATGGCCCCCAATATGAGTGGATTACCGGCCGTCGATATGCCGCGCGCAATGTTCCTCTGTGAGCTGGCGTTGGATTTGGCGGGTCGGGTTTTGCGTCCTGGTGGTGATTTTCTGGTGAAGGTCTTCCAGGGTGAAGGCTTTGACGAGTACCACAAGAACATCCGCAAGCTGTTCGACAAGGTGCAAACGCGTAAGCCTGACTCTTCCCGGGACAGGTCTCGGGAGCAGTACCTGCTGTGCCGCGGCTTCCGCGGGGTGGAAGGCGCTGCGAGTGAAGAGCGTTTTTGAGGAATTCGAGGAGGGCGATAGGTTTTTTTATATCGCTTTCGTCACGAAGCTTTACGAATATTGTGTAGTCAAAGTTTCACAAAGGGTTACAGACGGCGCCTGCCAGAGTTGTAGGTAATGTAGTAAGTTAGGCCGGTGAATATCATGCGAAGCGCGCGCCAGTAGCGGAGCTTGCTTCAGAGGGTAGTTAATTGAACGATATGGCAAAGAATCTGATCCTGTGGTTGATCATCGCGGCTGTCCTGGTGACGGTGATGAACAACTTCTCCAGCCCTAACGAGCCGCAGACCCTCAACTATTCCGACTTCATCCAGCAAGTTAAGGATGGCAAGGTCGAGCGCGTAGCGGTTGATGGCTACGTGATCACCGGCAAACGCAACGATGGCGACAGCTTCAAGACCATTCGTCCGGCGATCCAGGACAACGGTCTGATCGGCGACCTGGTGGATAACCACGTGGTGGTCGAAGGCAAGCAGCCTGAGCAGCAAAGCATCTGGACCCAATTGTTGGTAGCCAGCTTCCCGATCCTGGTGATCATCGCCGTGTTCATGTTCTTCATGCGCCAGATGCAAGGCGGTGCAGGGGGCAAGGGCGGGCCTATGAGCTTCGGCAAGAGCAAGGCACGCCTGCTCTCCGAAGATCAGGTGAAAACCACCCTGGCTGACGTTGCCGGTTGCGACGAAGCCAAGGAAGAAGTGGGCGAGTTGGTCGAGTTCCTGCGTGATCCAGGCAAGTTCCAGCGCCTGGGTGGCCGCATTCCTCGCGGTGTACTGATGGTCGGTCCTCCGGGTACCGGTAAAACCTTGCTGGCCAAGGCGATTGCCGGCGAAGCCAAGGTGCCTTTCTTCACCATTTCCGGTTCTGACTTCGTCGAGATGTTTGTCGGTGTCGGCGCCAGCCGTGTTCGCGATATGTTCGAGCAGGCTAAAAAGCATGCGCCATGCATCATCTTCATCGACGAAATCGACGCCGTTGGTCGCCATCGTGGCGCCGGCATGGGCGGTGGTCATGATGAGCGTGAGCAGACTCTTAACCAGTTGCTGGTTGAGATGGACGGCTTCGAAATGAATGACGGCATCATCGTGATTGCTGCAACCAACCGTCCGGACGTACTGGATCCTGCGTTGCTGCGTCCGGGCCGTTTCGACCGTCAGGTTGTGGTCGGCTTGCCGGATATCCGTGGTCGCGAACAGATCCTGAAAGTACACATGCGCAAAGTGCCAATGGGCGACGACGTGGCTCCGGCCGTGATTGCCCGTGGTACGCCTGGCTTCTCCGGTGCGGACCTGGCCAACCTGGTCAACGAGGCTTCGCTGTTTGCGGCTCGTACCGGCAAGCGCATCGTTGAAATGAAAGAGTTCGAACTGGCAAAAGACAAGATCATGATGGGCGCCGAGCGCAAATCCATGGTCATGTCCGAGAAAGAAAAACAGAACACCGCTTATCACGAAGCCGGTCACGCTATCGTTGGTCGCGTCGTGCCTGAGCATGACCCGGTCTACAAAGTGTCGATCATCCCTCGTGGTCGGGCACTGGGTGTGACCATGTTCCTGCCGGAAGAGGACCGTTACAGCCTCTCCAAGCGCGCACTGATCAGCCAGATCTGCTCGCTGTACGGCGGTCGTATTGCTGAAGAAATGACCCTGGGCTTCGACGGTGTCACCACCGGCGCTTCCAACGACATCATGCGTGCCAGCCAGATTGCACGGAACATGGTGACCAAGTGGGGCTTGTCGGAAAAGCTCGGCCCGCTGATGTATGCCGAGGAAGAAGGTGAAGTGTTCCTGGGTCGTGGCGGTGGCGGTCAAAGCGCCAGCTTCTCCGGTGAGACCGCCAAGCTGATCGACTCCGAAGTGCGCAGCATCATTGACCAGTGCTACGGCACGGCCAAGCAGATCCTCACGGACAACCGCGACAAGCTGGATGCCATGGCGGATGCGCTGATGAAGTACGAGACCATTGATGCCGACCAGATCGACGACATCATGGCCGGTCGCGCTCCACGTGAGCCTCGTGATTGGGAAGGTGGTTCGGGCACCTCTGGCACGCCGCCAGTGGTTCAGAACGAACGCCCTGAGACCCCGATCGGCGGCCCGGCAGCTGACGTCTAAGGTTTGAAATGACTTCTGTGTTGTCCTCCACCCGGTTGCCTTGCGGCAACCGGGTTCTTGATTTGGCCCATACGCATGTAATGGGTATCCTCAATGTCACTCCCGATTCCTTTTCCGATGGCGGTCGTTTCAGTCAGCTCGATGCAGCCTTGCGTCATGCTGAAGCCATGGTTGCGGCGGGAGCGACCCTGATTGATGTCGGTGGCGAATCGACTCGACCTGGCGCTCGCGTTGTCTCTCCTTTGGAAGAGTTGGAGCGGGTGGCGCCGATCGTCGAGCGTATCGCGCGTGAGCTGGATGTGATCATCTCGGTTGATACGTCGACACCGGCCGTGATGCGCGAAACTGCGCGCCTTGGGGCGGGGCTGATCAACGATGTGCGCTCGCTTCAGCGCGACGGAGCGCTTGATGCGGCTGCGGCGACCGGTCTGCCGGTGTGCTTGATGCATATGCTGGGTGAGCCCGGCAACATGCAGGACAGCCCTCACTATGATGATCTCGTCGGCGAAGTCAGCGGTTTTCTCGCTGAGCGCGTCTCTCAGTGTGTTGTCGCGGGGATTGCTGAGGAAAAAATCATCCTCGATCCCGGCTTCGGTTTCGCCAAGACCCTGCAGCACAACCTAAGCCTGTTCAAGCATATGGAATCCCTGCATGCCCTTGGTCGTCCCCTATTGGTGGGCGTTTCGCGCAAGAGCATGATAGGGCAGGCCTTGAATCGTCCAGTAGGTGAGCGTCTGTATGGCGGCCTTGCACTGGCTGCGCTGGCGGTGACCAAAGGTGCGCGTATCTTGAGGGTGCATGATGTCGCCGAGACCGTGGATGTAGTGCGTATGATTGCCGCTGTAGAATCAGCCGAATAAGAATGATGGAGCACTTATGACTAAAAAATACTTTGGCACCGACGGTATCCGTGGTCGGGTCGGCGAATTTCCGATTACTCCTGATTTCATGCTCAAGCTGGGGTGGGCGGCGGGTATGGCGTTCCGCAGCATGGGCGCTTGCCGCATCCTGGTGGGCAAGGACACCCGTATTTCCGGGTACATGTTTGAGTCGGCGCTGGAGGCGGGCCTGTCTGCCGCAGGCGCGGATGTCATGTTGCTGGGGCCGATGCCGACGCCGGCGATCGCTTACCTGACGCGTACCTTTCACGCTGAAGCCGGTATTGTGATCAGCGCCTCGCACAATCCCCATGATGACAACGGCATTAAATTCTTCTCAGGGCAGGGCACCAAGCTGCCTGATGAGATTGAGTTGATGATCGAAGAGTTGCTGGATGCACCGATGACGGTGGTTGAATCCAGTAAGTTAGGCAAGGTGTCGCGTATCAACGACGCCTCCGGTCGCTATATCGAGTTCTGCAAGAGCAGTGTGCCGAGCAGCACCAATTTTGCCGGTCTGAAGATTGTGGTTGATTGCGCCCACGGTGCGACCTACAAAGTCGCGCCGAGCGTGTTCAAGGAGTTGGGCGCAGACGTGACGGTGCTGTCGGCCCAGCCGAACGGGCTTAACATCAACGAAAACTGCGGTTCCACCCATATGGAGCAACTGCAGGCCGCCGTCCTGGCCGAGCATGCCGACTTGGGTATTGCCTTCGACGGCGACGGTGACCGTGTGCTGATGGTGGATCACACGGGCGCGATTGTTGATGGTGATGACCTGTTGTTCATCATTGCGCGTGATATGCACGAGCGTAACAAGCTGCAGGGTGGTGTTGTCGGTACGCTGATGAGCAACCTTGGCCTGGAACTGGCCTTGGCGGACCTGGGTATTCCCTTCGTGCGCGCCAATGTCGGTGATCGCTATGTGATCGCCGAGCTACTTGAGCGTAACTGGCAGGTGGGGGGTGAGAACTCCGGGCACGTAGTCTGCTTCCAGCACACCACTACAGGTGACGCGATCATCGCTGCGCTGCAGGTTCTGCTGTCCTTGCGTCGTCGCGAAGAGAGTCTGGCCCAAGCGCGCCAGGCGCTGCGAAAATGTCCGCAAGTGCTGCTCAATGTGCGTTTTGGCGGCGGCGAAAACCCGATCGAGCACCCGGCTGTCAAAGAGGCGTGCGAGCGCGTAACCCTTGCTATGGCGGGGCGTGGTCGCGTGTTGTTGCGCAAGTCCGGCACAGAGCCTCTGGTGCGCGTCATGGTCGAAGGCGATGACGAAACACAGGTTCGCGGCCATGCCGAAGACCTGGCAAAACTGGTAACTGAAGTTTGCGCCTGAATTCGGCTTGCCAGTGATGATGTGGTTGGGTAACATCTGCGCCCACTTTGACCGACGAGGTACAGCATGCGTCGCACTATGGTAGCTGGTAACTGGAAGATGCACGGTACCCGCGCCAGTGTCGCTGAGCTGATCAATGGCCTTCGTCACTTGGCCTTGCCGAGCGGTGTTGATGTTGCGGTGTTCCCGCCTTGCTTGCATATCAACCAAGTGGTTGATGGCCTGAAAGGCAAGTCGATCCAGGTCGGCGCGCAGAACTCTGCGGTGGAGCCGATGCAAGGTGCATTGACCGGTGAGATTTCGCCGAGTCAGTTGGTTGATGCGGGTTGTTCCTATGTGCTTGTCGGGCACTCCGAGCGCCGTCAGATGATGGGCGAGCGTGATGGGACACTCAATCGCAAGTTCGCAGCGGCACAGGCTTGTGGCTTGATTCCGGTGTTGTGCATAGGGGAGACCCTGGAGCAGCGCGAATCAGGCAAGACTCTTGAAGTTGTCTCGCGTCAGCTGGGCAGCATCATTGAGGAGCTGGGTGTTGGTGCGTTTGCAAAGGCAGTAATTGCTTACGAGCCGGTCTGGGCCATTGGCACCGGGCTGACTGCTACACCGCAACAAGCGCAGGATGTGCACGCAGCCATCCGCGCGCAGTTGGCGGCAGAGAATTCTGAAGTCGCACAAGGTGTGCGTCTTCTATACGGCGGCAGCGTGAAGGCGGCCAATGCGGTCGAACTGTTCGGCATGCCGGATATCGATGGGGGGCTCATTGGTGGAGCTTCCCTGAATGCAGATGAGTTCGGTGCGATCTGTCGCGCCGCGGGAAACTGAAAAAATGCTGGAAACAGTCGTAGTCGTTTTTCATCTGTTGGCTGCCCTGGGCGTAGTTGCCCTGGTTTTGTTGCAACAGGGTAAAGGTGCGGATGCTGGTGCGTCTTTCGGTGCAGGTGCTTCAAATACTGTGTTCGGAAGCCAAGGTTCCTCTACCTTTCTTAGTAAGTTTACTGCTATACTTGCCGCCGGTTTCTTCATAACCAGCTTGGGGTTAGGTTACTTTGCTAAAGAGAAAGCTCATGTGCTGACTCAAGTAGGTCTCCCAAACCCAGCAGTGTTGGAAGTACCAAAAGCAAAACCGGCTTCTGATGATGTCCCGGTGCTTCAAGAGCAAAAGTCGGCTACTCCAGCGACTGACGTACCTCCAGCTCAAGAGCAGAAGTAAGAAGGGTTGTAAACGCTGTATTGCCGAGGTGGTGGAATTGGTAGACACGCAACCTTGAGGTGGTTGTGCCCATAGGGTGTAGGGGTTCGAGTCCCCTTCTCGGTACCAATTATCAGGAGAGCCCGCTGTTGCGGGCTTTCTTGTAGGTGGAAGGTTACATTGACCCTGTAAGGGATCGGTCGTATACTTCCGCCCCAGCTTTGTCGCGGGGTGGAGCAGTCTGGTAGCTCGTCGGGCTCATAACCCGAAGGTCGTCGGTTCAAATCCGGCCCCCGCAACCAGTTTTAGCGGAGCCCCTTTTAAGGGGCTTTTTGTTAGCTGGACACTTTCAACGCCGCTGTTCGACGGCGTTTCAAGGATGGGCGTTTCGCCCATTTTTTTATTTTGCACAGCATGCACATACATGCACGAGGGGGTTCAGGTGTCGAGCAAGCTAGAAGAGTTGCAGGCCTTGCTGGCCCCGGTGGTCGTGGCCCTAGGCTATGAATGCTGGGGTATTGAGTTTTCGGCTCAAGGTCGCCACTCAATGTTGCGCGTTTATATCGATAAAGAGGGCGGCGTGCTGGTGGACGATTGTGCCATTGTCAGCCGTCAGATCAGCGGTGTGCTGGATGTTGAAGATCCGATCTCCGTTGAATACACCCTCGAAGTTTCCTCGCCAGGCATGGAACGCCCACTGTTCACTATTGAGCAGTTTGCAAAATTTGCCGGTGAACAAGTGAAGATCAAGCTGCGATCTCCCTTTGAAGGGCGACGCAACTTTCAGGGCCTTCTGCGCGGTGTAGAAGAACAGGATGTCGTGGTGCAGGTAGAAGACCATGAGTTCCTGTTGCCGATCGATATGATCGACAAGGCCAACATTATTCCCAGTTTTGACTGAGACGCGGATCCCGCGGATCCAATGGCTTGCGAAAGGCGAGGCGTACGATGAGCAAAGAAGTACTGCTGGTTGTTGAGTCGGTATCCAATGAAAAGGGCGTACCGGCAAACGTGATTTTTGAAGCGCTGGAGCTGGCCCTGGCCACTGCTACCAAAAAGCGTTTTGAAGACGAAGTTGATCTGCGTGTGGAAATCAACCGCCACACCGGTGCCTATGAGACTTTCCGTCGCTGGACGGTCGTCGAAGAAGCCGATCTTGATGATCCGGCCATCGAAACCTGGCCAAGCAAGGTTGCGCAAACGCATCCTGGTGCCAAGGTCGGTGATGTCGTCGAAGAAAAGATCGAATCGATCGAATTCGGCCGTATTGCTGCACAGACCGCCAAACAGGTCATCGTGCAGAAGGTTCGCGAAGCCGAGCGCGCTCAAGTCGTTGACGCTTATCGCGAGCGCCTGGGTGAAATCATCTCCGGCACCGTGAAAAAAGTCACCCGCGACAACGTGATCGTCGACCTGGGCAACAACGCCGAAGCGTTACTGGCCCGCGAAGACATCATTTCTCGCGAAACCTTCCGTGTCGGCGTGCGCCTGCGTGCGCTGCTCAAGGAAATCCGCACCGAGAACCGCGGCCCTCAGTTGATCCTGTCGCGTACCGCGCCGGAAATGCTGATCGAGCTGTTCCGTATCGAAGTGCCGGAAATCGCCGAAGGCCTTATCGAAGTCATGGCTGCGTCCCGCGACCCGGGTTCGCGCGCCAAGATCGCGGTCCGCTCCAAGGACAAACGCATCGACCCGCAAGGCGCTTGCATCGGTATGCGCGGTTCGCGCGTCCAGGCAGTGTCGGGCGAATTGGGCGGTGAGCGTGTGGACATCGTCCTGTGGGACGATAACCCGGCGCAGTTCGTGATCAACGCCATGTCGCCGGCTGAAGTGGCGGCAATTATCGTTGACGAAGATGCCCATGCAATGGACATCGCCGTTGGCGCAGACAATCTGGCTCAGGCCATTGGTCGTGGTGGTCAGAACGTGCGTCTGGCCAGCCAACTGACCGGTTGGACCCTGAACGTGATGACCGAATCGGACATCCAGGCTAAGCAGCAAGCTGAAACCGGTGACATCCTGCGCAACTTCATCGAAGAGCTCGAAGTCGATGAAGACCTGGCACAGGTGCTGGTAGATGAAGGCTTCACCAGCCTGGAAGAGATTGCCTACGTACCGTTGGAAGAAATGCTCAACATCGACGGCTTTGACGAAGACACCGTCAACGAGCTTCGCGCTCGGGCCAAGGATCGTTTGTTGACTAAAGCCATCGCTACTGAGGAAAAGCTGGCAGACGCCCATCCGGCCGAAGACCTGCTCTCGCTTGAGGGTATGGACAAGGATTTGGCGATGGAACTGGCGGTGCGCGGCGTAATTACCCGCGAAGACCTGGCCGAGCAGTCTATTGACGATCTGCTCGACATCGACGGCATTGACGATGATCGTGCCGGCAAGTTGATCATGGCCGCCCGAGCCCATTGGTTCGAGTAACTAGGCGCGGCCTGAGGAGAGAAGTGCATGACGCAAGTCACGGTGAAACAACTGGCCGATGAGGTCAAAACACCGGTAGAGCGCCTGTTGCAGCAGATGCGTGAGGCAGGTCTGCCGCACACCGCCGCCGACGAAGGTGTGAGCGACAGTGAGAAGCAGTCTTTGCTGACTCACTTGAAGAGCAGCCACAAGGCGAAAGTGGAAGAACCGCGCAAGATTACATTGCAGCGCAAAACCACCAGCACCCTGCGTGTTGCGGGTAGCAAGAGCATCAGCGTTGAAGTACGCAAGAAGAAAGTCTTCGTACAGCGCAGCCCGGAAGAAATCGAAGCCGAGCGCAAACGCGAACTGGAAGAACGTCGCGCAGTAGAAAATGCTGCACGTCAGAAGGCTGAAGAAGAAGCCAAGCGTCGCGCCGAAGAAGAAGCGCGTCGCCAGCCTGCTGCTGCGCAACCTGCTGCCACTGAAGCGGTCGCCGCGCCTAGCGCTCCTGTAGAAGCTGTGCGTGAGGCCGCTCCGGTTGCCGCTGCACCAGCACCTGCTGCTGACGCTCGCAAGCGCGACGAACCTCGTCGTCCGGACAAGCCGCGTGCTGACGATAACAATCGTCGCGGTGGTGGTGGCGATGGCGAGCGCAAAAACGCTCCGCATCGTGCTTCGGTCAAAGAGAAAGCGCCTGCTCCACGCGTTGCCCCACGTACTACCGACGAAGAAAGCGATGGCTTCCGTCGTGGTGGTCGCGGCAAGGCCAAGCTGAAGAAACGCAACGCCCACGGTTTCCAGAGCCCAACCGGCCCTGTCGTGCGTGAAGTGAAGATCGGCGAGACCATCACTGTGGGCGATCTGGCCCAGCAGATGTCGGTCAAGGCAGCTGAAATCATCAAGTTCATGTTCAAGCTGGGCACTCCGGCCACCATCAACCAGGTACTGGACCAGGAAACTGCCCAGTTGGTTGCTGAAGAGCTGGGCCACAAAGTGACCCTGGTCAGCGACACCGCCCTGGAAGATTCCCTGGCCGAGTCCCTGAAGTTTGAAGGTGAGGCGGTTTCCCGTGCACCGGTTGTGACCGTAATGGGCCACGTTGACCACGGTAAAACTTCCCTGCTCGACTACATCCGTCGTGCCAAGGTGGCTGCGGGCGAAGCCGGCGGTATCACCCAGCACATCGGTGCGTACCACGTTGAAACCGACCGTGGCATGGTGACGTTCCTCGACACCCCTGGTCACGCCGCGTTTACCGCGATGCGTGCCCGTGGTGCCAAGGCGACCGACATCGTGATCCTGGTGGTTGCAGCGGACGACGGCGTGATGCCACAAACCATCGAAGCCGTTCAGCATGCCAAGGCAGCTGGCGTTCCGTTGGTAGTAGCCGTGAACAAAATCGACAAGCCGGGCGCCGATCTTGATCGCATCCGTAGCGAACTGTCGGTTCACGGCGTGACCTCCGAAGAGTGGGGTGGTGACACTCCATTCGTACCGGTCTCCGCGAAGATGGGTACCGGCGTTGACGAACTGCTCGAAGCCGTTCTGTTGCAAGCCGAGGTTCTGGAACTGACCGCTACTCCATCGGCTCCTGGCCGTGGCGTTGTGGTTGAGTCCCGTCTCGACAAGGGCCGTGGCCCGGTTGCGACCGTCCTGGTTCAAGACGGTACCCTGCGCCAAGGCGACATGGTGCTGGTCGGTTCGAACTACGGCCGTGTACGTGCCATGCTCGACGAGAACGGCAAGCCAATCAAGGAAGCAGGTCCTGCTATTCCGGTCGAGATCCTCGGCCTGGACGGTACCCCGGACGCTGGCGACGAGATGAGCGTGGTTGCCGACGAGAAGAAAGCCCGTGAAGTGGCTCTGTTCCGTCAAGGCAAGTTCCGTGAAGTCAAGCTGGCCCGTGCTCACGCCGGCAAGCTGGAAAACATCTTCGAGAACATGGGCCAGGAAGAGAAGAAGACGCTTAACATCGTCCTCAAATCTGACGTACGGGGTTCCCTCGAAGCGTTGAACGGCGCCTTGAATGGCCTGGGTAACGACGAAGTGCAAGTGCGCGTTGTCGGTGGCGGTGTCGGTGGTATCACCGAATCCGACGCCAACCTGGCACTGGCCTCCAACGCTGTACTGTTCGGCTTCAACGTGCGTGCCGATGCTGGCGCTCGCAAGATCGTCGAGCAGGAAGGCCTGGACATGCGTTACTACAACGTCATCTACGACATCATCGAAGACGTCAAGAAAGCCCTCACCGGTATGCTTGGCAGCGACGTCCGGGAGAACATCCTGGGTGTGGCCGAGGTGCGTGACGTATTCCGCTCGCCGAAATTCGGCGCGATCGCCGGTTGCATGGTTATCGAAGGTGTTGTGCACCGTAACCGTCCAATCCGTGTACTGCGTGAAGACATCGTTATCTTCGAAGGCGAGCTGGAATCCCTGCGCCGCTTCAAGGATGACGCTTCCGAAGTACGTGCCGGCATGGAATGCGGTATCGGCGTCAAGAGCTACAACGACGTCAAGGTGGGCGACAAGATCGAAGTCTTCGAGAAGGTTCAGGTTGCTCGCAGCCTCTAACTCGCGCACTTCCGGAGCCACGCCGCGTGTGGGCATGCAAATGCCCCGCGCAGCGTACGGACTCTAAACGCAACGCCCGGTCTGGCTTTTGTCAGGCCGGGCGTTTGCCGCTTTCAGACCCCACGGGTTTCACCGTGTGGCAGTAACAGGTAACAAGACATGGCAAAAGAATACAGCCGTACCCAGCGTATCGGCGATCAGATGCAGCGCGAGCTGGCCCAACTGATCCGTCGCGAAGTCAAAGACCCCCGCGTTGGCCTGGTCACCATCACCGCCGTTGAAGTGAGCCGTGACGTGGGTCACGCCAAGATCTTCATCACCGTGATGGGGCAGGACAGCAGCGAAGAAATCGCACAAAGCATCAAGGTGCTCAACTCGGCTGCGGGTTTCCTGCGCATGCAGTTGGCCCGTGAAATGAAGCTGCGCAGTGTTCCTCAGTTGCACTTCCACTACGACGAAAGCGTCGTGCGTGGCGCGCACCTGTCGGCACTGATCGAGCGCGCCGTGGCTGAAGACAGCCAGCACCCGTCCACACCTGAAGACGCCAAGGAGTAAGCGGTGGCTCAGGTCAAACGTATCCGTCGCAACGTCAGCGGCATCATTCTGCTCGACAAGCCCATTGGCTTTACCTCCAATGCTGCGTTGCAGAAGGTCCGCTGGCTGCTCAACGCCGAAAAGGCCGGGCACACCGGCAGCCTCGATCCTTTGGCCACCGGTGTGCTGCCGTTGTGCTTTGGCGAGGCCACCAAATTCTCGCAATACCTGCTCGATTCCGACAAGGGTTACGAAACCCTGATGCAATTGGGCAAGACCACCACCACGGCCGACGCCGAAGGTGATGTTCTGCAGGTTCGCGATGTGACCGTTGGTCGTGCTGATATTGAAGCGGCTTTGCCCGGTTTTCGTGGGCAAATCAGTCAGATACCGCCGATGTACTCGGCGCTCAAGCGTGATGGCCAGCCTCTTTACAAGCTGGCACGTGCGGGCGAAGTAGTGGAGCGCGAACCGCGTTCTGTTACTATTGCGCGCTTGGAGTTACTCGCCTGTGAAGGCGACACTGCCCGCCTGGCCGTGGACTGCAGCAAAGGCACCTATATCCGTACCCTCGTGGAAGATATCGGTGAACAGCTCGGTTGCGGTGCGTACGTTGCAGAACTGCGACGCACCCAGGCCGGCCCTTTCAGCCTGGCCCAGACGGTCACGCTGGAAGAGCTGGAAGCCGTACACGCCGAAGGCGGCAACGAAGCGGTTGATCGCTTCCTGATGCCATCGGACAGCGGTTTGCTGGATTGGCCATTGCTGCACTTCTCGGAGCACAGCGCGTTCTACTGGCTCAACGGCCAGCCGGTACGTGCCCCGGATGCCCCGAAGTTTGGCATGGTGCGGGTACAGGATCATAACGGTCGCTTCATCGGTATCGGTGAAGTGAGCGAAGACGGGCGCATCGCGCCGCGTCGACTGATTCGGTCAGAATGACCGGACGAGGGTGGCTGTTAACAGGCACGGTCACTACTCATTTTTAGATACAGGGATTTGTCCCTGGCCTGTTGAAACTGCCCTTTGGGTGGTTTCCTGAAAAAAGGATTGCCTCATGGCTCTCGACGTTCAAGAAAAAGCACAAATCGTTGCTGACTATCAGCAAGCTGTTGGTGACACTGGTTCGCCAGAAGTGCAAGTTGCACTGCTGACCCACAACATCAACAAGCTGCAAGGTCACTTCAAGGCCAACGGTAAAGATCACCACTCCCGTCGTGGTCTGATCCGCATGGTAAACCAGCGCCGTAAGCTGCTGGACTACCTGAAAGGCAAGGATCTGGGTCGTTATCAGACTCTGATCGGTCGCCTGGGTCTGCGTCGCTAATAAGCGATTGCGCTAGAGGTTGGTTGTCTGCCGTGTGTCAGTGGGATTCCCGCTGGCGCATGGTAGGCTCCCAGCCTCAAGTTTTATCTGGATACACGTTTTACCCCTGGACCAGGCTCGGGCCGATTCCCGACATTGCCCAAGAATTTCGCAAGAAGACAAGTTCCCCCAAGAGCCACAAAGAAGGTAGGACACCGTGAACCCGGTTATCAAAAAATTCCAGTTCGGTCAGTCGACCGTTACCCTCGAGACAGGCCGTATCGCCCGTCAAGCCTCCGGCGCAGTGCTGGTTACCGTTGACGACGACGTGACCGTTCTGGTGACCGTTGTTGGCGCCAAGACCGCTGACCCGAGCAAAGGCTTCTTCCCTCTGTCCGTTCACTACCAGGAAAAGACTTACGCTGCCGGTAAGATCCCTGGCGGTTTCTTCAAGCGCGAAGGCCGTCCTTCCGAGAAAGAAACCCTGACTTCCCGACTGATCGACCGTCCGATCCGTCCGCTGTTCCCAGAAGGCTTCATGAACGAAGTGCAGGTTGTCTGCACCGTCGTTTCCACCAGCAAAAAGACCGATCCGGACATCGCTGCGATGATCGGTACCTCGGCTGCCCTGGCCATCTCCGGCATTCCTTTCGATGGCCCGATCGGCGCAGCCCGCGTTGCTTTCCACGAAAGCACCGGCTACCTGCTGAACCCGACCTACGAGCAACAGAAAGCGTCGAGCCTGGACATGGTCGTTGCCGGTACCTCGGAAGCCGTGTTGATGGTTGAATCGGAAGCCAAAGAGCTGACCGAAGACCAGATGCTGGGCGCCGTGCTGTTCGCCCACGATGAGTTCCAGGCTGTCATCAAGGCTGTCACCGAGCTGGCTGCCGAAGCCGCCAAGCCAACCTGGACCTGGGCTCCACAAGCCGAAGCCACCGAGCTGCTGGGCGCTATCCGCTCCGAGTTCGGCGCTGCCATCTCTGACGCCTACACCATCACTGTCAAGGCCGACCGTTACGCTCGCCTGGGCGAGTTGAAGGATCAGGTTGTGGCCAAGCTGTCCGGTGAAGAAGGCCAGCCTTCCTCCAGCGACGTCAAAGCGGCTTTCGGTGAAATCGAATACCGCACCGTTCGCGAAAACATCGTTAACGGCAAGCCACGTATCGACGGTCGCGACACCCGCACCGTACGTCCGCTGAACATCGAAGTCGGCGTTCTGCCGAAGACTCACGGTTCGGCGCTGTTCACCCGTGGTGAAACCCAGGCTCTGGTAGTTGCGACCCTGGGCACCGCCCGTGACGCGCAACTGCTGGACACCCTGGAAGGCGAGAAAAAAGACCCGTTCATGCTGCACTACAACTTCCCTCCGTTCTCGGTGGGCGAGTGTGGTCGCATGGGTGGCGCTGGTCGTCGCGAAATCGGTCACGGCCGTCTGGCCCGTCGTTCGATCGCCGCCATGCTGCCTGCTGCCGACGTATTCCCGTACACCATCCGTGTTGTGTCGGAAATCACCGAATCCAACGGTTCCAGCTCCATGGCTTCCGTTTGCGGTGCTTCCCTGGCACTGATGGACGCGGGCGTGCCGATGAAGGCGCCAGTTGCCGGTATCGCCATGGGCCTGGTTAAAGAAGGCGAGAAGTTCGCCATCCTGACCGACATCCTGGGCGACGAAGACCACCTGGGCGACATGGACTTCAAAGTAGCCGGTACCGCCAAAGGTGTGACCGCGCTGCAGATGGACATCAAGATCAAGGGCATCACCGAAGAAATCATGGAAATCGCCCTGGGCCAAGCCCTGGAAGCGCGCCTGAACATCCTCGGTCAGATGAACCAGATCATTGGTCAGTCCCGTACCGAACTGTCGGAAAATGCTCCGACCATGATCGCGATGAAAATCGACACCGACAAAATCCGTGATGTCATCGGTAAAGGCGGCGCGACTATCCGTGCGATCTGTGAAGAGACCAAGGCTTCGATCGACATCGAAGACGACGGCTCGATCAAGATCTTCGGCGAAACCAAGGAAGCGGCTGAAGCAGCCCGTCAGCGCGTCCTGGGCATCACCGCAGAAGCCGAGATCGGCAAGATCTACGTCGGTAAGGTTGAGCGCATCGTCGACTTTGGCGCATTCGTCAACATCCTGCCGGGCAAGGACGGTCTGGTTCACATCTCCATGCTGAGCGACGCTCGCGTTGAGAAAGTGACTGACATCCTGAAAGAAGGCCAGGAAGTGGAAGTGCTGGTACTGGACGTGGACAACCGCGGCCGTATCAAGCTGTCCATCAAGGACGTAGCAGCAGCCAAGGCTTCGGGCGTTTAATCACCCCCAAGCGTTGCGCTGAAAAAAGGACTCCTCGGAGTCCTTTTTTTATGGGCGCTGGAAAGTGACGGGAAATCAGCCGCTTAGCTGAAGCCAAAAGCCGCAACTTGCATGCAGGCACGATGACGTTCATGCAACTTGCACGATTCCGAAAAATGCCTATTTTTATAAGTTATTGTTTTATATGGATTTTATTGTCTTATAAGACTTGGCACACTGCCTGCAATATCCCTGTTAACGCTGCAGCATCAAGGTTTACGTACTGCAGACTTTTAATAAAACAGGAGTTACTCGTATGAAGAAGTTCGCTCTCGCTACTGCTACCGCTCTGACCCTGGCCATGGGTGCTAACGTAGCCTTTGCTCAGACTTCCCAAGCCCCTATGACTTTGGCGGCTGGTGAAGCGACCAAGGCTAAAGAAAGCGTTTCGGATACTTGGATCACCACCAAAGTTAAATCCGACCTGCTGACCGAAAAAGGCATTCCTGGTTCGGACATCAAGGTTGAAACCAACAAAGGCGTGGTTTCCCTGTCCTCGACAGTCGCTATCTCTGACGCACAGAAAGCCACTGCTGTAGCTATCACCAAGAAAATCAAAGGCGTGACCGCCGTTTCGGCTGACGGCCTGATGGCTGGCGGCGCTACCAAGGCTGACAACGTTGACAAAACCAAAAGCGCAGCAGCCGGTGCCAAAGAGTCCACTTCGGACACTTGGATCACCACCAAAGTAAAAGCTGACCTGGTTACCGAGAAAGGCATTCCGGGCACCGACATCAAAGTCGAAACCAACAAAGGCGTAGTGTCCCTGTCTTCGACCGCACCGGTCACTGAAGCTCAGAAAACTACCGCGGTGAACATCACCAAGAAAATCAAAGGCGTTAAAGCTGTGTCGGCCGACGGCCTGAAAGCAGAGTAACGCACCCGTTTCGTCTGAACGTAATGGCGGCGGCTTAGGGTGAGCTAGATATCCACCCGATGCACCTCTGGAGTTCATGCGACCGACCACACGGATGTGGTCATTACAGGCCCCGGCACTTGTGTCGGGGCCTGTTCTATTCTGGGCGGGTTATTCCGCGTCCAGATGCATCGGCGTCACGACCCGGCCATCCTTCTCGGCCTGCCCCAGGTTGGCATCAATGAAGTACACCCGATCATCTTCCAGCTGGCCTTTGTCCACCAGGTAGTCCTTGATGGTGCTTGCACGGTCCTGGCCCAGTTGGCGCAGCAGCACATCACTGCCGCTCCAGAACTTGATCACGCCGTCACGAAGCTTGGCGCTACGATCATCGCTGCTCAGGTCTTTCCATTCGGCTGGTGGTTGCTGTTTCAGGCGGGTGCGGTAGATGCCTTCAAGCAACGGCGCCTTTTCCTTTTCCGGTACAACAAGTAACGACGCCTGGGCTGGAACCTTGTCGCCACGACGCTGAAGGATCTTGTAGTAGTTGTACTGGTATTCACGTTCCAGTCGCTGAGCGGCAAGGAAAGGTCCATCGCTGCTGGCTGCCGCCGTGCCTTCGATCTCCAGGCGGAGGGTAGGGCGCTCTTTCAGTGCTTTAGCCAAGGTGTTCAGGGCGCCTTCGGCATCCTTGTTCAATTCGCTGGACCCAGCGGCGAACGATACATTGCCAAGGTCTTCTGAGCCGCCACCCGTCACTAGCCCACCGATAAACTTGAAGGGCGCCGTCGCTGCACGCACCACCAGGTTGCGCAGGGTCTGCCAGACAATCGGCATCACACTGAACTGCGGGTTGTTCAGGTCGCCTGTCACCGGCAGTTCGATGGAAATCTTGCCGTCGGAATCCTTGAGCAAGGCGATTGCCAGGCGAATCGGCAGGTCCACGGCATCGGCGCTGTCGACCTTCTCGCCCAGTTGCAGCTGCTCGACCACCACTTTGTTCTCGGCCTTCAGTTGGCCCTTGGTGATCACGTAATGCAGGTCGAGGTTCAGGCGACCCTTGCGGATACGGAAACCGGCGAACTTGCCGGAGTAGGGCGTCAGTGTGGTCAGCTCTACGCGTTTGAAGCTGGTTGCGATATCCAGCGCCGCCATCGGGTCGAATGGGTTAACGCTGCCCTTGATGGTCACCGGCGCATAACGGTCAACCTTACCCTTGATATCGACGCTGGCCGGTTTGGCCTGGCGGCTGTCGATGGTGCCGATCTGCCCGTTTAGCTGTTGAATCGCTGTGGCGAAGTTCGGCGTCAGGCTGAAGTCGGCAAAGTTGGCCGAACCGTCATTGATCGCAATCTGCCCGATGCGAATGCCCAAGGGTTTTTCCTTGCTGGCGGGCTTGGGTGTTTTGTCGGCGGGTTGCGGGATCAACAGGTCATCCACGTTGGTGGTGCGGTCATCGTTGATCATGAAACGTGCATACGGCTGCAGTAGGTTGACCTTGTCTATCGACAGACTGTCGCCGTGCTGATAGTTCACGCCTTCTAGCACCAGGCGCTGCCATTTGAGGAAGTCGCGGGTCTTGAGGGTATCCAGTGTGTGCAACTGGTCGACCTGCGCTCTGCCGGTGACCTGGAGCTTCAAAGGATCAGTGCTTTTCAGGTTCACATCGAGATTGCTGCCGAGCATGCCGCTGCGCAGTTCCAGGCGGATGAACGGGCTGATATAGGACTGGGCGACCCGCAGGTCGATGTCCTGGGTATTCACTTTCAGCTTGGCGCTGACCGGGTTGAGGTTGACCTCGCCAGTCGCCTGAACCTTGCCCTGCTTGCCCAGGCCCGTGTCGACTTTCAACGTGAAGGGGCTCTGGTTGAGGCTGTCGAAATTTTGCACATCGACGTTCAGCGGGCCCACTTCCAGCGCGACCGCCGGCTTGGCCTGCCGGTCAGCCAGGTGCACCTGATAGTTGCGCAGTTGCACGTCCTTGAGCAGTACTTGCCAAGGCTTGCTTGGCGCCGCAGGCTCGGCTTTTGGCGAGTCGGCGGTGGCGGGTGCATTTTTGGGCTCGGGGGGCTTGGCCGGTTTGCTCGGCTGGCTGGCGAACAGTTTTTGCCAGTCCAGTTGCCCGTCGGACTCAAGCGCCGCCCAGGTTTCCAGCTTGTTACTGCGGATCTTGCCGACGACGACCTGCTGTTTGGCCAGGTCCACGGTGGTTTCGCTGACGTCCAGGCGCTCCAAGCGCACTAGCGGGCGGCCATCCGGTGCCTTGATGGCAAATGGCGCGATGCTGGCGGCGGTGTTGGTCAGGTTCAGTTCTGTCTCTTTGGCCAGGCTGAATTTGTAGTCGGTGCTGAAGTTGAGCACACCGTCTTCCAGCACCAATGGCAGCGCGTCACGTACATACGGCCACCAGGCTTTCATCTTGCCATCGGTGATTTTCAAGGTACCTTCGGAGGTAATCGGCACCAGGCTGAAATTACCTTTCCAGTCGATCTGTCCGCCTGCAGGCCCGGCTGCCACCAACGTCATGTCGGCGTTGTCTTCAGGTAGGGTACTGAGGTTTTTCAGCTCGAAGTCGAGCTTGTCGTAAAGGAATTCGATGGGTTCGCTGGGGCGCAAGTCTTCAAAATGCACATAGCCGCCGGCCAGCTTGATGCTGTCGATGCGCAGCGGAAACGGCTTGGCATTCGGATCGGTCGGGGTGGGCTCGCTGGGCGGCAGCTTGAACAACTGCGCGAGGTTCAACTGGCCGGACTTGTCGAACAACAGCTCGGTCCTGGGTTTGTCCAGTTGCACATCGGCCAGGTGCAGGGCGCGAGTCCAGAGGCTGTCGATCTGCAGGTTGGCGTAGAGATGCTCAAAACCCACCTGTTCCTTGCCCGGCTCACCGATTTTCAACCCCCATGCCGTCACCTCCAGGCTGAACGGGTTGAGCTCGATCCGCTCGATCCGCGCTGGCACCGTGGCGTAATTGGCCAGTTGCTGGTTGGCAATGCGAAGGGCAACGCCAGGGAGAATCAAAAAGCCCAGCAAGCTGTACAGGGCAAGGGCGGTCAACAAGGCGCCAGCGGCGCGAATCAATCCTTTGGGCATGGGGCGGCGCCATCTATGTCAAACAGGAGTGCCTTGGAGTATGGCACGGGTTTTCGGTTCCGAAGAACGGGTCCTTTGGGAAACGTCTTACAGCTGCAGTATCAGGGTTTTCAGCGGGGGTTGTTGATCCTGCGAGGGAAAGTCCGCGCCTGGCGTCATGATTTTCCACTCTCGCACGGGGCGCCCGGCCTTTTCCGCGCAACGCAGCACCTGTTCGCGCCAGTCCTCCATGCTGACTTTCGCCAGGTTGTTGCAGCAAATCAGCACGCCATTGTCGGCGGTGGCCAGCAGTGCGGGCTTGAGCAGGCTCTGGTAATCGCGCAGCAGGTCGACGGTGCCGAAAGCACTCTTGGCCCAGGCTGGCGGGTCGAGCAGTACCAAGTCGTATTGACGTTGTTCCAGGCGCGGGTAACTCGGCAGCTTTTGCCCGCGTCGTTGGGTGATCGGCAGGCCGGCCAATTGGCGGATCGCCGGGAAGTAATCCGACTGCACGAACTGCATGGTCGGCAATTGCGGGTTGAGCAGCCCATTTTCACGCCCGACCGCCAGGTTGCCCTCGGCGAAGTCCAGGTTGCACACCTCACGCGCACCACCGGCCGCCGCGCTCAGGCCGACGCCGCAGGTGTAGGCGAATAGGTTCAGCACGCTTTTGCCGGCGCTGTGGGCCTTGACCCAGCCACGGGTGTTACGCAAATCCAGGAACAGCAGCGGGTCCTGCCCGGCATGGCGGCCGCGCACGCGGTAATTGAGGCCCCACTCATGGCCGATCAGGTCTTCCAGTGCAGCGGGCTCGGCACGATAAACCGTGTCTTCGCGGTCGATGCGCGAGTTGCCACGGGAACGGTCGTTGTACACCAGCAACAATTCCAGGCCCATGTACTGGTTGACCTGTTGATGCAGGTCCAGCAGCTCTGCAGTTTCCAGGGATTGGTGAAAACTCTGCACCAGCAATTGCGGGCCGTAGCGGTCGATGGTCAGGCCGCCGGCGCCTTCCTGGCTGCCATGGAACAGGCGATAGCAGTCGGTGCCTTGGGCGTGCAGCTCATGGATCAGGTCTTGGCGATGATCGAGGGCGGCGCGCAGCGCCTGATTCAGAGGAGACATGGAGCGCGCCTTGCTGGGGAAATGAGGGCGCGAAGTTTAACAGCTATGCGCCGTCGCCTACATCAACCCCATCCGCCGATGGGCGCGTTGCACCGAACCGTTGCGCATCGCCCATCGCAGCATCGGCGCACTGCGCTTGACCCCGGCACGGATCATCTGGCGTTGCAGCGGGCTTTGGTGTTGGTCGAGCATGGCGCTGGCCCAATCCGGCAGCAGGTCGATGCCGGCCTGCATCATCAGGCTGCCAAAAGGTTTGGCCAGCAGGCTGGGGGAGGGCGCATTCAAGAGCAAGCGCAGTACTTCGCGGCTGCGATCGTCGCACAGTAATTGCGGGCGGATGCGCGCCAGATAATCCGAAATTTCCTGCCGAGAACGCGGAACATGCCGCGCGCCCAGCTGTTCGGCGACCAAGGCAATTTCACTGTAGTAACGGTCCTGGTCTCGACCGGATAGATTCGGGTTGCGATAGCGCAAGTGGGCGGCGAGGAAGTTACTGACCTCTGCCACATGCACCCAGGTCAGCAATTCCGGGTCGCTGGCCGCGTAAGGTCGCCCGTCCGGGGCATGGCCGACCACCTGCAGGTGAATGGTGCGGACTTTTTCGATCAGCCATTCGGCGTCTTTGCGCGAGCCAAATGTCGTGCCCGAGATGAACTGCGAGGTGCGCCGCAAGCGCCCGAGCATGTCCTGGCGAAAGTTGGAATAGTCCCACACGCCCGCCAGGGCCAATGGGTGCAAGGCTTGCAGCATCAAGGCGCTGATGCCGCCGATGAGCATGCTGCTGAAGTCGCCATGGACCTGCCAACTCACCGAATCGGGCCCGAACAGACCAGGGTCACCCTTGGGGTTTTCCAGGTCCAGTTGGCCCAGTGACAAACCGGTCAGGCTCATCAACTGGTTTTCGATACGGCTGCGGATAAATTCCATGGCGACTCAGGGGTTCCTATCGGTTCAGGCGTTTGTCGATCAAGCCCTCTACGACACTCGGGTCGGCCAGGGTCGAGGTATCACCGAGGCTGTCGAGTTCGTTGCAGGCGATCTTGCGCAAAATCCTGCGCATGATCTTGCCGGAGCGGGTTTTCGGCAAGGCCGGCGCCCATTGGATCAGTTCCGGCTTGGCAAAGCTGCCGATTTCCTTGCTGACCAGCTCCAGCAGATGTTTTTTCAGCGCATCGTCGGGTTCCACTCCATTCATGGGCGTGACAAACGCATAGATGCCCTGGCCTTTGACGTCATGGGGGTAGCCCACCACGGCGGCCTCGGCCACCTGGTCGTGCAGCACCAGGGCGCTTTCCACCTCGGCGGTGCCGATGCGATGGCCCGACACGTTGATCACATCGTCGATGCGCCCGGTGATCCAGTAGTCGCCGTCGTCATCACGGCGTGCGCCGTCGCCGGTGAAATAGTAACCGGGGTAGGGTTTGAAATAGGTGTCGATCATGCGCTGCGGATCGCCGTACACGCTGCGGATCTGTCCGGGCCAGCTCGCTTTGATCGCCAGCACGCCGCTGCCGGCCCCACTGAATTCCTTACCCTGTTCGTCGAGCAGCACGGGCTGTACGCCAAACATCGGCTGGGTCGCGCAGCCGGGCTTGATGCGCTGCGCGCTGACCAAGGGGCTGAGCATGATGCCGCCGGTCTCGGTCTGCCACCAAGTGTCCACGATCGGGCAGCGCTGCTCGCCGACGGCATTGAAGTACCAGTCCCAGGCTTCCGGGTTGATCGGTTCACCGACACTCCCCAGCAGGCGCAGGCTGGCGCGAGAGGTGTGCTCCAGCGGGCCGTGCCCCTCGCGCATCAAAGCACGCAAGGCGGTGGGCGCGGTGTAGAAGATGTTGACCTTATGCTTGTCGATCACCTGCCAGAAGCGCGAGCTGTCCGGGTAGCTCGGTACGCCTTCGAACATCAGCGAAGTCGCGCCGTTGGCCAGTGGGCCGTACACGATGTAACTGTGGCCGGTGACCCAGCCCACATCGGCGGTGCACCAGAACACCTCGCCCTCGCGGTAGTCGAGCACGTATTTGAAGGTCATCGCCGCTTGCAGCAAGTAGCCGCCGGTGGTGTGCAGCACACCTTTGGGTTTGCCGGTGCTGCCGGAGGTGTAGAGGATGAACAGCGGGTCTTCGGCGTCCATGGGCTCGGGCGGGCAGTCGTCGCTGGCCGCATCCAGGGCCTGTTGATACTTGAGGTCGCGGCCTTCGCTCCAGTTGACGGTCGCTCCAGTGCGCTCTACCACCAGCACTGTGCTTACATTTGGGCAACTGGCCAGGGCTTTGTCGACATTCTGTTTCAGCGCCACCGGCTTGCCACCGCGCACGCCTTCGTCAGCGGTGATCACCGTGCGGCAGTCGGCGTCGAGAATACGGTCACGCAAGGCATCCGGCGAGAAGCCACCAAACACCACGGAATGCACCGCGCCAATCCGCGTGCAGGCGAGCATGGCGTAGGCCGCTTCCGGGATCATCGGCATGTAGATGCACACCCGGTCGCCTTTCTTCACGCCACGGCTTTTCAGCACATTGGCCAGGCGACTGACGTCCTGGTGCAGTTGGCGGTAGGTGATGTTGGAAGATTTGGCAGGATCATCGCCCTCCCAAATGAAGGCCGGCTGATCGGCGCGTTGCGCCAGGTGACGGTCGATGCAGTTGTAGCTGACGTTCAGTTGGCCGCCGGCAAACCACTGGGCGGCGCCAGTGTTGATGTCTGAGCTTTGAACGGTGTGCCACGGGGTGATCCAGTCGAGAAAGCCTTTGGCCTGTTCAGCCCAGAAGGTGTCCGGCTGTTCGATGGATTGGCGGTAGAGGCGCTGATAGTCCTCTTGACTGAGTTGCGCAGCCCGGCGGACGGCATCGGCGGTGGGGAACGTGCTGATATCGAACATGAGCGATCCTTATTCTTGTTTTTGCGACAAGTCATAAAGATGCACCCTGCAAGGGGAGGGTTCAAGGCCAACGTCCAAACGGACGTTGGCCTTGCCATACCTGGATCAGCCGCGGTGACGACCGCGGAAGTAGTTGATCAGGCCCTGGGTCGACGCATCGTCGGCCAGGGTTTCCTCAGCGCCGGTCAGGCGGTTGTAGACGCCTTTGCCCAGCTCTTTACCCAGCTCCACACCCCATTGGTCGAAGGCGTTGATGCCCCAGATCACGCTCTGCACGAACACTTTGTGCTCATACATGGCAACCAGAGCGCCCAAGCGACGCGGGCTGATGCGCTCGACCACGATGGTGTTGCTCGGACGGTTGCCCGGGATCACCTTGTGCGGTGCAAGTTTTTGCACTTCGTCTTCCGGGATGCCCTTGTCGCGCAGCTCGGCTTCGGCTTCGGCGCGGGTCTTGCCGAGCATCAGCGCCTGGCTCTGGGACAGGCAGTTGGCGTACAGCCACTGATGGTGGTCGGACACCGGGTTGAAGCTGACGATCGGCACGATAAAGTCGGCCGGGATCAGTTGGGTCCCCTGGTGCAGCAACTGGTGGTAGGCGTGTTGGCCGTTGCAACCTACGCCACCCCAGATCACTGGGCCGGTATCGGTGGCGACGGGCGTGCCGTCCTGGCGCACGCTCTTGCCGTTGGATTCCATGTCCAGCTGTTGCAAGTGCTTGGTGATGTTACGCAGGTAGTGGTCGTACGGCAGGATCGCATGGCTCTGCGCGCCCCAGAAGTTGCCGTACCACACGCCCAGCAGACCCAGCAGCACCGGCATGTTCTGTTCGAACGGTGCGTTCTGGAAATGCTGGTCCATGGTGTAGGCACCGGACAGCAGCTCCTTGAAGTTGGACATGCCGATCGCCAGGGCGATGGGCAAACCGATGGCCGACCACAGCGAGTAACGACCGCCGACCCAGTCCCACATCGGGAAGATGTTTTCTTCGCGGATACCAAAAGCCACCGCCGCCGCGTTGTTGCTCGATACGGCGATGAAGTGGCGGTACAGCTCGGCTTCCGAGCCACCCTGGGCCAGGTACCAGGCGCGGGCGGCCTGGGCGTTTTTCAGGGTTTCCAGGGTGTTGAAGGATTTCGACGAGACGATGAACAACGTGGTCTCGGCGCGCAGCTTCATGGTCAGCTCGTGGAACTCGCTGCCGTCGATGTTCGCCAGGTAGTGGCAGCGCACGCCTTTGTGGGCGTAGGACAACAGCGCTTCGGAGACCAGCTCCGGGCCGAGGAACGAGCCACCGATACCGATGTTCACCACGTCGGTGATCGGCTTCTCGGTGTAGCCACGCCACAGGCCATCATGAATACGGCCGACCAGGTCAGTGATCTGGTTCAGCACCTTGTGCACGTCCGGCATGATGTTCACGCCGTTCACCGATAGCTTGTCGCCTACCGGGCGGCGCAGGGCGGTGTGCAGGGCCGGGCGGCCTTCGGAGGAGTTGACCGGTTCGCCGGCGTACAGCGAGTTGATCGCGTCTTTCAGGCCGACTTCTTTGGCGAGGCCCACGAGCAGGTCGCGGGTTTCGCTGGTGATCAGGTTTTTCGAGTAATCGAGGAAAAGTCCGCAGCTGCTCAGGGTGAACTGGGAAAAACGCTGAGGATCGGCATTGAACGCTTCGCGCATGCTGAAATCCTGCATGGCTTGGCGATGTTGATTGAGCGCTTGCCAGGCGGGCAGAGCGGTAACGTCATGAGGAGTGCGGTAGTACGCCATCGCTGCGGGTTTCCTTTTATTACGGGGACTGCCTTTAGGACACTTCTAAGCCCGGAACGTCCAGTCTTTGATCAAGCATTGGGTTCCGGACAGCGCTAACCATAGCGCAGGGCGATTACATTAAACCTAGCGTGTCGATATGTCTTGGCTTTGTCTGCGCTAAGGCCGGTACTTTTTTATACCGGCCCTTTTTATTGACGCAGCGAGGAGGGTGACTGAAAGGGGTCAGTCGAGGGTCAGGTGCAGGTTGTCGATGAGTCGGGTAGCGCCGAGATAGGCGGCTACCAGGATCACGATATCCCGATCTTCGGCCGTGGCCGGACGCAGATGCACACCCTGGCGAACTTCGAGGTAGTCCAGGCGCAACCCGGCGGCTTCGATCTGCTGGACCTGTTCGGCGCGCAGCTTGGCGAAGTCGTGGTCACCGGCTTTGATCGCGGCGCCAATCTGGCTGAGGCTGCGGTACAGCACCGGCGCAATGGCCCGTTGTTCGTCGGTGAGGTAGCCGTTACGCGACGACAGCGCGAGGCCGTCGTCGGCGCGCACGGTGGGCTCGCCGATGATCTGGATCGGCATGTTCAGGTCGTGGACCATGGCGCGGATCACCGCCAGTTGCTGGTAATCCTTCTGGCCAAACACCGCCATGTCCGGCTGGACCATGTTGAACAGCTTGCTGACCACCGTCGCCACGCCTTCAAAATGCCCCGGACGGCTGGCGCCGCACAGGCCTTCAGATAATTGTGGCACGCTGACGCGGGTCTGGCCGGTCATGCCGCCGGGGTACATTTCCTCGACGGTGGGCGCGAACAACAGGTTGCAGCCCGCTTGCAGCAGTTTTTCCTGGTCGGCGGCGAGTGTGCGCGGATACTTGTCCAAGTCTTCGCCAGCACCAAACTGCAGCGGGTTGACGAAGATGCTGGCCACCACGAAATCCGCCTGCTGGGCGGCCTTGGTCACCAACGTGGCATGGCCGCTGTGCAGGTTGCCCATGGTCGGCACAAAGCCAATGCGCTTGCCGGCATTGCGGGCGTGGGTCACCGCAGCCCGCAGTTCACGTACGGTTTTTACGGTGTTCATGCAGAGAATCCGTGTTCAGCGCCAGGGAAGGTCACGCCTTTGACTTCGGCGACGTAGGCGCTCAATGCAGCGTGAATGCTGTCCTGGCCGGCCATGAAGTTCTTCACGAACTTTGGCACACGGCCGCTGATCGACAGGCCGAGCATGTCGTGCAGCACCAGCACCTGGCCATCGGTGGCCGAGCCTGCGCCAATCCCGATCACCGGCACTTTCACCGCCTGGGTGATTTCTGCCGCCAGTTCGCTTGGCACGCATTCGAGCAGGATCATTGCCGCGCCCGCCTGTTCCAGGGCGATGGCATCGGCGCGCATCTGCCGCGCCTGGGCCTCATTGCGGCCTTGTACCTTGTAGCCGCCGAGGATGTTCACCGACTGTGGCGTCAGGCCCATGTGCGCACACACCGGCACGCCGCGTTCCGCCAGCAGGCGGATTGACTCGGCCAGCCACACCGCGCCTTCGACTTTGATCATGTGCGCGCCGGCTTGCATCAGCTTGCCAGCATTCTGGAAGGTCTGTTCGAGCGTCGCGTAACCCATGAACGGCAGGTCGGCGATGATGAACGCACCGTCGTTGCCGCGCTTGACGCTGGCGGTGTGGTACGCAAGTTCATCGGTGGTGACGGGCAGGGTGCTGTCATTCCCTTGAAGAACCATGCCAAGGGAGTCGCCCACCAGCAACACTTCAACCCCGGCCTGGCAACTGGCGTGGGCGAAGGTGGCGTCATAGCAGGTCAGCATGGCGATTTTTTCACCTTTGAGCTTGAGGCTCTGCAAGGTGGTCAGGGTAATGTCTGGCATGAAAAGGGTCCTCATTCAGGCGCTTGGAAACAGCGAGTAACGCGCGTGAGTCTTCGTTTATACAGGCGCACGGTCTTGAGAGCAGTGCTTATATGGCCTGGATTGCGCCCTTTAGCGCCGGGTTGGCGGCAGCGGGACGCCTATAGTCGTGAGGAGGACACGGGAAGTCAATTGGATGTGTTACCGCATTGTTACGATGGCGGTGTTACCGCTGTTACTGACGCGATTCAGCAACTGTGAGGCGTTCCAGACCGACAAACGGGCAGGCTGCCAGCAAGTCATCGAGGGTTTGGCCATCGGGTAACGCCAGGCTGGCGGGCGCCAGTTCGGCCAACGGGTACAGCACAAAAGCCCGCAGGTGCATCTGATAGTGCGGGACCTTGAGGCGCGGTTCGTCGATCAGGTGATCGCCAAACAGCAAGATGTCCAGGTCGAGCGTGCGCGGGCCCCAGCGCTCAAGACGTTCGCGACCTTGATCGTTTTCGATGGCTTGCAGTGCATCCAGCAACTCAAGGGGCGCCAGATGGCTATCCACGGCGGCAACCGCATTGGTGTAGCGCGGCTGGCCTGGAAGCAGGGAATCACTCTGATAAAACGCGGACACACCAGCGACGGTGGTGCCCGGCAATTGCGCCAGTGCTTCGATAGCGCTGCGCAATTGCTGGTCCGGGGCCGCCAGGTTGCTGCCCATGCCGATGTAGATGCGTTCCACGTTTATTCGCCCGAGGTATCGGCCGCGCTGCGCTTGCGCTTGGTGCCGCTGCGACGACGCTTCTTCGGCCCTTCGCCGTCGCCTTTGCTGCCGAGGTCACGAATCATGTCGCGGCGCTCGCTGTCATTGGCGTCCTGGTAATCGGTCCACCATTCACCCAGGCCATCGGTCTGCTCGCCAGCGCTTTCACGCAACAGCAGGAAGTCGTAGCCGGCGCGGAAGCGCGGGTTGTCCAGCAACAGGTCGGCGCGTTTACCGCTGCGGCGTGGCAGGCGCTCCTGCATGTCCCAGATCTCGCGGATCGGCATAGTGAAGCGTTTCGGGATGGCGATGCGCTGGCACTGCTCGGCGATCAACTCATGCGCGGCTTCCTGCATGGCCGGGATCGGTGGCATGCCGCGCTCCTGCAAGCGCAGTACGCGTTTGGGCAACGCTGGCCACAGCAAGGCGGCAAACAGGAACGCCGGGGTGACCGGCTTGTTCTGCTTGATGCGCAGGTCGGTGTTGATCAGCGCTTCGCTGATCAAGGTGTGGGTGTACGTCGGGTTGTACTCCAAAGCCTCGGCGCTGGCCGGGAACAGTGGGTCGAACAACTGCAGGTCCACCAGCATTTCGAAGGTGTCGGCGGCATAACCCGAGAGGAACAGCTTGAGCACTTCTTCGAACAGGCGTGCCGATGGGATCTCCCGCAGCATCGGTGCCAGTTCGCGAATCGGCGCGGCGGTATGGCGCTCAATACCGAAGTTCAGCTTGGCGGCAAACCGCACGGCCCGCAGCATGCGCACCGGGTCTTCCTGGTAGCGTTGAACCGGATCGCCGATCAGGCGAATCAGGTTGTTACGAATATCGTGTACGCCATTGGCGTAATCGAGGATGCGCTCGCTGACCGGGTCGTAATACAGGGCGTTGATGGTGAAGTCGCGGCGTTGCGCGTCTTCTTCCAGGGTGCCGTAGACGTTGTCGCGCAGGATGCGCCCGCTTTCGTTGCGGGAGGACTGATTGGTGTCTTCCTCTTCATCGTTTTGCGGGTGGCCGGCACGGAACGTCGCGACTTCGATGATTTCGCGACCGAAGTGGATATGCACCAGCTTGAAGCGTCGGCCGATGATCCGCGCATTACGGAACTCGGCGCGCACTTGTTCGGGCGTGGCGCTGGTGGCGACGTCGAAGTCCTTGGGCGTGATATTGAGCAGCATGTCGCGCACACAGCCACCGACCAGGTAAGCCTGGTAGCCAGCGTTCTGCAGGCGTTCGACGATATTCACGGCATAACGGCTGAATTGAGCGCGCTGCAGCGAATGCTGGCTGCTATTGAGCACTTCAGGCGTGCTGCGTTTGTGTTGCGTACGACGCAAGGGAGAACGGAATGACTGGAACAACTTCTTCAGCATGGGATGCACTGTTTGAAGGAATGTTCGGCCATAACGAAGAATGACCGCATGATGGGCGGGGATTCTAGCATTTAGTCAGGGGATGGTGTAGGAACAAGCTACAGGCATTGCGCCATAAGCCTTGAAAGGTCAAATCCCGGAAACTACAAGGGGAGCCGAAGCTCCCCCAGAAGTAGTTGCGTGCTCTATTTTTATTATTGATTTCGGGCTTCTTGTTTTTGTTGATCGCCCTCGCCACGAAGTTTCACCTTCATGACACTCCCAATCGGGAGTCAAGAGCAAACGGATTGCTTTGGTCGCTGTGTTGCTGATCTACGATCCAACCAGTTCAGGCTCTGCCTTAGGGCAGTTTTTGTTGTTCTCGGCCTGGTTGCGGGGCAAGCCCCAAATGCAACGCCTCTCCAAAAGAATCAGTTAGCTGCGCCTCCGCCGTGTTGTTTTTGTTATGCGTGAGTCGATTCGTCTTATTTTTATTGTCTTGTACAAAGCTTGTTATTGTTTTTGTACTAAGCATATAGCAGGGTGCGTGC
The DNA here is from genome assembly GCF_049897885.1 of Pseudomonas sp. DWRC2-2. NCBI lineage: Bacteria > Pseudomonadati > Pseudomonadota > Gammaproteobacteria > Pseudomonadales > Pseudomonadaceae > Pseudomonas > Pseudomonas sp. DWRC2-2. The sequence goes on from NZ_JAFCXD010000007.1 coordinate 288,448, forward strand.
CAACTTTTGCGCCGCCCAGTAAAACCGGGGGTTTGAGGTGGTTTCGGGTTTTTGACGGACCAAAAAAAGCCGGGGCTTCGTTACCGTAAGCCCCGGCTTTTGTTACGCGAAATATCCGCGGTAACAGTTTTTTCACATCGGTGGGTGTTACCTGTGGGCGCGCCCTCAGCTTTCGCTGGCCACACCGGTCTTGCGCCGTGGAATGCCCAGGCGCTGGCGGCGTTCCCACAGGCATTTACGGCTCACGCCCAGCTTGCGCGCGAGTTCGGTCTCGGTCATGTGGTCCTGGTGCTCAAGGACGAAATGCTGGAAATAATCTTCCAGTGACAAATCTTCCGTCGGCTCATGGCTGGTATTGCTACCGCCCTGCTGTGGGGCCAGACCGATGAAGTCGTCGTCGTCCAGGTCACTCAGCTCGATATCGATGCCCAGCAGTTCGGCGGAAATCTCCGGGCTCTCCGACAGGATCACCGCACGCTCCACCGCATTCTCCAGCTCCCGCACGTTACCTGGCCACGAGTAATGCCGGATCGCCTGCTCGGCGTCTGGCGCGAACTTCAGGTCGGTACGGTTGATGCGCGCGCTCTGGCGCAGCAGGAAGGCGTTGGCGATCTCGTTGACGTCGGCGCCACGCTCACGCAGGGCCGGCAGCTTGAGGGCGATCACATGCAGGCGGTAATACAAGTCTTCACGGAACTGGCCGATCTTGGCCAGGCTCTTGAGGTCGCGGTGAGTCGCTGCGATCAGGCGCACATCGACCTTTTGCGACTGCACCGAGCCTACGCGACGAATTTCGCCTTCCTGTAGCACACGCAACAGCCGCGCTTGGGCTTCCAGCGGCAGCTCACCGATTTCATCAAGGAACAACGTGCCGCCGTCCGCCGCTTCGACCAGGCCAGCACGCCCGGCGCTGGCGCCGGTGAATGCGCCTTTCTCGTGGCCGAACAGTTCGGACTCGATCAGCGATTCGGGGATCGCTGCGCAGTTCACCGAAATCATCGGCGCCTTGGCACGCTTGGACAGGTTGTGCAGGGCACGGGCCACCAGTTCTTTACCGGTGCCGGACTCGCCCTGGATCAAGACATTGGAGTCAGTCGGCGCTACTTTGCGGATCTTGCCGTACAGGTCCTGCATCGGAGGGCAGGAGCCGATGATGCCGATCTCGCCGTTGCTGTTGTCCACGCCCGGTTTGTCGGCAGCTTTGCCGACTGGCCGTTGTTCGGCGGGAGCACTGCTGGCCGACTGGCGGTCACGCAGGATGCGGGCCACGGCCTGAAGCATCTCGTCATGGTCGAAAGGTTTGGCGATGTAGTCCACCGCGCCCATCTTCATGGAGTCGACCGCCGAACGCAGGCTGGCGTAGCTGGTCATGATCAGCACCGGGGTGCCCTGGCCAAGCTTGATCAACTCGGTGCCAGGTGCCCCAGGCAGGCGCAGGTCACTGACAATCAGGTCGAACGTGGGAATGCTGAAACGCTCCTGGGCTTCCTGCACCGAGCCGGCTTCGCTGACCTGGTACTGATTACGTTCAAGCAGGCGACGCAAGGCAGAGCGGATAATGGTTTCGTCTTCGACGATCAAAATGTGCGGCATTGATTCAATTCTCTCGACGGTCTCAGTTCACAGCGGACGTCGCTTCGACATGACGCGGCAAGGTCACCCGAATACGGGTGCCGCGTTGGCTTTCGGTGTCAGCCGGGCTGTCGATGGTGATTTGTCCATAATGCTCTTCAACGATGGAATAGACCAGTGCAAGGCCCAGACCGGTACCTTCACCTGGGTCCTTGGTGGTGAAGAAGGGTTCGAACAATCGATCCATGATGTTCTGTGGAATACCGCTACCTTCATCTTCGACGATCAGATCGACCGTATGTTCGAAAGCCTCGGTCTTGACGCGTACCGCACCGCCGGCCGGAGTGGCGTCACGGGCGTTTGACAGCAGGTTGATCAGCACTTGGGCCAGGCGTTGTGAGTCGCCATCGACCCAATGGTCGGGATCGCACAAATTGAAAAACTGTACTTCGAAATTGCGCCGGTTCAAGGCCAGCAGCCCAATGGCATCCTGCGCCACTTCGGCCAGGCATACCGCTTCATCCTGATTCTGATGGGCGCCGGCGTGGGCGAAGCTCATCAGCGACTGCACGATGCGTGAGACGCGCTTGGTCTGTTCGAGGATCTGCCCGCTGATTTCGGTGATTTCGCCGTCTTCTTCGCGTTCTTCGCGCAGGTTTTGCGCCAGGCAGGCGATACCGGTGATCGGATTGCCGATTTCATGGGCCACGCCCGCCGCCAGCCGGCCGATGCTGGCCAGACGCTCGGAGTGCACCAGCTTGTCTTCGAGCATCTGGGTTTCGGTCAGGTCTTCCACCAGCAACACCAAGCCGCTGTTACCGGGTGCCAGGGGCTCGTCGATCGCGGCTTTGTGCAGGTTGAGCCAGCGGGTCTGGCCGTCGAGCGCCAGGTGCTGTTTGTGCAAGTGCTCGTCGGGCAGGTTGATGAAGCCTTGGAGCAGTTCTTTCCACGGATCGCCAAGCGTGTTCAGGCGTGAACCGACCACGCGCTGCGCGGCGATCCCGGTAAGTTCTTCCATGGCCTTGTTCCACATCAGGATCTCTTGATCCTTGGCCAGGGAACACACGCCCATCGGCAGTTCCTGCAGGGTCTGGCGGTGGTAGCGGCGCAGGGCGTCGAGTTCGGCTGCGAGGCCGGTGAGGCGTGAGTGGTAATCCTCCAGCCGGCTCTCGATGAAATGGATGTCTTCGGTGACGTAGTTTTCGCCGCCGGCCTTGTAGGGCAGGAAGGTTTCCACCATGTCCTGGGATACGCTGGGGCCCATCAGGCCGGACAGGTTGGCTTCGATACGGTCACGCAGGCGGCGCAATGCGTAAGGGCGACGCTCGTCGAACGGGAGATAGAGATCCCGTAGTGCCTGTTCGACTTCCTTTTGCGCAGCCTTGGCGCCCAAGGGTTTGGCCAGCTGTGTGGCGAACTCCTGGGGCGAAGCTGCGTGCAATTCGCGGCGCTGTGGGCGACGCACGTTGTCCACCGCGCAGGCTTCGGCGGCGCTGGTTTCTTCCGGGCTGGCGTTGGTGAACAACGAGATCAGGGTGAACATCAGGACGTTGGTGGCCAGGGAGGCAATCGCGGCCATGTGCCAACTGGTGTCATCGAGCACGTAGATCATGTTCAACAACGGGATGTAGAAGCCCTGCAGGTTACCGACCAGCGGCAACAGCATGGTCACGATCCACACCAGGATCCCGGCCAGCAAACCGGCGATGAAACCACGGCGATTGGCGGTCGGCCAGTACAAAACCGACAGCACGCCCGGCAGGAACTGCAAAGTGGCGACAAACGCAACGATGCCCAGGTTGGCCAGGTCCTGCCCGGCGCCCAGCAACAGGTAGAACCCGTAGCCGGCCATGATGATCGCGACGATCAGCGCGCGGCGTGTCCATTTCAGCCAACGGTAGATATTGCCCTCGGCCGGCGGCTGGTACAGCGGCAGCACCAAGTGATTCAGCGCCATGCCGGACAGTGCCAGGGTCGTGACGATGATCAGCCCGCTCGCCGCTGACAATCCACCCACATAAGCCAACAGCGCCAAGGCTGGGCTGTTGGCGGCAATGCCGATGCCGAGGGTGAAGTATTCAGGGTTGGTGGTGGCCCCCAGTTTCAGGCCGGCCCACAAGATCAGCGGCACCGCCAGGCTCATCAACAACAGGAACAACGGCAAGCCCCAGCTGGCGCTGACCAGCGAGCGCGGGTTGAGGTTCTCGGTGAAGGTCATGTGGTACATGTGCGGCATCACGATGGCCGAGGCGAAGAACACCAGCAGCAGCGTGCGCCATGGGCCTTCCTGCAAAGGCGTGTGCAGGGCGGCGAGGGCGGTCTGGTTTTGCAGCAGCCACAGTTCCAGCTGTTGCGGGCCATCGAATACGCCATAGAGCGCATACAGGCCGACGCCGCCGATGGCGATCAGCTTGATCACCGACTCAAAGGCAATCGCAAACACCAGGCCTTCATGTTTTTCGCGGGTGGCGATATGGCGCGAACCGAAGAAAATCGTGAACAGGGTGATCAGCGCACAGAAGGCCAGCGCTACGCGATGTTGCACCGGCTCGCGGGTCAGGATGCTGATGGAGTCGGCCACCGCCTGGATTTGCAGGGCCAGCAACGGCAGCACGCCGATCAGCATGAAAACGGTGGTCAGCGCGCCGGCCCAGGTGCTGCGAAAACGGAAGGCAAACAGGTCGGCCAGGGAAGATAATTGGTAGGTGCGGGTGATCTTCAGGATCGGGTACAGCAGCACCGGCGCCAGCAGAAACGCGCCGGACACCCCCAGATAGCTGGACAGAAAACCATAACCGTACTGATAGGCCAGGCCCACGGTGCCATAGAACGCCCAGGCACTGGCGTAGACGCCGAGGGACAAGGTGTAGGTCAACGGATGGCGAATGATCGCCCGCGGAATCATTCCGCGCTCACTGATCCAGGCGACTCCGAACAACGCGGCCAGGTAGGCGGCGCTGATCAGCAGCATCTGGGTGAGGCTAAAGCTCATCGGCATCTTTTTGGCTCTGCAGGATGAAAGTCACGACGATCAGGATTAGCCACAGCAGATAAGGGCGATACCAGGCGCCCGTGGCGTCGATCCACCAATCCATGATGGCGGGGGAAAACAGGTAGATCCCGACGACCAGCAGCAGGACCAATCGATAGATGTACATGTTGGCCTCTGTGTAAAAACGTGCGGCGATGGTAACGGATGCTTGGCAAGCTGCAAGCGCCTTCAGCTCAATTGCGCTTCGGCCAGCGTGAGTGTGCGCGGGATCTGCGTGGCATCCCAGTGCGCAATACCCCAATCCAGCAGTTCTCGCGGGCTGGCGTGCAACAGTTCGTCGCCGGGTTGCTGGCCTAGGGCGCGTAATGCCCTCAATAGCAAAGGCGTGGCCTGGTCAGGTGTCAACGGCGGCGAACGGTAGGATTTGCCCAGTTTATTGCCGTCCGGCTGGATGATCAGCGGCACGTGCAGGTAGCGCGGTTGGCGCAGGCCGAGCAGTTCTTGCAGGTAGAGCTGGCGTGGCGTCGAGTCCAGCAGGTCGGCACCTCGCACGATATCGGTCACACCTTGCCACGCATCGTCGAGTACCACCGCCAGTTGATAGGCGTACAGGCCGTCGCGGCGACGGATGACGAAATCGCCCACGTCGCGGCCCAGGTGCTGACGGAATTCGCCCTGGACGCGGTCGGTAAAGTGGTACTCAAGCTCGGGAACACGCAAACGGATGGCGGCGTCTTGCTGGTCGTGGCCAGCATTGCGACACAGGCCCGGGTAGATCCCGTTGTAGGGTTCAAGCTGTTTGCGTGAACAGGTGCAGGCGTAGGCCAGGCCGTGGTTGAACAGGTCGTTCAGGACTTTGGCGTAGGCCTCGTGCCGCTCGCTTTGTCGGATCAGTGCACCGTCCCACTCGAAGCCATAGCTTTCCAGCGCGTGCAGGATTGCTGCCTGTGCGCCGGGTTCTTCGCGGGGTGGGTCAAGGTCTTCCATACGCATCAGCCATAGGCCGTGGCTGGCGCGGGCGTCGATGTAGGAGGCGAGTGCGGCGACCAGGGAGCCGAAATGCAAATGGCCGCTGGGTGTGGGGGCAAAGCGCCCGATATAGGTAGAGGCTGTCATGGGCCGGATACTACTGGAAATTCGGTAAACGCCAGAAACAAAAATGGAGCGTTCGCACGCCCCATTCGTTTAGCTCGGCTGGATTACTTGCCGACCTGTTTTTCCTTGATTTCAGCCAAGGTCTTGCAGTCTACGCAGAGGTCCGCGGTTGGGCGGGCTTCCAGGCGACGGATGCCGATCTCGACACCGCAGGATTCGCACCAGCCGTATTCTTCGTCCTTGATCAGCTGCAGCGTCTTGTCGATCTTCTTGATCAACTTGCGCTCGCGATCACGGGCGCGCAGTTCAAGGGCGAATTCTTCTTCCTGGCTGGCACGGTCGGCCGGGTCAGGGAAGTTGGCTGCTTCGTCCTTCATATGGTCAACCGTGCGGTCGACCTCCTGCATCAAGTCCTGTTTCCACTTGTTCAGGATCTTGGTGAAGTGCTCGCGCATGGGCTCGCCCATGTACTCCTCACCTTTCTTTTCTACGTAAGGTTCGAAGCCATTGAGGCCTTGAGTCTGCTGTTGCTTTGCTTGGGTGGACATGAATAGACCGCCTCTCACTCTTCTAATCCATTGCGCAGGATTGCAACGTCACCGACACCTGCCGGCCCTGCGGCTGCAAGCGGGCGAACTTACCAGATAGATTCGGGGTGCGCCACTCCCGGTTGTCGAGGCCCACGGCAATGGGGTTGCAAACTGCATCAGCCCGTCGTTGCTGGCTATGTGTTGCCTCAGATGTAGATTTTAGTCGTTTTGCTGGCGCTTGCCCGGACGGCGCCTGCCGTCGGGCAGTCAATAGAACATGTTTTACGGCGCGGGTTCGGTAGAATCCAGATTTTGTCCTCACCGTTAAGGAAGGCTAATGGCTCAGCCCTACAGTGCGCGCAGTCGCGCCATCGAACCTTTTCATGTCATGGCATTGCTGGCGCGCGCCAATGAGCTGCAGGCCGCCGGTCATGACGTGATCCACCTGGAGATCGGCGAACCGGACTTCACCACCGCCGAACCGATCATCCAGGCCGGCCAGGCAGCGTTGGCCAACGGCAAGACGCGCTATACCGCCGCCCGTGGCTTGCCTGAGTTGCGCGGGGCAATCAGCGGTTTCTATCAGCAGCGCTACGGGCTGGACGTGGACCCCGAGCGTATCCTGATCACGCCCGGCGGCTCCGGCGCATTGCTGCTCGCCAGCAGTTTGCTGGTGGATCCGGGCAAGCATTGGCTGCTCGCCGACCCTGGCTATCCTTGCAATCGCCACTTCCTTCGCTTGGTGGAGGGCGCGGCGCAACTAGTTCCGGTCGGCCCGGAGGTGCGCTATCAGTTGACCGCCGACCTGGTGGCCAAGCATTGGGATCAGGACAGTGTCGGCGCATTGGTGGCGTCCCCAGCCAACCCGACCGGCACGATTCTCACCCGCGACGAATTGGCCGAGCTTTCCGGCGCGATCAAGGCACGCAACGGCCATCTGGTGGTGGATGAGATTTACCATGGCCTCACCTACGGCACCGATGCGGCTAGCGTGCTGGAAGTGGACGACGATGCGTTCGTCCTGAATAGTTTTTCGAAGTATTTCGGCATGACCGGTTGGCGCCTGGGTTGGCTGGTGGCGCCGCCAGCGGCGGTGGGTGAATTGGAGAAGCTCGCGCAAAACCTCTACATCAGTGCGCCGAGCATGGCGCAACACGCGGCATTGGCCTGTTTTACCCCGCAAACCCTGAGCATTCTGGAGGAGCGGCGCGCTGAATTCGGACGCCGTCGCGACTTCTTGCTGCCCGCCTTGCGCGAGTTGGGGTTCGGCATTGCGGTAGAGCCTGAAGGGGCGTTCTATTTGTATGCCGATATCAGCGCGTTCGGCGGTGATGCCTTCGCATTCTGCCGCCACTTCCTCGAAACCGAGCATGTGGCCTTCACGCCTGGCCTGGACTTTGGCCGCTATCAGGCCGGTCACCATGTGCGTTTTGCCTACACGCAAAACCTCGATCGGCTACAGGAAGCGGTGGAGCGGATCGCCCGTGGATTGCGGAGCTGGCAAGGCTGATGCGCTTTCATCCTCCCCTCGAAGAAGCGCGGTTGATTCGTCGCTACAAGCGTTTTCTTACCGATATCGAAACCGTTACCGGCGAATTGCTGACCATTCACTGCCCCAACACCGGCTCGATGCTCAATTGCATGGTCGAAGGTGGGCAGGTCTGGTTCAGTCGCTCCAATGACCCCAAGCGCAAGTTGCCCGGCACCTGGGAAATTGCCGAGACACCTCAGGGCCGCTTGGCGTGTGTGAACACGGCGCGTGCCAATCAGTTGGTCGAGGAGGCGTTGCATGCGGGGGTCATCACCGAGCTGAACGGCTTCACCGCCTTGAAGCGCGAAGTGCCTTACGGTCAAGAGAAAAGCCGCATCGACTTCCGTCTGGACTATCCCGACGGCGCGGCCTACGTCGAAGTCAAAAGTGTGACCCTGGGTTTCGACGGTACTTCGGTGGCCGCCTTCCCCGATGCGGTAACCCAGCGAGGCGCCAAGCATTTGCGCGAACTGGCCTATCTGGCGCGTGACGGTGTGCGGGCGGTGCAGTTGTATTGCGTCAACCTCTCGGGGATTGATGCCGTGCGCCCGGCCGTGGAGATCGATGCGGCTTACGCTGCAGCCCTGCGCGAAGCCAAGGCGGCCGGGGTTGAAGTGCTGGCGTATGGCGTGCGCGTGACATCCGAAGAAATATGCGTGGACCGGCGCCTGGACGTGCTGCTCGACTAGAGTTCCACCCACAGCCCCTGGGCGTCTTCGCGGCCGGGCAGGGCGGTGAGGCTTTGTCCGGCGCAAGGGCCGGAGATGCACTCGCCGCTCTCGATCAGGAACAGCGCGCCGTGGGTGGCGCATTGGATCAGGCTGGCGCTGTCGTCGAGGAACCGGTTGGGCTGCCATTCCAGTGGAATACCGCGATGGGGGCAACGGTTGATATAGAAGTAGGCAACGCCGTCCCGGCGCACGGCCAACAATTTGCAACCATCGATTTCAAAACCGAGGCTGCTGTCTGGCCCGAGGGTATCGGAGGGGCAGAGAAACTTCATTTCAGTCCTTAAGTGCCTTGACGTTCAAATGCAAACAATTATCAAATGCCGGCTTCGCCCGTTAGCCGACCGGGCGCTCAATACGATGCGGGGCAGGAATCATCTGTCACATTGATGAGCGTTTGAGCGGCCCTGCCCCTGGAAGGAAACCCTGTTATGCGCCTGAGTGCCAGTGCTATTGCGCTTGTTGTCGGACTGCTGGTCAACCCTGGGGCACAAGCCTCTGAACTGCCACAACGTTGGGTGAGTGCCGGTGGGGCGCTGTCGGAGTGGGTGACGGCCTTGGGCGGTGAGGCGAAATTGGTGGGGGTGGACACCACCAGCCAGCATCCGGAGTCGCTCAAGGCGTTGCCGAGCATTGGCTACCAGAGGCAGTTGTCGGCTGAAGGCATCTTGAGTCTGCGTCCGCAGGTGTTGGTGGGTACTGAAGAAATGGGCCCGCCGCCCATCCTGGCGCAGATCCGTAGCGCAGGTGTGCAGGTGGAGATGTTTTCCGCGCAGCCGGACTTGCCGACGTTGAAGGGCAACCTTCAGCACCTTGGCAAGTTGCTGGGCGCTGAGGCCAGGGCCAACGAATTGTTTACCGGATATGAGCAGGCGCTGGGCCAGCAGAAGCGCTGGGTCGCCAAGGCTCAGACCACCCAAAAGGCCCCCGGCGTATTGCTGTTGCTGGGGCATGCAGGCGGCAAGCCGCTGATCGCGGGCAAAGACACGGCGGCTGACTGGATGTTGCAGCAGGCGGGCGGACGCAACCTGGCGACGCATACTGGCTACAAACCGTTTTCGTTGGAGTCGTTGGCGGGGTTGAGCCCGGATGTGTTGGTGTTTGCGGATCGTGCCCTGACCGGGGATGCGGCGCGTGCCGCACTGTTCAAAGAGAATCCGATCCTGGCTTCCACGCCGGCGGCCAAGGCTGGGCGGGTATTTGAGGTCGATCCTACATTGCTGGTCGGCGGGCTCGGGCCACGTTTACCGCAAAGCCTCGCGGATCTATCTGCCGGGTTCTACCCGTCCCAGGCCAAGCCAGCCCCATGACCACTCTGGTAAAACCGAAGACGCTGTTTGTTGGGCTGGCGCTGTTGTGTGTCTTGGCTATCTGGCTTTCGCTGGCGCTGGGGCCGGTCAGCTTGCCCCTGTTGGATACGCTCAAGGCCGCCTTGCGCTTGATGGGGTTGCCGATTGAGGCGCATGGGCTGGAGCAGGCTGAGCTGATTCTGGGGCAGATCCGGTTGCCGCGCACGTTGCTGGGCTTGGCCGTCGGTGGTGTGTTGGCCTTGTCTGGGGTGGCGATGCAGGGACTGTTCCGCAATCCCTTGGCTGATCCAGGCTTGGTGGGGGTTTCCAGTGGCGCTGCGCTGGGGGCGGCGGTGGCGATTGTCGGGGGGGCGTTTTTCGGCGGTTTGCCGGATGCGTTTGGCCCCTATCTTCTGTCGCTGTGTGCATTCCTGGGTGGGCTGGGTGTGACTGCACTGGTCTATCGACTGGGGCGGCGTAACGGCCAGACCAACGTCGCGACCATGCTGCTTGCCGGCATTGCTCTCACGGCGCTCGCCAGTTCGGCGGTGGGCCTGTTTACCTACCTGGCCGACGACGCCACCCTGCGCACCCTGACCTTTTGGAACCTGGGCAGCCTCAACGGCGCGAGCTATTCGCGGTTATGGCCATTGTTGCTGGTGAGCGCGGGCGTGGCGCTGTGGTTGCCGCGCCGGGCCAAGGCGTTGAATGCCTTGCTGCTGGGTGAGTCGGAGGCCAATCATCTCGGCATCGATGTGGAAGGGCTCAAGCGCGAATTGGTTTTCTGCACGGCGCTGGGCGTCGGGGCAGCGGTGGCTGCCGCGGGCATGATTGGTTTTGTAGGGCTGGTAGTGCCGCATCTGGTGCGTTTGCTGGCAGGGCCGGACCATCGGGTGTTGTTGCCGGCATCTGTTCTGGCAGGTGCGAGCCTGTTGTTGTTTGCCGATCTGGTTGCACGGCTTGCGCTGGCACCGGCTGAGTTGCCGATCGGTATCGTCACTGCATTTATCGGCGCGCCGTTTTTTCTTTACCTGTTGTTGCGGGGGCGTGCCTGATGCTGCGTGTGGAAGACTTGCAGATCCGTCGTGGTCGCAAAACTGTGTTGGCGGATGTCACGCTTGATCTGTTGCCGGGGGAAGTACTCGGCGTGCTGGGCCCCAATGGTGCGGGTAAAAGTACACTGCTCGGTGGATTGTGCGGTGAGCTGCACCCCGACCAAGGCAAGGTGTGGTTGGATCAACGCCCGTTGAACGAGTGGAGTGGTGCGCAGCGGGCGCAGCGCCTGGCGGTATTGCCGCAAAGCTCGACGCTGGACTTTGCTTTCCGTGTCGAAGAGGTAGTCGGCATGGGGCGCTTGCCTCATCAGACCGGGCGAGACCGCGATGACGAGATCATTGAGGCGGCCCTGCAAGCGGCAGATGTCGGCCACTTGAGCGGCCGCAGCTACCTGGCGCTGTCCGGTGGCGAGCGTCAGCGGGTGCACCTGGCACGGGTGCTGGCGCAGTTATGGCCGGGCGAGGCGGGGCAGACGTTGCTGTTGGATGAGCCGACGTCGATGTTGGACCCCCTGCATCAACACACCACCTTGCAAGCCATTCGCACCTTTGCTGATCGAGGGGCGGCGGTGTTGGTGATCCTTCACGACTTGAACCTTGCAGCGCGTTACTGCGATCGGATTCTGCTACTGGGGGCGGGGCGGCCACACGCTTTGGATACGCCGGCGCAGGTGATGCAGCCTGAACCGTTGAAGGCGGTATTTGGACTGGATGTGCTGGTGCAGCCCCATCCGGAACGTGGTCACCCGCTGATCATTGCGCGCTGAAGGCGGCTTTCTTACAGGCAAAAAAAGACCCGGCAAGAGCCGGGTCAAATAACCGTGATTAGCCTGATGAGGAGATAATCTGAGAGTCCGAACCAATGGTCTTTCAGTTATCGGCTGATCTCGCGACCAGTTGTGATAATCATAACGATTCTCATTTGAGAGTCAACATTTGTTTTTGCATGTTCTCTGCGTTTTCTCAAACGCCTGTTCGCAATGCCTGTAAATGCTGGGGTTAATCGACGAGCTAATTCTTCTGGCGTGCCGATAGCGCGTCCAATTGGCGGTTCAACGCTTCCTTGCGCTCGGCAGGAATGTCATTCCAGTGCACATCCATCAAAGCTCCTTCGATCGCATACAACAGCACTTTCGAGGCGCGAAACCCACGCGTCCGGACGGCCCGGTATGCATCGACCGCACCCAGGCGGCGCAAGTCCGACGCACTGTGGATGCCCACCGCATGCAGCCACTGTGCTGACGTCTTGCCGAGGTTTTTCAGGTGTTGCAGCTCATCGTTCATCAAGCCTCCTTGCGACGGCCGAATGGTGCGGTGGGTATCGAGACCAGGCAAGCCTGCAAAGGAGTGTAGCGCTCAGTAGGAAAAGCGTGGTTCTTTAGTCGGAAACGGCCTAAAGCTTATAAGAATGGCGAGGTCAGGCAGGCGGGAAGTCCCCGGCTCGGCTGCGCGAACCGGGGCTTAAGCAGAGGGTTTCAGCGGGTGCGGTAGCGCAGGCGAGTACCGAAATTAACCGACATGAGGATCTCATCGGCGGTCAGCTCTGGTGGGAAGTACGTTCCGGAAATCTGCGCATGGGCCAGGCTGGCGCCTTCCAGTGGGCAGTCGCGCAGGTCCAGGCCGCGCAGGTCGGCGGAGCGGAAGTAGGCATCGGTGAAATCCACGCCAGCGGTGTTCAGCTCACGCAAATCCAGCCCGCGGAAGTCGCCACCGCGCATGTCGATGACCCCGTCTTTCGGGCGTTCCTGGTTGAAGCCACGGATATCGTCTTTATGCAGGAGCGAGTAAAGCGGCGTATCAAGAAGCTTGGGGTGACTCATGACGGCGACTCCTGTTGGTTTTATGACGCCATTATAGTGCCACTATTGCTTGGCCGTGCCCCCTAAGTAGACGACACGACCAAGAAATTTTTCTTACAGACCAGGCAGGCGCTGACGAATATGCGCCACCAGCGCATCGAGGGTGCCACTTTCATTGGTCTCAACCCGTTTGCTGAGGAGTAATTCCTCGGCAGTCAGCGGGTCACGCTTGGCCTGCTGTTCTTCGATAACCGCCAGTGTCGCGTCGGAAGGATCGTTTTTGTCCGCCTGACGTTGTGCCAACCAACTGGCGATAACAGCTTGCGGCGCATTGCAATCCAGGATCAGGAAGGGTGCGCCGGTGGACTCGGCTACTTTGGCCGCTGCATCGCGTTGTTCGCGTTTAAGGAAGGTCGCATCCAGCACCACCGGGTAACCGGCGCGTAGCACGGTATCGGCGATTTCATTCAAGCGTGCGTAAGTTGCCGCACTGGCGTCGGCCGCATAGATGCCGGCCTGTGGCGTGTTTTCCACTTGCTGTTCGCCGAACAGGCGCTTGCGCTCCACATCCGAACGCAGGCGAACGGCGCCCAGGGCTTCCACCAGTCGCATGGACACGTGGCTTTTACCAACGGCCGAAACACCGTGGGTAATGGCCAGGAAGCGCGACGGAATGGTGCTGTAGCTTTCTGCCAGGTTGGCGTAGTTGCGGTATTGGCGCAGGGTCGTGGCGCGTTGCACCGGGCTGGCTTCACTCGGCATGCTGAACAGCGCGATCTTGGCGCGGACCAAGGCGCGATAGGCTTTATAGAAGTTGAGCACTTCCAGGCCCTGATAGTCGCCGGTCAGCTCCAGGTATTGGCTGATAAAGCGGCGAGCCAGGGACTTGAGGCCCCGATCTTCAAGGTCCATGGCCAGGAAGCCGGTGTCGGCATATACATCGGTGAAGCGGAACGGCTCGTTGAACTCAATGCAGTCGAAGATCACCACATGGCCATCAATCAAGGTGGCGTTGCCCAGGTGAATATCACCGTGGCATTCGCGGGTGAAACCGTCTTTTTTACGCTGGGAGAACAGCGGCTTGAGGCGTTCGAAGCTGCTTTCGGCCCAGGCCAGCAGGGCGTCCAGCTGAGCCAGGTCGGCCTTGTCGCTGAGGAACGGACGGATCTGGTCGAAATTCTGGCGAACCGGTGCCATGACTTCATCCGGAGTGCCGGCCGGGTGTTCCTGCGCGACTTTTGGCGCCGTGAGGTGGAAGTGCGCGATTTGCTTGGCCATCTCATCGATGTGCGCGCTGGTCAGTTCACCGTTGGCCTGCAAGGTGCTGAGCAGTTGGCTCTGCGGGAACTGGCGCATTTTCAGCGCGTATTCGACGATCGGGCCATTGCCGCCAAATTGCGGGGCTTCGGCACTGCCGGTGATCGGCAACACTTCAAGATACAAATCTTCGGTCAGGCGCTGGTTGAGGCGCAGTTCTTCGCGGCAGAAGTGGCCGCGCTTTTCCAGGTCGGTGAAGTCGAGAAAGCCAAAGTTCATCGGCTTCTTCAGCTTATAGGCATACGGGCCGGTGAGGACAACCCAGGAAATATGGGTTTCGATGACTTGAAACGCTTCAACCGGGTGAGGGTATAAAGCCGGGTTTTGCAGGGCAGCGATCAGGGACTGGCTCACGGGCGATCCTTCAAAGTCTGGGGAAAAACATGGCGGGCATTATGGCCGCTACGAGCGGTCGTGCAAACCGCTGTCCGGCTCATGTTGATCATCAATAAAGTGCGTATAATCCGCCGCCATGACTCGAACCCGATCTCCCCGTTCCCGTAAAAAACCTCCTTCCCGTGGCCTGCGCCCTTGGCTGGGCTGGGCGCTCAAGCTCGGCCTGGTAGGCCTGGTAGTACTCGCTGGCTTTGCGGTGTATCTCGATGCCGTGGTGCAGGAGAAGTTCTCTGGCAAGCGCTGGACCATTCCGGCCAAGGTGTACGCACGCCCGCTGGAACTGTTCACCGGCCAGAAGCTGAGCAAGGACGACTTCCTTACCGAGCTCGACGCCTTGGGCTACCGCCGCGAACCCGTGAGCAACGGCCCCGGTGCCGCAGCCGTCAGTGGTAACACTGTCGACCTGAATACCCGTGGCTTCCAGTTCTACGAGGGCCTGGAGAAAGCCCAGCCGGTGCGCGTGCGCTTCTCTGGCGATTATGTAGCTGAACTGTCGTCGCTCAACGGTTCAAAGTTGCCGGTGGTTCGCCTCGAACCGCTGATGATTGGCGGCATTTACCCGAAAAACCTTGAAGACCGCATCCTGATCAAGCTCGATCAGGTGCCGCCGTATCTGCTGGAAACCCTGGTTGCCGTAGAAGACCGCGATTTCTACCATCACTGGGGTGTCTCGCCCAAGTCGATCGCCCGCGCAGTCTGGGTGAACACTTCCGGGGGCAAGATGACTCAGGGCGGCAGTACGCTGACGCAACAATTGGTCAAGAACTTCTACCTGACCAACGAGCGCAGCCTGACCCGCAAGCTCACCGAAGCGATGATGGCGATGCTGCTGGAGCTGCACTACAGCAAGCAGGAGATCCTTGAGGCGTACCTCAACGAGGTATTCGTCGGTCAGGATGGCCAGCGCGCCGTGCACGGCTTCGGTTTGGCGAGCCAGTTCTTCTTTGGTCAGCCGCTGTCCGAACTGAAGTTGCACCAAGTGGCGTTGCTGGTGGGCATGGTCAAGGGACCGTCCTACTACAACCCGCGCCGCAATCCTGAGCGTGCGCTGGAGCGTCGCAATCTGGTGCTCGACGTGCTTGAGCAGCAGGGTGTCGCCACCGCTGAGCAAGTCGCCGCGGCCAAGAAAATGCCACTGGGTGTAACCACTCGCGGCAAACTGGCAGACAGCTCCTTCCCAGGCTTTATCGACCTGGTCAAACGCCAACTGCGTGAAGACTACCGCGACGAAGACTTGACCGAAGAAGGCCTGCGGATCTTCACCAGTTTCGACCCGATTCTGCAGATGAAAGCCGAAGCGTCGGTCAATGACACCTTCAAACGCCTGACGGGCCGCAAAGGTTCTGATGAAGTCGAAGCGGCCATGGTGGTGACCAACCCGGAGACCGGTGAAGTACAGGCCATGATCGGCAGCCGTCAGGCTAGCTTTGCCGGCTTCAACCGCGCACTGGATGCGGTGCGGCCGATCGGTTCGCTGGTCAAGCCCGCTGTTTACCTGACCGCCTTGGAAAAACCGAGCAAGTACACCCTGACCAGTTGGTTGTCGGATGATCCGCTGTCGGTCAAAGGGGCTGATGGCCAGGTGTGGACGCCGCAGAACTTCGACCGCCGCTCCCACGGTACGGTATTCCTGTATCAGGGTATTGCGCACTCCTACAACATTTCCACGTCGCGCCTCGGCCTTGAAGTCGGCGTACCGAATGTCCTCAAGACCATCGCGCGGCTGGGCGTCACCCGTGAGTTCCCGGCCTTCCCGTCGGTCCTGCTGGGCGCTGGCGCAATGACGCCGATGGAAGTTGCGACCATGTACCAGACCCTCGCCAACGGTGGCTTCAATACACCGATGCGCGGGATCCGCAGCGTGTTGACCGCCGAGGGCGAGCCGCTCAAACGCTATCCGTTCCAGATTCAGCAGCGGTTTGATGCAGGTTCCATCTACCTGATCCAGAACGCCATGCAGCGCGTGATGCGTGAAGGTACCGGGCGTTCGGTCTACAGCGTGCTGCCAGCGAACCTGACGTTGGCGGGCAAGACCGGCACCAGTAACGATTCGCGTGACAGCTGGTTTGCCGGTTTCGGCCAGGATGTGCTGGCAGTGGTGTGGCTGGGGCGTGACGATAACGGCAAGACGCCATTCACCGGTGCGACCGGTGCGCTGCAGGTCTGGACCAGTTTCATGCGTAAGGCCGACCCGTTGCCGTTGAATATGCCGCAGCCGGATAACATCGTGCAGGCCTGGATCGATCCGCACACCGGGCAGGGCTCCGATGCCAACTGTCCGGGCGCGGTGCAGATGCCGTATATTCGCGGCAGCGAACCGCCACCCGGCGCCGCGTGCGGTGGCAGTGCCCCTGCAGATGCGGAATCGGTGATGGATTGGGTCAAGGGCTGGATGAATTAAGCAAAGAGGGTTTCAAGTGAACAAGTGGTTGTTTCCAGCTATTACAGCTCTGGCTTTGCTCGGCGGTTGCTCCAGCGTGCAGCGCGGCTCCATTCCCGTGGTGGACTCGAGCACGGCCGTCTCCAATAACGATCGGATTTCGGCGAATGGCGGTTTCCGTCAGACCGTGACCAATCGTCCTGCCCAAGCCAAACCACAGGCGGTGCCGCAGGATTCGGGTGTGGTAGTGATGGTGCCAGGCGGTGGCGCAGCGACATCGGCACCGATCAGTGCCGAGCCATGGACCCCAGGGCCAAGCACTTCCGGCCCGATCGATACCACGCCGATCCAGGCGGCCCCGATCAACCAGGGCACCTACAACATGCCATCGACGCCAAGTGGCATTCCATCCTCGTCCAGCGGCAGTGGCCTGTCGGCTGATGAGCAACTGGATGGCCCGGTGCTGGCGTTGTTGACCACTGCCCAGCAACAACAGGCGGGCGGTGATTTGAACGGTGCGTCGTCGAGTCTGGAGCGTGCCCAACGCGTTGCGCCGCGTGAGCCGCAAGTGCTGTATCGCCTGGCCCAGGTACGCATGGCCCAGGGTGATGCGCCGCAGGCGGAGCAGTTCGCCCGTCGCGGGTTGTCCCTCGCCAACGGTCGTCCCGACTTGCAAGCCAGCCTATGGGCTTTGATTGGTGATGCGCGTGCCGCGCAAGGCGATGCTGCCGGTGCTGCCCAGGCGCGCCAGAAAGCCAAGGTCAGCCTCTGATGGATGCACGCTTTCCCGCCATCGCCGAACAGTTGTTGCTGATTGAACGCGAATTGCGCGTGCAGGGCTGGTGGGACGATGCGTCCCCCAGCGCCGAGGCGCTCAGCAGTGTCGAGCCCTTTTCTGTGGATACCCTGGACTTTCACCAGTGGCTGCAATGGATCTTCCTGGTGCGCATGAAGCAGATCCTTGAGCAGGACCTGCCGCTGCCCAACGCCTCGGGCATTCTGGAAATGGCTGAGATGGTCTATGCCGACCGCCCGCAAGAGAGCCTTGGCTTGCGTAATGCGCTGAAAAAGTTCGACCAATTGATCGTCGACGCTCGTTAATTGCCTGACTGCCGGTTTTTCCGGCAGCCTTGCGCACATTTCTACCGCTTGACGACATTCAGGCGAGTTTTATCCCTCCTCAAAGCCCTTTCTCCTACGTTCTCATGCGCTTAGTTGGAAAAAAGCGCAATTATTGCTTGACTTGAAGGGCCTGAAACAGAAGAATCCAAAGTCCGCTGTATCGGGACTGCCAGAAGCAGGCCCGCTCAGCAGATCATGAGGCGCACATCCGCGCCGACCTGTTACACCCGCAACGCGTTACCTCGCGCTGGGTGGGAAAAGCCCGCAACACTTGGGACGATCCCAATACTTGCTCAGTCAGTGCTGACGTAGTCGGCGACCACCGTCGCTCATGCTCTGTTGAGAAGTAAACCTATTAAGACCCGTCGGTTTTCAACGGACGGTATTCTGGCGTTTTAGAGGTGAACAACGTGGAGCTTTTATCTGGTGGTGAGATGCTCGTCCGCTTTTTGCGTGACGAAGGCGTCGACTATATCTACGGGTACCCAGGTGGTGCTCTGCTGCATGTCTACGACGCACTGTTCAAGGAACCGGCTGTTACCCACATCCTGGTTCGCCACGAACAGGCCGCGACCCATATGGCTGACGGTTACGCCCGTGCCACCGGTAAAGCCGGCGTGGTACTGGTAACGTCCGGGCCAGGCGCAACCAATGCCATTACCGGCATCGCGACTGCGTATATGGACTCCATCCCGATGGTGATCATTTCCGGCCAGGTGCCTAGCACCATGGTAGGCACCGATGCATTCCAGGAAACCGACATGATCGGTATCTCCCGGCCGATCGTGAAACACAGCTTCATGATCAAGCATCCCTCGGAAATCCCGGAAGTCATGAAAAAGGCTTTCTACCTCGCACAGTCCGGTCGTCCGGGCCCTGTTGTGGTCGATATCCCGAAAGACATGACCAACCCGGCGGAAAAATTCGAATACATCTTCCCGAAGAAAGCCAAGCTGCGTTCCTACAGCCCGGCCGTGCGTGGGCACTCGGGGCAAATCCGCAAGGCGGCAGAAATGCTCCTGGCGGCCAAGCGTCCTGTGTTGTACTCGGGCGGTGGCGTGATTCTGGGCGGCGGTTCCGCACCTTTGACCGAATTGGCCAAGCTGCTCAACCTGCCGGTGACCAACACCTTGATGGGCCTTGGCGCATTCCCGGGCACCGACCGTCAGTTCGTCGGCATGCTCGGCATGCACGGCAGCTACACCGCCAACCTGACCATGCACCACGCTGACGTGATCCTGGCGGTGGGCGCACGTTTCGATGACCGAGTAATCAACGGCGCGAGCAAATTCTGCCCGAATGCCAAGATCATCCACATCGACATCGACCCGGCATCCATCTCCAAGACCATCAAGGCCGACGTGCCGATCGTAGGTCCTGTGGAAAGCGTATTGACCGAAATGGTTGCCGCGCTCAAGGACATCGGCGAGACGCCGAACAAGGAATCCGTCGCCAGTTGGTGGAAGCAGATCGACGAATGGCGCGGTGATCGTGGCCTGTTCCCTTACGACAAGGGCGACGGCAGCATCATCAAGCCACAAACCGTGATCGAGACCCTGTGCGAAGTGACCAAGGGCGACGCCTTTGTGACCTCCGACGTGGGCCAGCACCAGATGTTCGCCGCGCAGTACTACAAGTTCGACAAGCCTAACCGCTGGATCAACTCCGGTGGCCTGGGCACGATGGGCTTTGGTTTTCCTGCGGCCATGGGCGTGAAACTGAGCTTCCCGGACACCGACGTCGCGTGCGTCACCGGTGAGGGCAGCATTCAGATGAACATCCAGGAACTGTCGACGTGCCTGCAGTACGGCCTTCCGGTGAAGATCGTCTGCTTGAACAACGGCGTGCTGGGCATGGTTCGTCAATGGCAGGACATGAGCTACAACAGCCGTCACTCCCACTCCTACATGGAATCGTTGCCGGATTTCGTAAAGTTGGTTGAAGCCTATGGCCACGTCGGCATTCGCATCACCGATTTGAAAGATCTGAAGCCGAAGATGGAAGAGGCGTTCGCCATGAAGGACCGCCTGGTGTTCATCGATATTCAGGTGGATACCAGCGAGCACGTCTACCCGATGCAGATCAAAGACGGCTCTATGCGCGACATGTGGCTGAACAAGACGGAGCGTACTTAATCATGCGGCATATTATCTCCCTGCTTCTGGAGAACGAACCCGGCGCTCTGTCTCGTGTTGTCGGTCTGTTTTCGCAACGCAACTACAACATCGAAAGCCTGACCGTGGCTCCGACCGAAGACCCGACTCTGTCGCGCCTGACGTTGACCACTGTGGGCCACGATGAGGTGATCGAACAGATCACCAAGAACCTCAACAAGCTGATCGAAGTGGTCAAGCTGGTCGACCTGTCGGAAAGTGCCCACATTGAGCGCGAGCTGATGCTGGTTAAAGTCAAGGCCACGGGTGCCCAACGTGCCGAGATCAAGCGCACTACCGATATTTATCGCGGGCAGATCGTCGATGTGAGCGCCAGCGTTTATACCGTTCAACTGACCGGTACAAGCGACAAGCTGGACAGCTTCATCCAGTCGATCGGGACGGCCTCGATTCTGGAAACGGTACGCAGTGGTGTCACCGGGATTGCCCGTGGCGACAAAGTACTCAGCATCTAACCCAAATTAGTGAATGGCCTTACGGCCTGGATATATAGAGGAACCTCATGAAAGTTTATTACGATAAAGATTGTGACCTGTCGATCATCCAGGGCAAGAAAGTCGCCATCATCGGCTACGGCTCCCAAGGTCACGCGCAAGCTTGCAACCTGAAAGATTCCGGCGTTGACGTGACTGTTGGCCTGCGCAAAGGCTCGGCCACTGTTGCCAAGGCTGAGGCCCACGGCCTGAAAGTGACTGACGTTGCTTCCGCCGTTGCTGCTGCAGACCTGGTCATGATCCTGACCCCGGACGAGTTCCAGTCCGCGCTGTACAAGAACGAAATCGAGCCGAACATCAAGAAGGGCGCCACCCTGGCCTTCTCCCACGGCTTCGCGATCCACTACAACCAGGTTGTGCCGCGCGCTGACCTCGACGTGATCATGATCGCGCCGAAAGCACCGGGCCACACCGTGCGTTCCGAGTTCGTCAAAGGCGGCGGCATCCCTGACCTGATCGCGATCTAC
Organism: Pseudomonas sp. DWRC2-2; assembly: GCF_049897885.1. Classification (NCBI taxonomy): domain Bacteria; kingdom Pseudomonadati; phylum Pseudomonadota; class Gammaproteobacteria; order Pseudomonadales; family Pseudomonadaceae; genus Pseudomonas; species Pseudomonas sp. DWRC2-2. The sequence goes on from NZ_JAFCXD010000007.1 coordinate 309,389, forward strand.
CAGGACGCATCGGGCAACGCCAAGAACGTGGCACTGTCCTACGCTGCTGGCGTCGGTGGCGGTCGTACCGGCATCATCGAAACCACCTTCAAAGACGAGACTGAAACCGACCTGTTCGGCGAGCAAGCTGTTCTGTGCGGCGGTACCGTTGAACTGGTAAAAGCCGGTTTCGAGACCCTGGTTGAAGCCGGCTACGCGCCGGAAATGGCCTACTTCGAGTGCCTGCACGAACTGAAGCTGATCGTTGACCTCATGTACGAAGGCGGTATCGCCAACATGAACTACTCGATCTCCAACAACGCTGAGTACGGCGAATACGTGACTGGCCCGGAAGTGATCAACGCCGAGTCCCGTCAGGCCATGCGCAACGCCCTGAAACGTATTCAGGACGGCGAATACGCCAAAATGTTCATCAGCGAAGGCGCTACCGGCTACCCTTCGATGACCGCCAAGCGTCGTAACAACGCCGCTCACGGTATCGAAGTCATCGGCGAGCAACTGCGCTCCATGATGCCGTGGATCGGTGCCAACAAGATCGTCGACAAAGCCAAAAACTAAGTCGTACGTGTCAACGGAAAACGCGGCTTAGGCCGCGTTTTTTCGTTTGGGGGGCGGGTTCTGGTATAAAGCTGCATCGTTTGCGGGCGAACACGCGCCGCAAGTATTTGTCGAATTCTTTTCACACCGTTGCAAGGTAAAGTCCATGAGCGAACGTCCCGAAGAGCCAAACCAGGCTCCTGACGCCGAAAGCCTGCTGCCGATCGATGAACATGTCGAAGAAGGGCATGACGCTGAAGGCCGCAAGGTCCGGCATCGTGGCATCTATCTTTTGCCCAACCTGTTCACCACGGCGAACCTGTTTGCCGGGTTCTACTCCATCATCAACTCCATGAGCGCCCAAAGCGCACTGGCGGCAGGTGATGCGGCGAGTGCCAGCAAGTATTTCGGCTTTGCTGCCATCGCCATTTTTGTTGCCATGGTGCTCGACGGCCTGGATGGTCGTGTTGCGCGCATGACCAATACGCAAAGTGCCTTCGGTGCCGAGTACGACTCGTTGTCGGACATGGTCGCGTTTGGTGTTGCGCCCGCGTTGCTGGCATTTGCCTGGGCGCTGGGTGACATGGGCAAGGTCGGTTGGATGGTTGCCTTCATCTATGTCGCGGGTGCTGCGTTGCGCCTGGCGCGCTTCAATACCCAGGTGGGGACTGCCGATAAGCGTTACTTCATCGGTCTGGCCAGCCCGGCCGCTGCGGGTGTGGTGGCAGGTATTGTCTGGGCATTCAGCGATTACGGCATCCAGGGTTCGAAGATGTCGTTCCTGGTAGCCTTGATGGTGGCTGCGGCCGGCATGCTGATGGTCAGCAACATCAAGTACAACAGCTTCAAGGAACTGGACTTGAAGGGGCGTGTGCCTTTCGTGGCGATTCTGGCAGTGGTGCTGGTGTTCGCCGTGGTGTTCAGCGATCCGCCGCGCATTCTACTGCTGGCGTTCCTGGTCTACGCCGCTTCAGGTCCGGTTCAGTACTTGCTGCACCTGCGCCGCGACAAAACATTGCCTTAATGTAATTTCCCCCATACTCCGCAGTCTATTGGTGCATCAGTTCTCCAATGCTGCGGAGTTGCCATGTTAATCAAATTGCCAAAAGCGTCCGATTGCCACGAATCGGACGTCACACCTGAATCCTTCTACCTCTCTCGCCGTAGCTTGCTCGGTGGTGCGCTTGCTGGCATCGCAGCCAGCAGCCTGCCGCGTTGGGCGAGTGCCGATGAGGCCGCGCGTTACGCTGATGTTGAACCGGGCAAGGCGCCGAATTGGTTTACCGAGAAACTGCCGGGAACGAAATGGCAGGCGATCACGGTAAAGGACGAAGCGATCACGCCGTTCAAGGATGCGACCCACTACAACAACTTCTATGAGTTCGGTACAGGTAAGGGCGACCCGGCAACCAATGCGGGCTCACTCAAGACCGAGCCTTGGAGCGTGGTGATTGATGGTGAAGTTGCGAAGCCAGGCCGTTATGCCCTGGAAGACTTCATGAAGCCGTATCAGTTAGAAGAGCGTATCTACCGTCTGCGCTGCGTCGAAGCGTGGTCGATGGTTATTCCATGGATCGGTTTTCCGATCTCGGCGTTGCTCAAACAGGTTGAGCCGACTTCCAAGGCCAAATACATTCGTTTTGAAACGCTCCAGGATCCCAAGAGCATGCCGGGGCAGCGTTCGAGTTTTGGCTTGATTGATTGGCCTTATGTAGAGGGGCTGCGACTGGATGAGGCGATGAACCCCCTGGCGATCCTCGCTGTGGGGATGTATGGGCGTGAATTGCCTAACCAAAATGGCGCGCCGCTGCGGTTGGTCGTGCCATGGAAGTATGGCTTCAAGAGTGTGAAGTCGATTGTTCGCATCAGCCTTGTAAGCGAGCAGCCGAAAACCACCTGGCAGAGCATTGCAGCGGACGAATATGGTTTTTATGCGAATGTGAACCCTACGGTTGACCATCCGCGCTGGACTCAAGCGCGGGAGCGTCGTCTGCCGAGTGGGTTGTTCAGTCCCAATGTGCGCGAGACGCAGATGTTCAATGGCTACTCGGATGAGGTGGCCTCTCTTTATACCGATCTCGACCTGCGGAAGAATTACTGATGCGCTACCCGATCTGGCGTATTGGCGTCTTTATAGCGGCGGCGGTTTGGCCGTTGTTCTGGCTATATGAAGCTTGGAGTTCTGTCCTGGGGCCGGATCCGGGCAAGGTGTTGGTTGATCGGCTGGGTCTCGGTACGTTGATACTGTTGTTGATCACCCTGGCAATGACACCGTTGCAGAAGCTTAGCGGTTGGGCGGGGTGGATTGCGGTACGCCGGCAGCTTGGGCTGTGGTGCTTTGCTTATGTCGTGCTGCATCTGGCTGCTTATTGTGTGTTTGTGCTTGGGTTGGATTGGTCGCAACTGGGTGTGGAGCTGCGCAAGCGGCCTTATATAATTGTCGGGGCGTTGGGTTTCCTGTCGCTGTTGGTACTGGCGGTGACGTCGAATCGTTACAGTCAACGCCGATTGGGCAGTCGCTGGAAGAAGCTGCATCGTCTGGTGTACGTGATTCTGGGGCTTGGCTTGCTTCACATGTTGTGGATTGTGCGGGCGGATCTCAAGGAATGGGCTATCTATGCCTCTATAGGTGCGCTGCTCCTGGTGCTACGGATCCCGCCTGTAATGCGCCGAATTCCGCGCCTTATTACGAAAAAGCCACTTTCTGCAACAAAAGCGTAATTAACGGTTGACGGCGAATTGTAACTGTCTATAATTCGCCCCACTTCCGGTGCAGTCGAAATGGAAAACTCCTTGGTAAACAATGAGTTATGTAGGTTTCGGCAGCAGGTTGCTTCAGTTCATCGAAGCCAGAAGGAAGTTGAAAAAGAGGTGTTGACAGCAGCGTGTAACGCTGTAGAATTCGCCTCCCGCTGACGAGAGATCGGAAGCGCAAGTGGTTGAA
>NZ_JAFCXD010000008.1:0-129377 GCF_049897885.1 Pseudomonas sp. DWRC2-2
ACCCGGCAGGACGCCGGGTTAGCCGCGCTGGGCCAAGGATGGCCCATCGCGGCGGCCCACGCTCCAAAGCCGGAGTGAGGGCACACCGAGCCTAGGCGAGGTGCCGAGTGTTGGGGCGAGAGCCTTTTGGTTACTTTTGGGCTCTTCCAAAAGTGACCCGCTGTAAGAGCGGAACCCTAAGTGGCCGTTACCGCAGCAACGGATATACACACCGAACCACCGCCATCACAGTCAACCCCCCCAAACAGACTCAAGCAAAAAACGAATAAACCACCGCAGTAATCGCCACCAACCCCACCGCCGTGACAAACACATTGGACGCCTGCCCACGGTACTTGGCCATGGCCGGCACCTTACGGATGGCATACATCGGCATCAGAAACAGAATCGACGCAATGATCGGACCACCCAGCGCCTCAATCATCCCAAGAATACTCGGGTTCAGCGTCGCCACAATCCAGCACACCACCAACATGAACGCCGCCGTCATCCGGTCCAGACGCTTGGCCTCAGGACGACGACCGGTCTTCAGCACCAGCCCCTTGAGGCCTTCACTCGCACCGATGTAATGCCCCAAGAACGACTTGGCAATCGCCACGAACGCAATCAACGGTGCTGCGAACTCAATGGTCGGATTATTGAAGTGGTTGGCCAGGTACGACAGGATCGACAGGTTCTGTGCCTTCGCCTCGGCAAGCTGCGCCGGCGACAGGGTCAGCACGCAGCTGAACACGAAGAACAGCACCATCACCACCATCAACAGGTGCGCACGGGACAGGATCTGCGAGCTGCGCTCATCAGCGTGGACGCCGTACTGACGCTTCTGGTCCACCGCAAAGGCCGAGATGATCGGCGAATGGTTGAACGAGAACACCATCACCGGAATCGCCAGCCACAAGGTGTTGAGCAGCGCGGACGGCGCCGGGACCTGGCTGGCGGTGCTGAGAATGCCGCCATTCCAGTGCGGGATCAGGTACACCGCCAGGAATAGTAACGCGACGATAAACGGATAGACCATCAGGCTCATCGCCTTGACGATCACCTGCTCACCGCAACGCACCACGGCCAGCAGGCCGAGGATCAGCACGAACGACAGCAGCGCGCGTGGTGGTGGCATGATGTGCAGTTGGTGCTCCATGAAGCTGCCGACCGTGTTGGTCAACGCCACGCTGTAGATCAGCAGGATCGGGAAGATCGCGAAGAAGTACAGCAAGGTGATCAGCGCGCCGGCCTTGATGCCGAAGTGTTCTTCGACCACGTCGGTGATGTCGGAGCCTTCACGGCCGGACAGCACGAAACGGGTCAGGCCACGGTGGGCGAAGAAGGTCATCGGGAACGCCAGCAGCGCAAGGATCACCAGGGGCCAGAAGCCGCCCAGGCCCGCGTTGATCGGCAAGAACAGCGTACCGGCGCCAATGGCGGTGCCGAACAGGCCAAGCATCCAGGTAGTGTCCTGGCGGCTCCAGCTTGTGAGGGTTGCAGGTGTCGTTGCATAGCGTTCGTCGACGCTATTGGCCTGATCATTCATCCGGTCGGATCTCCGCATTTACACGGCCGGGACGAGTCAGAAAAACCTGACAGGCAGCGCCCCGACCATAGAAGGGGCCGGATTGTCCGGGATTCTTGTGAATAAGCAAAGACTTAGCTGAGGAACGGTGGTGCGGTGCAGGCCCGCAGAGGCACCTGTATACGGCGGTTTTCGGGGCGTGCGGCTGAATGTGAAATATACATTCCCGCACAAATCTATTTTAGAATCGCGCTTGATCCTGTAGTTTTCATCCAGCATCCGCCGTTTATCCAGAGAGCCCCGCCATGCCGCGTGTTTCCCGCAAACAAGCCGACCTCAACCGTGAAATCATCGTCGAGGCGGCCACGCACCTGTTTCGCGAGCGCGGCTTGCACGGTATCAGCCTATCGGACGTCATGGCCGCCGCTGGCTTGACCCACGGCGGCTTCTACGGGCACTTCGCCTCCAAGGAAGCCCTGGCCACCGAAGCCTGCCAGCAGGCCTTCGAACAAGCGAACCTGGGTTGGCAGGCAAAGATCGATCACAGTGAAGATCAACGGGCTGCCCGCGAGGCGGTGATGGGGCCTTATCTGACAGCCACCCACCGCGACAACCCTGGAGACGGCTGCCCCGTGTCGGCCTTCGCCCCGGACATGTGCCATGAGCCCGCCGACACCGCCTTGCAACACACCTTTATTGAGGGCGTCGAGAAGTCCCTGGAGGTCTTTGCGCAGCTACAGGATGGAGATCGCCAGGCAATGCTGGCCCAGTACGCAATGATGATCGGCGCAGTGACCCTCGCGCGTGCGACACGTGGCAATCACCTGTCGGATGAATTCCTGGTTGCGGCACGAAATGCCCTACTGGCCGTTGACAGCCCTTCCTCCGTCCCAGCATGATCAGGCCATGAACATTTTCCAGCGCTGCCTCACCCGCACCACCACCACGACCGCTTCCGGCGGGTCGTGCGGTGGCTGTGAGTGCTTGAGCTAGACACTTCACAGATTCAACCCAAGGCCCCGCCAGCAATGGACGGGGCCTTTTTATTGCTCCGCCCGTTCGGCAATCACAAGGAGCAACACCATGGCTGACGCCCTGCTGATCATCGACATGCAAACCGGCTTATACGATGGCCCGGAAAAACCCTTCGAGCGCGAACGCGTGCTCGCCACTATCAACCTGCTGATTCAGCGCGCACGCCTGGCTGGCGCCCCGATATTCGTCGCCCACCACACTGGGCCGGCAGGCTCACCGATAGAAGCCGGCAGCCCGCTCTGGCGGCTGTGGCATGGGCTGGAGGTAGACGAATCCCACGACCGCCTGTTCAACAAGACTCGCCCCAGCTGCTTCCTGGGCACAAATCTGGAAGCGCAACTGAAAGCGGCCCAGGTCAATGAACTGGTGATCGTCGGCATGAAAACCCAGTTCTGCCTCGACACCACTTGCCGGGTAGCCGTGGAATTGGGGTTTGCGGTGGTGCTGCCGGAAGACGGCCACACCTGCATGGATACGCCGGCACTCAAGGCCGAAGCGATTATCGAGCATCACAATGCGACCCTGGCCGGAGCGTTTGTGAAGCGTGCACGTGCGGTCGAGATAAGCTTCTGATCGCACAAATACGGCATACTCCTCCCCTCAAACCCTTCAGGAAGAGCCTTCCGATGACCGCTACTGTTTTGGTCCTGGTTGAAACCATCAACGAATACCTGCCCATCATCGAGGGCAATGACTTTCATGTGATCCTGGCACCGACACCCGCCGAACGCGCCGAAGCCATCAAGGCCCACGGCAGCCAGATCAGAGCCGTGTTGACCCGTGGCCCGCTGGGCTTGTACGCCGAGGAAATCGCCGCCCTGCCGCTGCTGGAAATCATCTGTGTGATCGGTGCCGGCTACGAGCATGTAGACCTGCAAGCCGCCAGCAATCGCGGGATCGTCGTGACAAATGGCGCCGGGGTGAACGCGCCATCGGTGGCCGATCACGCCATGGCATTGCTGCTGTCGCTGGTGCGCGGTATCCCGCAGACCGACGCCGCCGTGCGCCGCAGCGAATGGCCGAAAGTGATGCGCCCGTCCCTGGGCGGCAAGCAGTTGGGCATCCTCGGGCTCGGTGCTGTTGGCCTGGAAATCGCCAAGCGTGCAGCCCTGGGCTTCGGCATGGAGGTGAGTTACCACAACCGCCAACCACGCGATGACGTGGACTACACCTACTGCGCCACTGGGGTGGAACTGGCGCGCACCTCGGACTTTCTGATCCTCGCCACCCCCGGCGGTGCCAGCACCCGCCACCTGATCGATCGCCACGCCCTGGATGCCCTGGGCCCGAATGGCTACCTGGTCAACATTGGGCGTGGCAGCGTGGTGGTCACCGCCGACCTGGTCGCGGCCCTGGAGCAACGCCGCATCGGCGGCGCCGCACTGGATGTATTCGACGACGAACCTCAAGTGCCTGACACCCTCAAGAAGCTCAGCAATACCGTGCTCACCTCCCATGTGGCCGGCCTGTCGCCCGAAGCGGCCCATGACACCGTGCAGCGCGTGGCCGATAACCTGGTGGAATACTTCGCCGGCCGTCCGGTGCTCACGCCGGTTGCCCTGCCCCCGCCCACTCAATGACCGATCAGGCACGCTGATCATCGTCCAACACGCTAACCTATTAAGCCGCCCCGACCTTGTCGCTGGGCGGTTGTGCGCATTAGATTAGGAAATAGTCCAAGGCCTTTAGAATAAGCAGAAGGGATAAGCATGGCGCTGAACGACCAATCGACCCAGATTCGCCCAGGCGAAGAACTTGATGCCAGCCTGATCGATCCCTACCTCAAGGCCCATATCCCCGGCCTGAGCGGCACGCCCACGATCAGCCAGTTTCCCGGTGGCGCGTCCAACCTGACCTACCTGCTGGAATACCCTGGCCAGGAATTCGTGCTGCGCCGCCCGCCCTTTGGCCACAAGGCCAAGTCCGCCCACGACATGGGCCGCGAATACCGCATTCTCAACCAGCTCAAAGATGGCTTCCCCTATTGCCCCAAGGCCTATGTGCATTGCACAGACGAATCGGTGATCGGCGCCGAGTTCTATGTGATGGAGCGGGTCAACGGCATCATCCTGCGCTCCGACCTGCCGCCTGAGCTGGGCCTGGACGCGGCCAAGACCGAAGCGCTGTGCAAAAGCTTCATCGACAAGTTCGTCGAACTGCACCAGGTGGACTACAGCGCCTGCGGCCTGGCCGACCTGGGCAAGCCGGAAGGCTATGTAGAGCGCCAGATCCGTGGCTGGAGCGATCGCTACGAGAAAGCCCTGACCCCCGACGCGCCGCGCTGGGAAGCGGTACGCGCCTGGCTCAACGACAAAATGCCGGCCGACCATCCGACATCAAGCATCGTGCACAACGACTACCGCTTCGATAACGTGATCCTCGACCCGCACAACCCCATGCAGATCATCGGCGTGCTGGACTGGGAGCTGACCACCCTCGGCGACCCGTTGATGGACCTGGGCAACACCCTCGCCTACTGGATCGAAGCGGCCGACCCGGCGCCGGTGCAACTGATGCGCCGCCAGCCGAGCAACGCGCCGGGCATGCTCACCCGCCGTGAATTCGTCGACTACTACGCCGAGCGCTCGGGCATCCAGATCGACAACTTCGACTTCTACTACACCTACGGCCTGTTCCGCCTGGCCGGCATCGTGCAGCAGATCTACTACCGCTTCTTCCATGGCCAGACCCAGGACAAACGCTTTGCGCAGTTCATTCACATGAACAAGCTGCTGGAGCAGATGAGCCTGAACGTCATCAGCAAATCGTCCCTTTAAGGAACCGCTATGTCCAAGACCCACCTGTTCGACCTCGACGGCAAGATCGCATTCGTTTCCGGCGCCAGCCGTGGCATCGGCGAGGCCATCGCCAAGTTGCTCGCCCAGCAAGGCGCCCACGTGATTGTCTCCAGCCGCAAGCTCGAAGGCTGCCAGCACGTGGCCGACGCGATCATCGCCGACGGCGGCAAGGCCACCGCCGTGGCCTGCCATATCGGTGAAATGGAACAGATCACCCAAGTGTTCGCCGGTATCCGCGAACAGTTCGGGCGCCTGGATATTCTGGTCAACAACGCCGCGACCAACCCGCAGTTCTGCAACGTACTGGACACCGACCTCGGTGCGTTCCAGAAGACCGTTGACGTGAACATCCGGGGCTACTTCTTCATGTCCGTGGAAGCCGGCAAGCTGATGCGCGACAACGGCGGCGGCAGCATCATCAACGTCGCGTCGATCAACGGGATTTCCCCCGGTGTGTTCCAGGGCATCTACTCGGTGACCAAGGCCGCTGTGATCAACATGACCAAGGTGTTCGCCAAGGAATGCGCAGCGTTCGGCATTCGCTGCAACGCCCTGCTGCCGGGCCTGACCGACACCAAGTTCGCCTCGGCGCTGGTGAAGAACGACGCGATCCTGAAAATGGCCCTGGCGCAGATCCCCCTCAAGCGCGTGGCCGACCCGAGCGAAATGGCCGGCGCGGTGCTGTTCCTGGCCAGCGATGCATCCAGCTACACCACCGGCGTATCGCTGAATGTGGACGGTGGTTTCCTGTCCTGATCAAGCATTCGGCGGCTGCTGCCGAAAACTCACCGCCAGGCGGTTCCAGCCACTGATGCTGGACACCGCCATGGTCAGGTCCACCAGTTCCTGCTCGCTGAATTCCAGCCGCACGGCGGCGAACAGTTCATCCGATACCGTCGAGGTTGGCAGTGTCGCGACGGACTCGCTCCAGGCCAACGCGGCCTTTTCCCGCGCTGTGAAGAACGGCGAATCGCGCCAGACGCACAACGCGAACAAACGTCGCTCGGTCTCGCCGCGCTGACGCGCCGCCATCGAGTGCATGTCCGTACAGAAACCACAGTGGTTGAGCTGCGAGACACGGATCTTGAGCAGTTCCAGCAAAGGCTTTTCGATGGACAAGCCAAACGTGGTCGCCTCCAGCATCAGCATGCCTTTGAGCGCCTGCGGTGAGGCGGTGTAGTAATCCAGGCGGGGTTCCATGGGGGCGGCTCTCTGGCGGTGGGTGCAATGACTGTCCAGCCTAGAACCCATACGGCATAAGCCCTATAGCCAATCGGCCGGTTTATGCAGAGACCATTTTGAGCCTGCCGCGCACGCGCGTACGCTTGGCGCAACGTCAATGCCCGGAATAACACATGGAACTGCACGTTGTGATCAACGGCCGCAAGGATCTGGCCGAACAGTTGTACCAACAGTTGCGTGAAGCCATTGGCTCCGGGCGCCTGGCCGCCGGCGCGCAGTTGCCGCCCAGCCGCTTGCTCGCCGAGCAGTTGGGCGTGTCACGCAAGACCGTGTCGGATACCTACGCCACCCTGACCTACGAGGGATTGCTGATCGGCAAGACCGGTCGCGGCACCTTCGTCAACGCTCGCGCGCCACAGAGCGAACGCCTGCAAAGCGCCACCGACCTGGCCTGCGCCGCCAACCTGGCGAAGTGGCAGTCACTGCCCTCGCCCATGCGCCACCCCACCCGCGATAGCACACTGCGCTATGAATTTATCGGCGGCGCCACCAGCCGCAACCAGTTCCCCCAGGATGAATGGCGGCGCTGTACCCAGGACGCGTTGCGGCGCATCGCTCAGAACAGTGGTTTCTACAGCCAGCCCGAAGGCTTGCCGGCGCTGCGCAGCGCTATCGCCGGGCATATCGCGTTCTCGCGCGGGGTCAACTGCCGTGACAGCGACATCGTAGTCACCAACGGCGCCCAGCAGGCACTGGACCTGATCGCCCGCGTCGTGCTGGAGCCGGGCAGCATCGTCGCCATGGAAGACCCCGGCTACAGCCCCGCACGCCAGATGTTCATGGCGATGGGTGCCAGCGTCGCCAGCGTGCCGGTGGATGAACAGGGCATTCAGGTCGAGCGGATTCCCGACGGCACACGACTGATCTACGTGACGCCCTCACACCAGTTCCCGCTCGGCATGCCCATGAGCCTGCCACGCCGTGAAGCCTTGCTGGCACGGGCGTTCGAGCTGGGCGCAATCATCATCGAGGACGACTACGACAGCGAGTTCCGCTACGAAGGGCGGCCCACCGACTCCCTGCAAAGCATGGACACCCGTGGCGTGGTGACCTACGTCGGCACCTTCTCGAAAACCTTGCTGCCGGAGCTGCGCCTGGGCTACGCGGTGCTGCCACCGGCGATTTATGGCGCAGTGCTCAAGGCCAAGCAGCTGACCGACCAGCACAGTTCCACACTGCCGCAATGGGCCCTGGCCAAGTTCATCAGTGAAGGCTACCTGCTCAAGCATATCCGTCGCTGCCACACGGTCTACGCCGGGCGCCGTGAACGCATCCTGCAACGCCTGGCAGGTGACTTGTCGCCGTGGTTCGAGGCGGTGCCGACCGTGGCCGGCTTCCACATGGCCGCGCTGTGCAAGGTGCCGGTGAACATTCCCCTGCTGATGGAACTGGCGCGCCGGGTAGAAGTGGGTTTGTACCCCTTGGATGTATTTTTCCACGATGCGCCGGTACGCCCTGGTTTGATCATCGGCTTTGGCGCTATCGAAACCCTGGACATCGACCCGGCGCTGGACAAAGTGCGAGACATTCTTCAGCAGATTGGCTAGCGGATTTTCCGGCGGATTGGTCATTGGTCCTGGCTTCGCCAGGCTCTAGCCTGTGCACTGACCCCGCCCTCGGAGACCATCGCCATGCCAGCCTGTGCCTTCAACACTGTCCTTGTCCGCGCGGCCGCCGGGCGCTCAGCGGAACTGGGCGAGCGCCTGCAGCAGATAGCCGACGCGGTGCGCACCGCCCCCGGTTGCCTGGATTACGGGGTGCAGCGCGACCCGATGGACCCCGACCTGTGGACCGTCACGGGGCGCTGGTCCTGTGCCGAGCAGCTCAGCGCACACTTCGCATTACCGGCCCTGCAAGGCTTTATCGAATTGACCCGTGAACACCTGGCCCGTTGTCTGGATTTCGACCACTGAAGTATTGGTCTACTGCTCTTCGCCGGGATTGGTCATTGGTCACCCAGGCCTTGCGGCGTAGGGTGAAGAGGTCTCGAACTACTCGGAAATTTCGCCATGAAACCACTGCTCGCCGCCGCCCTGATGCTCGCCTCGCTCAGCGCCTTTGCCCATGAACCGGTTTATAACCAGGAGTCGATCAAGGTCTTGCAAGAACACGCCTTGACCAATGTACCCGGCAAGAAAACCATCATGCTCACCGTGGACTACGCCCCTGGTCAGGCCACTGTTCCCCATAGCCACACCGGTACTGCCGTGGCCTATGTGCTGGAAGGCGCGATCACCTCGCGGGTGAATGATGAGAAAGCGAAAACCTACCAGGTCGGCGAATCGTTCTACGAACCTGCGGGCTCCCGGCACTTTGAATCGAGCAATGCCAGCCAGACAAAACCGGCCAAGTTGCTGGTGGTGATGGTGCTGGATGACAAGGCTGAAGTGCTGACGCCTCTCAAGCAGTAAGCCCTAAGGTCGCTGGAACCGCCGGCGCAGGTCCTCGATCTGTGGCCGGCACGCACAGCCTTCCAAATGATCATTGACCATCCCCATCGCCTGCATCAACGCATACATCGTGGTCGGGCCCACATAGGTCCAACCGCGTTTCTTCAAGGCTTTCGACAAACGTACCGAAGCCGGTGATGTGGGATTGCCCGTCCAATACGCCATGTCTACCACCTCAGGGCGCTCGTCTTGACTGGGCTCAAACGCCCACAGCCAGCTCGCCAGCGAACCCGTCTCATCCACCAGTTCACAGGCCCGGCGTGCATTGTTGATGGTGGACACGATCTTGGCCCGATTGCGCACGATGCCCGGGTCCTGCATCAAGCGCTCGATATCCGCCTCGCCGTACTGCGCCACCCTTCTGAAATCAAACCCGTCGAACGCCGCCCGAAACTGCTCACGCTTGCGCAGGATGGTGATCCACGCCAAGCCCGCCTGGAATCCTTCCAGGCAGACCTTTTCGTACAGCTGGATATCATCCGCCACCGGCACGCCCCACTCCTGGTCGTGATAACGCAGGTATTCCGGCGCAGCCGTGCGCCAGGTGCAGTGGGTCTGCCCGGTTTCGTCAGGGGTCAGTCCTGGTGTGTCCATCCATCACCTCATGTGCCGAGCGGCGGATGATAAGCGAAAAAAATTCTCGCGCACCAACCGCTCAAGCATCGCCGTTACCGACCAACTGGTCAGACCGGGACCTGTCGACCGTCAAATAATTGCTTGTGATTTCAAAAATACCGGGCGTAGACTGGCCGCGCACTGGACTTACCGGTATGACCACAACAATTAAGCCCTGGAACCACCAGGGCACCGAATAGAGATCCCTCCCATGCTCAGATGGTGCTCGCGTTCGATTTTCCTGCAAGTCGTGATTGGTCTGATGCTCGGCATCATTTGCGGCCTGGCCCTTCCCGAATTCTCCTCGCAACTCAAACCCCTGGGTGACGGCTTTATCAAGCTGATCAAGATGCTGATCGGCCTGATCGTGTTCTGCGTGGTGGTCAGCGGCATTTCCGGTGCAGGCGACCTGAAGAAAGTCGGGCGTATCGGCCTCAAGTCGGTGATCTACTTTGAAGTGCTCACCACCGTCGCCCTGGTGATCGGCCTGGTGATGGCCTTCAGCACCGGCATCGGCCAAGGCGCCAATATCCACCTGGAGCAGTTGTCGTCCGCCGGCCTCAATGAACTGGCCGACAAGGGCCAGCACATCCGCGGCACCAGCCAGTTCCTGATGGACCTGATCCCCAACTCGGTGATCGGCGCCTTTGCCGACAACAACGTGCTGCAAGTGCTGCTGTTCTCGGTGCTGTTCGGCAGTGCGTTGAACCTGGTGGGCGTAGCCGCTTCGGGCATCTCGCGACTGATCAACGAATTGAGTCATGTGATTTTCCGCATCATGGGCATGATCGTGCGCCTGGCGCCGGTCGGCGTATTTGGCGCGATCGCCTTCACCACCAGCACCTACGGGCTGGACTCCCTACAACACCTGGGCAGCCTGGTGGGCTTGTTCTACCTGACGTGCTTTGCCTTCGTCGGGCTGATCCTCGGCCTGGTGATGCGCCTGTCGGGCCTGCGCATGCTCCCGCTGCTCAAGTACCTGCGTGAAGAACTGCTGATCGTCATGGGTACCGCCTCCTCCGACGCCGTGCTGCCACAGATCATGCGTAAACTCGAACACCTGGGCATCGGCAGCTCCACCGTGGGCCTGGTGATTCCGACGGGGTATTCGTTCAACCTCGACGGGTTCTCCATCTACCTGACCCTGGCCATTGTGTTTATCGCCAACGCCACCGGCACACCACTGTCGATGACCGATTTGATGACCATCCTACTGGTGTCGCTGATCACCTCCAAAGGCGCCCATGGCATTCCCGGCTCGGCGCTGGTGATTCTGGCGGCGACGCTGACGGCGATTCCAGCGATCCCGGTGGTGGGCCTGGTGCTGGTGCTGGCGGTGGATTGGTTCATGGGCATCGGTCGCGCATTGACTAACCTGATCGGCAACTGCGTCGCCACCGTGGCCATCGCCCGCTGGGAAAAAGACATCGACCTCCAGCGCGCCAACAAGGTGCTGGACGGCCAGCAAGGGTATGCCTTCCAGGCCAAGAAACCGGTGTTGCCGGCGCATCAGGAGTTCTGATTTTGCGGGGCCGGGTGGCCGGCCCTTCATTCATTCTTAAGGAGCGTACGACGTGATCAGCACCTCAACCGTCGTCAATTCAGTGGTAGAAAAACTCCGCGCCGCCTTGGCGCGTGGCCAGTGGCGCCGGGGTGAAATGCTCCCCGGCCAGCGCGAACTGGCCGAACAGATGGGCATCAGCCGCCCCAGCCTACGTGAAGCGGTGATCGTGCTGGAAACCCTCGGCCTGGTGCGTTCCATGCCCGGTAAAGGCGTGGTGGTACTGGAAACCAGCGTCAGCGAGCCGCAATCCAGCGACGCCGTGGCCGACGCCAGCCTGGAAGACATCCTGCAACTGCGCTACACCCTCGAACCCTTCATTGTCGGCCTGGTGGCCCAATCCATCAGCAGCAAGGAAGTCGGCCAACTGCGCCTGACCCTGATGGACATGCGCGAAGCCCTTGACGCCGGCGACGCCGAAGCCGGGATGAACGCCTACATCGGCTTTCACGAAGAACTGTTCGCCCTCACCTCCAACCCGATCTTCCAGAACGTGGTGCAACAGACCAGCAACGCCCTCAAGCAAAGCGCCCAGGTACTGCGCAACTCGCCGGAACACCTGGCCGAACGCCTGCAGGAAAACGACGCCGTGGTGCGCGCCATCCGCAACAAGAACAGCGCCCTGGCCAGCGCCGAGATGCGTCGGCACATCCTTCAGGAAGGCCTGCGCATGGGCATTCGCTTGAACATCCCGGACGACCATCTGGGCAGCTGATTTTTTTGGAGACAGGCCATGACCGCCCACGCCTTGCACTACGAACCGATCCTCCCGACCCTGCGCCTGGTCGCTGGTAAAAAACCTTCGGTGGACGACATCTACCCACGCCTGTTCGACGCGATCCTGGAACAGCGGATCGCCCCGGCCAGTCGCTTTACCGAAGAAGGCCTGGGCGAGATCTTTGGGGTGAGCCGCAGCGTGATTCGCCGCGTATTGGCAAAGCTGTCCCATCAGCAAGTGATCATCCTGCGTCCCAACCAGCGTGCCCAGGTGGCTGCGCCGGATCCACAGCAAACCCGCCAAATCCTGGAAGCCCGCCGCCTGACGGAAATGACTGTGGTGCAACTGGCCTGCGCGCAGGCCACATCGACGCAGATCCGGCTTTTGCGCGAACTGATCGCGCGGGAGCGTGAGCATATTGAACGGGACCAACGCGGGCCAGCCATCCGCCTCTCCGGCGAATTCCACCTGCAACTGGCAGCAATGGCACGTAACGCGCCCTTGGCGCAATTTCTCAACAGCCTGGTGCCGTTAACGTCCTTGATCATCGCCCAGTACGAAGCGAAGGCGTGCACCTATTGCGCGTGGCAGGAGCATGAAGCGATTGTGGATGCCGTCGAACAACGCGATGTGAACCGCGCAATGAACCTGATGACCCAACACCTGGATCACCTGGAAGCCAAATTGCTGAGCCACGATGGCCAGATGGCCCACCCTGGCTGACTACAATTACAACGCTGATCTACGAAATCACCGACAGCAGGGACCGTCATAGAACCGCAGAATTGCATTCATTCCTAAAGCCTTGAACGCGGATGAATAGCACTATGCACCCCCTCACTTTCGCTCTGGTCACTGGCCTGGTCGTCACACAGTTCAGTGTCGATGCACGGGCCGGCGACGCGTTAACTGCCGGGACTTACATCATCACCCCGGCAGCCCCCGTGTGGTTGCTTGAACAACCCTACGCGGATAGCCCCATGCTCACCGCCCGCACCTTCGGTGGCAGCGCTTACGGCGACTACCACGTCAAGGCCAGCCTTGAAATCAGCTGTTCGCCGCAGAGCCCAACCGCCAGCCTTGCATTGCAAATCACACCGACAGCGCTGGGCTTTGACGTCGCACCCTTCGAAGGTCCAGACGCCAGTACCGATGGTCCGTTGCGTATCACTACGGCAACACGCATGGCCATCGACCACCCGGTAAACGGCGTCTGGACTTACGGCGGAGCGTTCCAGATCGGCACGGTATTTTCGCTCAGTGCTGCTGTTCCCCATGACGAATTAGCCTACTGGGCCAGCGATGCCTCACGCGGCCAGACACTAAAACTTTCGGTAGCGCCAGCCAAAGAGGGTGACAAGCCGCTGACCGCGACATTCTTATTGCCTGCTAACAACAACGGTTTGAAAACAGTTATCCAGCCCTGCCTGGGCAACGCCAGTTTTTAAGCCATAAAAAAAGCCCCGTATCTCAGGATACGGGGCTTTTTGTCCTACAGCTGAATCAAGCCGGTTGCAGCACCGACTGACCGCTCAACGCCAGGTCCAGCAACTCACGGTTGGCCACCGCGTACATGGCGTAGTCCGTCCCCACAGCGGCACGGATTTCCACCATCATCGCCACCCAACGCTGCGCCATGTCCTTGTGCTGCTCAAGCCACAGGGCCACGCGGGCTTCCATGTCTTGTGGCGCGTCGGCCATTTGCAGCACGGAGATGGTGATTGCGCGTTGCTGCCAGTCCACGTCGTCGCGGAAGGCTTCACGGGCCTGGGCCTGCCAGTTGTTGGCCACCGGCAGATCGCTGATCTGCTGCAGGTACCACGGCAAGTCCAACGCGCTGCCGACGGCAAAGTAGGCCTTGGCCACTTCGGCGGCGTCATGCCCGGTCACATCAGCGGCTTCGATAATCGGCAGCAAGGTGTACAGGTGAGTAGTGCCTGCAACCATGCGTGCCAACAACTCCGGCACACCGGCTTCGGTGTATTTGCCGTAGCGGTTCTGCCAGCCTTCGCGGGTCGGGCCTTCCAGCAGTTCGTCGAGCTTGAGGCCCAGCGCCGCCAGGTGCGGACCGAAGTGCGCGGTGTCACGGCCAGCGTCTTGCTCGTTGCGACGGCTGCGCAGGAACCAGCGTGTAGCACGACGACCCAGGCGCATCAGCTCATCCATCAACTCCAGTTGCACGTCAGCGGAAACCTGGTGGTCCAGGGCTTCAATCTGACGGAACCAGTGCGGGAGGTGGAAGATGTCACGCACGATCACATAAGCGCCTGCCACGTTCGCCGGGCTCATGCCGGTCGACTCTTTGAGTCGTTGAACGAAGGTGATACCCATGTGGTTGACCAGGTCGTTGGCGATCTGGGTGCTGACGATCTCACGCTTCAGGCGGTGGCGACGCATGGCCTCGGAGAACTTGGCGACCAGGCTCGGTGGGAACGCGGTCTCCATGTCACGGGTCAGGTAGTCGTCATCCGGCACCAGGGACTTGAGCAGCGCTTCCTTGAGGTCGATCTTGCTGTAGGAAATCAGCACCGACAGTTCCGGACGGGTCAGGCCCTTGCCGTTCGCGGCGCGCTCGGTGAGCTGCTCCTCGGTCGGCAGGTACTCGATGGCGCGGTCCAGCTTGCCACGGCCTTCCAGGTCGCTCATCAGGCGCTTGTACTCGGCGGCACGCTCGTAGGCACGGCGCGCGGCCAGGGACAGGGCCTGGGTTTGCTTGTAGTTGTTGCCCAACACCAGGTTGCCGACTTCGTCGGTCATGCTCGCCAGCAACTGGTTGCGTTGCTTGTCGGTCATGTCACCGGCCTGCACCACTTCGTTGAGCAGGATCTTGATGTTCACTTCGTGGTCGGAGCAGTCCACGCCACCGGCGTTGTCGATGAAGTCGGTGTTGGAACCGCCGCCATTGAGGCCGAATTCCACGCGACCCAGCTGGGTCATACCGAGGTTACCGCCCTCGCCCACTACCTTGCAGCGCAGCTCGTTGCCGTTGACGCGCAGCGCGTCGTTGGCCTTGTCGCCCACGTCGGCATGGCTTTCGGTGCTGGCCTTGACGTAGGTGCCGATACCGCCGTTCCACAACAGGTCCACTGGCGCCTTGAGCAAGGCGTTCAGCAGTTCGGTCGGGGTCAGCTTGTCGGCCGCGATGTCGAAGCGCTCTTTCATCTGTGGCGAGATGGCAATGCTCTTCGCGCTGCGCGAGAAGATACCGCCGCCTTCGGACATGATGCTGGTGTCGTAGTCGGTCCAGGCCGAACGCGGCAGCTCGAACATGCGCTGACGCTCGACGAAGCTGGTGGCCGGGTTCGGGTTTGGATCGATGAAGATATGCAGGTGGTTGAACGCTGCGACCAGTTGCAGCTTGTCGGACATCAACAAGCCGTTACCGAACACGTCACCGGCCATGTCGCCAACGCCCACCACGGTGATGCTGTCTTCCTGCACGTTGATGCCGCGCTCACGGAAGTGACGCTGCACGCCGACCCACGCGCCCTTGGCGGTGATGCCCATCTTCTTGTGGTCGTAACCGGCGGAACCGCCGGACGCGAACGCGTCACCCAGCCAGAAGCCGTAGTCGATGGCGATGCCGTTGGCGATGTCGGAGAAGGTCGCAGTGCCCTTGTCCGCTGCGACGACCAGGTACGGGTCATCGTCGTCATGACGCACGACGTTGGCCGGTGGCACCAAGGCGCCGTCCTTCAGGTTGTCGGTGATGTCCAACAGGCCGGAAATGAAGATGCGGTAGCAGGCGATGCCCTCGGCCGCGATCTCGTCACGGCTGCCGCCCAGTGGCAGGCGACGCGGCAAGAAGCCGCCCTTCGCACCCACTGGCACGATGACCGAGTTCTTCACTTGCTGGGCTTTTACCAGGCCGAGCACTTCGGTGCGGAAGTCTTCTTCACGGTCGGACCAGCGCAGGCCGCCGCGCGCGACGTTGCCAAAGCGCAAGTGCACGCCTTCGACGCGTGGCGAGTACACGAAGATTTCAAACTTCGGCACGGGCTTAGGCAGCTCAGGGATCGCATGCGGGTTGAACTTGAAGCTGAAGTACGACTTGTTCTGGCCGTTGGCGTCAGTCTGGTAGAAGTTGGTGCGCAGGGTCGCCTTGATCAGGTCCAGGTAGCGACGCAGGATGCGGTCTTCGTTGAGCACCTGGACGTCGTCCAGGGCCGAAAGAATCGCTTGTTCCAGGCGTAGCTGCTTGTCTTCCAGGTCGTCGCTGGTGAGCTTGCGCGCCAGGTAGAAACGGGTCTTGAACAACCGGGTCAACTCGCGGGCGATGTCGGTGTGGTTGTTCAGGGTGCTGGCGATGTAACCCAGGTCGAAGCCCAGACGGATCTGCTTCAGGTAACGGGCGTAGGCACGCAGCAGTGCCACGTCGCGCCATGGCAGGCCGGCGGTAAGTACCAAGCGGTTGAACGCATCGTTTTCGGCGTCGCCGTGCACGATGTGCACAAACGCGTCCTGCAGGGTGTCGTTGAGCTGCTGGATGTCGAGGTTCACGCCTTCGGCGGCAATGAACGCGAAGTCATGGATCCAGAACTCACGGCCATTGGCGTGACGCAGGCGGTACGGGAACTCGCCCAGCACACGCAGGCCGAGGTTTTCCAGGATCGGCAGCACGTCGGACAGCGCCAGCGGGGTATCGGCGTGGTAGAGCTTGCAATGCAGTTCGCGCTGACCGGATACCTGGCCCAGCGGCTGGTAGAAACTCATCACCAGCGGGTTGGCTTCGGTGAGACTGAGCAAGTGCTGCATGTCGACCACGGCCGAATGCGCGGCGAAACGCTCGCGGTAACCGGCGGGGAAGCCTTTCGGGAAGTCGGCCAGCACGTTGGTACCGTGGGCTTCGCCGAAGCTTTCCACGACCAGGCTGGCGTAGTCGTCCTGCCAGCTGCGACAGGCCTGCACCACTTCTTTTTCCAGTTGCAGCGGGTCGATGTCCAGGCGGTTCTTCGGGTCAACCCGCAGGATCAGCTGTACACGGGCCAGCACGGACTCGGAGAAGAACGTCCAGAATTCGCAGTCCGAGGCCTTCAGGCGATCCATCAGCACTTGCTGGATCTTCTGGCGCACTTCGGTGGAATAGATGTCGCGCGGGACGTAGGCCAGGCAGTAGCAGAAACGACCGTACGGGTCTTTGCGCAGGAACACGCGGATCTTGTTGCGTTCCTGGATCTGCACAATCGACATCACGGTGCTGAACAGCTCGTCGACCGGGGTCTGGAACAGGTCGTCGCGTGGCAATACTTCAACCACCTGCGCCAGTTCCTTGCCCAGGTGAGCCTTGGGCTGGAAGCCGGAGCGGCGTTCGATTTCCGCAACCTTGCGACGGATGTACGGAATCACCCGCACGCTTTCGCCATACACCGACGAGGTGTACAGGCCCATGAAACGATGTTCCTTGATCACTTTGCCGTCGGCGCTGATCTCACGGATCGACACATAGTCCGGATACGCCGGACGGTGCACGCGGCTCGGGTGCGCAGCCTTGGCGAACGACAGCACGGTCGGTTCACGCAGGTAGGCTACGGCATAGTCTTCGATGCGCAGGTCATCGGCGGTGAGGCCGGCGCGCAGCAGTTTGGTCAGACCGAGGAACGAATCGGCGTCATATTCGATATGACCGCCATCCGCCTCGTCACGTACCACGAACTCTTCATAGCCGAGAAAGGTGAAGTGGTTGCCCACCAGCCACTCCAGGAAGTTCTTGATCTCGGCTTTCTCTTCGCCGTCGATGCTGAACTGGCTGGCGTCGATACCGGCCAGCAAGTCCTGGACCTTGGCTTTCATCGGTTCGAAATCGGCTACGGCCACGCGCACTTCGCCCAGCACCTGCTCCAGCTCTTTGCTCAGCACGTTCAGTTCGGCGGCGTTGGCGCAGCGGTCGATTTCCAGGTACATCAGCGATTCTTGCAGGATGCCTTCGCCCTGGGTGCCTTTTGGCAGGATCTCCAGCAGCTCGCCCTTGGCGCCACGGCGTACGCTGAGCACGGTGGTCTGCAAGGTGTGAATGCTGTAGCCGCGGCGGTTCAGCTCGGTACGCACCGAATCCACCAGGAACGGCAGGTCATGGTGCAGCACTTCGACCGCGGTATGGGTCGACTGCCAGCCATGACGTTCATAATCGGGGTTGTAGACCCGCACTTGCGGTTGGGTGTGGTCAAAGCGCTCAAGCAGGCGCCAGGCAGAAAGAGTGCAACCGGCCAGGTCGGAAAGGCGACGCTGGGTCAGTTCGTCCAGGGAAATGATGCCGAAGAATTGTTCAGCGAACAGCGCCACTTGTGGCAGTGCCTGTTCACTGATGTGCTGCGCCAGTGCCGCTTGCAGTTGATGCTGGAAGTCGGCCTTGCTGGCTGCGGTGAAGAACGCCATCTGTGGTACTCCGCTTGGGCTTGTTATTGATGGAAGCGTCGCGTGTTATCCCCTTGCGGGGATACCGTCAGCGCTGTTCGCTGGTACTGATATAAGCACACTAGCGAATCAGGGTGACAGGTGGGTGAAGCTGGACAAGACAATGAGGTCACATACAACTTCCATAAGATGCGCACCTTGCCGGGTGACGGTACGACGGGCAGGTCAGGCGCCTGGCTCATGCACATCCGTTGCGCAGCTTAACGAGTGTGGGAAGCCCACTGCTTGCGACGCTGCGACATATTCGGTCATCGGTAAGCAGGCGCTGGGTTGCGACTTGGGCAACCCGCTATTTCCAGGCAAAAAACCGCCTGTTGAACGGCCTGCGAGTACCAGAAATGACTGATTTTGCCCCTCAGGTCATGCACTGGGTCTGACACAGGATGCAGCACAAAATTCGCCGCAATGGCACAATTGCGCGCATTACGCCTTACCCCAGACAGGATTCCCCATGCTGCAGCTGAAAACCGACGCCCTGATGGTCACCCCGTGCGATGACGAAGAAGACAACATGGCGATGCTCTGCTGTCACGGCAAGAACGGCGAGATGTTCATGCTGACCCGTTACCCGGATGAAGACGAAGTGGAACTGACCTGGGATTACGAACCGTCGACCCTCGACGGGTTGAAAGTCACCCTGGGCGCCACGACGCTGCTGGTTGAGCTGGCCGCAGGCGATGCCGATGCACTGGGCGGCAAGGACCAGCTGGAGATCACCCACGCCACAAGCGCGTCGGACCTGGCCGAAGTCGAGGAAACCCTGCAAAACATCCTCAAAGGCACTGGCACCTACGTCCGCGCGTGACGCCTCGCACACAAAAATCCTACAAGTTTTGCCAAAAATACCCGTTACGCCGTTAGTCGCCAGCCCCTTCGATGCATTAAAGTAAGCCTCCCAAGCCCGGCGTTTTTTTCTCGACCACCGGGCTCATCTCTCCAGGAACCGTCATCGATGGAACATCGTGAAGCGCTGCTTGCGCTGCGAACCTTTCTTTCTACGCAGATTCTCGGCCAGGAAAAACTCATCGATCGCCTGTTGATCGCCTTGCTCGCCGACGGCCATATGCTGGTGGAAGGCGCGCCGGGCCTGGCCAAGACCAAGGCCATCAAAGAGTTGGCCGAAGGCATCGAAGCGCAGTTCCATCGTATCCAGTTCACCCCCGACCTGTTGCCCGCCGACATCACCGGCACCGAGATCTACCGCCCGGAAACCGGCAGTTTTGTGTTCCAGCAAGGGCCGATCTTCCACAACCTGGTGCTGGCGGACGAAATCAACCGCGCCCCGGCCAAGGTGCAGTCGGCCTTGCTGGAGGCCATGGCCGAGCGCCAGGTCAGTGTCGGGCGCAGCACGTACGACCTGTCGCCGCTGTTCCTGGTGATGGCCACGCAAAACCCCATCGAGCAGGAAGGCACCTACCCGCTGCCCGAAGCCCAGCTCGACCGTTTCCTGATGCATGTGAAAATCGGCTTCCCGGACGCCGCCGTCGAGCGGCGCATCCTGCAACAAGCCCGTGGCGAAGCGCTCAACGGCGAAACCAAGCCGGATCGCCGCGTCAGCCAGCAGGCGATCTTCGCCGCACGCAAGGAAATCCTCGGTCTGTACATGGCAGACGCCGTGGAGGAATACCTGGTGCAACTGGTGATGGCCACGCGCACCCCGGCCAAGTTCGACCCGGAAATGGCCGAGTGGATAGCGTACGGTGCCAGCCCACGCGGTTCCATCGCCCTGGACCGCTGTGCCCGCGCCCATGCCTGGCTGGCCGGTCGCGACTTCGTCAGCCCGGAAGATATCCAGGCGGTACTGTTCGACGTGCTGCGCCATCGCATCATCCTGTCGTTCGAGGCCGAAGCCGCTGGCATTGACCAAGACCGTGTGGTGCAGCGCATTCTCGACGTCGTTGCCGTCGCTTGAAACCCATGAACGCCGGTGATGGGATTCGTGTCACGCTCAGCGAATTGATCGAGATGCGCCATCGCGTGCGCGAAGTGCAGCTGTTTTCCACGCCAAGCCAGCGCAGCCCATTGATCGGCCTGCACCACTCCAAGCTGCGCGGGCGTGGCGTGGACTTCGACCAAGTGCGCGTGTACCAGGCCGGCGACGATGTGCGCACCATCGACTGGCGCGTCACCGCACGCACCCAGGAACCGCACACCAAGCTGTTCCATGAAGAACGTGAACGGCCGATTTTCATCATGGTGGAGCAAAGCTGCCGGCTGTTTTTCGGCTCGGGGCAGATGTTCAAGTCGGTGCTGGCTGCCCAAGCCGCCAGCCTGATCGGTTGGGCCGCGTTGGGGCATAACGACCGTGTGGGCGGGCTGGTGTTCGGCGACAACGAACACTACGAAATCAAACCGCGCCGTAGCAAGCAAAGCCTGCTGCAACTGCTCAACCGCCTGGTGCGGGTCAACCAGAGCCTGAGCACCGAAAGCCGGCCCGAAGCCGACGCCCTTGGTATGGCCCTGCGCCGTGGCCGCGAAGTGTTGCGCCCTGGCAGCCTGGTGATTGTGATCTGCGATGAACGCGCGCTGACCGAAGGCGCCGAGCAACAGCTGAGCTTGCTGTCGCGGCATTGCGATTTGCTGCTGTTACCGATCTCCGACCCACTGGACCACGCCCTGCCCGCCGCCGGGCTGCTGCGTTTCGCCGAGCGCGGCGCCCAGCTGGAACTGGACACGCTGAATTTCGACCTGCGCCAGGCCTACAAGGCCCAGGCCGAAGCGCGCCTTGCGCGCTGGGAGCTGCTCGCGCAGAAACTGCGCGTACTGCTGATGCCTTTGAGCACCCAGAGCGAAATGGTCGAGCAACTGCGCGAATACCTCAACCCGCAACGCCCGGTTAAAAAACAATGAGCAGCCTTGACCAACTGCAACCGCTCATCGCCCCACCCGCCATCGGCTTCTGGCCGCCCGCGCCGGGTTGGTGGCTGTTGCTGCTGGTGATTCCGCTGTTCGGCTGGGGCCTGTGGTCACTGCGCCGCTTTCTGCCGACCCGCCGCCCCATCGCCCGTGCCGAACAACCCTTGGACCCACTGCGCATCGCCGCCCTGGCAGAGCTTGCGCTCATGCCCAAGCCTTACGATGGCGCGCCCGCCGGTGCCTGGCTGCAACAGCTCAACGGCCTGCTCAAGCGCCTGTGCCGCAACGACTACCCCTACAGCCAGAGCCACACCCTCAACGGCCGCAAATGGCTGGCATTCCTCGACAACCGCTGCCCCGCCGCCGGCCTCACCCGCTGGATGGTCTTGGTCGAAGGCGCCTACAAACCCGAATGCAAACTCGACGACAAGGCCATCGCCGGCCTGACCCAGGCCGTCGACACCTGGATTCGCAAACATGTTTGAGTTCGCCTGGCCGTGGATCTTCACCCTGTTGCCGTTGCCGTGGTTGATGCGCCTTGTGTTGCCGGCCGCCGACAGCGGTGAGCCCGCGTTGAAAGTCAGCTACCTCAGCGACCTTGAAGGCCTGGCCCGTCGCCGCGCCCGCGTCAACCTGCCCGGCTGGCGCCAGCAAGCGCCGTTCGTGGTGTTGTGGTTGCTGCTGCTCACCGCCGCCGCGCGCCCGGAATGGCTCGGCGAACCGTTACCAATTGCCGCCAGTGGCCGCGACCTGCTAGTGGCGGTGGACGTGTCTGGCTCCATGGATTTCCCCGATATGCATTGGCAGGACGACGACGTAAGTCGCTTGAGCCTGGTCAAGCACCTGCTTGGCGATTTCCTTGAGGAGCGTGAAGGCGACCGCGTCGGCCTGATCCTGTTCGGCAGCCAGGCCTACCTGCAAGCGCCACTGACCTTTGACCGCCGCACCGTGCGCGCCTGGCTGGACGAAGCGCGCATCGGCATTGCCGGCAAGAACACCGCGATTGGCGACGCCATCGGCCTGGCCCTCAAACGCCTGCGCCAGCGCCCGGCGCAGAGTCGCGTGCTGATCCTGGTCACTGACGGCGCCAACAACGCCGGGCAGATCGACCCGCTGACCGCCGCCCGCCTGGCGGCTGAAGAAGGTGTGAAGATCTACCCGATCGGCATCGGCGCCGACCCGGAACAAACCGGTTCCCTGGGCATCCTGGGCGTCAACCCGAGCCTGGACTTGGACGAACCTGCGCTCAAGGCCATCGCCGAAGCCACCGGCGGCCAGTACTTCCGCGCCCGCGATGGTGAAGAGTTGCAAGCGATCAAAGCGACCCTCGACAAACTCGAGCCCGTCGAACAACAACCCACCCAAGCGCGCCCGGCCCTGGCGCTGTACAGCGCACCACTGGCCCTGGCCTTGGTGCTGAGCATGTTACTGGTGATTCAGGAACGCTGGCCTAACAACGCCCTGCAGCGGCTGTTCAACAAACTGTCGAGCAAGGGGATTTTCCTGCAACAACACCCTGAGTGGCGCCAGCGCCTCAAACGCCTGCGTTTGCGGAGGCGTCGATGATCGACCTGTGGCCGCATTGGTTCCGTCCATGGTGGTTGTTGCTGCTGCCGTTGCTCGGCTGGTTGCTGTGGCACCTGTGGCACCGGCAAAAGCGCGCCGGGCGCTGGCAGATGATCCTGCCGCCGGCCTTCCACGCGGTGTTGCTCAGTGGCGGCAACGGCCGCGAGAGCAAATCGCCCTGGGTGGTACTGGGCATTGCCTGGCTGTTAGCCGTATTGGCGTTGCTTGGCCCGAGCTGGCAGCGTGTGGAGCAGTCCAGCCAGAAGCCTTCCGACCCCTTGGTGGTGCTGCTGGAACTGACCCCGGAAATGCTCGCTACCGACAGCCCGCCCAACCGCCTGGAGCAGGCACGGCGCAAGCTGTACGACCTGTTGCAGGCGCGCACCGATGCGCAAACCGCCATCGTCGTGTATGCCGGTAGCGCCCACACATTGGTGCCGCTGTCGGACGACCTGGCCACCAGCCGCAACTTGCTGGAAGCCTTGCGCCCGTCGATCATGCCTGAGCCCGGCCATCGCGCCGACCTGGCCGTCGAGAAAGCCCTCGGCCTGCTCAAGCAAGGTGGCCTCGGCCAGGGTCGCCTGCTGCTGATTGGTTCCTCGCTGTCCAAACAGGAACGCCAGGGCATTCGCTTGCTGCTGCAAAACGCGCAATCACCCGCCCTGTCGATCCTCGGCATCGGCAGCCGCGAAGGCACGCCAGTCACCCAGGAAAGCGGTGAATTCCTCAAGGACGAACAAGGCGCGATCCTGGTACCGCGCCTCGACAGCCCGACACTCAAGGCCTTCGCCAGTGAAATGGGCGGCCGCTACCGCGCCGCGCGCCTGGACGACAAGGACCTGCGCCAACTCGGCGTGCTCGACCCGCCGCAAACCTTGCGCAATGACGGCCAACGGCTGCACCTCGATACCTGGGCCGACCAGGGTTACTGGCTGCTCCTGCCCCTGCTGCTGCTCGCCGCCTGCGCCGGGCGGCGTGGCTGGTTGTTCTGCCTGCCGCTGCTGCTGTTGAGCGCGCCACAGCCCAGTTATGCGTTCGGCTTGCAAGACTTGTGGCTGCGTCCCGACCAGCAAGGCCAATACCTGCTGAAGAAAAAGCGCCCCGCCGAAGCCGCCGAACACTTCGAAGACCCGCAGTGGAAAGGCGTGGCGCTTTACGAGGCCGGCAACTATGCCGAGGCGATCAAGCTGTTTGCCGAAGGCAATGACGCCTACTCCCACTACAATCGGGGTAACGCCCTGGCCAAGTCCGGCGAACTGGAAGCCGCCATTGACGCCTACGAACAGGCCCTCGAAGCCCAACCCGACCTGCAACCGGCCCTGAAAAACAAGGCGCTGGTGGAGGCACTGATGCAGGAACAGGCCGAACCGGAACCCACCGAGCCTGCAAAAAACGAGGATGACGAAACCACCCAACCCGGCCAAACTGCGCAACCGGGCGCCAGTGGGCAAAACGCCACAGGTGGCGAGCCGTCTTCCCAGGGCCAGGGCGAAGCCGGGACTGACGACACCCAACCCGGCAACACAGCGCACACCACAGGTAACGAAGTGCCGGGCAGCGAACTGGGCGACGAACAGACCACCACCCCGCCGCTGCGCCCCACTGATGCCAGCCTCGACGGTGAGCACCGCCAGGCCCTGGAGCAATGGCTGCAGGAGATCCCGGACAACCCTGGCGAACTGCTGCGCCGCAAATTCTGGTACGAACAGCAACAACATCAGGACAAGACTCGATGAGCCGCCGCACCACCCTACTGCTCCTGCTCGCCCTTTCGGCAGGCCACGCCCAGGCAGCGAACCTGTCCGCCAGCGTCGACCGCAGCCGCGTCAACTCCGGGGAAACGGTGGAACTGACGGTGGAATCCAGCGATGTCACGCAGTTCGGCAAGCCAGACCTGACGCCGCTGGATGCGCAGTTCGAAGTCAGCGGCACGCGCCAGATCAACCAACTCACCACCCTGGGCGGCGATAACCACGCCACTACGCGCTGGATCATCACCCTGCTGCCCAAGGAAAACGGCACGGTGGTCATCCCGCCCCTGCAGGTGGGCGACTACAAGACCCAGCCGATCAGCCTGCAAGTGGTCGAAACCGCCAGCCAGAACACCGCCGCCGAGCTGGCGCCGGTGTTTGTCGAGGCCAACCTCGACCAGACCAGCGTCTACGTGCAGGCCCAGGCGCTGTTGACCGTGCGCGTCTACCACTCAGTGTCGCTGTATGACGACAGCAGCCTCACGCCCTTGCAGATTGCTGATGCGCGCGTGGAGCAGTTGGGCGAGTCGCGCACCTACGAGAAGGTCATCAACAGCATCCGCCACGGCGTGATCGAAACCCGCTACGCGATCTATCCGCAACACAGCGGCACCTTGGCGATCCCGGCGCAGACCTTCAGTGCGACGTTGGTGGAGTCGCGCCCGCCCCAGGAGAACACCCTGCAAGGCACCAAGCCGGGCAAGCTGATCCACGTCAGCTCGGCGGAGTTGCCCCTGGTGGTCAAACCCAAGCCCCCGCTGTACCCCGCTGATACCCCGTGGCTGCCAGCGCGCAGCCTCACCCTCAGCGAAAACTGGAACCCGGAGCCCGAGCATGTGCAGGTCGGCGACTCCCTGACCCGCAGCCTCACGGTCAAGGCCGAGGGCCTGTCCAGTGCACAACTGCCGGCCCTGCCCAGCACCGAGATCAATGGCCTGCGCCGCTACCCGGACCAACCGGTGCTCGCCAACCAGACCAACGACCGTGGCCTGATCGGCAGCCGCGAAGACCGCGAAGCCCTGGTGCCCACCCGCGCCGGCAGCCTGGAACTGCCCGCCGTGGACGTGGTGTGGTGGAACACCCATGAAGACCACCTTGAGCGCACCAGCCTGCCCGCCCGCACCGTGCAAGTGGCGATCAACCCGAGCCTGGCAGTTGACACCCCCGCCACGCCCACCGTCATCACCGCGCCAGATGATGAGCGCCTGTGGCTGTGGCAACTGAGCACGTTGATCCTCGCCTGCACCACCCTGCTGGGGTTTGGCTTGTGGTGGCGTGCCCGCCGGCAACCGGCCGTGTTGCGCGCCGCACAAACCGGCCCGAGCCCGCGCACGCTGCTGGATGACCTCAAGCGCGCCACCCAGGCCAACGACCCGCAAGCCACCCGCCAGGCCCTCGACGCCTGGGCCCGCCAACAGCCGGAAACCTTGGCGGACATGGCCGCTCGGTTTGTGCCGCTGTCGGATGCGTTGGATGGCTTGAACGGCGCGCTGTACAGCGAGAGCGGGCATTTCTGGCTGGGTGAAGACCTGTGGCGTGCGGTGAAGGCGATCCCGATGGCTGAGCGCGAGGTGGACCCGGCGGCGGACACCACCAGCTTGCCGCCGCTCTATCCCAAATAACCCGCCTGCTGTGGTTAGCGGGTTGCTCACCACAGTCAGGTCGCTCGGCAGACCCTGTGTCATGCATTGTTAAAGGCCAGCAATCCATATCGCTTTAATTTGCAGGAAGTTTCCTAGACAATCCCACGGCCTTGCGCCTGCTCACTCCACTGGCTAGCCTTCGCTCCGTCGCTGCACATCAGCGATCAGGGGTGAGATCCTGTGAACAGGGAGCCAAGCGCCACAACCGCGAGCAACATGCTTTATGGCGGCTGTGTGCGGGCGGACTTCGGTCCGACCGGTTGCTCCTGCCCGGTAATCTCACCCCGCACATAGCTGCCACCTTTTGTCGAGTGAGATCGCCAAAAGAATGGCTCCCAACTTTGTCAGGAGATCCATTCATGAACAAAATCGTCCCCGACCCACCACCCGCCTTCACCGTTCACCACGACCTCAGCTTCGAAGACGCCCTCGCCCAGATCTGCGACCTGCTGCGCTGCGCCGCCGCGACCGCTGCTGGCACCACCCAAGCGCTAAGCAGTAATCAGCGCCACATGGCCGGCGCCACCGAGCACTTGATCAACAGTGCCAGAACCCTGGCTGACCGAGCGCTGGACTGCCTGCACACCGCCTGACCCTTGTGGGAGGGCGCTTGTCCCCTCCCACAGGTTTACAGGGTAAACTCCCCTCCTTTTCATCTCTTCAACGGAGTTCGCCTTGCGTCTGTTTCACACCTCCGACTGGCACCTGGGCCAAAACCTCCACGGCCAGGAACGCGACTTCGAACACGCCTGCTTTCTTGAATGGCTGCTGGGCCAACTGAACACCCATCTGCCGGATGTGCTGCTCATCGCCGGAGATATCTTCGACACGGTCAACCCGCCGCTCAAGGCCCAGGAGCGTCTGTATGACTTCATCATCAGCGCCCACGAACAGAACCCCAAGCTGACCATCGTGATGATCGCCGGCAACCACGATTCCGGCTCGCGTATCGAGCTGCCCGCCCCCTTGATGCGCCGCCTGCGCACCCATGCATTGGGCCGGGTGCTGTGGCTGGATGATGGCCAACTCGACGCCGAACGCCTGCTGATCCCGCTGCCGGATGCCAAAGGCAAGATCGCCGCCTGGTGCCTGGCGCTGCCGTTCCTGCGCCCGGCGGAAGTGACCGGTGCGCACTTGGGTGACGACTACCTGCGCGGCATCGGTCAGGTGCACGAATGGCTGATCGCCGCCGCCAACGCCAAGCGCAAAAAAGGCCAGGCGCTGATTGCCATCAGTCACGCGCACATGGCCGGCGGCTCGGTGTCGGAAGACTCCGAGCGCAGCCTGATCATCGGCAATGCCGAGGCGCTGCCAGCCAGCCTGTTTGATCGAAGTGTCGCTTACGTCGCCCTCGGCCATTTGCACAAGCCGCAGAAGGTCAATGGCGAAGAACGCATTCGCTATAGCGGTTCGCCAATTCCGCTGTCGTTTTCCGAAATCGGCTACAAGCACCAGATCCTCGACGTGACATTCCAAGGCCAATGCCTGGTGAACGTCGAACCGATCCTGATTCCGCGCTCGGTCGACCTGCAACGGCTGGAAGCCGCGCCGCTGGCCGATATCCTCAAGGCCCTGGCCGAGTTGCCCGACGTCGACCTGCTGGCCGAAACCCAGCGCCATCCTTGGCTGGAAGTGCGCGTGCGCCTCGACGAGCCGCAACCCGACCTGCGCCAGCAGATCGAAAGCGCCCTGCAAGGCAAGGCCGTGCGCCTGGTGCGCATCGCCGCTGAATACGCAGGTAACGGCAGCCGTGAAGACGAAGGCGACGACCGCCTGATCGAACTCGACCAGCTCACGCCCCAGGAACTGTTCAGCCGCGCCTGGCAGGACAGTTATGGCAGTGAAGTGGATGAACAGACCTTGAAGGACTTCGCCGTGCTGCTCCAGGAAGTGCAACAGGAGGAGGAACAGCCATGAAGATCCTCGCCATCCGCCTGAAAAACCTGGCTTCACTGGCCGGCCCGTTTGAAATCGACTTTACTGCCGAGCCCCTGGCCAGTGCCGGGTTGTTCGCGATTACCGGGCCGACCGGCGCGGGTAAAAGTACCCTGCTTGATGCCTTGTGCCTGGCGCTGTTTGGCGCGGTGCCGCGCCTGGGCGACACCGGCCAGGCGAAGATGCCGGATGCCGACAGCGACATTTCCATCGGTGACCCGCGCACCTTGTTGCGGCGCGGTACCGGTGGCGGTTATGCCGAAGTGGATTTTGTTGGCGTGAGTGGCCGGCGCTATCGCGCGCGCTGGGAAGCGAATCGCGCCCGCGACAAGGCGAGCGGCAAGTTGCAAAACAGCCGCCAGAGCCTGATCGACCTGGACAGCGACCAACTGCTGGCCAGCCAGAAAACCGAATACAAAACCCAGCTGGAACTGGCCCTGGGCCTGAACTTCGAACAGTTCACCCGTGCCGTCTTGCTCGCGCAGAGTGAGTTCAGCGCCTTCCTCAAGGCCAACGACAACGAGCGCAGCGAACTGCTGGAAAAGCTCACCGACACCGCCCTGTACACCCAACTCGGGCGGCGCGCGTTCGACAAGGCCAAAGAGGCCAGGGATGCGCACAAGCAGCTGCAGGACCAGGCCACCGGCGTGGTGCCCCTGGCGCCCGAAGCACGTGTGGAGCTGGATCAGCAGTTCGATGCCGCACAACAGCAACTCAAGACCCAGCAAGCGCAACTCAAGCAACTTGAGCTTCAGCACACCTGGTTCAAGGAGCTGCGCGAATGGCAGGAACGTCAACTTGCTGCCACCGAACAACTGCAGCGCGCACAGGCCGATTGGGATAACCAGGGCCAACAACGTGAAGACCTGAGCCGCCTGGACCAATTGGCGCCACAGCGTCACCAGTTTGCGCGCCAGGCCGAACTCGGCAGCGTGCTTGCCCCGTTGGCCGTGCAAATTCAGTCGCATATCCAACAACAAGCCGAGTTGCACACCCGCCAGGAGCAGGCCCAGCAGCAACAAGCCAGCGCGCAAACTGCATTGGCGCAAGCCCTGAAAAACCAAACGGATGCCGTGCCGTTGCTGCGACAGGCGTTTGAAGAGCAAAGCACCCTCGCCCACTTGACCAAGGAGCTGGCCAAGCGCACCGAAGACCAACAGCAGCACGAAAGCGCCTGCGCCGAAGGTCAGGCCCACCTCACTGCGCTGCTGGAAAAGCAGAATCACGTTACTGAGCGCCTGCAACGCCTGGGCACCGAGCTTGAGCACAGCGTCGCCCTTGCGCCGCTGAGCGATGCCTGGACCGCCTACCGCGACCGCTTGCAACAGCTGACGCAGATCGGCAATCGCCTGAATAAAGGCCAGGCCGAACTGCCGCAATTGGAGCAACGTGCGACCCGCGCCGCCGAGCAGTTCACCCAGCAACGCGAAGCCCTGGACCTGCTGTATCAGGAGGCCGGTGCCGAGCCTCACGCCGTGGCCGAGCAGATCCAGTTGCTGGCGAGCCTGCTGCAAGACAATCGCAAACAGCAGCGCGCTTTCGAAGACCTGACGCGCCTGTGGGACAACCAGCAACAGCTGGACCAACACGCCGCCAGCCTGACGCAAAAGCTCACCGACGCCCAACGGCAACGCGAACAACTGAACCAGACCGGTCTGCAAACCAAGGCCGAACTGACGGTTGCCGAACAGACGCTGAACGTGACCAAGCAACTGCTGGAACGCCAGCGCCTGGCCCGCAGCGCCAGCGTCGAGGAGTTGCGCGAGCAGTTGCAGGACGACCAACCTTGCCCGGTGTGCGGCAGCCACGAACACCCGTATCACCAGCCCGAAGCGTTGCTGCAAAGCCTCGGTCGACATGACGAAAACGAAGAAGCCGCCGCGCAGAAAGCCGTGGACGGCCTCAAGGAAAAACTTACCGAGTTGCGTGGCGAAGTGGGCGGCTTGATCGCCCAACAGAAGGAATACCTGCAACAGCAGGAACACCTGGCCACGCAACAGCAAGCCCTCCAGCCAAGCCTGGATGCGCACCCGCTGGCCGCGTCAATGCTCAACCAGGAACCTGCCAAACGCAGCGTCTGGCTTGAACAGCAACTGAGCCAGCTGACCCAAAGCATCACTCAGGACGAACAACGCCAAAGCGCCCTGCTCAACCTGCAACAAAACGCCGGGCGCTTGCAGCAGCAACTGCAAGCGGCCCAGGAAGCCAGCCAACAGGCCCGTCAATTGCTGCTCGACCAGCAACGCGAGCTGGCCAGTGACCGCGAACGTCTCGAACAGGAACTGAGCGCCTTCGCCAGCCTGCTGCCCGCAGAAACCCTGGAGGGCCTGCGCGCCGAGCCGGCTGCTACCTTCATGCAGCTGGACCAGCAAGTCAGCCAGCGCCTGGAGCAGCTGGGCCATCAACGCGATGAACTGGCCGAGCAACACGAACGCCAACAGGCGATCGAGAAGGAACAGACCCACCAGCAGCATCGTCAGCAGCAACTCGACGCCCTGCGCCAGCAAGTCACCGAGTTGGCGACCCAACAGCAAGCAGCCCAGGCAAAACTCAGCACGTTACTGGGCGAGTTCACCAGCGCCGAACACTGGCAGCAGCAACTGGAACAGGCCGTGACCCAGTCACGCCAAAGCGAAACCGACGCCAGCAAACAGTTGCAGGAAATCCACAACGCACTGATCCAGCTGGCGGCGGACCTCAAGGCACAACAGGAACGCGAACACGCGTTGCAGGCCGAACAAAAGGCCCTCGTCACGCGTATCAGCGAATGGCGCGCCTTGCATCCGGAACTCGATGACGCTGGCCTCAACCGCTTGCTGGCCTACGATGACGCCCAGATCAGCCAATTGCGCCAGCAGGTGCAGCTCAGCGAAAAAGCCGTCGAACAGGCCAAGGTACTGCTGCAAGAACGTGAGCAACGCCTTGCCGACCATCAGGCCCTGCACAACGGCAACCTCGCAGCCGAGGAGCTGGACAGCACCTTGGCCACGCTCAATCAGCAACTTGCCGAGAGTGAAAAACACTGCGCTGAACTGCGCGCACGCCAATCCGAAGACCAGCGTCGCCAGGACGCCAACCAGGCCTTTGCCGAGCAGATCGCCAAGGCCTATGACGAATGGCAACGCTGGGCACGCCTGAACGCGCTGATCGGCTCGGCCACCGGCGACACCTTCCGCAAGATCGCCCAGGCTTACAACCTCGACTTGTTGGTGCATCACGCCAACGTGCAACTGCGTCAATTGGTGCGGCGTTATCGCCTCAAGCGTGGCGGCAGCATGCTTGGCCTGTTGGTGATGGACACGGAAATGGGCGATGAACTGCGCTCGGTGCATTCGTTGTCCGGCGGCGAAACCTTCCTGGTGTCACTGGCGCTGGCCCTGGGCTTGGCGTCGATGGCGTCAAGCACGTTGAAGATCGAATCGCTGTTTATCGATGAAGGCTTCGGCAGCTTGGACCCGGAATCGCTGCAATTGGCAATGGACGCTCTGGATGGCTTGCAGGCTCAGGGTCGTAAAGTGGCGGTGATCTCCCACGTGCAGGAAATGCACGAACGCATTCCGGTGCAGATCCAGGTCAAGCGCCAGGGCAATGGCTTGAGCACCTTGGAGGTCAAGTGAGCGAAGCGCTGCTGTATTCGTTCCGGCGCTGCCCCTATGCGATGCGGGCACGGCTGGCGCTGCGTTACTCGGGCGTACCGGTGCGCATCGTCGAGGTGAGCCTCAAGGCCAAGCCCGCCGAGATGCTGGCGCTGTCGCCCAAGGGCACGGTGCCAGTGCTGAACGTTGACGGGCAGGTGATTGAAGAAAGCCTGGAGATCATGCAGTGGGCCTTGGCGCAAAACGACCCGGATAACTGGTTGCTGCACGGCGATCCGGCGGTGTTCGCGTTGATCGCCGAGAACGACCAGGACTTCAAGTATTACTTGAATCGATACAAGTACGCCGAGCGCTACCCGGAACAGCCGATGGAGCATTATCGGGCCGGGGGTGAGGTGTTCTTGCAGAAGCTGGAAGCGTTGTTGGCAGGACGGGATTACCTGATGGCCAACCACCTGACCCTGGCGGATGCTGCACTGGCGCCGTTTGTGCGCCAGTATGCCCATGTGGATCGAGTGTGGTTTGCCGGTACATCGTATAAACGGTTGCAAGCTTGGCTTGAGCGCTTTCTAGATTCAGGGTTGTTCATCGCGGTGATGGCAAAACCCTGAATACCACGCCAGCGGGCTCACTGCTGAGTCTTGTGATCCAGAGCAGCATAGAAGTTGGCGCTTTGTTGCAGGTATTTCTGGGTGTAGGCGCTGGTGCTGGATTTTTTGCCGGAGACTTCCACGCTGGCCGCGGCTGGCAGGGCAACAGTGGCGGAAACAGCGGAAGCGGCGATGATGGAGAAGAGATTCAGATTCATGTCGGTAACCCTTGTGTTCGTTTGGTTGAGTGGCCGGGGAAGGCCTTGGAACCAAACTTACGCCCGAGGGCTAAGCCTTAGAAATGCTTTGAAACAGTAGCCGCTATTAACAGAATTAATAGAAAGGCTCAGGCCCCGCATGACGGGGCCTGTGGCTTATTGACGCACCAGAAACTTGAGGTCGCTGGGCGCATCGATCGGCAATTTCTGCACGGTTTTACCCAGCAGGCCGGTTTTGGGGTCGCGTTCGACCACCACGATTTCGTTGCTTTTCTGGTTGGCGATCAGCAAAAACTTGCCGCTCGGGTCCAGGCTGAACTCACGCGGATGATCGCCATCCACGGAGCGGCGTTGCAGCTCCTTGAGGTGCGCGGTGGCCGGGTCGATGCTGAACACCAGCAGTTGATTGGCCGTGCCACGGTTGCTCAGGTACAGGAATTTGCCATCACTGGAGGCATGCAGCGCGGCACCGGCCTTGTCGGTCACCGGTTGCCCGGCGGCGAAATCCACCAGTTGGGTCTGGGTCAGTTGGCCGTCCTTGTAGTCGAACACCGCCACCTGCGCGCTCATCTCGGTGGTCAGCCAGGCATGCTTGCCATCAGCGCTGAACAACAGGTGGCGCGGGCCGCTGCCGGGCGGCAACTGCACCGACGCCGGTTTCGCCGGAGTCAATGGCAGCTCAGGGTTGGTCTTGGGATCGTAGCGGTAGGCAAACACCTTGTCCGCCCCCAGGTCCTGCACAAACACGTATTTGCCATCCGGCGATGACACCACCGAATGCACGTGGTTGGACGCCTGGCGCTCAGGGTTGACGCGACTGGCCGGGTGCCCGCTCAGTTGCACCGGGGCCGACAGCTTGCCCATGGCATCCACCGGCAGCACCGCCAGGCTTCCGCCTGGATCTTCCAGCACCGAATAGTTGGCGACAAACAGGTAGCGCCCATCGGCGGCCACGCTGGAATGGGTCGGTTCATTGCCCAGGCTCTGCACCTGGTTGATCAAGGTCAGTTGATGATTCTGCGGGTCGATGCTGTAGCTGCTCACGCGCCCGACCGGGTCTTGCTGGCCGGGGCCGTTTTCGTTGACCACAAACAGGTGCTTCTGGTCCTTGGAGACCGTCAGCCACGACGGATTGGCCGCTTTGGCCGCCAGCACCGGCTGGCCCTGGAATTTGCCAGTGCGGCTGTCGAATTGCAGGCGGTAGATGCCTTCGCTGCTGCCGGCGGTGTAGCTGCCCACCAACAGTTCATAAGTATCGGCCGGCGCGGCTTGCACCGACATGGCACCGACACTGCCCGCCATCAGCAGGGGCCAGAATTTACGCATCATCATCCGCTTCATCCTCATCGTTATTGTTGTCGCCCTTGATCGCACTCAGGCAGACCAGACGGTGTTCGCCGTCTTCGTTGCGCAAGAGCCAGCTTTGCAAGCTGTCATCAAAGGTGGCGGCGTTCAGTTGTTCTGGACTGAACTTCCAACGCTTGAGTTCCCGGCCGTCCATGCTTTCGATCAGCAAGTGCTGGTCAAACGTGAAGTCGAAGGCGTGCAGCCCGTTGATGATCAGCATGTCGCTGTCGGTCAGGGCGGTGCTCAGGTTGGGTTGCGAATCGGTCATGATGTGAAGTCACTGCGGGGGAAAAGACACATGATAGGTCAATTCCCCCGTGGTGCCTTGCGGCAATGGTCTAATCGATCAATGCGCGAAGAGTGAATTGCCCTTTTGCCCTGCCAGTTTCTCCGGCTTGATCAGGAACCGCGCCAGCGCCGGCAGCAGCCACAACGCGCCGAACATGTTCCACAGCAGCATGAAGGTGAGCATCAGGCCCATGTCGGCCTGGAACTTGATGGCCGAGAAGATCCAGGTGCACACGCCGATTGCCAGGCACAGGCCGGTGAACAGCACGGCTTTACCGGTGGACTTGAGCGTCTGGTAGTACGCCTCTTGCAGCGGCAAGCCGGCGCGCAGGAAGCTTTCCAGGCGGCTGTAGATGTAGATGCCGTAGTCCACGCCAATCCCCACGCCCAGCGCCACCACCGGCAAGGTCGCGACCTTGACGCCGATGCCCATGAACGCCATGAGCGCGTTGCCCAGCACCGAGGTCAGCACCAGCGGCAGCACGATGCACAGGGTCGCCGCCCAGGAGCGGAAGGTGATCATGCACATGGTCGCCACGCACAGGTACACCAGGATCAGGATGGTCAGCTCCGACTCCTTGATCACCTCGTTGGTGGCCGCTTCGATCCCGGCGTTACCGGCGGCGAGGATGAATTCCAGGCGGTCCTTGTTGTTTTCCTTGGCGAAGTCCTGCACCGCATGCACCGCGCGGTCGAGGGTTTCGGCCTTGTGGTCGTTGAGGAACACCAACACCGGCGCCAGGGAGCAGTTGTTGTTGTACAGGCCATCGGCACGGGCGATGGAGTTGTTCAGCACGTCCGGGTTACGCGACAGGGTTTCCCATTTCAGGTTGCCCTCGTTCATGCCCTTGATCATCTGCTTGGACACGGTCACCAGCGAGATTGCCGACTGCACGCCCTCGGTGTTCTGCATCTTCCACATCAACTGGTCGATGGGCGCCATGGCTTCATAGCGCGAGCAGCCTTCGGCCTTGGTCTTGACCATCACCACCAGCACGTCGGAGCTGGTGGAGTAGTTGCTGATGATGAAGTTGTTGTCTTTGTTGTAGCGCGAGTCCGGGCGCAGTTCCGGCGCGCCCTGGTCAAGGTCGCCGATCTTGAGGTTCTGGCTGTACCAGAGGCCACCGCCAAAGGCGATCAGGGCCAGGAAGATCGAGACCGGCGCGACTTTCGGGCTGGCGAATTTCGACAGCAGGCGCCAGAACGGGTGTTCGCGGTTCGCGTCTTTCTTGCTCTTGGCGATGGCGCGTTTGCTGATGCCGACGTAGGAAATCGCCACTGGCAGCAGGATCAGGTTGGTGAACACGATCACCGCCACGCCGATAGAGGCGCCGATGGCCAGTTCACGGATCACGCCGATGTCGATGATCAGCAGCGTGATAAAGCCCACCGCATCGGCGAGGATCGCGATCATTCCCGGCAGAAACAGCTGGCGGAAGGTGCGGCGTGCGGCCGTCAGCGCGTTGTCCGCTTCGCTGGATTGCAGGGCGATACCGTTGATCTTCTGCACGCCGTGGGAAATACCGATGGCAAAGATCAGGAACGGTACGAGCATCGAGTAGGGATCCAGCCCGAAACCGGCGGCGTGCATCAGCCCCAACTGCCAGACCACCGCCACCAGGGTGGTGCTCAATACCGCAATGGTGCTGCGCAGGCAGTTGGTGAACCACAGC
Organism: Pseudomonas sp. DWRC2-2; assembly: GCF_049897885.1. Classification (NCBI taxonomy): domain Bacteria; kingdom Pseudomonadati; phylum Pseudomonadota; class Gammaproteobacteria; order Pseudomonadales; family Pseudomonadaceae; genus Pseudomonas; species Pseudomonas sp. DWRC2-2. The sequence goes on from NZ_JAFCXD010000008.1 coordinate 35,801, forward strand.
AGCAGGACCAGGGTGATGCCGAACGCCACGCCGAAGAACAGCACCACCATGATCAGGCCATCGATCAGGTCGCCGACTTTCTTGGCGAAGCCGACGATGTGGATCTGCACGTTGGGGTTCTGCTCCTGGAACTTGGTGCGGATCTTGTCTTCGAGTTCATGGGAGAACTTGCGGTAGTCCAAGGCCAGCAACTTGCCCTGATCCTGTGGGTCCGGGTAGGACTCCAGCAGCGGGATGTCAACGATGCTCGATTTGAAATCGTTGGCCACCAGGCGCCCGACCTGGCCGGACTTGAGCACGTTGTTGCGCAGTTGATCGAGGCTTTCCGGCGAGCCGTTGTAGCTCTGCGGGATCACTTCACCGCCGGCAAAGCCTTCTTCGGTCACTTCGGTCCAGCGGACGCTGGGGCTCCACAGCGACTTGAGGCCCGAACGGTCGACACCGGAAATGTAGAACACTTCGTCGTTGATCTGACGCAGGGTCTCCATGTACTCCTTGGTGAAGATGTCACCGTCCTTGGCCTCCACCGAGATGCGCACCGTGTTGCCCAGGTTCGCCAGGTCATTGCGGTGCTCCATCATCTTCTCGATGAAGGGGTGCTTGAGCGGGATCATTTTTTCAAAGCTGGTGGACGGGCGAATCAAGGTCGCCTGCCAGAACAGGAAAATACTCACCAGCAGGCAGATCACGATCACTGCCGGGCGGTTGTTGAAGATCAGGCGCTCAAGAAAGGTCGCTTTATCGTTGTGATGACTGCTCATTCTTTCCCCGCCTTCTTATTGTTTTGTCGGTTCGGCGCCATCGGCTTTAGCGACGCGAACGCCCCCCTGCCCGGCCAGAATCAAGTTGCCATTGCCTGCCGCCGTGACGGACGACAGGGATATCCGGTCCGCACGGTTGAACACGCTGAAGGTCACGCCGTCGTCATGGCTGACCACCACGCTGCCGCCGTTGCCGACCACGACAATCGAGCCGTCCTCCAGCAAGGTCGCGCCCGACAACCCAAACTCCAGCGCTCCCCGCGCGGCGTTCAGTTCAACTTGCTCCCAGGTATTGCCGAAATCTGTGGAGCGGTACAAGTTGCCGCGCAAGCCATAAGCCAGCAAGGTTTGCGGCTGGGCGGTGCCGATCACGCCAAACAGCGAGCCCTCGTAGGGGCCTTCGAGTTTTTCCCAGGTCTGGCCGTCGTCGCTGGAGCGGAACATGCTGCCCTGCTCGCCAACGATGAACAGGCCGGCGTCCTTGATGTGGGCAATGGCGTTGAGGTGGTACTGGTCTTCGTTGTCGAGGCGGTCGCTGACGTCGTCCCAGGTCTTGCCGCCGTCGGTGGTTTCGATCAACGCACCGTAGGCGCCGACGGCCAGGCCATGGTTGGCGTCGTTGAACCACACGTCGAGCAGCGGGGCTTCGCGTTTGAGGTCCTGGTATTGCTGGGTCCAGGTGGCGCCGCCGTCGGAACTGGCAAGAATCTGCGCATCATGGCCCACCGCCCAGCCCTGCTTGTCATCGACGAAAAACACTGCCGTAAGCAACTGTCGGGTGGGGACTTTGGCTTGGGTCCAGGTGCTGCCCTGGTCATCGGAATAGAGGATGTGCCCGCGATCACCGACCGCCACCAGGCGCTTGCCCGCGTGGACCACATCGATCATCAGGCCTTTGGCGGCCTTGGGGGATTCAATCGCAAACGAGGTATCGCTGGCGGCCTGGACGGCTGCCGGTAACACGACAGCGCCAAACAGCGAGAGCGCTGCGGCCAGCATCGCAACCCTGCGTGCGGCGCGTGGGCGGCAAACAACCCAACCCATGACAGGCTCACTCATAGACCTTTCTCCCATTTATTATTGTTATCGCTGCCTTCCGGGGCCTTGAAACCTGCAATCTAGAGCGCCTGGAGGAAGCAGGGCCATCCTATCGGGCTTTCGAATCGTCTGACAATCGGCGCTACGTTATCTTTTGTTAACTGACGCCCTTTCGTCAGCGCCTGAATATAGCTGTATTCGCCGGGGTGATCGCCGAGGCAGCAATGAATTTTTATTCCATCTATTGAAATATGGGAATTTTTATTCCATTAATAGTGTTCCTGAAAACAATAATCCAAAGGACCACGTCGATGCGTGAACTCGGAATCGGCTTGATCGGCACAGGCTTCATGGGGCGCGCCCACGCCTTGGCCTTCAATAACGCCCGCGCGGTATTCGAGCTGCCGCTGCACCTCAAGCTGGCAGCACTGGCCGACGCCGACACCGAACGCGCCCACCGCTGCGCCAAGGATTGGGGCTTTGCCCAGGCCCATGGCGACTGGCAGGCGTTGATCAATGATCCCAATGTCGACGTGGTGGCCATCACCACGCCCAACCATTTGCACTACCCCATGGCCATGGCCGCCGTCGCAGCGGGCAAGGCGGTGTATTGCGAAAAACCCCTGGCCGTGAGCCTGGAACAGGCCGACGCCATGCGCCGCGCCGCCAGTGCTGCGGGCGTGGTGACGCGGGTGGGCTACAACTACCAGCACAACCCGATGATCACCCTGGCACGGCAGATGATTGCGAGCGGCGAGTTGGGCGAGATCATCAGTTTCCAGGGTGAGTTCAGCGAAGATTTCATGGCTGATCCGGCCTCGCCATGGTCGTGGCGCTGCGAAGTGGAACACGCGGGCGGCGCCTTGGCAGACTTGGGCAGCCACTTACTGTCGATGGCGCGCTATCTAGTGGGCGACGTAGTGAGTGTGTGTGCCGACACCCAGACCGTCCACGCCCGGCGACCGGCCGTCAAAGGCAGCACCGACCTTAAATCGATTGCGGTGGATGATCAGGTGCATGCCTTGTTGCGCTTCGCCAATGGCGCACGCGGTACGGTGAGCAGCAGTTGGCTCAAGCAGGGCTACAAAAACCACCTGAGTTTCGAGATCAGCGGGACGAAAGGCACCTTGGCGTTCGATCAAGAGCGCTTGAATGAATTGCAGGTCTGTCGCCTTGGCCAGGACGGTTTCGAGCGTTTGCTCGCTGGCCCTGCCCTACCCGGTTATGCGGCGTTCAGCCCGGCGGCGGGCCATCAGTTGGGCTACAACGAACTGAAGACCCTGGAGGTGCAGGAGTTGATCCTGGCGCTGGCCGGTCAAGGTGCGGATGGCACGGACTTTGAGGCGGCATGGGAAGTTGAGCGGTTGGCGACGGCGATTCGCGTGGCGGCCAGAGAAGAACGCTGGGTACAGGTCGAAGAGGTTTAACAGCGCCGAACCTTGTGGTGAGCGGGCTTGCCCCGCGCGAGGCAAGCTCGCTCACCACAAAAAGAAAAGTCTAGCGCAGTGCCCGGCGCAGGACTTTGCCGACGGTGGTCTTGGGCAGTTCAGTGGTGCGGAACTCCACGTACCTGGGCACCTTGTACCCCGTCAGGTACTCCCGGCAATGCGCAAGAATCTGCTCCTGGGTCAGGCTCGGGTCCTTGCGCACCACGATGATCTTGACCTTCTCCCCGGTCACGCCATCTTCCACACCAATTGCCGCCACTTCGGCCACGCCAGGGTGCAGCGCCACCACGTCCTCGATTTCATTGGGGTACACATTGAAGCCCGAGACCAGGATCATGTCCTTCTTGCGGTCCACCAGGCGGATATAACCGCGCGTGTCCATCACGCCGATGTCACCGGTCGACAACCACCCTTCGGCATCCAGCACTTCGGCAGTGGCCTCCGGACGCTTCCAATAACCTTGCATCACCTGCGGCCCGCGCACTTGCAACTCTCCCTGCTCGCCGATTTCGGCCAGTTCGCCGTCTTCACGCACAAACCGCACCCAGGTCGAAGGCAATGGCACGCCGATGCTGCCGGTGAATTCCATCTCGCGCATGCGCGCAATGTTGATCGGGCTGATGCTCACCACCGGCGAGCACTCGGTGAGGCCGTAGCCTTCGATGATCGGCAGCCCGGTGACTTCCTTCCAGCGCTTGGCCACCGCCGTGTGCGTGGCCATGCCGCCGGCGATCACCATGCGCAGGTCGGAAAAGTCCCGTGCGCAGAACTCCTTGTTCTCGAGCAGGCCGTTAAACAAGGTGTTGACCCCGGCAATTCCGTTGAAGCGCTCCTTGCGCAGGATCATCTGCACACGTTTCACGTCCCGCGGGTTGGCGATCAGGATGTTGCGCCCACCCAGGCACATGAACATCAGGCAATTCACCGTCAGGGAAAAGATGTGGTACAGCGGCAGCAGGGTGACGTTGGTTTCCTGCTTGTCCTGGTCCAGTTGGTCGCCAACCCAGGCCTTGGCTTGCAATAGATTGGCGATGATATTGCGGTGGCTGAGCATCACGCCCTTGGCATCGCCGGTAGTGCCGCCGGTGTATTGCAGAAAGGCCAGGTCGTCGAGGTGCATCTCCACCGGGAAATGAGTGAGCGCCCGCCCTTGTTTCAGCGCCTGGTTGAAGCGCAGCGCGCAGCGCAGGTTGAACGCCGGCACCTGCTTTTGCACGCTACGCAGGATGAAGTTCATCGCGGCGCCTTTGAACGTGCCGAGCAAATCGCCGATGGCGGCGATTACCACACGCTTGACGCTGCTGCCGGTGATGACTTTTTCCAGGGTGTGGGCGAAATTCTCGAAGATCACCACGGTTTCAGCACCGCTGTCCTTGAGCAGGTGCTTGAGCTCATGGGAGGTGTACAGCGGGTTGACGTTGACCACCACCGCGCCGGCCAGGATCGTACCCAACAGGCAAATCGGATACTGCAAGCAGTTGGGCATCATCAGCGCAACACGATCACCTTGCTTGACGCCCTGCCCCTGCAGCCAGGCGGCAAAGGCATAGCCTTGCACCTGCCAGTCGGCGTAGGTCATTTCGGTGCCAATGCTGACGTACGCCACCCGTTCGCGAAACTTCTCCAGGTGTTCCAGGAACACCTCGCGCAGCGATGGGTAGTCCTCGATAGCGGCGTCGATATCTGCCGGGACGCCGGGCAGGTAAGCGTTCAACCAGATCCGTTCGGTGTGTTCCAGGCTTACAGCGTTCATGGCAGTCTCCTTGTTGTTGTTTTTGATAGAGCTACTTTTCGACGATGGCGGTAATGCCCAGCCCGCCCGCCGCGCAGATGGAAATCAGGCCGCGCCCGCCGCCGTTCGCATGGATGATCTTGGCCAGCGCCGCCAACTGCCTGCCTCCCGTGGCGGCAAAGGGATGGCCGCAGCCCAGCGAGCCACCGTTGACGTTCATCTTCGCGCGATCAATGGTGCCCATGGGCGCCTCCAAGCCTAGGCGTTCGCGGCAATAATCCGGGTCTTCCCAGGCCTTGAGTGTGCACAACACCTGGGCGGCAAAGGCTTCGTGGATCTCGAAGAAGTCGAAGTCCTTGAAGCTCAGGCCTTCGCGTTTCAGCATGCGCGGCACGGCGTAGGCCGGGGCCATCAGCAGGCCTTCGGTGCCGTCGACAAAATTCACCGCCGCGGTTTCGCCGGTACGCAGGTAGGCCAGCACCGGCCAGCCGTTGGCGGCGGCCCACTCTTCACTGGCCAGCAGCACCACCGAGGCGCCGTCGGTCAACGGTGTGGAGTTACCGGCGGTAAGGGTGCCGTTCTGGCGGTCGTAGGCTGGAGACAGGCCGGCGAGCTTTTCCAGGCTGGCATCGGCGCGCAGGTTGTTGTCCCTGGCCAGGCCGCGATGGGGGCTGATCAGGTCGTCGAAGAAGCCGCGCTTGTAGGCCGCGTCCAGGCGTTGATGGCTGGTGAGGGTCAGCTCATCCTGGGCCAGGCGTTTGATCTGCCAGCGCTTGGCCATTTCTTCGCAGTGTTCGCCCATGGACAGGCCGGTGCGCGGCTCGCCGTTGCGTGGCAACAGTGGTTTGAAGAACATCGACGGCCGGACCTTGAGCAACGTCTTTAACTTGTCGCCCATACCCTTGGCACGATTGGCCGCGAGCAACGTGTGGCGCAAGGACTCATTGATACCGATGGGCGCGTCAGAGGTGGTGTCGGCCCCCCCGGCAATGCCCACCTCGATCTGGCCGAGGGCAATCTTGTTCGCCACCAGCAACGCCGCTTCCAGCCCGGTGCCGCAGGCTTGCTGCACATCGTAGGCCGGCGTATCCGGCGACAAGGTGGTAGACAGCAACGACTCACGCGCCAGGTTGAAATCCCGCGAGTGCTTGATCACCGCGCCAGCGGCAAACTCACCGAGACGTTGGCCATGTAGGTTGTAGCGGTCGACCAGCCCTTGCAGCGCGGCGACCAGCAGGTCCTGGTTGCTGTCGTGGGCGTACACCGTGTTGGAGCGAGCAAACGGGATGCGGTTGCCGCCGATGATCGCCACGCGACGGACCGGGGCCGGGTTGAAGCTGTAGTCACTCATTCCAGGTTCTCTTTCCAGATGAAAAGGCCACGCATATGGGGTTTGTCACCGGCAAAATTGCGCACTTCGAATTCGCGGCGCGGGCCAGTCACCGGATGGCTCCACAGCGCGACCTGGCCGGGCAGGAAGATCGGCAGCTTGAAGTCACAATGGGCCTCGGCCTGGTCCAGGCCACCGGGCGGTTGCTGGGCGGCGAGCGCGCGGCCCAGGGTCCACATGCCATGGGCGATGGCACGGCGAAAGCCGAACAGCTTGGCGCCGATCACCGAGGTGTGAATCGGGTTGAAATCCCCTGAGATCTTGGCAAAACGTCGGCCCAGGTCGGCGGGCAGCACCCAGCGCTGGGTGCGTAACAAGCCGTCTTCCTGCAGCGGCAACGCGTCACCCCACGGTTCGCCAACCGGGTCCTTGACGTCCCGGCGCAGGTACAGGCTGTCGCTTTCCCACACCAGCGTGCCGGCACCGTAGGCACGGGTGGCGATGCTCAACGCCTGGCCCTTGGGATGGGCCACCCAACGCTCGCAATACACCTCAATGCGCAACGCCTGGCCTTCGTGCAGGTGCTGGTGCTGACGGATGCGATTGGCCAGGTGCACCATGCCGCTGGCCGGGTACGGAAAGCTGGGGCGGGTCAGCAGCATCAAGTGCAAAGGAAACGCCAGCACATGGGGATAGGACAGCGGCACGCCCTGTTCGCGGCGAAAACCACAGGCACGACCATAGGCGGCGATGTCGGCGGCAGACAACGCCACCGCCGAGCGCACCAGGCGCTCCTTGGGCAGCGCAGGCGCGCCGTCTAGCTTGGGTTTACGCAGGGCACGCACGCCATCCAGCAGCAAGCGGGTGCGTGAAGGCGGCGGATCAATGATCTGCGTCACGTAGTCCATGGCTCAGGCTCCCAGCAGGCTTTGGCCACACACCCGTACGACTTGGCCGTTGACCCCTCCGGAGGCCGGATGCGCCAGCCAGGCGATGGCCTCGGCCACGTCGATCGGCTGCCCGCCTTGGGACAGCGAATTCATGCGCCGCCCGGCTTCACGGATCATCAGCGGGATCTTGGCGGTCATCTGGGTTTCGATAAACCCCGGCGCCACCGCATTCACCGTCACCTGCTGCGCCGATGCACGCGGTGCCAGGCCCTGCACCAGGCCGATCACACCGGCCTTGGAGGTGGCGTAATTGCTTTGTCCGAGGTTGCCGGCGATGCCGGAGATCGACGAGACACAGACAATTCGCCCTCCAGGGTTCAGGCCCTGGCCGTCCAATAACGCCTCGCTGAGCCGCAAAGGTGCTTCGAGGTTCACCGCCAGTACGCTGCGCCACGCGGCCTCGGTCATTTTGGCGATGGTCTTGTCGCGGGTGATCCCGGCATTGTGCACCACCACGTCAAAGGCGCCGTATTGGCTGAAGTGGGCTTGCAACAGTGCAGCCGCGTCCAGCGCGGTGATGTCCAGGGGCAGCGCCGAACCGCCGACGCTGTCCGCCGCCTGTTGCAACGCTGCCTGGGCCTGGGGCACGTCCACGCACACCACATGGGCGCCGTCCCGCGCCAACACCTGAGCAATCGCCAGGCCGATGCCACGGGAGGCGCCGGTGACCAAGGCGCGACGGCCGGCGAAGGGTTTGTCCCAATTGACCGTGACGTGGCCGTCCACCGGTTTTTCCAGGCGCACCACTTGCCCCGACACATAGGCCGAACGGCGCGACAGGAAGAAACGCAAGCTACTGTCCAGCGCGTCTTCGGCACCCGGCGCCACGTAGATCAACTGCACCGTGATCGCCCGGCGCAGCTCCTTGGCCAGCGAGCGCACCAACCCTTCGAGGGCACGCTGGGCAATGGCTTGGGGCAAATCCTGGCAATGCTCCGGCGCGGTGCCGAGTACCACGACGCGGCCATGGTGGCCAAGGCGCTTGGCGTTGGCGTGGAAGAACACATACAGCTCGTCCAACTGTTGCAGGTCAGCCACGGCACTGGCGTCAAACACGGCGCCTTGCACTTTCACCGTGGACGGCGCCTTGAGCGTCGCCGGGGTGGCGGCAACGGTATCAGTGGCCGCGAAAATCCGCTGTACCTCGGCGGCCAGGCGCCCTGCCCCGGCGATGATCACCGGGTTGACCAAGCCCTGCTGGCCGCTGCGGTGGCGTTGCAGTGGCAGGGGCTGCGGCAAGCCGATGGCTTGCGCCAGGCGACGGCCCCAAGGGGAATTGACGAAGGAAAGGTAGCTGTCACTCATTGATAGATTCACTCACAACACGGTGTTGGCTAATTGACCGAGGCGTTTTCGCTTTGGTTGGTGCGACGTTTCGCCGTCGGCTCCAGCGCTTGCTTGCGTTGCTGCAACGCCTCCAGCAAGCCGAAGTCCTGCGGGAAGTCGTCCACCTGGATGCCGTGGTCGGCGTATTCCACGTAGCGGCCGAGCAAGGTGTCTTCGTCGTCGCTGATCAGGTCCAGCGCCCGCGCCTTGACGCGCCAAGCGGTGAAGGCCGTGGCGGAGATCGGCATCGGCTCGATCAGGCCCTGCTTCACGGCGGGCTTGAGCCGGGCGTCGATCAGCTCGACTTGGGGCAGCAGGCGGAAACCCAGCTCGCCGTAGGCCAACTTGTCGATTTCCGGACGTGGGATGTAAGAGTTGGCCAACAAGCGGTCGCGGGTTTCGCCCGGGGTCTGCACCACGTCGGCCACCTGGGCCAGCAGACGGTCCGACGGTTTGCGCAGTGGGATCCCGAACGGGAATGTCAGGCCACGTAGCACCGCCGCAGCGGGTTTAGAGGGGTAGTTATCGAGCACTTCCGCCAGCGCTTCGTGGGCCCGCAGCAACGCATCCTGCGCCACCCAGTGCACCAACGGCAGGTCCGCCTGGGGCCGGCCGTCGTCCTCAAACCGCTTGAGCACGCAGGACAGGATGTACAGCTGCGACAGAATATCGCCCAAACGCCCGGTGATACTTTCCTTGCGCTTGAGCGCACCGCCCAGTACGCCCATGGAAATGTCTGAAATCAGCGCGAGTACCACTGACAGACGATTGGCCTGGCGGTAGTAAGACGCCAGCGCCGGGTCGGTCTTGGCCGGAACGGAAATCAGCCGCCCGCCTGTCAGGGAATGCACCGCCGCTCGGACGGTATTGGCCAGCACAAAGCTCACATGACCGAACATGGCACTGTCGAAGGCTTCCAGCGCTTTACGCCGGTCCGGGTTACGCGCCGCTTCCATTTCGCGGAACACATAAGGATGGCAACGGATCAGGCCCTGGCCAAAGATGATCAGGCAGCGCGTCATGATGTTCGCGCCTTCGACGGTGATGGCGATGGGGCTTTGCTGGTAGGCACGGGCCAGGAAGTTGTTGGGCCCCATGCAGATGCCCTTGCCGGCAACGATGTCCATGCCGTCATTGACGATGATCCGCGCGCGCTCGGTGACGTGGTACTTGGCAATCGCCGAGATCACCGAGGGTTTCTCACCCGCGTCCAGGGACGCCACCGACACTTTGCGCACCGCATCGCAGGCATACAGATGCCCGGCCATGCGCGCCAGGGGCGCCTGCACGCCTTCGAATTTGCCGATGGGCAGGCCGAACTGTTTGCGCATCGCGGCATAGGCGGTGGTGCCGCGCACCGCCACCTTGCCCAGGCCAACGTTGGCCGACGGCAGGGAAATCGCACGGCCAGCGGCCAGGCATTCCATCAACATGCGCCAGCCGTTGCCGACTTGCTCGCGGCCGCCGATCACCCACTCCAGCGGAATAAACACATCCTTGCCGGTGGTAGGACCGTTCTGGAAGACGGCGTTCAGCGGCCAATGCCGGCGGCCGCTGTTGACGCCGGGATGGGAGGTTGGGATCAGTGCGCAGGTGATACCGAGTGAACCCGGAGCGCCGAGCAACCCGTCCGGGTCTTCTGCGCGGAACGCCAGGCCGAGCACCGTGGCAATCGGGCCGAGGGTGATGTAGCGCTTGTCCCAGGTCACGCGAAAGCCCAGCACTTCCTCGCCTTCATGGGTGCCTTTGCAGACGATGCCCAGGTCGGGGATCGCCCCGGCATCGGAGCCGGCATACGGGCTGGTCAGGGCAAAGCATGGGATGTCTTCACCTCGCGCCAGACGCGGCAGGTAGTAATTGCGCTGGGCATCGGTGCCGTAATGCAACAACAATTCGGCCGGGCCGAGGGAGTTGGGCACCATCACCGAAATGGCGGCCGCCGAGCAACGCGTCGACAGTTTCATCACCACCTGCGAGTGCGCGTAGTGGGAGAAGCCTTTGCCGCCGTATTGCTTGGGAATGATCATGCCGAGGAACCCGGCATCCTTGGTGTACTGCCAGCCTTCGGGCGACATGTCCTGCCAGACCTGGGTGGTTTCCCAGTCGTTGGCGATATCGCACAGGGTTTCCACTTCGTTGTCGAGGAAGGCTTGTTCCTCTGCGCTCAGGCTGGCCGGTGCGGCTTGCAGCAGACGCTGCCAATTGGGCTTGCCGCTGAACAACTCGGCGTCCCACCACACGGTGCCGGACTCGATGGCGGCGCGTTCGGTGTCAGACATCGCCGGCATGATCGTACGAAACAGGCCCAAAGCCCTGCTGGTCAGCAAGGTGCGGCGCAGGGGTTTGATGGTCATCAGCAACGCGGGCGCCACCACCAGTATCGCCGCGACTGTGGCGCCGAAACCGGCCACGACGTTGAACAGGTAACCCGCTGCCAGCCAGATCAGGCCTGCGGCCAACCACAGGGTGGCGACAGCTTGTCGATATGCCAGGGCGATCGCTGCTGCGAAACCCACCAGTAACCAGATAACCATGGAGATACCTCGATTCGATTCAGGGTACGGCCTACGTGCGCCAGGTCGGATGACATACGGCGTAACGCCACACTACAAAATTCGAAAACTATATTCAAATTTTATTTTGAAATTATTATTTAATGCCTGGGCAAAAAAAATGGCGGCTGAGCGAGCCGCCGGGTCAAGTCATCACCAAAGGGGAATACAGCCTTGAAACATCAGAACGTATAGGTGGCCGACAGGCTGACGACATCACCGGACGCATTCACCTTGCCATCGAGGCTCGCGGCCCCCAGCCGGTCGACGTTCTGGGTCTTCAACTTCACCGTCTGAACGAACTGGTGGGAATAGGCAACGTCGAGGGTCAGGTCCTCAATTGCCTTCACGTCGTACCCGGCACCGAGGGACACAAAGGTGCGATCACCATCCGGGATGCGCGGGTCACGGGTGGAATTGCGGGTTGGCGTCTGGTCAATGGCCACACCTGCACGCAAGGTCAGCTCATCTGTCGCACGGAAGTCGCCACCGAGGGAGTACATCCAGGTGTCCCTGTAGTTGTAGGGAATAGACACGATGGTGATGTCCCCCGACTTGAGTGTCAGGTCCTTGAACGAGGACCACTGCGTCCAGACCACACTCGCGCCCAGGGTGAACCGATCATTGAACTGGTGCACCCAGTCCAAGCCTGCGGTGGCAGGGATATCCAACCGGGTGCTGGCATGGGCACCGTCCGGAAACAGCTCAAGCCCCGGATAGGCCGTGCCCACCAGCGTACCGCTGCCGCCGAAGGGGCTTGGTTGGGTCATGAGGTTGTAGGAAAAGTTATCGGCATGGATGTTGTACTTGCCGGTCATCTTGTTCTTGATCCTGGCGTGGTAGTTCAACCCCAGCGTGTCTTTTTCCGTGGGTTTCCACACCACACCGGTAAACCAGCCGGCTGAAACATTGTCGACCTTGACCCGCATCAGCGCGCCGCCGACGTCCGACGGGAAAGCAATACCGCCCAGTTCAGAGTCCGATACCGCCGCCGCCGACAACAAGTCGATGTTCTGGCTGACGAACCCCTTGCTGTGCTGGACGATCACCCCACCGCCGACGGAAAACTGGTCGTTGACCTTGAACGACAAAGCGCCGGTCAAACCCACGGTTTCGATTTTGGTGTCCACTGCAAAGCCACGCAGTTTCGAATCCTGGTCCCAGGTGGAACGCATGCCCTGGGGCACGACCTGGCTCAGGCCGAAGGCAAACCGGTCGCCCAGCGGCATGACCATGAAGCCTGTGGGCAGCCAGGCGGAGAAGCCCCCTTGGCCACCGTCATTATGGTTCGCGGTCGTCGCGGTGGAATCAGGAAAGCCGTTGTCATCCAGCGGCGTGCTGGAAATCGGCTTGCCAGCATAATCATAGGCGTCGCCTTTGTACTTGATGTTGATGCGCGCGTAATCGACCGTGAACTGCGCAACGTTGCGGTCGACAAACGCCATGGCAGCCGGATTGTTATACGCCGAACTCGGATCGTTCTTGAACAGCGAGCCACCCGCGAAAGCCCTGCCCCAACCGGGGGCGCCATAGGTCGGGGTGGAGAAACCACCGGCGTGCACAGGAGCGGCCACCATCCATCCGCCCATCAACGCCAGGCCCAGCAGCACGTCAATCTGTCGTTTATTTAACTTCACACGGCACCTCTACTGCGCTCTCAATCAGCCAGCCGCAACAGGCGCCTCATGGGAGGCGCCTGCCTTTTAACGGGCGCTCAGCCCCTAATGTTCACGCCGTCCTCAAGGAACAATGGTGAACGCTGGCGTTGGCTTGACGCTCAGGCTCACCACGGTGCAGTTGCCTGCCAGGGATTGATTGGTAGCCGTCAACACACCACCGCTGTAGTTGGAGGTGATAGTGGAAGCCCCACAATTGGAGACCGGGTACAGAATCGAACCTGCGATGGTGTACCCGACGTTGGTCACCGAACCTGCGGTAGCACCGGTAGCGGTCAGCGTCCAAGGCAAGCCGGTGATCTTGGGCAGGCTGCAAAGCCCACCCCCCGTGATGGCAACGTCAGTGATTTTGGCAACGCCCGCGGCGTCGACATTACCGGTGAAAGTCGCACCGCAATTGACCGCGGCCTGGTAGGAGGATGGCGATTTCACCGAGATCGTGCCGGGCGCGGTGAAGCTGGTATTAACCGGGGTGATGCTGTAGGCATTGGCCATGGAAGAAACACCCATGCAAAGAGCCAGGGCAGACAACGATACGAGGGCTTTCAAGTTCATCATTGTTATTCCTCACAGATAAAGGCGATTTATTCGCCACGGGATATTGGCCACGGACAAACAGTTGCACTGAAACAGCGAAACGGATTGACCCGACCAAACTTCACACCAACCAATCAATCGGCAATCAACTTAAACTTATTCGATAGCCATTAATTGAAAAAACACGACTTACGCCAAGCACTCAGGCGTGATGAACCATGATCCATGGCCAGCACACACACGATGAAAAGATCGATAGGCTTGATAAATATTTACCGAGACATGCGCTCTTCCCCTTAACTAATTGACTGCTTGATTTAGAGCAACTTTCTTCCAACCACTCACACACCGAAATAGGAATAATCCGAGCGTTCAAAATCGCTATTTATTTGGATGACCCAGAAGTTAGCCAACCTGGATGACCAGGATTAAACATTTGTAGGAAAGTAGTGAGGTGGCAGGTAGGCCATCGCGCTGGCGCTACGCATGCAGGGGGAAGGTCTTGAATGGTTTACCCGATACCGAGACGAAAAAAAACAGCGCCTGGCTAGAGCAGCCAGGCGCTGTTAATCGCAAGAGCGTTCATCAGGACGAAGGAGAGACCCCGCGCCCCGTACGAACTATCAGAACGCGTAGGTGGCCGACAGGCTGACCACGTCGCCTGAAGACTCGGCTTTACCGTCAAGACTGGCGCCCCCCAGGCGATCGACGTTCTTGGTCTTCAACTTGACCTCCTGAACAAACTGGTGCGAGTAGGCGACATCGACGCTCAAACCCTTGATCGCTTTCACATCGTACCCGGCACCGAATGACAGGAAGGTGCGGTCGCCGTCCGGAATCCGCGGGTCACGGGTAGAGTTGCGGGTTGGAGTCTGGTCAATGGCCACACCGGCGCGCAGGGTCAGCTCATCGGTGGCACGGAAGTCGCCGCCGACCGAATACATCCACGTATCCTTGTAGTTGTATGGAATAGAGACGATCTCGATATCCCCAGATTTCAACGTGAGGTCCTTGAACGATGACCACTGCGTCCACACCACACTCGCCCCCAAGGTGAAGCGATCGTTGAATTGGTGTACCCAGTCAAAACCGGCGGTAGCAGGAATATCCAGTTGGGTACTGGCGTGGGCACCGTCCGGGAACAGCTTGAGGCCTGGATAAGCCACTTCAACCAACGTGCCATTCCCACCTATCGGGCTGGGTTGGGTCATCAATGCATAGTTGTAGGCATCCGTATGAATGTTGTACTTGCCCGTCATCTTGTTCTTGATCTTGGCGTGATAGTTGAGCCCCAGCGTGTCTCGGTCAGTCGGTTTCCAGGTCACACCGGTAAACCAGCCTGTCGAAATATTATCGACCTTGACTCGCATCAGCGCTCCGCCAACGCCTGATGGCAACTGCACCCCATTCAGTTCAGGGCTCGTGGAATTGGACGCGGCAGAAAACAGATCGATGTTCTGGCTGACGAACCCTTTGCTGTGCTGAACGATCAGGCCGCCGCCAATGGAAAACTGATCAGTGACCTTGAACGAAAGAGAGCCGGTCAAGCCGACGGTTTCGATCTTGGTATCGACTGCAAAATCACGAAATTTGGAGTCTTCGTTCCACGTCGAACGCATGCCTTGGGGCACGACCTGGCTCAAACCAAACGCGAAACGATCACCAATCGGCATCACCATGAATCCGGTCGGCAACCAGGCAGTAAAACCACCTTGCCCCCCATCGTTGTTGTTCACCGTGGCCGCGGGTACGTCAGGAAAGCCATTATCCCCAATCGGGATATTGGCAATGGGGTCACCTTTATAATCAGTGGCGCTCCCCTTGTACTTGATCTTGATGCGCGCGTAATCGACCGTGAATTGCGCAACGTTGTGTTCTACGAAAGCCATGGCAGCCGGGTTGTTGTAGGCGGAACTCGGGTCATTCTTGAACAGCGAACCACCGGCAAACGCTCTCCCCCAACCGGGTGCGCCGTAAGTAGGCGTGGAAAAACCACCGGCGTGTACCGGCGTGGCAACCATCACCCCACCCATTAGCGCCAACCCCAGCAGAACCTGTACCTGTTGTTTCTTATTATTCATACGGCACTCCTTATTGTTATCTCACTGAACCGGCCCCAGCCGACAGTTGCTGCTGCTTGGTCTTTCCTGATGGTTATTGATTAAACTCACAGGGCCACGAACACCCCGAGTCAAAAGGAGCAACGGGCGCCCTGAAACAAGCGCCCCACCTGAGGCGCTTGTCTTTTTCGGGTGATCAGCCCTTCATTCTCAAGCGAGCATCAAGGAATGATGGTCAGCGCCGGCGATGGGGTTACGCTCAGGCTTACGACAGTGCAACTGCCGCTGAGGGTCTGGTTGCTCGCGGTCAGCGCGGAACCGTTGTAACCCACGTTGATAGTGCTCGGACCACAGTTGGATGCGGGGTAAAGGAAGGTGCTGGCGATGGTGTAGCCGACGTTGGAAACGGTTCCGGACAGCGTACCGTTAGGACCGGTCGCGGTTAAGGTCCACGGCAAGCCAGTGATCTGTGGCAGATTGCACAGGCCCCCACCAGAGACGGTCACCGTATTGATTTTTGCTACACCGGCGCCGTCAACTCGGCCCGCGAACGTTGCGGTGCAGTTGACGGCCGCCTGGAACGAGGAAGGCGACTTCACCGTGATGGTGCCTGGGGCGGTAAAGTCAGTATTGATCGGCGTAATACTATAAGCATTTGCCATCGAAGCAGCGCCCATGCAAACAGTCAAAGCAGTCAACGATACGAGGGTTTTAAAGCTTTTCATTGTTTTTCCTCACATGTTATGGCGAAGTCATTTCGCCAGGGGTAATGGCCATGATCGAGAGGTCACGGTGAAACTGCAGAACTTCCCTTTCCAGCCAAATCTCAATTCAATTACCGCTGTCACATCAGACGGTTATTCAACAACTTTAAAGTTGGGCGGCATCTTGATGGATACCGTCTTGATCGTGCAGTCTTCGCCAATCGGTACATTCGCGGCCTCCAACTTTCCGGTGGCGTTATCCCACGTACCCTCGGCGGTCGAGGGTCCGCATTTGCCGCCCAAACCAAAGGCGTGGACATCCACGCTGATCTTCGACATGGAACCGCTCTTGGTGTCTTTGGCGACCAGTACCCAAGGCAGGTTGATGGCTTCGACCCGGCTGCACTTGAGGCCGCCGTCGAATTCGACTTTGTCGACATTCACCGATGAGCCATCCGCCGCGACTTTGCCGGCCACCTTGATGGTGCAATCGGCACTGATCAGTGCGCCTTTGGAAAAACTGATGGGGCCCTGGGCGGTGAATGCACTGCCGGCGGGTTCGATGCGCGCTGCCTGGGCCTGGTGATAGGCAATAAGGCCCAGCGCAGCCAATACGATATGGGTGGTGAACTTGGCAGGTGCTTGCATGGTGTACGTCCTTCCCTTTAATTATTTTTGTTCGGGGCAAACAACTTTCTGGCTATCCATTTGCAAACTTTCGGGCGATAGAGACCTGCGCGGCACGCAGGCCCCGAGTACGCACACGGTATGGCGTGAACTTAAAAAGGCTTAGCGCTGTTGCTGTACTTCTCCAGGTACTTCAAGCGTTGTGAGGGCTGAAGATTGGTCAGCGTAATATCTCCCGCATAATGATTCAGCACACGATGGTCCATGCGCCGCCGCCACAAATAAGGCACATAGGCCCAGACAATCATGCTGGCGTAGCCATAAGGAAGTTGCGGCGATTCATCAAAATGACGCAACGACTGATAACTACGAGTGGGGTTGGCATGGTGATCGGAGTGCCGTTGCAGTTGAAACAGGAAGATATTGGTAACAATCCGATTGCTGTTCCATGAATGCCGTGGCGAACAACGTTCATAACGACCATTGGGCAACTTCTGACGTTTAAGCCCGTAGTGTTCTACATAGTTCACGACTTCCAGCAGCGAAAACCCGTAGATGCCTTGGATAATCAGGAACGGAATCACTGCCGCTCCCAGCCAGGCGATCATCGCGCCCCACAGCACCACGCTGTACATCCAGGCACTGAGCACGCCGTTCTGCCAATGCCAGGCCGGCAGGCCGAGCTTGCGCAGGCGCTCGCGTTCCAGGTTCCACGCCGAGCGGGCACTGAACCACACCGAGCGCGGCAGAAAGGCCCAGAAACTCTCCCCCAGCCGCGAGCTAGCTGGATCCTCCGGCGTGGCGACACGGACGTGGTGGCCACGGTTGTGCTCGGTGTAGAAGTGACCGTAGAAGGTCGGGGCCAAGGTGACTTTGGCCAGGAACACTTCCAGCGCATTGGGTTTGTGCCCCAGTTCATGGGCGGTGTTGATCGCGATACCGGTGGCGGCGCCCGTCGACATGGCCATGCCCAGGTAAGTGAACCAGCTCACTTCGCCATGCAGCTGGGTGCGTGCGGTGAGGTAGCTGGCCGCATGTGACAGCCAACTCGACGGCTCCAGGTTCGCGGCAGCCTGCAACAGCCCACCCTGGATGATCCAGTCGATACCGCCGGCAGCCAGCCAACCGGTGATCACCACCGACGAGATGACAAACAGTACGCCGGTGTAGACGATCCAGCGGTAGTAGCTTTGCGATTCAAGGTGGCTGACGGCGGATTCGGGCGGGTTGCTCACGTCTTCACCGAGCAAACCATCGATCAGCGGGATCAGGCCGAAGATCACCAATACGCCGACCCACCAGAGTTGCTGGATACCGGTGGTGATGGCCAGGACGCCGGACAACAAAGGCGTGGCCAAGGGCATGATGCCCAACCACCACAGGTGGCGCTTGCCGTCGGTCCATACGCTTGGCGCTGCCAGTGTCTGATTCATGGCAGCCACCGTTGCTTGGCAGTGCAAAACAGGTTCAGGGAGCGTTGAATGCTCCAGGAAATCAACCATGCGATAAAAGACGTTTTTTTCATTTTTATTCGCTCTTAGGCATTTCAAAAATCATTTCAAAATAAACATTGAAATATTTTTTTAAAGAAATAGCGCGGAATCGTTAGGTCGTCAACTACTTTTTCGAGGCCTTTTTTACGTGACCGGACAGTCTCTTTTTCAGCCGCCGGGTCAGGTCTCTAGGGCAAGCATTTCGGACGGTACAACCCGCAGTGAGTGCCACGACTATTTGCTTGCCAACGCAAACGGCGGATGCAGGACCGTAGCGGATTGCGCTGGCCGCGCACGCTTGGCCAGGTGGTGCACCGCCTCCACCACCCGCGCGGTGGCGGTGATCGGCAGCATATGCCCGCGCCCCTCCACCACCTGCAGTTTCAGGCCCGGAACCTTGTCGGCCAGGGCCTGGCCGTGCTTGCGAAAGTCCAGGACCTTGTCCTGCGCGCCATAGATCAGGCTGATGGGCAGCGTCAGTTGCGGGTAGCGCTTGACCATGCCCGGTAGGACATCATTGACCTGGGCGATCTCGCTGGACGCGGCATAAAAGTTGTCGGGGCGCATGCCCAGCAGCCCCCCGCCACGGGTGGCGAAATCGTCAGGGGCACTGTCCGGTGCGAACACGCCTTTGACCACCGCGCGGCGCGTCAACAGCCCAATCGGCACCGTGAGGGTGCGAGACACCCAGCGCCGCAGCCAGGCCGGTCGTACCGCCAGTGACCAGAACACCACGGGTAAAGTCGGTTGTGGATGGGTCAGTGGCGCCACCAACACCAACCCCGACACCGCGTGGGGATGGTCGAGGGCCAGCGCCAGGGAAATCGCCCCGCCCAGGGAATGCCCCAGCACCACGGGTTTATCCAGGCCCAGCGCATCGATAAACGCCGCCACTTGCCGCGCCTGGGCTGGCAGGTCCGCAGCGGTGCCTTTGTGGCGTGTGGAATAACCCGATCCAGGGCGGTCGAGCGTGATGACACGGAACTGGTCACGCAATTGTCCGGACAAGGCATACGTCAGGTTGCGACTACTGCCCATAAGCCCGTGAATCATCACCAACGGTGGGCCCTTGCCCTCTTCGTAATAATGAAAGCGCTCGCCATTCACCTCCACAAAGCGCCCGTTGTTCGGAACGGCGGCTTCAATACGTCGCGTCATCCACGCGCTGAATCCCCACAAAACGGCGCTTGCGCCTATCAATACAGCCGCAGCGATAACCCATTCAACAGCCATAGCTCGGTCCTCTGCATCCCTGCGGCTGGCGACCCGACCGGAATTGATCAAGGCCTCAGCCATCGTCCACACCCTGGACCTGAACGTCGTGCCTGTCCGTCGGACAAGTCGCACATGAGGAACCTGGGACTAGCGTAGGCGATATTTTCAGGTAGATTATTTAAAATCTTTTTTAAAATAAGTAATTCAATTTTTCTTTGCAATGGTGTTCTATCTAAAAGACACAACAAGAAAAGGAGCACACCCGATGCCCATGAAGGAATGCTTATGAATGCCCAGCGCGACGCCATCGACATCGCCATCATCGGCTCCGGCTTTGCCGGCCTGTGCATGGCGATCAAGCTCAAGGAGGCCGGGTTCACCGACTTCTTTATCGCCGAGCAGGCCGATACTCTCGGCGGCACCTGGCGTGACAACCACTACCCCGGCTGCGCCTGTGATGTGCAGTCCCACGTCTATTCGTTTTCCTTCGCGCCTAACCCGGACTGGACTCGCCAGTTCGCGCCGCAAGCGGAGATCCGCGCTTACCTGGAGCAATGCGCCACGCGTTTCGGGCTGGCGCCCTACTTGCGTTTCGGCATGGGCCTTGAGCGGGCGGTCTTCGATGAGCAACACCAGCGCTGGCAATTGCGCTTTAGCGATGGTCGCCAGATCAGTGCACGGGTGCTGGTCTCGGGCATGGGCGGCCTGTCGCGCCCGGCGCTGCCGGATATTCCGGGGCTCGACAGTTTCAAGGGCAAGCGCTTCCACTCACAGCAGTGGGACCACGACTATTCCTTGAAGGGCAAGCGCGTGGCGGTGATTGGCACTGGCGCCAGTGCCATTCAGTTCGTGCCGCAGATTGCGCCGCAGGTGGCTCATCTGGACCTGTTCCAACGCACTCCACCCTGGATCATGCCCAAGCCCGACCGGGCGATCTCGCCTTTCGAACGCTGGTTGTTCAAGCATCTGCCCTTCACCCAACGCCTGGTACGTGGCGCTTTTTATTGGGCGCTGGAAGGCCGCGTGGTCGGCTTTGCCCTGCACCCACGGCTGATGAAAATGGTGCAGAAAATCGCCCTGCGCCACCTGCACAAACAAGTGGCGCGCCCTTCCCTGCGCAAGACCCTGACCCCGGACTACACCATCGGCTGCAAGCGCGTGCTGATCTCCAATGACTACTACCCCGCGCTGTCGCGCAGTAACGTCGAGGTGGTCACCGACACCGTGCAGCGCATCGAAGCTGACGGGGTGATCACCGCCGACGGTATCAAGCACCCGGCCGACTGCCTGATCTTCGGCACCGGCTTCCAGGCCACCGATCCCCTGCCCCGCGACTGCATCATCGGGCGCGGCGGCGTCGACCTGATGGACACCTGGCAAGACGGCGCCCATGCCTACAAGGGCACCACGGTGCCCGGCTATCCCAACCTGTTCCTGATCGTCGGCCCCAACACCGGCCTGGGGCATAACTCGATGATCCTGATGATCGAAGCCCAGGTCACTTACATCCTCGATGCACTCAAGCAAATGCAGCGGCATCGCATCGCCAGTGTGGACGTCAAACCCAGCGTGGAAAGCGCCTTCAACCAACAGTTGCAAGACAAACTCAAGCGCACTATCTGGAATACCGGCGGTTGCCAGAGCTGGTACCTCGACCCTCGCACTGGCAAGAACACCACCTTGTGGCCCGGCTCGACTTGGCGCTTCAAGCAGGTCACGCGCCAGTTTGCGCTCAAGGATTACGTGGCCAGCCTGGTGCCGATCAATGCGCCCGACCGTCCTGTGCCCGCTGCCCATTCCGCTGCCGAAGGGAGCCTGTCATGAAGTCATTCAACGGCCGCGTGGCGGCCATTACCGGCGCGGCGTCGGGCATGGGTCGCGCGTTGGCATTAGCCTTGGCACGGGAAGGTTGCCACCTGGCACTGGTGGATAAAAACAGCCAGGGGCTGGAACAGACGTCGGCGCTGATCAAAACTTCGACCCTGGCGCCTGTGCTGATCACCACCCAGGTACTGGATGTGTCCGATCGCCAGGCCATGGTGGCGTGGGCTGCACGCTGCGTGGCCGATCACGGACAGGTCAACCTGGTGTTCAACAATGCCGGGGTGGCCCTGTCGAGCACCGTAGAGGGTGTGGACTACGCCGACCTGGAATGGATCGTCGGCATCAACTTCTGGGGCGTGGTCTACGGCACCAAGGCGTTTCTGCCGTACCTGAAAGCCTCAGGCGATGGCCATATCATCAACACCTCCAGCGTGTTCGGCCTGTTTGCCCAACCGGGCATGAGCGGCTACAACGCCACCAAGTTTGCCGTGCGCGGCTTTACCGAATCCCTGCGCCAGGAGCTGGACCTGCAACGCTGCGGTGTATCGGCCACTTGCGTGCACCCTGGCGGTATTCGCACCGATATCTGCCGCAGCAGCCGTATCGACGCGAACATGACGGGGTTCCTGATCCACAGCGAACAGCAAGCCCGCGCCGACTTCGAAAAGCTGTTCATCACCGACGCCGACCAGGCCGCCAAAGTGATCCTGCACGGGGTACGCAAAAACAAGCGCCGTGTGCTGATCGGCCGCGACGCGTATTGCCTCGACCTGCTCGCCCGCTGCCTGCCGGCGGCCTATCAAGCCCTGGTGGTGTTTGCCAGCAAACGCATGGCGCCAAAGCCCCGCACGCCGGTACTTGAACCCAACGACGAGCCCCGCCTCTGAACAGGAGCACGCACCATGTTGCCGATCCGCCGTGACATCCGTTTCACCCTGCCCGCCGAGCGCATCAAGGACTGGCATGAACAGGGTCCGTTCATCACGCATTTCTTCAATGCCCTGTCGCTGCTGTTCCCTCAGGGCGAGCTGTTTTTCATGGACAGCGTGCGCCACTACCGCCAACGCATCGACGACCCCGTGCTGAAGAAAGAGATCCAGGGTTTTATTGGCCAGGAGGCGATGCACAGCCGCGAACACGTGGCCTACAACGACTTGCTGCAAGCCGCCGGCTTGCCCGCGCATACCCTGGACCGCCGGCTGAAATTTATCCTGGACCTGCAGAAAAAACACCTGCCAGCGTCCTTCAACCTGGCCGTGACCATTGCCCTTGAACACTACACCGCGATGCTGGCCGAAATCCTGTTGAGCGACCCGTCCCGCTTCGGCGAGTCACTCAAGGGCTACCAACAGATGTGGTACTGGCACGCGCTGGAGGAAACCGAACATAAGGCGGTGGCCTTTGATGTCTGGAACACGGTGATCAAGCCCGGACCCAAGCGCTATTTGCTGCGCACCGGGACCATGCTCACCACCACGGTGTTTTTCTGGCTGGTGGTCTTCGACTTCCACCTGCGCCTGCTGATCGCCGACCGCAAGTGCGGCGGACACCTGAAAGGCCTCTGGCGCATGCTGAAATTTCTGTATGGGCCCAAGGGCGTTTTCCCACGGATGCTGGTGCCGTGGCTGCATTACTTCAAACCCGGCTTCCACCCCTGGGATCATGACAACCGTGCGCGCCTGGCCGGGATTGACGACCTGGTCGAGGACATCGAGCAGACCCAACGCGGCTATTAGGCTTGCGCCAAGGCGGCGCGTTCACGCACAAAGCCTTCCAACTGATCGCCCGGCAGTGCCTTGCTGAAATACCAGCCTTGGATGATCAATTCGGCGCCGGTGTTGAGGAAGGCCAACTGCTCGGCCGTCTCCACGCCTTCCACCACCACGCCCAGGTTCAGCGCCTCACAGAAGCGCAGCATGCCGGTCATGACCTGGGCCCCCTTGGGATCGTGCTGGGCCACCACGAAACTGCGGTCGATCTTGATGAAATCCACCGGAAACTGATGCAGGTAACTCAAGGCCGAAAACCCGGTGCCGAAGTCATCGATATAGACCTTGGCGCCAATGGCTTGCAGCTTCTGGATGGTCTGGCGCGTGACTTGGATATCGCTGACCAGTGCGTCTTCGGTGATTTCCACCGAGACCTGCCCGTGGGCCTGGGCCAGGATTTCCACAAGGCGCTCGCCGTAGGCGGCGTCGGTCAGGGTCGCGCTGGATATATTGATGGTCATCGGCAAGGCAAAGCCGAGTTTCTGCCACTTCTGGTATTGGCGGACCGCCTGGGACGCTACCCACACATCCACATCCGGCATCAACCGCGCCTGGGCCAGCCATTGCAGGAACTCCCACGGCGAATGCACCTTGCCCTGGGCATCGCGGGCGCGCATCAGTGCTTCACAACCGGTGCACAGGCCTGTGCGGGTCGAGACCTGCGGCTGGAATTCGAGGTAGAACTCGTAGTCACTGATTTGTTGGATGCGGCTCAATTCATTGGCCTGGCGCGCCAGGGTCTTGTGGGACGCGAGCACCGGGTCCAGTTCACGCAGCCGGCCCTTTTCTTCAAGACCCCGGAAGGTCATGTCCAGGGACTTGAGGTAGACCGTGCCCCCCTCGGTAGCCTGGCGATGAATCGCGCGCACATAGGGCGCATACACCAAAGTGCCCAGGCCCAGCAGCGTCAGTTGCAGCGCCACTGCCGCGAGGTCGCCGTGCGTGCTCAAGTAGGCATTGAGTAGAACAGGCGCTGTGAATGGAACGCTGACCACCGCAGGCGACACCCAGCCCATCTGCACCACCGTCAACGCCACCATGGCATTCAATGCGGGTACGATCAGAAACGGGATGAACAAGCGCGGGTTGAGGATGATGGGCAAACCGAACAACAGCACTTCGCTGACGTTGAACAGTGACAGCGGCAGGCTCGCCACCGCCAACAAGCGCATGGACTGGCTTTTGGAAAACAGCAGGATCGCCAGCAACAGGCACAACGCACCGCCGGAGCCGCCGATAAACGCAAAGCTGCCGAGCAGCCCGCTGTTCAACATATATTTGATCGGCTCGCCCGCTGCCAGCGCCGTACTGTTCAGCACCACCGCCTGGTCCAGCACATCGAACAGCGGTTGCATGGCGTACACGCCATGAATGCCGAAAAACCACAGCAACGAATTCATCAGGGTCACGAACAGCCCGCTGCCGTAGGGCGACTCCAGGGCATCGAGTACTTGGGGTCCCTGCAGTTGCGCCACATACGGCACCTGCAACAGCAAGGACAGCACCACCACCAATCCCAGAGCGGTGATGACGCCCGGCACCACCATATTGATCGTGCCCCGCAGGTTGTGGCCTACCAAATCTTCGTTGACCAAGCGAGTCCAGCGGTAACGGTGCAGCCAGCCAATCGCCGGCACATTCAACAGCGGCGAAGCAATCGCAATAAACAGGACGAAGGTGGCCGAAGCACGGGGATATTCGCGCAGGATAAACGTCGCCACCACCACATGAGCCAGACACAGGAACGCCACCGGCAGTTGTGGCAGGCGATACTGAATTGCCAGCATGTAACCGATGGACGCAGCGACCAACAGCGGGATCACTGAGCTGATTTGATTGTGCAAGCCTGCAAGGAACGTCACCACTTGCGGATCGAAGCCCAGCACCCGTGCGCATTCCGACAGGATCAGGAAGCCGGCAGACACCAACAGGCATGGCAGGATCCACAACAAACCTTCGCGGATCGCTCGAAGAGACTCAGTGCTGGCCAAGGCGGCCAGACGTTGGGTGAAGAAAAGCTTGAACAGCGTTTGCGCCATGACCCATTCCTCTGCCCATCGCCCACTGTCCCTGGAAGGCAGGGCCGGAAACACGGGGCTAACGCTACACGTCCTGGCACAGTGAGCGAAAGCCTTTTGCCATTCAACCAGGTGTTTTTTCCGTAATGGATGACAGGCAAACCCCGGGATTTTAAAAATAATTGAGTTTTCTAACCTGGGCCAACCGCCGAATCTGCTTCAATGAGTATTATCGGCGCCTGTATTACGCAATGGATTCGCCGTATTCATGGACGGCTGCCTGCGAAGGAAGCAGGCACCAGGGAGAGAAGCTGGATATGCAAGACAAGCTGTCAATAAACGTACGCCCGCTGTTTTTCAACATCCTGCTGTGGGTATTCGGGGTTACGCTGCTGTTGATCAGCAAGGGCGTGATCGAACGAATGACGGGATCCGCCGACGAGGGTTCCCTGGACCTGCCCCTGGTGTTGATCGCCTATCTGTTATTGTTTTTACTCACCCCCATACGCGCCTGGACCCACCGCCGACTACGCAAGCGCGCCCGCCGCCTTAGCGCCGGCCACCGTCCAAAGCCCGGCCATTGATTGGAGCAAGCCTTTGTCACCACCCGGCGATAACCACCAACTGGCATTGGACCGGTTTCTCAACGAACACCCCGATGTAGCCGTGGAACTCAACACCCTGAACCCGCTGGCGGCTCAAGCCAAGGGCGAAACCCTGGCGCACTATCGCGCCGAACGGCTGCATGAGGCCTTCGAAGCAGAGGCCGAACGCCAGGGCCTGTTTGCCTGGGAGTTGACCCTTAAACTCACCGCCGAATCCCCCGAAGACTTTGAAGCCCAACGTCTTGAAGTGCATAAGGAAGTGGCACAGATGGCCGGCCTGAGCTGGGACGAATACCGCCAGTTGCATGATTTGGCCGGTTGACCCATCACCCCACGAACCACAAGCGCCGTCGATTGGCCAACCCTTCGCGCAGCTCCGCGACCCCTAAGGTGCGCTGCTCGGGGTCCATGGCCAATGCTGAACGTAACGAAGGCCAGTACTGCCTGGGCAATTGCCGGGGCCGAGGCAGTCGCTGATGACATTGGCGCTCCCCAGGCCGCCGGCCCTCTGCCAGCTCATAGAGCACACAGGCAGCTCCGTACAGATCGGCGCTGGCGGACGGCAATCCTCCGGCCATCAACTCCGGCGCCGCATACGCAGGGGTCCAGGCATTCAGGCGGCTTCGGCTCAAACCCGGTAATCCTGACCTGACCTGGGCCTCGGCGTGACCCAAGCCAAAATCAAACAGGCGCACGCCCTGCTCGCTCACCATGATATTCGCCGGTTTCACATCGCCATGCAGGACACCTTGCCGATGGGTGTAGGCCAGTGCATCCAGCAGTTGCAGGGCCATGGGCTGCAGCTCTTGCCAGGGCAATCCCTGCGGACACTCCAGGAGCATGCGATCCAGCGTCAGGCCGGGCATGACTTCCATGGTAAAAAATGCCACTTGGTGCGCCGTGTCCACCTCAAAAGAAAATGCCCGCACCACATGATCATGTCGCAGGCTTCTGGTCAGGGCGAATTCGCTGTAGAGAAGCACATGAGCGTCAGCCGACGCGGACAGGCTCTCGCCCAGCAACTTCAGCGCCACGCGGCAGTCTGGCTCGCCAAATGCTTCATGCAGCAGATCCCGGGCGCGATAGACCACGCCCATCCCCCCAGTACCCAGGATGCGTTCAAGCTGATAACGCCCCGCAAGCAGGCTCGGTGGGCCTACCGTCGCGTTCATGGCTGAATCACCACGCCGGTAAGGTCATCGCGTGCCGCGCCGCGCAATACGTCGTGGAACAGCCGGTCCACGACCTGCCGTGGCGTACCGGCGCTCATGGCACGCCCCAACTCCCTATGAGTGAGCCCCTGGTACAAGCCATCGCTGCATAACAAAAACACGTCCCCGGGTTGGGTGCGTAACTCCAGTATCTCCAGGCTCAGCGGCTGCCGGCCTCCGACCGCTCGGGTCAAGGCCCTGCTGCCTGGGTGAGCCTGGGCCAGTTCTGGACTCAACTGCTGGCGGTCGATCAGTTGCTGCTGCAAGGAGTGATCGCGTGACAGTTGATAGAGCCGCTGACCCCGCCAGAGATAGCATCGACTGTCCCCAGCCCAGATACAGGCCGCACGGTTGGGTTCGAGCAACAGCACAACCACCGTACTGCCCATGATGCCCGCCCCGCCATCGACGGGTTGCAACTGACTGTCGAGGCCACGCAGGCAAAGGCGGACGGCCTCGATCCGTTGGTCAAAGCCGCCCTTGCCTGGCAGTGCGGCAAGGCTGTCGACCACCCACTGGCTGGCGACATTCCCGGCCTGATGACCGCCCATGCCGTCAGCGACCGCCCAACAACCCCGTTGTGGACAATCGAGGAGAGCATCTTCGTTGCGCGCACGGCTTTTGCCTTGTGCCGTGCGCCCGGCACTGCGCCATGCGTGCGGCCCACTCACAATTGTTCCGGCAGGCGGAACGTGCGCCATGTTGCCATCTGGAACGGGCTCGGGTTGCGTTGGCTGGTGAGCAGGTAATTGGCCCGCAGGCCTGCCAGGTCAGCCTTGAGAATCTGCGCATCCCGGCCGCTGGCAGGCTCGCTTTGCAGCAGGTCGAAAAACCGGAACAACGACCAGGCGCCACTGTCCTTCTCGATCCCCAACGGCCGCTGTGCACCGCGCTCCAGCACCAGGCTGCTGCGACCATTGTCGGCTTCGATCGGCCAGCGGAATGCCATTGGCACGATCGGGCCGTGGCGGTACTCCAACTGCTGATCGCCGACGCGCAACGTCGCCCGGCTGACGGCCTGGTCCAAACTATAGGGCGCCAACGTGAACCGTACAGCCCAATCACCCTGGTCCTCGGTGAAAAAACCCTGGCGAATGGTCTGCGCCCGGGTCAATTGGTCCAAAACCGAACGCGACATTGGCAGGCTGCGCCCCTCCAGGGCCCGCATGCGATAACGGTCGCCCTCGACACTGACAAATGGCCGCAGGTACCCCTCATAAAAGCGCGCCAGCGCGCCCCGTGGCTTGAAGAACGCCTGAAAATCGCCTAGGGCGACGTCGCTGCCGGTGTGGGCATCGAACGGGTATCGGCGTTGGATGGCTTTCGCATAGAGGCCGTAGACCTCGCTTTGATAACGCTGATTCACGTACCCATACGCATCATCAAGCAGGTGGCGCCAAGTTTGGTCGGCAATACCCTCGAACCAACCTTTGAGCGGCTGCGGGAAGCGGGCCGCCGTATCACGCAGTTTGCCCAACAGCGGCTGCTGCCCATCCATCCGCTGCCTGGCCATTTTGAACGCGGCCTGCTCCGGCGAGCTATCCCGGTTGAGCGCCAGCAATTGCAACTGCAGCTCATCAAGCAAGCGCAATGCCTGTGTCAACTCGCCGCCTGGGTTCTGCTCTTCGTCGAGCAATTGGTGCAAGGGTTCGAAGCGGCGTTGCAATGCACGCCGGGCCGTATCTGGCAGGGGTGTTCTGGCCAGAACCTTGGAAGTCGCAGCGCCCAGTTCGCCAACGTGCGAGCTCACCGCCTCAAACCGATCGGGGATCGGCACTAACCGCGTGTTTTCGCGCACTTGCTGCAGCAACTGCACCAAGGCCGACTGGGCTGATGTGAGGCCCGCAAGTTGCTCCGCGCCTTGGCGCAGGCTGCCACTGTCCTGCAGCCTGACCCGACCCAGGGCGTCACTCCAGGCATCGGCGTATTCACTGAAATAGCGTTGCTCCAGCGCCAGCATCAACCGGCGTAATTCCGTGGCGCTGAGGTCGGAGCTTTCCCCGAGTACCCAATTGTCCTGGGCGATGGCATTGACCCATTGAGCGCCCTGTGTTTCGAAAACCTGCAGGTATTTTTGGGTGTAGAACCCCGGTATAGGGGGCCCTGAGCTGGAAAACGCCGGGCCTTCGGCCAGACGGTAAGGCTCCAGGCTCCGCGCTTGTTCCCGCAGCGCCCGGTAGACCACCTCTGCCAGCGACTCACCACGCAACACCAAGCGAGCCTGGGCGACCAACTCTTCATTCAATGGCACCAGGAATGGTCGCTCAAGGAGCCGCATAAAGTGCTCGTTCAGACGCTTATGTGTCGAAGTGTCCCCCCGCCAATGACCTGCCACGTGCTCTGCCAGCCACCCCACATCACGCCGCTCACGCAAATTAAGCATCAGGTAGGCACGCAGGCTGTCCAGCAATTGCCCGCGGTCACCCAGGCTGCCTCGTACTCGTCCTTCGAGCAGCCTGGTCACGTACGGCAGTAAATACTGCTGCAAGGCTTGGTCATAGGCGCTGGCCAGCAGCGGATAACTCACCTCTCCCTGATACAAGCCAGCCCGATCAACCCAACGTGCTTCGGCCAGCGGTGGAAACACTTGCGTTGCAGCCAGGCGACTGTCCAGCAGCGTCAACAGTGCGAGGCTCTCGTCGTCCCCTTGTTGTGTAGAGGGATGGGTGTTGATCAATCCCAGTAGTTGCACCAACCGCTGATGGTTGAAGGTGTAACTGTGCGTCCACAACGCCCCCGCCGTGCCGATGACCACCGACGCAGCCAGCGCCATCAGCCCATGACGCCGATGTATGCGCTGCCGCTCAGGGCTACGCAGTCCGGCAAGATCGGCTTCGGCAAAAATCACGCGATTGAACAGGCCTTGGACAAAATGAGGCCGTACATCGGCAGTCTTCGCACAGGTCAGGTAGAACCCTCGCAAACCATTGATGTGTGGGTAGCGATAGGCGGAAAATCCAGTCTCGATAAACAGGCACAGGCGGTCACCGATGTGTGCGACCTGCCGTGGAAAGTCCAGTATCCGGCGTCGACGCGCGATATTTCGCTCCTGATGCAAGCGCGGGATCAGCTCCGCGCCCAGACGCTGCAAAAGGTTCTCGAACGCCTCTCTCACCTGAGCGATGTCTGTGTCGGCGGTACCTGTCACCAGGTGCCCACCCAAGACGACTTCTGCGCCGTCGCCCTGCTGCGCGTCAAAGAACTCGACAAACCCGGCCAACCGATCAGCCTGGGTCAACACCAGATAGACCGGAACATCCGCATGCAATGTCTGCTGGATGTCCTGCAAGCGGCTACGTACATGACGCGCATGACGCTCCAGGTCGTGCTCATTGCTGCTAGAAAGTGTATCGACAGACAACGTGACCACCACGCCATTGAGTGGCCGCGCCCGGCGTCGCGACTTGAGCAGCCCAAGGAGTGTCATCCATCCCGCAGCATCAACCAAGGGGTCTGGCTGGCCCAGGTAGCGGCCGGCCGTCTCGACCATCACGGCCTCTTCGGCAAAATACCAGTCACAGTAAGGCGTAGTGCCTGGGAGCACGGTTTCTGGTCGCCCTAACAGAGACTGCACGCCGTTGGCAGCCAACAGGCTGGTCTTGCCACTGCCTTGCTCGCCAATCAACAGGTACCAGGGCAACTCGTTTCGCCAGCGCTCGCTGCGGTCACCATAGTGTCGGGAGCTTTTCAGCGTGTGCAGGGCCTCCTTGAAGCGCCCCTGCACCTGCCTTGTTTCGTCGTTGATCAATGCCTGACGCTGATGTTGCTCGTGGTGCTCATGCTGATTCAAACGAGCGGTACGGCGAGTACCCACCACGACCATCGACAGCCCCCACAACAGCAGCAACCCGCTGATGGTCAGTAACCGGGATGTCGGGCTCTGCCAGAAACGGTAGTCATCCACCGCCAGTAAAGGCCCGAAAAACCAAATCAGCAGTGCACTGGACAACACCAGCAACAAGCTCCACAGCCAACTTTTGCGCAGCACCGTCCCCACGCCCATGAAAAATGCGTTCATCCATTGCTCCCAGCGTTATGAATGCGTTCGAAACAGGCCTGACACCCAGGACTGAAGAGGTTGCAGCGTCGTCTTGCGTTCCTGGCCCAGTACCCAGGCAAATCCTGAATACATCACCAGCAAACAGACCAGCACGCAGATGGCGACCCCTGTGCCGGAGGCAATACGTATCCGTGACCGGGATGCTCTCCCCGCCTCTGGCGAAATGGAGACCGGCAAACGGTCCCCGCGCACATGCCTGATCTGGCGGTACAGAGCGTCATGAAGCGCTTCAAGTTGCGCCCTTCCCCGCTCCATGACGCGGTATTTGCCTTCGAAGCCCAACGACAAGCACAAGTACATGAGTTCCAGCATGGCCAGATGCTTGAAGGGATCGCGGGACAAACGCTCCAGCAACTGGAAAAACTTTTCCCCCCCGAAGGTTTCGTTGTGAAAGCGGCTCAACAGGCTTCTCTTCGACCAATTGCTGCTACTGCCCCACGGCGTGGTCACGACGGCCTCATCAATGACACTGCACAACACATAACGCGCCGAGATCACCTGACTGTTCTCTACCCCCAAATGCAAGGCATGCGCCTCAAACGCGGTGACACCCGATGAAAGCTGGTCATTGAGCGTCTCCAGGCTTTCCCGACCGGGGCTGGCCTTGAGCAGGGCAACCTGTGACAGGAGTTCCCAGGCTGCGGCCAACAGGCTGTTGGAGTCCATCTTGAAGCTCTGAGCCCCCTGCAGCTGGGCGGTGTAGATCATGCGGTCTTCCAACTGCTCGAAGCGTGGCGGCGCTGGAAAGTCCGTGACGAGCCCCTGTGCCGGACCGAACCCTTCACGATCAAGCAATATGGTTTTTTCATCCTGCAGGTATTCACTGTCCATCGTCATGGTGTTCAGTTCCTGATAGCCCAGAAGTGGAGTTCCAGCTCGGCGAACTCGCCACTGGCGTGGAAGGCGAAACCACCCGATTGCTCCAACTGCGCGATGTCACGTGGGCTGAGTTCGAGCATGAAATAGGTCTTGCCGGCGTGATAAGGAATCTGTCGAGGTGCTACCGGCAGCGGCTTGACCTTGATACCTGCGAGATGCAGGTTCACCAGCTCGCGGATACGTTCCACAGGGCCGATCTTGAGATGCGCCGGCAGGCGATGACGCAGCTCCTCCGTCTCACACTGGGCGGTAGCCGCTAAAATGAATGTCGCAGTGCCGAGCAATTTGAGATCGCTGACCGGGCAGACCAGTACCCCGTACTGGCGCTGTTGCAACATCAGCTCGATGGCGTGTTGCTCCAGCACCGACGACAAGACGGTGCGAAGCCCCTCCATCAGCCCGCGAAAGCTCGCCCCCTGGTCGCCGTGTTGGTACTGCACCGCCAATTGCGCACGTTTGTTGTCGCAGGCGAACGTCGACAGTTCCCCGAGAATCGCCAACAACTCCCGATACAACAACTCCGGCCGCACCTGGGTTTGTCCCTGGTAATGACGCAATATCAACTCAGCACGGTTGATCAGTTGCAGCATCAAAAAGTCGCCAACCTGTGCCCCAGCCGAGGCGCCACTGCCCTGGATGCGTGAGGCGATCGCATCGCCACGCGCTGCCAGCAGACTGATCACCTCCTTGAGGCATGAAGACACATACCCCGAACCTTGGAGATAGATGAACGTCGGTACAAAATCCGCCTCCAGCTTTACGCCCCCCTCCTGGGTCGAATCCTGCACCTGAGCGACTTGGAGTCTCACGTAGAACGGATCGCTGGGCCCTTCCCCCAGCATCAGGCGCAAGTCCGGCCGTGCACAGTGGATCTGGCAACGAGCGTCGACGCCGGCATTGGAGTCCCCTATCTCCGTTTCACAGGCGACGTAGCGAGCCAGGACATCGCCTTGCTCCTGTCTGCGCACTTCAACCTGATTCTCTGTTGCCAGCGGCAGTGCCAGGTACACAGCTTGTCTGCCTGCATTGGCAGGCACCTGCAACACCAAAGGCTCCATCGCGCCACTCAGCTCGAACAAGCTGCCATCCGGCAAGACACCGCTGGCCCGGTTGACCACGACCTTGCCCAGATTGAGGTACTGCACATCGACTTCCAAGGTCAGGAAACCCCAGGCGTCACTGCTCAGCAGGCGGGTACGGTTGAGCTGTCGATGGTAGTAGCGGTCGTTATGCTGCAAGTGCTGGGGCCGCAGCAGCATGCCCTCCTGCCAGATCACGTTATGGACGTTCATTTCAATCCTCCGTCCTGTCAGTTTGAGGCGCGACCAGGCGGAGGCCCGTCTGGTCCAGGGCAACTTCGGCCCGCGTCAGTTGCCCTGGCACCACTGGCAAAACCAGCCGCCATTGCACGTGAGGCAAGTCGCGGTAGGCCGCCAGCACACCGACATAACGGCTATGCGGCTCGACACTGAGCTTGAGCGGCACCTGCTCGCCGGGACGCAACTCCCATTCCTCGCTGCTGACCCAATCCTTGGCGAGGGTCTGCTCGGCCCGGCTGTAGAGGCTGAAGAAGTCGGCGTTTTCAAAGGCCACGGGATGCCGCAGCTCAAGCAGTTGCACCACCACGGGTGAGGGACGACCGTGCAGGTCGGGGTTGACTTCATCGCCAGCGGTCAACGTCAAGTCCAGTTTGGTCAGCGTCGAAAAAGGTGAAAGCGTGCTACAGCCGGCCAATAGGCCAAGTGCTGACAGCGTTGATATGACAGCGATCCGATACATGAACATCATCCTGGGCACCCGACGTGCAAGGTGGAGACCAGGCGCACCTGCTCCTGGTAGGCTTTGGAAAAATCATTCAGCACCCCCTGCTCGCCCAAGGGCTCTTCGGACGTCAACCGTTGATAGTGGCGTTGATACGCCCGCCAATGGGCGCCATCGCTGAAGAACCTGGGTGGCTTGCCCTCGCGTTCGAAACACAGCAGCAAGTGGCCTGGCGCAAAGGCTGCCAATGCACTGCGCACAGCGGCCCGACTGGCCACGACCAAGGCCAGTTGATGCACTTGCAGTTCACGACAGACCTGGGCGACGGCGTATTCGGCAGAGTGTTCGCCCAGCTCGCCAGCACCCAGCAATGACTTCATGGCAGTTGGGCCGTCGGCACAGGCTTTTAATGGGTTGCGGGTATCGAGCCCTGGGGCGGTCAATGCAGAGTTGATTTCACTGTTCAGCTCGTCGCGGGTTCGCAGGCTCTGCTGCAACCCATCGATGGTTAGCCTGAGCAGACCTGCCACTTTGATCGCCAGGGCCTCACGGCCCAGCGTATCAAGCGTGTCCAGTTGCACGCCCAGCGCTTGCGCGAACTGTGGCCAGAATGTTTCCGAGCCACCCGGTGCGGGCGCAGCGGGCACGGTAGGTAGGAGCTCCCTGAAGGGGTCAGCCCACTTCGGCACGACCAGATGATCACGATCCACGGCCCCCTGACATAGCGCTTGGGACGGCACCTGCATTGCTGTATCCAAGGCATCAAGCTCTGCCGATGAATCAGCACGCAGTTGCTCGCGATCCAGTGCATCGACAGGGTCAAGTCCCAGGAACGCATCGTCTGGGATCGCGTCATCCCGGGCATATGACCGCCGCTCATTTGCCAGCAAGCGAGCGCGGATCTCCAGCCCGCCCAATTGGTACACGTCACCCTCGCTGATCAGCCGTGCCTGCCCCTTTTCCAGGCGTTCCATGCTGCCTGATACACCGATGCCGTTGCTGCTGATATCGGTCAGGAAGTAGCGGCCTTCTCGGTAACTGACCAAGCCGTGATGACTGGAGATCAGGCGATTGGCATCAGGAATGATCCAGTCACAGCCCACCCCACGGCCGATCACGCCACCGACGCCCTCAAACGTCTTGCGAGCAGGCGTCGCAGCGCCTTCGGTACCACAGACTTCAAACACTAGTTGCATGGCGGAGCTCCCCTGCTCACTGCCCACGTCGGGTCGCCTGGGGGTCACCCAACGGACGGTAGTCGGCATCGTCAAAGACATAATTGGCGTTACAGCCACTCAACAAACACAGCATCAGCAAAAGGCCTTGCCACGCACGAAAAAACATCAGGTATCTCCCATGAAAATCAGGTGCCAACACGCCCCCATTCAGCCCCCCTCGCAGACATCACCCAGAGGGATCTTCAGGCGCGCCAGACGATAGAGCAGCGTGCGGCGAGCGACACCCAACTCACGTGCGGTACGGGTGCGATTGCCACGGTTTTTGTGCAGGCAATCGATCAGGAATACTCGCTCGACCCGCTCCAGGCGTTGACGCAACGTTGCATCGACGGACTCATCGGTGGGGGGGGGCAGACAAGGACAAATGCGCGGGCAGGATCACACCGTCATCGCAGAGCAGTACCGCACGTTCCACCAGGCACTTGAGTTCACGGACATTGCCGGGGAAGGCGTGACTCGACAGTTGGTCAAGGGCTGCGCTGGACCACGACACCGGTTCGCGCTCAAGGGCAAGAGAGGCCTTTTGCGCAAATTCACGTGCCAACAACAACACATCGTCGTCGCGCTCGCGCAAGGGCGGCAGTTCGATGGGAAATTGCGCCAGCCGGTAGTAAAGGTCTTCGCGAAAACTGCCTTGGGCAACCATCGCGGCGAGATCACGGTGAGTCGCGGCGATGATGCGCACATCCACCTTGTGTGCCGCGCTGGCGCCCAAGGGGCGGACTTCGCCCTCCTGTAGAACCCGCAGCAACTTGGCCTGCAGCGACAGCGGCATGTCGCCGATTTCGTCCAGGAGCAGCGTGCCGCCGTGTGCCGCATCAAACAGCCCGGTATGGTTGCGTTCAGCCCCCGTGAAAGCACCTTTGCGATAGCCAAACAGTTCACTTTCCAGCAGGCCTTCGGGAAATGCCGCACAGTTCTGCACCACGAACGCTTTGCTGCGACGCGCCCCCGCAGAATGGATAGCCCGCGCCACCACCTCCTTACCCGTCCCCGTCTCCCCTCGCAGCAATACCGTGTAGGAGGTATGCATGACCTTGCCAATCAGGCGGTATGTCTCATCCATGGCCGTACTGCTACCGACCAAGCCAAATTCTGCACGGGGAGCCGGAGTGCATTGATTCTGTCGGGCGACACTTCCCAAGGATGGCTGACAGCGCAGCAAAGCCAATTGCATCAAGGTAAAACTACCCAGTTGGCTCAGGGAGACGGAGTAGTCCTGCAAGTGTTTCCGGCATTGGCTGGCGCACAGCAATACGCCGCTGATGGCCTTGTCCCGGTTGAACAACGGCACACATGAAAGCGCTTCCCAGGCTGTCGTCTTGGCTGGCAGGAAGCCGTATTCGTACACGCTGCTCGATAAGTCTTCCAGGCTAAGGGCCGTTTGATGGCTGAGTACGTAGTGCAATACCTGCTCGTGCTGGAAGTCCTGGGTGCCGACCGGATCACCGGGGCAAAGCACCCCGGATAAATGCTGGGCAATCAGCGCGAGTCGGCCTGTGGATTCATCTCGCCAGTACAACTGGCTGAGTTCGCACTGGCTGAGTTGCGCCACCGCCGTCACACACAGGCCGGGCAACGAGGCTTCGTCGCCATCGATGCCCAAGCGGATGAACCAGCCAAGCAACGCGTCGGCGTAGGCCAGGGGATGGGATAGTTGAGTGGATCGGATATCCCTCATTGGCTGAGCTCACAAATGGGATAGCTGCTACCCTCCAGGCGCGCATGCACATTCGCCAAGCATTCACCTTGGGCCATGGCCGCCAGCAGCCGATCCGCCACCTGCGGCAACAAATTGAGCTCGATCCACTGGTCAATGTAACGAGCGCCGCTATCTCCGTGGGCACAGTGTTCGGCCATGTGTGCAACCAGCTCTGGCGTATAGCTGAAAGCCAGCTTGCGAAGACGCAACCGTTGTCCCAAGCGTTCCAGCTTGAGCCTTGCAAGGTCATGCAGAACCTCACCCTTGATCGGGTAGTACGGCACCACACGCATGCGGGCCAGCAATGCCGGTTTGAAGTGGTCGCGCAACAGCGGACGGATCGCCTCTTGCAGCACATGCATGTCAGGCCGTTGATCGCCAGCACACAGTTCACCGATACACTCACTGCCGAGGTTGGAAGTCATCAGGATCAGTGTGTTGCGAAAGTCGATTTCCCGGCCTTCCCCGTCATTGACCAGACCCTTGTCGAAAATCTGATAGAACAGGTTCAACACTTCCGGGTCGGCTTTCTCGACCTCATCGAGCAGCACCACCGAATACGGTCGTTGGCGCACGGCTTCGGTCAGCACACCGCCCTCGCCGAAACCGACATAACCGGGCGGTGCGCCAATCAACCGCGACAGGGAGTGTTTTTCCTGGAACTCCGACATGTTGAGCGTCGTGACAAAACGTTCACCGCCATACAGTAGATCGCCAAGGGCAAGTGCTGTCTCGGTCTTGCCTACACCGCTTGGGCCGACCAGCAGGAACACACCGACCGGTGCGTCGGCTTTGTTGAGCCCCGTGGCAACGGCGCGCAAGTTGCGGTCCAGGGCCTGCACCGCCTGTTCCTGGCCAAGAATGCGCCCGCGCAGCGCATCGGCAAAGCCCAGCGCCCGTGCGCTGTGCTCGAGTGCCAGTTGTTCAACCGGGATACCGGTCCAGGCACTGATGACCTGGGCCACCAGGCGCGGGCAAACCTGCTGCGGCACGGCCTGTTGCTCAAACCAGTGCTGTTCCAGCTCCAGGCGCTCACTTTCCATTGCATCCCTGCGCAGGTTCAACGCGTGCAAGATCTGCTCATCCACGGCGAACCCTGCGTCCCTGTCACGACTTAATGCCTGATGCTGCCGCATACCTTCCGCCTGCTCCGCGTACAGGCGTTGTAATGCCTCCGGTGCCGTCTCCCGACGGACCCGCAAGCGAGCACAGGCCGTGTCCAATACATCCACCGCCTTGTCGGGCAACTGGCGCCCGGACAGGTAACGCGCACTCATCTGCGCCGCCGCCACGACGGCATCGTCACGCACATAAACGCCGTGGCTGCGCTCATACACCGAAACCAGTCCGCGCAAGATCGAAACCGCCTGCTCGACACTGGGCTCGCCCACCCGTACAGGCTGGAAACGCCGCGCCAATGCCGGATCCTTTTCGAAGTATTTTTTGTATTCCGACCAGGTAGTGGCAGCGATGGTGCGCAGTTCGCCACGAGCCAGGGCTGGCTTGAGCAGATTGGCGGCGTCGGACGCGCCTGCCTGGGCGCCCGCCCCGACCAAGGTATGCGCCTCATCGATAAACAGGATCACCGGCGGCACTGAAACGTTGACCTCATCCATCAGGCCCTTGAGGCGCCGCTCGAATTCGCCTTTGATACTGGCACCGGCCTGGAGCAAGCCCATGTCCAAGGTCAGCACCCGGACATCCTGCAGTGGCCCCGGCACCTGCGCACTGGCAATGCGTAGCGCGAGGCCTTCGACAACGGCCGTCTTGCCGACCCCGGCTTCGCCGACGAGTATTGGGTTGTTCTTGCGGCGGCGCATGAGGATGTCAATCAACTGGCCAATCTCGACATCCCGGCACAACACCGGATCAATACGCCCTTCATGGGCCTGGCGCGTCAGGTCGTGGGTGAAGCGTTCCAGCAGTGACTCACCCTTCGGGGCTGGATCAGTACCAGGTGCCTGGCTCCGCACAAAGTCGAGCACACGCTGCGCATCCAACCGATTCAATAAAACCTGATAGACACTCCCCGCGTGGTGCAGTGGATGACGCAGCAATGCCAGCAACAGGGCGCCGTGATCGACCTCGGTCTGTCGCAGTTCCAGATGGGCAACCATCAGGGCCTGTTGCAGCCACTCTACAAGCGCCTGGGCAAACACCGGATTGCGCGAAGCACTCGCCTCTCCTTTGGGTTGCAGTGCAGTTTGCAGCTCGCCGGTTTCGATGCCCGCATCTGCCAATGCCCGTACCAGAAGGCCGTCGTGATGCTCCAGTAGGGCCAACAGCAGGTCTTCCACCAACACCTCCCGGCCGCCGCGCGTTACACAGCGTTCAGCCGCGCGCACCAAATCGCGACGAGCCTGGGGGGTCAAGGTCTGGATAAGTTGTTGCAGGTCCACATTCATCATAATGATTCATCCCTCATGAGCGTTGCTCGGCACCATGACCACACCATCGGCGTACTCATGTGCCAGCCAACTGGTCCAGCCGAGGCGACAGACGTTGTGTTCGCCAATGTGCAACGGTCGGATCTCTTCTTTGGCAAGCACCAGGCGCAGGTCATATTCCAATGGGTCCCGCGCCGTCAGCCGCACCAATGAGCACAGCAGCGGGTAGTCCGCACCCGTGGGCAGAAACCCATGGAGTTGCTGCCACCGCAGGCCCTGCAGATGCACCCTGAACTTGCCACTGCGGTCGGCCACCTGGCTGCCCAATACCTGGTCATGACCCAGCACGCTGTTCGCGACGCCGAGCCGGTTTCGCTGTGAGTCGGCGATGACAACCGTGCGCAGCACCCATTGCTCGATAAACAGCCGGTTGTGCTTGAAGTAGTAGCGCAGGACCGTCTCGATCAAGGCTGCCGAATGTGCCCGCAGGCCTAGCAGCCCCAAGTAGGGCAACAGCCGCTTGCAGTTCAATTGCGCGACACTGCGAATCTGCCGTCCCCTCAACCCGATCAACGCAAACATCTGCTCGGAAAAGGCGTCACGCGCATCCGCCTGGAAACACGCCTGATAACGATATTTGCGCCAGATGGGCAGCATCAGTCGTTGCAGGCGGTGATGAAACACGTCCAGGAAATCTCGCGTAGCGTTACCGCCCGCCCCGTCGCCATAGGCCTGCTCGCCATAAAACGCAGGTAACGGCGAACCCGCGCCACATAAGCCCAAGACGTTGAGGCGAAGGCGTGCGCGCAGCTGTTCGTGCCCGACAAAAAACTCCACGCGATCAATATCGTGACCGGGAAAACCGAGGCCAGGGTTGGCTTGAAACTCCAGCAAGTCATACAGCGCGTCGTCATCCAACAGAGGATGGGCATCGCGCAGACGCTTGATCACCTGCAAAACCGCCTGGAACAGCGAATATTCGCGGATGATCCGCGACAGTCGCGTCAAAGCAGGGGCTGCTGCCCCATCCGTGGTGGCCATAGATACACGTCTCCTTGTGTGCTGATGACTCTTAGTTCGTGATAAGCATTGAGGCTGGCGTAGAGCGCAAAGAACTCGTTGAGTACTGACGCAAAAATGAACACTTCGCCCGGCCCCAAGAAACCCTGGGGATCAATCTTCAGATCAATTCGTACTCCGCGACACGGCAAGCCGCGGTGCAATCGGTCGACCGATGAATGACTGACGGATCGCATTGCACCCAACTTCCTCTCACTGACCTTCTGCGCCAGTCGGTCGTGATAGCGCGGCAAGTCGTACGTTTTGAGGATCACCTTCAAGGCGTCGATATCGCTCAATGACAGGTAGTTGAGCGACATGTTGCTGATAAGCCGCCAGAGAAAATCCTGGTCCAGAGGCGGAGACAGACTGGCTGTCGGCGCGCAGATATTGCGAAACGACAGCCCCTCTGGCGTCTGCTCGCAAGGCCGGTTGATGTCGCCTGACTGCAACAGTCGAGGTAGGTTGTGATTGGTGCACGTCAACTCGATCGACAGTGTTTGCTGGTCCGACTCGAGGCCGTTGCCAATCCCAAGCCAGGTTTCCAGCCCGGCATGCTGTGTCGATGGCCGTTGGCGAATGCTGTAGCTGGGCGGGTTTTCCGGTACGTCGGTATCGCCACCATGTTCAAAGGATTCAAACGGCACATAGGCCTGGTATCCACGCCCACCCGGCTGCCAACCCGTTACAAGGTCTACGGAAAATACACTCGCGTTCTCCCGCGAATACTCGCCGGGAATGAGCAGGTACTCATCTTGCTTCCCGTCCAGGCGAATGGGCACCGCGTCATGCTTGAACAGATTCACGATGGGCGTGCAGTAGAGCTTTACGTTATCCAGGGTGGGCTGTTGGGACTCACGCCATGGCGTGCGTAACTCAAAGCGCACTATCACCCCACACACCTGCTTGAGCAGCTCACCGGGCAATTTGTGCAGTACGCCCAGGCCGTTCACATCGACAAACAGGAACTTGTCAGGAAAGGCAAAATATTCCTGCAAATGGCGGTACCCCGGGAAGGTGTTCTGCGGATAGGGGATCAGCGCGTGTTCCTCACTGAACCCCACCGGCTGTACCTGTTCAGCACCCAGTCGCAGTGATATTGCCTGCCCATCGGGCCCGCTGACGGGCAATCCATCGTGGCCCAAAGGCAACAGCTCAATACCTTCGAGGTGGCGCAGCAGGCTCAGGTATAACGCCTGGCTGATGTAGCTATCCCCGGCCAGATGCAGGCGCAACTGATCAAAGGCCCAGTCACTGAAATTACCGGCGGCGCTCATGTGCAGGCGCAGGCTCAACACGCCCTGCCCTGCCTGTGCGCTGTACTCCAGGGCGCTCAGTTGCAGCGGTAGAACCTGTGTGGCGTAGCAGGTACGAAAACGGCATCGCTCACCGTTGACTGCGGCGCTTTCCACCGGTGTATCACGCGCCACCCACACACCGGGACCTGAGTGCTTCAACGGGTCAAATTGCAGCATGCTGAACGCTGGCATTGGGCGCATGTAGTTGGGCCACAGCAAATGCATCAGCGAGTGCGTGAGTTCTGGAAATTCGTCGTCGAGTTTTTGCCGTAAGCGCCCCGTGAGAAATGCAAACCCCTCCAGCAGCCGCTCGACATCGGGATCCTGGCCAGACTCTGCGAGGAAAGGGGCCAGTGCAGGATTGCGCTCGGAGAACTGCCGTCCGAGCAGTCGCAACGCACTGAGCTCACTTTGGTAGTAACGGTTAAAAGACATCCGGCAAAACCTCTACCCGACCGGCGTCACAGAGTCGCGCGATAAACACCACCGGTTGCTTGATACCCTTGACCGTCAGTGTGCCTTCGATAGCGAACGCCAGCGCCAATGGGTCCTGGTCTCGCGGCAACGTCGTGACCCGCACATGCTTCAAGCGTGGCTCGTACGCCCGAATAAATCGCTCGATCAACAAACGCGATTGAGTCAATGACTCATGCAAGCTCTGGTTCATGTCGTTGAGGTCGGGCAAGCCGTAATCCGGCAGTGTCTGCACGCTGCCGGCACGGATACTGAGCATTTTTCCCAGATGCATCGCGACAGATGTCACGCCACACGCGGAAGTAGCCGCCGGACGTTCAAGACGCTCGAAAAGGCGTTGGTGGTGGGACACTCCCTGGCCGCTGCTCATTCTTTATCGAGCTTGCCGACCAGGGACAGCGTGAAGTCGGCCCCCATGTACTTGAAGTGCGGCCGTACACTCAGGTTGACGCGGTACCAGCCGGGCTCACCGTCGACATCACTGACAACGATGCGCGCCGCGCGCAATGGCCGTCGTCCACGCACTTCGGCACTGGGGTTTTCCTGATCGGCGACGTACTGGCGAATCCATTTATTGAGTTCCAGCTCCAGGTCTGTGCGCTCCTTCCACGAACCCAATTGCTCGCGCTGAAGAACCTTGAGGTAGTGGGCCAGACGATTGACCACCATCATGTAGGGCAATTGGGTACCCAAGCGGTAATTCAGCTCGGCTTCCCTGCCCTCGGGACTGAGGCCAAAGTGTTTCGGCTTCTGCACCGAACTGGCGGAGAAAAACGCGGCATTATCGCTGCCCTTGCGCATCGTCAGGGCAATGAAGCCCTCTTGCGCCAGCTCGTACTCACGGCGGTCGGAAACCAGCACTTCCGTCGGGATTTTGGTTTCGATCTCACCCATGCTCTGGAAGTGATGCAACGGCAAGTCTTCCACCGCACCACCGCTTTGCGGGCCGATAATATTCGGGCACCAGCGAAAGCGCGCGAAGCTGTCAGTCAGGCGCGTGGCAAAGGCGTATGCCGTGTTGCCCCACAGGTAATGTTCATGGCTGTTGACCACGTTTTCCTGATAGGCGAAGGTCTTGACCGGACACTCAACTGGATCGTAGGGCGTACGGAGCAGAAAGCGCGGCACGGTCAAGCCGATATAGCGTGCGTCTTCGCTTTGGCGAAAACTTTGCCATTTCGCAAATTGAGGACCTTCGAAGTGGTCCTTCAGGTCTTTCAGGTCCGGCAGGCCGGTAAAACTCTCCAACCCGAAGAACGCCGGCCCGGCAGCGGCGATGAATGGCGCATGGGCCATGCAGGCCACGCTGGATGCGTACTGCATCAGTTTCACGTCGGGTGCACTGGGAGACAGAAAGTAGTTGGCGATAATCGCGCCCACCGGCTGACCACCAAACTGACCATACTCGGCACTGTAGATATGTTTGTACAACCCGGACTGGGTCACTTCCGGTGAGTCTTCGAAATCCTCCAGCAGGTCTTGCCGGGAGACGTTCAGCAGCTCGATCTTGATGTTCTCGCGGAAGTTGGTCCGGTCAACCAACAACTGCAATCCCTTCCAGGCGGCTTCCAGGGCCTGGAACTGCGGGTGGTGCAAAATCTCATCCATCTGCAGGCTGAGCTTCGTGTCGATCTCGGCAATCATCCGGTCGACCAAGCGTTTCTTGACGGGCTCACCACGATTCTGCGGTTTGATCAGCTCTTCGATGAACGCCGAGACGCCCCGCTTGGCAATGCCATACGCCTCGTCGTCTGCACTCAGCAGAGTCTGGGCAACGATGTTGTCGAGAATGCTGAATTGATCATCGGTGGGTGCTGGCAGTGTGTGTTGTTGTGTCGTCATGCGGTCAGTGTCCTTTTACTGAAAAATGTCAGGCGTCGGGGCTGTCCAGACCCAGCTCAGCCAGTACCCTGGCGCGGGACTCGTCATCCGCCAGGGCCTGCTCGATAGCCTTGCGAAAGCTCGGGGTGTTTCCCAAGGGTCCCTTGAGCGCCATCAGTGCCTCGCGCAACGCCATCAACTTGTGCAATTCGGGCACCTGCTCAACCAGGTTCGCGGGATTGAAGTCCTTCATTGCATTGATGCGCACCTGAATGGCCAACTCCTCAACACCTGAATCCTCCTGCAGGCGGTTGGGCACGTTCAGCGTCAGGCTCAACGCCTGCTTGGCCAGCACGTCATCAAGGGTGTTCTTGTCGATCGCGATGGGCTTGCGATCTTCGAGCTTGCGCACGTCCTCACGTTGGATGAAATCGCCCAGCACCAACAGTTTCAGTGGCAGTTCGACTTCTTCCTGCGCTCCGCCGATAGCGGGTTTGAACGTGATATTGATGCGTTCCTTGGGGGCGACCGAAGCTTCTTTGGCCATGGTGTCTCTCCTTTTTCAAGTGGCTCGAAAGCCTATTCAAGTACCGCTTCCAGATCGAAGAGGCACAGCCTGCGATGGGTGTCTTCCTTGCGCTCGCGCACAGCGTGGTTTTGTGGCAGCAGGTCGCAGCAGCGATACAGAAGCTGGGCAACTTGAAGTGCCAGCTCCGGCTCCCAGCGCTCAAGGCCTGTGCGTTGCAGTTCGTGGTCCAGGTGTTCGAGCTGGATCTTCGCCAGCTCATGCTTGCCCGCCTGCACACACAGGCGCGCCTGTGCCAGCCGCCAGTGAAAACGCGCGCGATCACTGCGAGCGGCGAGGCTGCCTTGCTTGAGTTCATGGATCGCGGCCTTGAGCCCATCCTTGCGCAACCTGGGCGCTACCGCCTGCAAGGCGAGCTCCCAGGGCTCGGCTTCGGAATCCACTACGGCGGCTGATTCGGGTACTTGCAAATGCCGGCTGACCTGCAGCGTGATCCAGTCACGGCTGGCGGCGTCGGCAAAAGGAACGCGGTCGTGAAAGCAGAACGACGGCAGGTCCGGCAAGCGTTGCAACAACAAGGCGAAGGCAATTTCCAGTTCGAACATGCCCTGTTCGGCCTGCAAGGCTTCCAGGCATTGCCAGAGCATGCGCAA
The DNA here is from genome assembly GCF_049897885.1 of Pseudomonas sp. DWRC2-2. Lineage (NCBI taxonomy): Bacteria > Pseudomonadati > Pseudomonadota > Gammaproteobacteria > Pseudomonadales > Pseudomonadaceae > Pseudomonas > Pseudomonas sp. DWRC2-2. The sequence goes on from NZ_JAFCXD010000008.1 coordinate 80,535, forward strand.
CCCATCGAACCAGAACATGGCACCGGCCAGACTGGCCTCGAGTTCAAGTACCAGGTCGGCGTAATGCCCTTGGGCAAAACGCTCCTGATAACGCTTGAGCTTGTCAGGGGCAGGCCCGCGCAACGCGGTCACCCGTTCGTTGTCGGCATCCGGGTAGCTGGCCAGTACCAACCAATTCAATGTTCGGTTGAGGCGCAAGGCGCGCAGGTCGGTAGCGTTCTGGCGCAACCACCAGGTACACAACGGGCGGGCCTGCTCCTGCAAGGTACGTAGCAACTTGCTGGCGTCTTTTTCGTTGTTCACAACGGCTTCGGGTTTGAGCAATTGGCTGGCCGCTTGCTGGACCTGCGCAATGACACCGCTTAACCCCGCCGCCGGGGTATCGTCCTGAGCCGCACGCTCCAGTCGTTGAGCCAATTGCCTGCGAATCGGCAGCAGCAACGGCGCGTCATCCGCGAAGTGCTTGGCCCATAGCTCATCGAGACCTTTGAGTTGCTCCAGTACAGCGCGAAATAAGGGCTGCTGGTTTTGCAACGGCAAGCCTTGCGCGAACAAAGGCTCGAGGCGCAACACCAACCAACCGAACGCTGCGCTACGGGTGCGCAGTTTTTCGGGGTAGGCCACCGACCAATGGTGCTCGCAGAGATAGCGCAACATCCCGAGCCCCGCCAGCAGCCCCGGATAGGATTCGCGCTGGTGCAAGGCCCAGGTCAACCAGACCGCCACGCGTAGATCCTTGGATTGTTGCCGTAACAGGCCTTCGCTGGTTTCCAAAACCTTGTGCCAATCCGGCTGACTGCTGCCATGGATCGATTGCGCCTTTGCCAGCTCGGACTCCAAGGTTTCATACTCACTCGAAAAGCGCATATCGCTGCCCGCAAAACTTGTTTGCGTACAGGGCAGCCTCGCAACCTCTAGATAGTAATCACACAGCTTGTCCGAATACGACATTCAACACCTGGCGCAACTAACCAAGACAGGAAAAAGCCAACTAGCGACACTTAAAAAGCACACCAACAGGCCATCTTAACCTTGCTGTAATTTCTGCAAAGCTCCCAAACCTTAGCCACGCCAAAAGTATTCAGCAAGCGATAGAAGAATACTTAATCCTTTTCCTACAATCCCGCAAACAAAGCCACTGCGCAGCATTTTGCGCACTGACGCACGGGTGAGATTTAAACTCTATTACGACCTTCTTATTTAACCCGCGTGTGCACCGAGCAATTAAATGCGCACCTCTGCGCAACTAAATACGCCATATAACAACCAAAACCATCTCATTTTATTAGTACCCCAGACTTATCTAGCGCCAACCCCCCGTACTTATTAACCCACCCACTTTCAGGCACGCTTTTTGTAGTAACAGGGACTTACCCAGCCGGTGTCATGATCGGTTGGGACTACCTCTTCAATCAGACAAGGAAACCCGTCATGCCAACACCCGCCTATCTTTCCATCACCGGTGTCAAACAAGGTTTGATCACGGCAGGCACGTTTACCCAGGACTCGGTAGGTAATATTTACCAGGAAGGCCATGAGGACCAGATCCTGGTCCAGGCGTTTGCTCATCAGGTGATCATTCCGCGCGACCCGCAATCCGGCCAGCCCACCGGCCAGCGGGTCCACAAACCCATGATGATCAGCAAAGTCTTCGATAAATCCTCCCCATTGCTGTTCAGCGCACTGACCAGCGGCGAAGAGGTCAAGTGCCGGCTGGAATGGCTGCGCACCTCGTCCGCCGGCACCCAGGAGCACTACTTCACCATCGAACTGGAGGGCGCGACCATCGTGGATATCCAGTCACGCATGCCTAACTGCCAGGACCCGGACAACGCCCACTTCACCCACTTGGAGGATGTGTATTTCACCTACCGCAAGATCGTGTGGACCCACGAAGTGTCCGGCACTTCCGGGTCCGATGACTGGCGCAGCCCGGTTACGGGTTAAACCGGATTAACCAGGGAACGGTGCCAAGGGAGGCGCCGTTCCTGACCGCGGGCTAAACCATCGCCAGAGGGTGCTTGCGCTTGGGTGCGCCAAACACGCGGTCAATCGCGTCGAGGTCGTGCTCATCCAGCACCAGCTTGGCGGCGGCTGCGTTGAGCCGCACGTGCTCTGGGGTGACCGCCTTGGGGATCGCGATCACACCGTCTTGGCGCAACACCCAGGCCAGGGAGACCTGGGCGGGCGTGACCTCATGTCGACGGGCGATCTGCTTGAGGGTCGGGCTGGACAACAACTCGCCACCCTGGGCAATCGGACAGTACGCCATCAAGGGCAAGTGATGCTGTTGCCACCACGGCAGCAGGTCAAATTCGATACCGCGCTCTTCGATGTTGTAGAGCACCTGATTGGTGGCGCACGCCGGGGATGCGAGCTCCTGCAGATCGGCCACATCGAAATTGGAGACGCCCCAGCGGCCGATCTTGCCGGCTTCACGCAGGCGCTCGAAGGCTTCGACGGTTTCCTCAAGGGGGTGTTGGCCGCGCCAGTGCAACAGATAGAGATCAATGTAGTCCGTGCCCAGGCGCTGGAGGCTGGCTTCACAGGCACGGGGTACGCCCTTGTGGCTGGCGTTGTGCGGGTAGACCTTGCTCACCAGGAACACCTGGTCGCGCCTGCCGCGAATGGCTTCGCCGACGACCGTTTCGGCGCCGCCCTCACCGTACATTTCGGCGGTATCGATCAAGGTCATGCCCTCGTCGATGCCCAGTTGCAAGGCCGCGACTTCGGCGCGGTGCTGGTCGGGATTTTCGCCCATGCGCCAGGTTCCCTGGCCGATGACAGGGACGGGAACGCCCGCCAGATCAATGGTACGCATGACAACCTCCTGATGAGTTCGCGGATTAACAGTGTGGCATTGACCGGACAAAAGGGTTCAATCGAAGTAAGGTTAGCCTCTGCCAAGTCACCAGGAAGAACCTGTAATGCTGTTTGTCGTCATGCTCGGGGGCAAGCACCCACGGGCAAAGATTGAAGTGCACGATGTGGTGTTTGCGGTCGCGGACACGCTGGAAGCGACCTACCCGCAACTGCGCGCCGACTGGTTCGGCAGCCCCAAGGGTGTGCATATCGATGCCTGGATGGCCGTGGAGGGCGTCGACGGCTGGAAAGTCGAACTCAGCCATCTGGCCCCTGCTGCTGGGGCGCACCACCTGTACTTCATCAACCTTGGCGGTTACGAGTCCAATAGCTTTGGTGAAGCTCACCACTACCTGCTGGTGGTCGCCCGCAACAAACAGGAAGCCATGAGCAAAGGCAAGCAACAGATGCTGCGCCACTGGTCCCAAGCCCACACCGATGGGGTGCTGGACATCGACGACTGCCTGCCCATTGATCTGGTGAGCGGTCGCTATATTCATCTGGTGCAGGGCCCGCACCGGCCGATCATCCAGCAGAACGACTACATCGTCCTGAGCTGAACCCTACCCGAACGGGGTATGGCGCCCACCGGCCACCTGCCTGACAGTGCAATCAGTCCCTCAGCCTGATAACAAGCACAACTCAAGGTGGGTCCCCATGCGTAAAGCCTTTATCGCCCTGTTCAGCGCCGCATTGCTTGCATCCTGCACCTTGAGCCAGGCCGCCGACGACCCAGGCAATACCTTGCGCATCTACAACTGGGCGGACTAAATCGGCGACACCACCCTGGCCGATTTCGAGAAAGCCACGGGGATCAAGGTGGTCTACGACACCTACGACTCCTACGAAACCGTGCAGGGCAAGTTACTTTCCGGACGCTCCGGGTATGACCTGGCCCTGCTCAACGCTTCCCTGGTACCGCTGCTGATCAAGGGCGGCGTCTTCCGGCCACTGGACAAGTCCCAGTTACCCGACTGGAAGAACCTTGATCCATTGGTGCTGAAAAGCCTGGAAGCCCACGACCCCGGCGTCACTTATTCCGCGCCCTACACCTGGGGCAGCAATGGCGTGACCTACAACGTCGACCTGATCAAGGCGCGCATGCCGGACGCGCCTATCGGCTCCCTGGCGATGATTTTTGACCCGAAAGTGGTGTCGCGCTTCGCCGATTGCGGCATCACGTTCATGGACTCACCCACCGACATGATTCCCCTGGCCCTGACCTACCTCGGCCTGGACCCCAACAGCGTCGCCCCAAAAGACCTCAAGGCCGCCCAGGAGGTGTTGATGGCGGTGCGCCCGTACATCCGCAAATTCGACTCCAGCGGTTTCATCAACGGATTGGCCAACGGTGATCTGTGCCTGGCCACCACCTGGTCCGGCGACTACGCCACGTCTCAGGCACGGGCAACGGAGGCCGGGGCCAAGATCACGCTGGACTATTTCATCCCCAAGGAAGGCTCGCTGATTTGGTTCGATAACTTCTACATCCCCGCCGATGCGCCCCATGTGGCCAACGCCCACCGGTTCATCGAATTCCTCTTGCAACCCAGCACCATGGCCGGCGTCAGCAACACCATCCACTACGCCAACAGCAACCTGGCCGCCAAGCCCTTGGTGAATGCCGATATCCGCGACAACCCGGCCATCTACCCCGATCCGACGACGATGCAGCGCCTGTTCACCCAGAAAAGCCAGCCGCCGGCCGCTGTACGCCTGATCACGCGCACCTGGAACGCCGTCAAGACCGGCAAGTGACCCCCAGCCATTGAAGGTAAATGCCATGACTCTGCCAAATCCCGCTTTCTTCGCCCAGTTCGACCACGACAAACTGGACGCCGCCGACAAAGCCCACTACATGCACGGTTTCCACATGTTCGACGAACACCGTGAACAGGGTTCGTTGAACATCGCGATGGGCGACGGCGCCTACATCTATGACACTCACGGTAACCGTTACCTGGATGCGGTCGGTGGCATGTGGTGTACGAATATCGGCCTGGGCCGCGAGGAAATGGCCGACGCCATCGCCAACCAGGTGCGCCAACTGGCGTACTCCAACCCGTTCTGTGACATGGCCAACGTCACCGCCATCGAACTCTGCGCCAAGCTCGCCAGCCTGGCGCCCGGCGACCTTGATCATGTGTTCCTCACCACTGGCGGCTCCACGGCGGTGGATACGGCGTACCGACTGGTGCAGTTCTATCAGAACAGCCGCGGCAAACCGACCAAGAAGCACATCATCTCGCGCTTCAGTGCCTACCACGGCAGTACGTTCCTGACGATGTCGATTGGTAACAAGGCCGCCGACCGCGCGCCGGAATTCGACTTCATGAGCGACCTGTTCCACCACATCTCCTGCCCCAACTACTACCGGGCGCCGGAGGGGATGAGCGAGGCGGACTTTCTCGATTTCCTGGTGAATGAGTTCGAAGACAAGATCCTCACCCTCGGTGCGGACAATGTGGCAGCGTTCTTCGCTGAGCCGATCATGGGTTCCGGCGGCGTGATCATTCCGCCCCAGGGCTACCATCGGCGCATGTGGGAAATCTGCCAGCGTCATGACCTGCTGTACGTCGCCGATGAAGTGGTGACCTCATTCGGGCGCCTCGGTGCGTTTTTCGCCTCCGAAGAGGTGTTCGGCATGCAGCCCGACATCATCACCACCGCCAAGGGCCTGACTTCCGGCTACCTGCCGCTGGGCGCGTGCATTTTCTCGCAGCGTATCTGGCAAGTCATCGGTGAGCCGGGCAAGGGTCGCTGCTTCACCCACGGTTTCACCTACAGCGGGCATCCGGTGAGTTGCGTCGCCGCACTGAAAAATATCGAAATCATCGAACGGGAAAACCTGCTGGCCCATGTCGAAGAGGTCGGCGTGTATCTGGAGCAACGCCTGAAAACCCTGGCCGACCTGCCCCTGGTAGGCGACATCCGCTGCCAGCGCCTGATGGCCTGCATCGAGTTCGTGGCGGATAAACGCACCAAGGCGCTGTTGCCGGACGCGGTCAACATCGGCGAAAAAATCCACCTGCGCGCCCAGGCCAAAGGCTTGTTGGTGCGCCCCATCGGCCATCTGAACGTGATGTCACCGCCACTGATCATCACCCACGCCCAGGTCGATGAGGTGGTGGAGACCCTTCGCCAGTGCATCCTCGACACGGCAGCCGAACTGCGCGCCAGCGGCGAGTACCAGGGCCGATGACCTATAGCGCCGAGTCCGTCTCGGCGTTGTGGCCGGGGCATCGACGGCCGGGTAGACTGGCCGTCATGACAACCACCAGCCCTGCTCCCTCCCTGCAGCAACTGGAAGCCTGGCACCATGCCCTGGGCCAGGCGCTTATTCATGTGGACGAGGCTTCGTTCCTCGAACACCTGGCCAGCGCGCTCTGCACGCTCACGCCCATCGAATCGATGATGATCAGCCTGGAGCGCCAGGGCCTGCCGCCGCACTTGCTGTATCAGCAAGGCATTCCCCGGACCTACCAGGACGAGATCATTCACCGCTACTTTTCCCGCGGCTACTTGCTCGATCCCTTCTGCCTGGCAGTGGACAAAGGCCTGGCCGAAGGTTTCTACCACTTGGCCGAGATTGCCCCGGACGACTTTTTCAACAGCGAGTACTACAAGACCTATTACCTGCGCAGCGGCGGCGCCCAGGAGAGCTATTACATTGTCGACCTGTGCCCGCAGAGCAAGATCTCGCTGTGCATGTTCCAGGGGCTGAGCGCCGGCCAATTCACTGAGCCACAACTGGCCCTGCAGAAAGCCACCCAGGCCATGGTCCGCGAATTACTGCGCCGTTTCGGCACGAGCGGTGGCCTGACCAAAGTGATCAGCGACGACGCCTTCACCCAGACCCAGGCCCATCAGCAGATTGAAGCCGCGTTCATGGAATTTGGCAGCGGCGTATTGACCGTTCGTGAACGTGAGATCGCCCACTTGATCCTGCGCGGGCATTCGGTGAAATCCACCGCGCAAGTGCTGGGCATTTCGCCGGAAACCGTGCGCATGCACCGTAAGAATCTGTACACCAAGCTGGCGATCAATTCCCAGGCCGAGCTGTTTGCGCTGTTTATCGAATGGCTGACCCGCAGTGGTGCTATGGCCCGCAGTTGAACCACTCAGGCAATCGGCGGGAACTTTGCCAGGAAATAACCGCCTGAATCCGGTAGGCTCACCCTTTTCATTCAAGGAGTTACTTCCCATGGCCAAAGCCACCGCCCGTCACATCCTCGTTTCCACTGAAGACAAGTGCAACGAACTCAAGGCCCAAATCGAAGGCGGCGCCGATTTCGCAGAGATCGCCAAAGCCAACTCCAGCTGCCCGTCCAGCCGCGACGGCGGCAACCTGGGTTCGTTTGGTCCAGGCCAGATGGTCAAGGAATTCGACACTGTCGTCTTCAGCGCCCCGGTTAATACCGTGCAAGGCCCTGTGAAAACCCAGTTCGGCTACCACCTGCTGGAAGTCACCAGCCGCCAGGACTGATCCAGTCCGCGCTGATGCTTTAAACAACGGCCCGCCTTTTGGTGGGCCGTTGTGCATGTGATGACTGGCGACGCTGATGCCGTTAGCGTACAAATCCCTTTTCTACTTCACACGGCGTTCAAGGCTGACAATGCGATTGGCTTTTTCCTACATTTTGAGTTCAACCCTGGCCCTGCTGCTGGCCAGCACCGCCGTGATCGCGGCACCTCAACCGTACCTGACCGTGTACGGCGAACCGGCCAAGTACCCCGCCGGTTTTACCCATTTTGACTATGCCAACCCGAACGCCCCCAAGGGCGGCAGCCTGCGCCGCTCGGCCATCGAGATCGGGCGCTTTGACCACGTATTGCCCTATATCGACAAAGGCATCGGCGTTTCTCAGGTCGACGGCTGGTTGTATGCGCCCCTGGCCCAGCGTTCCCTGGACGAGCCCTACACCGTTTACGGCCTGGTGGCCGAAAAGATGGAGCGCGCCGACGACGGCCTGTCGCTGCGTTTTTTCCTCAACCCCAAGGCTCGCTTTGCCGACGGCAAAGCCATCACCGCCGAAGACGTGCGCTACAGCTTCGACCTGCTGATGACCCAAGGCAGCCTGCGCTTTCGCACCCTGTTTGCCGACGTCAAGCACGTCGAAGTCGAGGGCGAACGCCAGGTGCGCTTCGATTTCTCCAGCAATGAAAACCGCACCCTGCCCCTGGACATCGCCACCCTGCCGGTCTTCCCGGAACACTGGTGGAAGACCCGCGACTTCGCCAACGGCGGCGGCTATGAAGCGCCTCTCGGCAGCGGCCCCTATAAAGTCAGCAAGATCGACTCCGGCAGCACCATCACCTTTACCCGCGATCCGAACTGGTGGGGCAAGGACCTGCCCGTCAGCCGTGGCCTGTATAACTTCGATCACCTGAGCCTGGAGTACTTCGGCGACACCGAAGTGGCCCGCCAGGTATTGCGCGGCGGTGCCTACGATTTCAACCGCGAGTTTTCCGCCACCGGTTACTCCATCGGCTACAACGGCCCGGCCCTGGATGACGGTCGCCTGCAACGCGCGCACCTGGCCAAGGAAATGCCGCAACCGGCCCAGGGTTATGTGTTCAATGTGCAAAAGCCGATGTTCAAGGACCGCCGCGTGCGCCAGGCCCTGGCGATGCTGTGGGACTTCGAATGGGCCAACCGACAGATGATGCGCAACATGTACATCCGCCAGCAGAGCTTCTTCTCCAACAGCCCGCTGGCGGCCAGCCAGCCGCCGACCCCAGAAGAACTGGCGATTCTTGAACCCTTGCGCGGCCAGGTGCCGGACGAAGTGTTCACCCAGGTGTTCAAGGCGCCGGTCACCGACGGCAGCGGCATGATCCGCGACAAACAACTGCAAGCCCTGGCATTGTTGGAGGAAGCCGGCTGGAAACCGGACGGCGACAAACTGGTGAATGCCGAGGGCGAACCGCTGGAATTCACCTTCCTCAATGCCCAAAGCGGCATGGAACGCCTGTTGCTGCCGTACAAGCGCAACCTGGCGCAGATCGGTATCACCCTGAATATCCGTCGTATCGACTCCTCCCAGTATGTGAACCGCGTGATGGCACGGGACTACGACATGATCGTCACCGGTTTTCCGGTCACCACCTCGCCCGGCATGGAGCTGTACAACTACTTCGGCTCGGCCGCCGCGTTCGATCCCGGCGCCAACAACTACATGGTGCTCAAGGACCCGGCCGTCGATAGCCTGATCAAGGGACTGGTCAAGGCCGACACCCAGGCGCAGATGCTCACCTACGCCCATGCGCTGGACCGGGTGCTGCAATGGAATTACCTGTGGATCCCCAATTACTACCCGCCCGGCACATCCGCCGCGTGGTGGAACCGCTTCGGCCGCCCGGCCATCGAGGCGAAAAACGACGAAGCCCTGGAAACCTGGTGGGAAATCAGCCCCACGCCCCTGACCAACGAACAAATGAACGCTGAGTTGAAAAAACGCGGAGGTGCGCGCTGATGTTTGCCTATATCGTGCGGCGCCTGCTGCTGATCATCCCGACGCTGGTGATCATCCTGCTGGTGAATTTCGTGATCGTACAAGCCGCGCCCGGCGGCCCGGTGGAGCAAGCCATTGCCCACTTGCAAGGCATTGGCGGCGGTGGCGTCGGTGGTTCCTCCGGCGAAGGCATCAGCGGCGGCTCCCGTGCCAGCCGTGGCCTGGACCCAAAATTGATCGCGGACATCGAAAAACAATACGGCTTCGACAAGCCGGCACCGGAACGCTTGTGGCTGATGCTCAAGAGCTACGCGCAGCTGGACTTTGGTAACAGCTTCTTTCGCGGCAAGACGGTGATTGACCTGATCCTGGAAAAGATGCCGGTGACTATCTCCCTCGGCCTGTGGGCCACACTCATCACCTACCTGGTGTCGATCCCCTTGGGGATTCGCAAGGCGGTGCGCCATGGCAGCAGTTTTGATGTGTGGAGCAGCACCGCGATTGTCATCGGTTATGCAATGCCGGCGTTCCTGTTTGCGATGTTCCTGATCGTGGTGTTCGCCGGTGGTACGTCGCTGAACTGGTTCCCGGTGCGCGGGCTGGTGTCGGAGAACTTCGAAGACCTCAGCACCGTGGGCAAGATTGCCGACTATTTCTGGCACCTCGTATTGCCGGTCACCTCGCTGGTCATCGGTGGGTTTGCCACGCTGACCATCCTCACCAAGAACTCGTTCTTGAATGAAATCACGCGCCAGTATGTGGTGACCGCCCGTGCCAAGGGCCTGAGCGAACGGCGCGTGTTGTACGGCCATGTGTTCCGTAACGCGATGTTGCTGGTGATCTCGGGGATTCCCCAGGCATTCATCGCCGTGTTCTTCGCCGGTTCCCTGTTGATCGAGGTGATCTTCTCCCTCGATGGCCTGGGCCGCATGAGCTACGAAGCCGCCGTCTCCCGTGATTACCCGGTGGTCTTCGGTTCGTTGTTTATCTTCACGTTGTTCGGCCTCTTGATAAAACTCATCGGTGACCTCTGCTACACCCTGGTGGACCCGCGTATCGACTTCGCCGCGAGGAACGCCTGATGCTAAACCTGTCTCCGGTGGCGCGCCGCCGTTTCGAGCGCTTCAAGAAAAACCGACGCGGCTGGTGGTCGCTGTGGCTGTTTATCGGTCTGTTTATCCTGACCCTCGGCGGTGAGTTGATCGCCAACGACAAACCCCTGGTGTTGAGTTTCAAGAACGAACTGTATTTTCCGGTGTTCAAGCGTTACACCGAGCAACAGTTCGGCGGCCAGTTGCCCTTCCAGGCTGACTACCGCAGTGACTACGTGAAAAAGCTGATCGAGCAGGACGGCGGCTGGATGCTGTTCCCACCAATCCCGTTCAGCGACGACACGCCCAACTACGAACTGACCCGCCCTGCCCCCAGCCCGCCCTCGGCGGTGAACTGGCTGGGCACCGATGATCAGTCGCGGGATGTGTTGGCGCGGGTGATCTTTGGTGCGCGGGTGTCGATCCTGTTTGCCCTGGCGCTCACCGCGATCAGCGCCGCCATCGGTATTGCAGCCGGTGCGTTGCAGGGTTATTACGGCGGCTGGGTGGATTTGATTGGCCAGCGCGTGCTGGAGGTGTGGTCCGGGCTGCCGGTGCTGTACCTGCTGATCATCCTGTCCGGTTTTGTCGAGCCCAATTTCTGGTGGCTGCTGGGGATCATGGCGCTGTTTTCCTGGCTGGCCCTGGTGGACGTGGTGCGCGCCGAGTTCCTGCGCGGGCGCAACCTGGAATACGTCAAGGCCGCACGGGCCTTGGGTTTGGGTGATGGCAAGATCATTCGCCGGCATATCCTGCCCAATGCCATGACCGCGACCTTGAGCTACCTGCCGTTCATCCTGACCGGCGCGATTTCTACCCTGAGCGCCCTGGATTTCCTCGGTTTCGGCATGCCGGCAGGCAGCGCCTCCCTGGGCGAGCTGATTGCCCAGGGCAAGCAGAACCTGCAAGCGCCCTGGCTGGGCCTGACGGCGTTCTTCACACTGGCGCTGATCCTGTCGCTGCTGGTGTTTATCGGCGAGGCATTGCGTGATGCCTTCGACCCACGCTCATGAGTGACCGCCTATGAACCTGATCGAAATCCGCGACCTCAGCGTCGCCTTCAGCGGCCAGACCGTGGTGCGCAACCTGAGCCTGGACGTACGCCCCGGCGAGTGCCTGGCGCTGGTCGGCGAGTCGGGCTCGGGCAAGTCGGTGACCGCCCACTCGATCCTGCAATTGCTGCCCGAAGCCGGCACCGAAACCACCGGCTCTATCCGCTACCGCGGCCAGGAGCTGATTGGCGCATCGGCGGCGACCCTGCAGAAGCTGCGCGGCAACCGTATTGCGATGATCTTCCAGGAGCCGATGACCTCCCTGAACCCGTTGCACAGCATCGAAAAGCAGATCGGTGAAACCCTGTTGCTGCACAAAGGCTTGGGTGGCAAAGCGGCGCAGGCACGGATCCTAGAATTGCTCGACCTGGTGGGCATCCAGAAACCCCAGGAACGGCTCAAGGCCTATCCCCATCAACTGTCCGGCGGGCAACGCCAGCGCGTGATGATCGCCATGGCCCTGGCCTGCGAACCGGAACTGCTGATCGCCGACGAACCCACCACCGCGTTGGACGTGACCGTGCAGCGCAAGATCCTGCTGCTGCTCAAGTCCCTGCAACAACGCCTGGGCATGTCGCTGCTGCTGATCAGCCACGACCTCAACCTGGTGCGCAGCATTGCCCAGCGCGTGTGCGTGATGCGCGCGGGTGAGATTGTCGAGCAGGCCGACTGCCAGAGCCTGTTCAATGCGCCGCAACATCCTTACAGCCGTTTGCTGCTGGATGCCGAGCCGGACGGTGATGCGCTGTGCAGCGATGAGCGCGAAACCGTATTGCAGGTAGACGACCTGAGCGTGCAATTCCCCCTCGGCGGCGGCTTGTTCCGGCGCAAGACCTACCTGCGTGCAGTGGACGGCATCAGCCTCAGCGTGCAACGCGGCAAGACCCTGGGGATTGTCGGCGAGTCCGGCTCGGGCAAATCCACCCTGGGCCAGGCGATCCTGCGGCTGCTGGACTCTACCGGCAGCATCCGCTTCCAGGGTGAAGCCCTCGACCCGCTGAATAACCAACAGATGCGTCCATGGCGCAAGCAGATGCAGGTGGTGTTCCAGGACCCTTACGGCAGCCTCAGCCCACGCATGACCGTGGAGCAGATCATCAGCGAAGGCCTGGAGGTGCACGCGCCGTGCAGCCTGGCCGACCGTGATGCGCAGGTGATCCAGGTGCTCAAGGATGTGGGCCTCGACCCTGCCAGCCGCCACCGTTACCCCCATGAGTTTTCCGGCGGCCAGCGCCAACGCATTGCCATCGCCCGCGCCTTGGTGCTCAAGCCAGCGCTGATGCTGCTCGACGAACCCACCTCGGCCCTCGACCGCACCGTGCAGAAACAAGTGGTGGCGCTGCTGCGTGAACTGCAGGAGAAATACGGCCTGACTTACCTGTTCATCAGCCATGACCTGGCGGTGGTGCGCGCGATGGCCCACGACATGATCGTGATCAAGGACGGCAAGGTCGTTGAGGCTGGCGCGAGCCATCGGGTGTTTGACGCGCCGCAGCATCCCTACACCCAGGAATTGCTGGCGGCCGCCTGCGGATTATCCTCATGAGCACCAGCCTCACGGATTACCAACAGGTTCGCGGCCTGGCCATCCAGTCGCTGTTCGAGATCATCGAGCAGTCCAGCGAAGGCACGGTGATTGTCGACCGCGACGCGAACATCGTGTGGATGAACGAGCGCTACGCCAAGCGCTTTGGCCTGAAAAGCGCTGACGAAGCCATCGGCCAGCCCTGCGAGCAGGTGATTTCCAACAGTCTGTTGCGCCAAGTGGTGCGCAATGATCAGCCGATCCTGCTGGACATCCAAGACACGCCCAAAGGCCCGCTGGTGGTGATGCGTTTGCCGATCCACAACGATGCCGGCGCGGTGATCGGCGCGATTGGCTTTGCATTGTTCGATGAACTGCGCAACCTGTCACCGCTGATCGAGCGCTACCTGAGCATGCAGCAGGAGTTGGCCTCGACACGCTCGCTGCTGCGTTCACGTCAGAGCAAATACAACTTCGCGCACTTTATCGGCACCAGCGCCGCCAGCCTCGAAGTCAAACGCCGGGCGCGGCGCAGTGCCAGCGCCGAGTCGCCGGTGTTGTTGCTGGGCGAGACCGGCACCGGCAAGGAATTGCTGGCCCAGGCGATTCACGGCGCTTCAAGCCGTGCGCACAAGGCCTTTGTCAGCATCAACAGTGCAGCGATTCCCGCTGACCTGCTCGAAGCCGAATTCTTCGGCACCGCACCAGGCGCGTTTACCGGCGCCGACCGCAAGGGTCGTGCGGGCAAATTCCAGATTGCCCAGGGCGGCACGCTGTTCCTCGATGAGATCGGTGACATGCCGCTGCCGCTGCAAAGCAAATTGCTGCGGGTGTTGCAGGAGAAGGAATTCGAGCCGGTGGGCTCCAACGAGATGCTGCACAGCGATGTGCGGGTGATCGCGGCGACGTCCATGGACCTTGAAGCGGCGATCAAACGCGGTGAATTTCGCGCCGACCTGTATTACCGGCTGAATGTGCTGCCGATCCAGGTGCCGCCGCTGCGTGAGCGGCTGGAGGATATTCCAGCGTTGAGCGAGGCGATTCTTGAGGAGTTGCGCAGCCAGCATGAACTGGACCGTGAGGCACTGGCCCTGCTGGCACAGCACGCGTGGCCGGGAAATATCCGAGAGCTGCGCAATGTGTTGGAACGCGCGGCGCTGCTGAGTGATGACCTGGTGCTGAATGCCAGGGAAATTCGGGCGGCCATTGGTACTTTTACGCCGGTGGCGCGTAGCAGCGCCGTCGCGACGGTTGAGGGGGAAAGTTTCAACACAGCGCGGGAACGGTTTGATCGGCAGATCATCACGGCAGCGTTGAGGGCATGTGAGGGCAATGTGGTGGAGGCGGCCAAGCAACTGGGGCTTGGGCGGTCGACGTTGTACAAGAAGATGGTGGCGTTGGATCTTGCCAAGTCTCAATAGAGAGACACAATTCCATATACGAAGACATTCCAATGTGGGAGCGGGCTTGCTCGCGAATACGGTGTGCCAGCCGCCTGATTCTTGGTTGATACAGCGCATTCGCGAGCAAGCCCGCTCCCACATTTGATCTTCATAAGTCTCAAATAAGGGACAAATCTGATAGCGCCAATCCAATATCTGAAATTTATTCATATATTTCAAAAGCTTAGCTAATTGGCACACATCTCGCTATAGCCCCTCCCTACAGCAACACCCCACAAAAATAACAATCCGATGGAGACACACCATGAGTGTGATCATTGCCCTGGCAGCGCTCGCGTTGCTGATGCTGGCTGCCTACCGTGGCTATAGCGTTATCCTGTTTGCCCCCATCGCCGCCCTCGGCGCTGTGCTGCTTACCGACCCGTCCGCCGTCGCGCCTGCCTTTACCGGGGTGTTCATGGAGAAGATGGTCGGCTTTATCAAACTGTATTTCCCGGTGTTCCTGCTCGGCGCGGTGTTCGGCAAGCTGATCGAGCTGTCGGGCTTCTCGCGCTCCATCGTTGCCGCAGCGATCCGCTTGCTCGGCACGCGCCAGGCGATGCTGGTTATCGTCCTGGTCTGCGCCCTGCTCACCTACGGCGGCGTGTCGCTGTTTGTGGTGGTGTTTGCGGTGTACCCGTTCGCGGCGGAGATGTTCCGCCAGAGCAATATCCCGAAACGCCTGATCCCGGCGACCATCGCCCTCGGCGCATTCTCGTTCACCATGGACGCCCTGCCCGGCACGCCGCAGATCCAGAACATCATCCCCAGCACTTTCTTCAACACCACGGCCTGGGCCGCGCCATGGCTGGGCCTGATCGGTACGATCTTCGTGTTCTGCGCCGGCATGCTGTACCTGGCACGCCAGCGCAACAAGGCGCAACGGGCCGGTGAAGGCTACGGCACCGAACTGCGCAACGAGCCGGAAACGGCCGACAACCTGGCGCTGCCCAATCCCTGGATCGCGCTGTCGCCGCTGATTCTGGTGGGCGTGATGAACCTGCTGTTCACCCACTGGATCCCGCAGTGGTACGGCAAGACCCACAGCCTTTCCCTGCCAGGGATGACCACGCCGGTGACCACCGAAATCGCCAAGCTCACCGCGATCTGGGCGGTGCAAGCGGCGTTGCTGGTGGGCATCGTCATGGTGTTGGTGTTTGGCTGGTCGGCCATCAAGAGCAAACTCGCCGAAGGCAGCAAAAGTGCGGTCAGCGGTGCGTTGCTGGCGGCGATGAACACCGCGTCCGAATACGGCTTTGGTGCCGTGATCGCCTCGCTGCCAGGCTTTCTGGTGCTGGCGGACTGGCTCAAGGGCATCCCGAATCCACTGGTCAACGAAGCGATTACCGTGACCCTGTTGGCCGGTATCACCGGCTCGGCGTCGGGTGGGATGAGCATCGCCCTGGCGGCCATGTCCGAGAGCTTTATTTCGGCGGCCCATGCGGCCAATATCCCCCTTGAAGTGCTGCACCGCGTCGCGGCCATGGCCAGCGGCGGCATGGACACCCTGCCCCACAACGGCGCGGTGATCACGCTGCTGGCGGTCACCGGCCTGACGCACCGCGAGGCCTACAAGGACATTTTCGGTATCACGATCATCAAGACCCTCGCGGTGTTCGTGGTGATCGGTACTTTCTACGCCACCGGCATTGTGTGAGGTTTTCATGACGACATTGAACGGCAAGACCGCCCTGGTCACCGGCTCCACCAGCGGCATCGGCCTGGGGATTGCACTGAGCCTGGCCAAGGCCGGCGCCAACCTGATCCTCAACGGCTTCGGCGACGCCAGCGCGGTGATCGCCCAAGTACAGGCGTTCGGTGGCAAGGTCGGCCATCACCCGGCGGACGTCAGCGACCCGGCGCAAATCGCCGACATGATCGCCTACGCCGAGCGTGAATTCGGCGGCGTGGATATCCTGGTGAACAATGCCGGCATCCAGCATGTGGCGGCGGTGGAAGACTTTCCGGCCGAGCGCTGGGACTCGATCATTGCGATCAACCTGTCGTCGGTGTTCCACAGCACGCGCTTGAGTTTGCCGGGCATGAAGGCCAAGGGCTGGGGACGTATTGTCAATATCGCCTCGGTGCATGGACAGGTCGGTTCGGTGGGCAAGGCGGCGTATGTAGCCGCCAAACACGGTGTGATTGGCTTGACCAAGGTCGTCGGCCTGGAAACCGCCACCAGCAACGTGACGTGCAACGCCATTTGCCCCGGCTGGGTGCTGACGCCGCTGGTGCAAAAGCAGATTGATGACCGTGCCGCCGCCGGCGTCGACTCGCAGCAGGCGCAGCATGATCTGTTGGCGGAGAAGCAGCCGTCCCTGGAGTTTGTGACACCGCCGCAATTGGGCGAGTTGGTGCTGTTTTTGTGCAGCGAAGCCGGCAGCCAGGTGCGCGGCGCCGCATGGAATATCGACGGCGGCTGGCTGGCACAATAACAAGAGGCCCACTATGTCCGACATCCTCTGGCAACCCTCCCCGGAACGCATCGCCCACACGCGGATGGACCAGTTCCGGCGCTACATCAACCAGCGCTACAGCGTGCAGCTGCGCGACTACCCGGCGCTGCATCAGTGGAGCATCGACCAGCGCGCGGATTTCTGGCGGGCGATCGTGGAATACTTCGACGTGCAATTTCGCAGTCCGCCCACGGCGGTGCTGATCGAAGACGCCGAGATGCCCAGCGCCCAATGGTTTCCCGGCGCGACCCTGAACTTTGCCGAACACCTGTTGCGCCGCCGCGACGATCACCCCGCCGTG
Organism: Pseudomonas sp. DWRC2-2; assembly: GCF_049897885.1. Taxonomy (NCBI): domain Bacteria; kingdom Pseudomonadati; phylum Pseudomonadota; class Gammaproteobacteria; order Pseudomonadales; family Pseudomonadaceae; genus Pseudomonas; species Pseudomonas sp. DWRC2-2. Next base: position 97,722 of record NZ_JAFCXD010000008.1, read on the forward strand.
GTCGCCCTCAGCGAAGACGGCCAGCGCAAGCAATTGACCTACGCCGAACTGGCGGCCCAGGTCGCCGGCCTGCAAAACAGCCTGCGGGCGGCCGGTGTGGTCCAGGGTGACCGCGTCGCGGCCTGCATGCCCAACACCTGGCAAACCCTGGTGGGCATGCTTGCCACCACCAGCCTGGGCGCGATCTGGTCGTGTTCGTCGCCGGACTTCGGCACCCAGGGCGTGATCGACCGGTTCGGCCAGATCGAACCCAAGGTGCTGATCACCTGCGCCGGTTATCGTTATGCCGGCAAAACCATCGACCAGACCGCCAAGCTCAATGAAATCCTCGAACGCCTGCCGTCGCTGGAGCAGTTGATCGTCGTGCCGTACGCGCGGCACCAGGCAAGGATCGAGGACTATCAAACCCACGCCCGCGTCGCGCTGTGGCAGGACTTCTACCAGCCCGGCGGCGCGCCTGAATTCGTCGCGGTGCCGTTCGACCATCCGCTGTACATCCTCTATTCCAGCGGCACCACCGGCGTGCCCAAGTGCATCATCCACGGCACCGGCGGCGTGCTGCTCACCCACCTCAAGGAACACGGCCTGCATGCCGACCTGTCCCGCGAGGACTGCCTGTTCTACTACACCACCTGCGGCTGGATGATGTGGAACTGGCTGGTGTCGGTACTGGCCATCGGCGCCACGGCGGTGCTGTATGACGGTTCGCCGTTTCATCCGGGGCCCGAGCGCTTGATCGACCTGATCGACGCCGAGAAGATCAGCGTGTTCGGCACCAGCCCCAAGTTTCTCGCCACCTTGGAAAAAGCCGGCTTGCAACCGCGCCTGAGCCACGACCTGGGCAGTCTCAAAGGCTTGATTTCGACCGGTTCGCCGCTTTCGCCCCAGAGCTACGACTACGTGTACCGCGAGATCAAGGGCGAGTTGTGCCTTTCCTCCATGTCTGGCGGCACGGATATCGTCTCCTGTTTTGTGATCGGCAACCCAGTGCTGCCGGTACGTCGCGGCGAAATGCAGTGCAAGAGCCTGGCGATGGCCATTGAGGTGTGGGACGACCAGGGCCAGCCGTTGGTCGGCGAAAAAGGCGAACTGGTGTGCACCCGGCATTTCCCGGCCATGCCGATTGGCTTGTGGAATGACCCGGAGCGTAAAAAACTGCACGCTTCGTATTTCAGCCAGTTTCCCGGCGTCTGGGCCCAAGGGGACTACGCCGAACAGCGCCCCAACGGCAGCCTGCTGATCCACGGGCGCTCCGACGCGGTGCTCAACCCCGGCGGCGTGCGGATCGGCACGGCTGAGATCTATCGCCAGGTGGAAAAAGTTCCACAGGTGCAGGAAAGCCTGGCCATCGGCCAACGCTGGCAGGACGACGTGCGCGTGGTGCTGTTCGTACGCCTCAACGAGGGTGTCGAGCTGGACGACGCGCTGGAGCAGCAGATTCGCCAGGTGATCCGCGCCAACACCACACCGCGCCATGTGCCGGCGAAGATCCTCGCTGTCACCGATATCCCCCGCACCATCAGCGGCAAGATCGTCGAATTGGCGGTGCGCAATGTGGTGCACGGTGAGCCGGTGAAGAACACCGACGCCCTGGCCAACCCGCAGGCACTGGAGCAGTTTCGCAACCGCCCTGAACTGGCTAACGGATGAAAGGTTTCAGCGCTGACGCACTCATTTGAAGACAAACCCAGAATGCGTGCTATTTTTCGGGGGTAGTCACCCATTCCCAAGTCACGGGATAATGGGTGTTGTCATCTTTCAAAGCGTTACGCTCAGGGCTTTTTCATGATTGGAACATCCACCGGTAGCGAAGCCGCTGCATTGATTGCGCGGCTGGACTGGGCGCAAAGCCCGCTCGGTGAGGCCAGTGATTGGCCGCAAAGCCTGCGCACCGCCGTGGATATTGTCGTCCACTCGCCGATGCCGATGCTCCTGCTGTGGGGCGACCACCTCACGCAGCTCTACAACGATGGCTTCGCCCAACTCGCCGGCAACAAGCACCCTGAGGCGATGGGCCAGCCGGCGCATCAGACCTGGCCGGAGCTGGAAAGCTTTACCGCGCCGATCTATGACGCCGTACTCACAGGCGAGGTGCGCACCTTCAGCGAGCAGCGCTTCGTGCTGCAACGCAACAATCGCGACACGGAAATCTGGCTGGACCTGACCTACAGCCCAATCCGCGATGAAAGCACGCGCGTGGCCGGGATTCTGGTCACCGCCATCGAAACCAACGAACGTCGCAAAGCCCAGCACACTACCGAACAACGCTTGCAGTTGGCCTTGGCCGCCACGGACGCGGTCGGCACCTGGGATTGGGATATCGGCGAAGACCGCTTTATCGCGGACGCGCACTTCGCCTACTTGCACGGCGTCGACCCCAGCGATGCGCGTTCGTTGCCGATCAGCGATTACCTGAACGGCGTGCACCCGGAAGACCGTGGCATGGTGGCGCGCAGCATCAAGCACTGCATCACCTTCGGCACCGAATACGCCGAGGAATATCGCCTGTTGCAAGCCGATGGCCAGGTACGCTGGGTGTTCGCCCGTGGCCGTTGCTACAAGGATCATCAAGGCCGCCCGGCACGTTTCCTCGGGGCCGCGCTGGACCTCACCGAGCGCAAGAACACCGAGCAGGCCTTGCGTCAGAGCCAGACCGAGTTGCAACTGATCATCAACGCCATGCCGGTGTTGATCGGTTATGTCGACCATGAACAGCGCTTTCGCCTGAACAACAGCGCGTACCTGGAATGGTACGGCATGACACCCCAGGAGCTGTACGGCAAGACCATCCGCGAAGTGCTCGGCGACGAGGTGTACGCCGGGCGTGAAGACAAGATCGCCGCCGCGCTCAAGGGCAAGGCCTGCAGCTTCATGACCATCACTCCGCACCACGATGGCCGTCCGCGCCATGCGTTGATGAAGTACCTGCCGCGGTTCAGCAATGACGGTTCAGTCAATGGTTTCTACATCTTCGTGATCGACGAGACCGAACGCAAACTCACCGAAGAAGCCCTGCGCCACCTCAACGAAAACCTTGAAGAGCGCGTGGCTCAGCGCACCCAGGCCCTGGCCGAAGCCAATCAGCGCCTGCAAAACGAGATGTACGAGCGTGAGCGTGCCGAAGACGCGTTGCGCCATGCGCAGAAGATGGAAGCCGTGGGCCAGCTCACCGGTGGCATTGCCCATGACTTCAACAATATGCTCACCGGTATCATCGGCAGCCTGGACCTGATGCAGCGCTACATCGCCGCCGGGCGCAGTGACGAAATCGGCCGTTTTACCGATGCCGCCGTGTCCTCCGCCCATCGTGCGGCCGCCCTCACCCACCGTCTGCTGGCATTCTCACGCCGTCAGTCGCTGGACCGACGCCCGCTGGACCCCAACCAATTGGTCGCCTCCCTGGAAGACTTGTTCCGTCGCACCAAAGGCGCGCACATCGGGCTCAAGGTGCAACTGGGCCACGACATCTGGCCGGTGAACACCGACGCCAGCCAACTGGAAAACGCCCTGCTCAACCTGGTGATCAACGCCCGCGACGCCATGCCCGACGGCGGCGAACTGCTGATCGAAACCGCCAACAGCTATCTGGACGGCACCGACATCACCACCCTTGAACCGGTCAAGGCCGGCGACTACGTGATGCTCGGAGTGTGCGACAACGGCACGGGCATGGCCCCGAAAATCCTGGCCAAGGCGTTCGACCCGTTCTTCACCACCAAACCCATCGGCCAGGGCACAGGCCTGGGGCTGTCGATGATCTACGGGTTTGCCCAGCAGTCCGGTGGTCATGTGACCATTCATAGCGAGCCGGGCCAGGGTACGTGCGTACGTCTGTACCTGCCGCGCCTGTATGGCACGGCGCTGGAAAGCAGTTTACCTGCCAGCCTCGGTGAAGCGCCGGTAGCTCTGGCCGGCGAAGCGGTGGTGGTGGTCGAGGACGACCCGGCAGTGCGCATGCTGGTGGTCAATGTGCTCGACGAACTGGGTTACACCGCGCACCAGGCGGCGGATGCGCGGGCGGCACTGCCGCTGCTGGAGTCGGACCTGCGCGTGGACTTGCTGGTCACCGATGTTGGCCTGCCGGGCATGAATGGCCGGCAATTGGCGGAGATTGCCCGCCAACACCGGCCTGGCTTGCGCGTCTTGTTCATGACCGGTTATGCCGAAAAAGCCGCCGAACGCCAGGGATTCCTGGAGGACGGCATGGACATGGTCGCCAAGCCGTTCTCCATCGACCTGCTGGCCACTAAAATCCGTAGCATGATCAGCGTCGACGAATGAGTTCAGGCATAATCGCGCGCCGTCGCACACCTGGTAGAGATCAATGAAAGCCCAAGCCCGTCATATCCTGGTGAAAACCAGCGAAGAAGCCGAACAACTCAAGCAGCGCATTGCCAAGGGCGAAGCCTTTGATGTGTTGGCCAAGAAGTACTCCACCTGCCCGTCCGGCAAGCGTGGCGGCGACTTGGGTGAAGTGCGGCCGGGGCAGATGGTGGGGGCGATTGATGCGGTGATCTTCAAGAAGCCGGTGAAGGTGGTTCACGGGCCGATCAAGAGCAAGTTCGGGTATCACTTGGTGCAGGTGTTTTACCGCGACTGACAGGCATGTAGCCGGCCCATTGTGGAGAGCGGGCTTGCTGTGGCGAGCGGGCTTGCCCCGCGTTGGAGTGCGCAGCGCTCCCGCTTTTTTTGGGGGCCGCTGCGCAGCCCAACGCGGGGCAAGCCCGCTCGCCACAACAGATCCGCTTAACCTTTGGGGATGAGTGCGCCAGGCACTTGGATGACCCGGCTTGCCAACCGATGTCCCGCTAACGCGGCTTGCTCAGGCGAACAACCTTTAAGCCGACTGGCCAAATACGCCGCACTGAACGAATCCCCCGCCGCTGTCGTATCCACCACCTTTTCCACCTTCAGCGCCGGCACCGCAAAGCGCTCACCCTTGCAGCGCATCAGACATTCCTCCGCCCCACGCTTGAGCACCACCTCTTCAGTCTCCGGATACGCCGCGAACACCTGTTCACTGTCGGCATAACCAAACAGCGCGCGCTCATCGTCTTCGGTCAATAGGGCGATATCCACCTCGGCCAACACACGGTGATATGCCGTGCGTGCCGCTTCAACACTGGCCCATAGACGCGGACGATAGTTGTTGTCGAACACCACCTTGCCTCCTCGCCGACGGGTCTCGACCAGGGTTTGCAGCAAACGCTCACGGCCGATATCACCCAACACCGCCAGGGTGATGCCGCTGAAATACACCACGTCGTAGTCCGGCAAAGCGGCCAGGATCGGCTCGGCGGCGGGCGTGGTGAAACAGTCACGCACGGCGGCTTCGTTGCGCCAGTAGAGGAATTTGCGTTCGCCATTGGCGTCGGTCTGGATGCAGTACAAACCCGGCAGGCGTCCGGGCAGGCGCTGGACCCTTTCCAGGCCCAGGCCTTCCTGCGCCCATTGCTGGCACATGGCATCGCTGAAGCTGTCATCGCCCAGGGCGGTGACATAGTCGACGCTGCCCGTTTCGCCCAGTTCGCGGCGCAGGTATACCGCCGCATTTAAGGTGTCGCCGCCGAAGCTCTGGTGCAGGCTGCCGTCGGCGCGGTGTTGCAGTTCGATCATGCATTCGCCTATCAGGGCGATGCGTGGGGACAAGCGGGTCATGGCTTTACACTCAGAATCGGGTTTCCAGAGATTCGATCACCTGCAACTGTTCATCCACCAGGCAGCCGACCTGCCACTTGTCGAACGTCAAACAAGGGTGGGATGTACCGAACGAAATGATGTCGCCAATACGCAACTCAACCCCCGGCGCCACGGTCATGAACGCATGCTGGTCCATCACCGCCGTGACCTTGCACGTGCCCACGTCATCACCTTCTGCCGGCAAAATACCGGCCTTGTAGCGTTTGAGCGGCACCGGCAAACCGGCGTCGTAGGCCACGTCACGTTTGCCCAGGGCGATCACCGCAAAGCCCGGTTCGGGCAACGATTGCACATGGGCCCAGACTTCCAACGCCGGGCGCAGGCCTTCGCTGAGGTCGCTGCGACGGTCGAGCACGCAGCATTGCGCCTCTTTGTAGATGCCATGGTCATGAGCTACGTAGCTGCCAGGGCGCAACACGCTGAGGAAGCGGCCGGCGGCGTTCTGCTCTTCAAACGACTCGGCAATCAGGTCGTACCAAGCCGATCCCGACGCAGTGACGATAGGCTTGGGCAGGTCGAAAGAGCCGTTGTTCTGCAGGTCTACCGCCAGGCGCACCAGGCTGGCGGCGAAGTCGCGGATGCCGCTGATCGCATGCTCGCCATGGATCACGCCTTCGTAGCCTTCGATACCGGTGAGGGCCAGGGCCGGTTGGGCCTTGATCGCCTTCGCCAGGTCACGCACTTCCTGCTCGCTGCGGCAGCCGCAACGACCGCCGACCACACCGTATTCGATCATCACGTTCAGGCGCAGGCCACGGGCGGCGAAGAACAGGCCCAGGTCGGCGACGTTGTCCGGGTGATCGACCATGCAGTGAAAGTCGAAGTCCTTATCGACCAACAGGTCAGCAATCAGCGCCATGTTCGGCGCGCCTACCAGTTGGTTGGCCATCAGCACGCGACGCACGCCACCGGCATAGGCTGCACGGGTCTGCACGGCATTCGCCAGGGTGATGCCCCAGGCGCCCGCTTCAATCTGGCGCTGAAACAGCGCCGGCATCATGCTGGTCTTGCCATGGGGCGCCAACTGCGCGCCGCTGTTGCTGACGAAGTCCTGCATCCAGCGGATGTTGTGTGCCAGGGCGTCACGGTGCAGCACCAGGGCAGGCAGGCTGACGTCACGGACCAGGTGGGCCCCAACGGCGGCGGCGCCTTTTTCAACGGCATTGATGGCAGACATGGAAAACTCCTATTCGTTGATACGCCGGGCCAGGTTGTTGGCGCTGTCGATCAACACCCGGCGATAGTCGTTGTAGTTTTTTGTGGCATCGGCGCGTGGGGCGACGATGCACAGCGTCGCGATGCTGATGCCTTGCGCGTCCCGCACCGGGGCGGCAAAGCAATGGGTAAAGGTGTCGGCCACGCTGTCGAAGGAAAAGAAGCCCTCGACGGTGGCCTGACGGATTTGCGCCAGGAAGGTCTCCAGCGGCAGGCGCTGGCCGTCCGGCAGGATGAAGTCATCGTGATCGATCAGGTCGATGATCTGCTGGTCGCTCAAGTGCCCCAGCAACAGGCGTCCGGAAGCGGTCCACGGAATGGGAGCGTTTTCGCCGATGTCCGAAGAAATACGGAAATGCCGCTCGCCCTCACGCATCAGCGCCACCGTGTATTTGCGCCCGTTGAGTAGGCACATCTGCGCGGTCTCGTGGGTCTGGCTGACGATCTCCTGCAGGGCGTGATCGGCCTCGCGGGTCAGATCGAAATGGCGCAGGTGCGCTTGGCCGAGAAAGTACAGCTGGCGGCCGAGATAGACGTGACCGTCCTTGCCCACCGTTTCCAGGATGCGCCGCTCAAGCAGCGACGCCACCAGTTCGTAGACGGTGGACTTGGGGCTGCCGATGCCGCTGGCAATATCATTCGGGCGCAGGGGCTGGCCGATTTCCTTGAGAAAATCGAGGATATCGAATGCACGGTCCAGGCCTTTGGCGCGGCGTTTGATGGTGTCTTCGGTCATGGCAGTTGTCGGTCCGGTCAGAAGGTTGCTATCAACACATATCCCCTGTGGGAGCGGGCTTTAGATCCAGGCATTTAGCCTTTTTTCTTGTACGCCACGCAATCGATCTCCACCTTGCAATCGACCATCATGTTGGCCTGCACGCAGGCCCGCGCCGGGGCGTGTTCCGGGGTGAAGTACTCACCGAAGACCTTGTTGAAACTCCAGAAGTCCCGCGGGTCTTCCAGCCACACGCCGACGCGCACGACATCTTTCAATTCGTAACCGGCTTCTTCAAGGATCGCCACCACGTTGCGCATGGTCTGGCGGGTCTGTTCGATGATGCCGCCGGTGATGATTTCGCCGTCCACCGCAGGCACTTGGCCTGAGACGTACAACCAACCATCGGCTTCCACCGCACGGGCGAAAGGACGGGGCTGACCACCGCCGGCTGTGCTACCGGCACCGTAACGAGTAATGCTCATAAAAAAGGCTCCTGATTAAAAACGAATGTTCTTGAGAAATTCCGCCAGGCGCGGCGATTGCGGGCGTTCGAAGATGTCCTTCGAGGTGCCCTGCTCTTCAATGCGGCCCTGGTTCATGAAAACGATCTTGTCCGAGACTTCGTAGGCAAAGCGCATTTCGTGGGTGACCAGCAACATGGTCATGCCCTCTTCCGCCAGGCCTTTGATCACGCTGAGCACTTCGCCCACCAACTCCGGGTCGAGGGCCGAGGTGACTTCGTCGAACAGCATCAGGCTGGGGTTCATGGCAATGGCGCGGGCAATCGCTACACGCTGTTGCTGACCGCCGGACAGCTGACCGGGAAAGTGATTGCGACGTTCCAGAAGGCCGACGCGGTCCAGCCATTTTTCTGCGAGTGCGACGGCTTCGTCCTTGCCCATCTTCTTGACCTTGAGCAGGCCAAGGGTGACGTTCTGCAAGGCCGTCAGGTGCGGGAACAGGTTGAATTGCTGGAACGCCATGCCGGTCATCGCACGGTGCTGGGCAATCACCCGCTCGGGGTGGCGCACGCGCTTGCCGGCAATTTCGCTGTAGCCGATGGACTCGCCATCCAGGGTGATCTGCCCGCCCTGGAACTCTTCCAGCAGGTTGACGCAACGCAACAGTGTTGTCTTGCCCGAGCCGCTGGAGCCGATCAAGGTCACCACGTTGCCACGCTGCATGGACAGGTCAACGCCCTTGAGTACTTCCACCTGGCCGTATTGCTTACGCAGGCCACGAATGTTCAGCAGCGGTTGGTTGGTTTGAGATTGATTCATGGCAAGGCCACCCGCTTTTCAATGTAGCGCCCGAATAACTCGATGGCGTAGTTGATGACAAAGAACATAAAGCCTGCGAACAGGTAGAACTCCAGGGTCATGAAGGTGCGTGCGATCACTTGCTGGGTACTGAGCAGCAACTCAGCCACGCCGATCACTGACAGCAAGGTCGAGGCCTTGACGATTTCCGTGGAGGAGTTGACCCAGGTCGGCAAAATCTGGCGCAGCGCCTGGGGCAGCAGCACGTAGCCCAGGGACTGGTAGAACGTCAGGCCGATCGCCTTGCCCGCTTCCAGTTGCCCACGGGGAATGGCTTGCAGCGCGCCGCGCACGATCTCGGAGACGTGGGAGCCACAGAACAGCGTCAACCCGACCGCACCGGCCTGGAACGCGGTGATCTGCCAACCGAGCGCCGGCAGCATGTAGAAACACGCGAGCACCAGCACAAACACCGGCGTACCACGGATCAGGTCGACATACAGCCGGAATGGCGCACGCATCCAGAACTTGCCGTAGGTCAGAATCAACCCGGCGACAATGCCGATCAGGGTGCCAAAGATAATTGCCAACGCAGACACATAAACGCTGGCCTGAAAGCCCGCCCAGAGGGTATCCCGGGCGATCCACAACTCATGCAGCCAGCTTGGGGACTCGTACATGAAAGCCCTCCTTAACGACGGATCGCCAGACGCTGTTCCAGGTAACGGAGCAGCATGGCAATGAGGTAACAGGCAGCCACGTAGAGCGCGGTCGTGACCAGCCAGGTTTCAATCACCCGGTAGCTTTCGACGTTGATCTTGCGGGCATAGTAGGTCAGCTCCGGCACCGCGATGGCGGCCGCGAGCGAGGTGTCCTTGAACAGCGAAATGAAGTTGTTCGACAGCGCAGGCAGCACGTTGCGCAGCATCACCGGTACGGTGATATAGGCGCGGATACGCCACTCACCCAGGCCGATGGCCAGCCCGGCTTCGCGCAAGCCCTTGGGAATATTCAACAGCCCGGCGCGGAACACTTCGGTCAGGTAAGCACCGGCGTACAGCGACAAGGTGATGATGAACGACGGGATCTTGTCCAGACGGATCCCGAGGCTGGGCAATGCAAAGTAGATCAACAGGATCAACACGAGGATCGGCGTATTGCGCACCACCGTCACGTACACCGAGGCGAAGACCCGCAACGCACGGTGCTTGGACAGCATGGCAAAGGCCATCATCAGGCCGATCACACAGCCGATGGCGATCGACAGCAGCGCCAGCTCAAGGCCCAGGCCGAGCCCCGCCAGCAAGCTGGGGAAGTCGCGCCACACGGCGGCAAAGTTCAACTGATAGTTCATGGTCAGCAGTACCTGATTGGGGCGCCGTCAGCGACGCCCCAGGGTTTCGATTTACTTGAACTCAACCGGGAAGCCGATCGCAGGTTCCGGCAGGTCGACACCGAACCATTGCTTGAACGAGGCCTTGTAGGTCGGGAACTCGACACCGGTCATGGCTTCATGCAGCGCAGTGTTGACGAAGTTCAGCCAGTCCTGGTCGCCACGCTTGACGGCGCACGCGTAGGTCTGCGGGCTCCAGGCGTACGTCGGGCTGCGGTAGCGGCCTGGGTTCTGCACCATCAGGTATTTGACCGAGGACTGGTCGGTGGCGGCGGCATCGGCGCGACCGGAGTTCACGGCCTGGTACATCAGGTCGACACTGTCGTACTGGTCGACCTTGGCCTTGGGCAGCGCCTGGTGCACCAGTTCTTCGGCGTATACGTTTTGCAGCACCGCTACGGTGACGCTGTCGCCGGCGGCTTGCAGGTCTTCAATCTCTTTGTACTTGCTGTTGTTCGGCAGCAGCAGGCCCACGCCTTCGCGGTAGTACGGCAGGGTGAAAGCCACCTGCTGGGCACGGCTGGCAGTGACGGTAATGAACTGGCAACTCATGTCGACCTTATTGGTCAGCAGGTTGGGAATCCGGGCGTCAGACGACTGCACCACGAACTCGACTTTGCTCGGGTCATTGAACAAACCCTTGGCCACGATGCGGCCGATGTCGATATCAAAACCCTGCAACTTGCCATCCGCTCCCTGGAAGTGCCACGGCGCATTGGTACTGCCTGTACCCACGATGAGGTGCCCACGTTTGAGCACATCATCGAGCTTGCTGTCCGCCGCCTGCACGATGCTGGCGAGGGAAGCCGATGCGGCGAAGAGAAAAACACACGCTTTAAACACGGAAGGTCGGTGATGCATGACAAGCACTCCAGGAGTTGTGTATTCCGCTATACCGGAACTTAGTATGTAACAACGGAATAGACAGCAGAAAGTGTGCCACACGCGGTAACAGAAAAAAACGACATGGATAAATCTCTGTTAAATCAGATAGATAAAAGATGATGTGGATTAAGGCGTTGAGTCAGCACCTGAAATCACTTTGCTACCCAAGGCCCCACACAGCGGTGACAGGCCCCACTTGCGTGCGCCACAAAGGCGTTACTGCGCACCGTTGCAGTGCGTCTGGCGCGTGGAAAAATCCCCACGCTGGGCTAGCCTTGGCACATTCATTCAGACAAGGACTCCGCCCTGATGAAGTTGCGCCTCACCCTGGTTTTGCTCTCCTTTCTGGTGGCTGGCAGCGCATTGGCCAGTAACGACCGCCGCGAGTGCAAGGAAGAACTGCGCAAGCTCAACGCAGCCCTGAGCACCAATTACACCAGCCAGAATCATCATGGCTATCGCCAGGCAAAGGCTTCGAGGGACAACCTTGAATACAAGAAATGCGCAAGCCAGGCGCGCAAGGCACGGGAACGCCTGGAGCGCGATAGCGACCTGTGAAGGTTGACAGTAGACGGTGATGATCCCTCGACTTAGCGTTGGCAGACACCAGCGCTATCCAAAGAGGGATCACCATGGGGACTGCTACCCGGAAAATTGCCGATGCGAAGGACTTTCTACGAATCCTCAATACACCACGCCCCGTGTTCATCCTGTTTGTTTCAGAACACTGCCCGGCCTGTGGAGAGTCCGCCCCCTTGTTCGAACTGGGCGCCTGGAAGCACCCATGGATAGTGAGCCTGGTAGTGGATTGCGCGAGCACACCCCGGCACCCCGACGTCACGGGCACTCCAACGCTACTAATCTATTGGAACGGCGTATTGGAGGAAACACTCCAGGGCTTCGGCCCACGGGAGAACCAGGCGCAAGTGGTTGAGGCTACGTTCAAGCGCTACAACCGCATCAGCCGCCCCGCCAAATCCGCGCTTGCACACACTTCTCACCCGCCCTGCAACGTGAGTTCGCCCAGCATGATTCCGAGCGACTCAAGCCTTTCTGCCTGCTGATCTACATCGCGAGTATCTGAATCTGGCTGGTGTTCGACCTGATCGTCAGCTTTTCGGGCGGCCAGGGTGGACGACGGCGAAACCCTGAACCAGGCACTGATCAAGGCGGACCAGGCGCTGTACGTATCAAAGCACTCGGGCAAGGACCGCTTTACGTTTCACGCACCATAGACACCTGGGTCACGCGCCGCTCCTCGACGGCCGCCACACTCAGGCGCCAGCCTTCATACACCAGACTGTCGCCCACCACGGGCAGGCGGTCCAGCAGGCTCATCACCAGGCCGGCCAAGGTCTGGTAATCGTCGGTCGCAACCGCGTTGAAACCCGTGCGCTGACGCACCTGATTGAGGTTCAGCGCACCGTTGGCGCGAAAACCTGCGCCCTCTTCGACGATATCCGGCCCCTCGATTTCGCTGGCGTCCGGCAGTTCACCGGCGATGGATTCGAGAATGTCGGTCATGCTCAACACACCCATGAAGTCACCGAATTCGTTGATCACGAACGCGATGTGGGTAGATTCCTGACGCATCTGCTCCAGGGCGTTGAGCACCGAAAAGCTGTCCAGCAGGTTGACGGCACGTCGCGCCAAGTGCTCCAGGTTCGGCTCGTTACCGGCCAGGTATTCCTTGAGCAGCTCTTTCTTGTGCACGAAGCCCAGTGGCTCATCGACCGCACCATTGCGGATCAACGGCAGGCGCGAGTAGGACGAATGCATCAGTTTCAGGCGAATACTCTCCGTTTCCTCCGCCAGGTCGATGCAGTCGACCTTGGCCCTCGGTGTCATCAGCGTGCGGATTGGCCGTTCGGCCAGTTGCAGCACGCCGCTGATCATCACGCGCTCGCGTCGATCAAACAGCGGGCCCTGCGCCGCATCCGGCTCGCCCAACAGGTCGGCAACCTCATCGCTCACCTCTTCCACCGCCAGACTCCGACCACCCAGCAAGCGCATCACCGCATGAGCCGTGCGCTCACGCACTGGCAACACACCTTGCGCCGACTTCTTGCGGCGGGCCCGTGCGATCTGGTTGAACAATTCGATCAGGATCGAGAAGCCAATCGCCGCGTACAGGTAGCCTTTCGGAATATGGAAGCCCAGGCCTTCGGCGGTCAGGGCGAAACCGATCATCATCAAGAAGCCCAGGCACAACATGATCACCGTAGGGTGCGCATTGACGAAGCGGGTCAATGGCTTGCTCGCCACGATCATCACGCCGATGGACACGATCACCGCGATCATCATCACCGCCAGTTCGTCCACCATGCCCACGGCGGTAATCACCGCGTCCAGGGAGAACACCGCATCGAGCACCACGATCTGCGCCACGATCGGCCAGAACATCGCGTAGGCGGCATTGCCTGTGCGCTGGGCCACGTGGCCTTCGAGGCGTTCGTGCAACTCCATGGTGGCCTTGAACAACAGGAACACACCACCGAACAGCATGATCAGGTCACGGCCCGAGAAGCTCTTGTCGAACACCTCGAACAGCGGCTGGGTCAGGGTTACCAGCCAGGAAATACTCGCCAACAGGCCCAAACGCATCAGCAATGCCAGGGACAGGCCAATCAACCGCGCACGGTCACGCTGCTCCGGCGGCAGCTTGTCCGCCAGGATCGCGATAAACACCAGGTTGTCGATGCCCAGTACCAGTTCCAGCACAATCAAGGTCAACAGGCCGAGCCAGGCCGTTGGATCCGCTAACCATTCCATTTATTAAGTCTCTTCAGTCATCGATTTTCAGAATGCCGGACACGGCAAGGCGCGGTCAGTGGACCGGTACAAGGTTAGCAGTCGGAATACGGGGTGCTTCAGAGGGAACAGCGGCAGCGGTTGTCTTGGGGAAAGACGACTGGGAGGCTCCGAGAGGGTGTTCATGCAAATCCTGCGATGACAAAAGGATTTGAATCGTACAGCCGAAACGGAAAATTCCCACAACGCAAAACTATTACAAGATCTGTAACTGTTGCCAAACCAGCACGATCATATGATCACTTATTGAAATTTATATCACACAAAAAACAACAAAATACATGCCAGAAATCGCCACCTCATTCATGAAAACCCATAAAATACGCTTTTTAAGCATTTTTAGCGAAAGCGATTGACTGATCAGATTTTCATTTGATAAACATATGATCAGCACAAGGCAATGAATGAACGACTGACTACAACAATAAATGGGGTGCTCATCATGAAACTTGGTACGACCTTCGCCGCCGCTGCGGCCCTCTCCCTCCTCGCCAGCAGCATCGCCCTGGCCGCCGACGGCAAGACCTACAAGGTCGGCGCGGCGGTCTACGGCCTCAAGGGCCAATTCATGCAGAACTGGGTGCGCGAGCTCAAGGAGCACCCTGCCGTCAAAGATGGCACCGTGCAGCTCACGGTGTTTGATGGCAACTACGACGCGCTGACCCAGAACAACCAGATTGAAAACATGGTGACCCAGCACTACGACGCCATCCTGTTCGTGCCCATCGACACCAAGGCCGGCGTGGGCACCGTCAAGCAAGCCATGAGCAACGACGTGGTGGTCATCGCCTCCAATACGAAAGTAGCCGATGCCTCCGTGCCTTACGTGGGCAATGACGACGTGGAAGGTGGCCGCCTGCAGGCCCAGGCCATGGTCGACAAGCTCAACGGCAAGGGCAATGTGGTGATCATCCAGGGGCCGATCGGCCAGTCGGCGCAGATCGACCGCGAAAAAGGCGAGCTGGAAGTGCTGGGCAAGCACCCGGACATCAAGATCATCGAGAAAAAGACCGCCAACTGGGACCGCGCCCAGGCCCTGACACTCACCGAGGACTGGCTGAACGCCCACCCCAAAGGCATCAACGGCGTGATCGCACAGAACGACGACATGGCCCTCGGCGCCGTACAAGCGCTGAAATCCCACGGACTGACCTCCAAGGACGTGCCAGTCACTTCCATCGACGGCATGCCGGACGCGATCCAGGCGGCAAAAAAAGACGAAGTCACCACCTTCCTGCAAGACGCCCAGGCCCAGTCCCAAGGCGCCCTGGATGTGGCCCTGCGCGCTTTGGCCGGCAGCGACTACAAGCCGCAATCGGTGATCTGGGAGCGCTACGCCAAAGACGTGAAATGGGGTGACGGCACCGCGAAAAACTACATCCTGCCCTGGGTGCCGGTCACCAACGCCAACGCCGACGCGCTGTACAAACAAGTCAGCGGCGCCAAGTAAGCCCTGCCGGATTATCGCTCCCCGCGCGGGAGCGATACGTTCATCTTTGTTGTGAGGCCAGCCATGTCCACCGTCACCGAACGCCCGCAAGAACAACTGTCCCCGATCATTCCGAAAACCATGCAGGCCGTGGTCTGCCATGGCCCGGAAGACTACCGGCTGGAAACCGTCGACGTGCCCACGCCCGGCCCTGAGGAAATCCTTACCAAGGTCGAGCTGTGCGGCATCTGCATGGGCGACATCAAGACCTATCGCGGTGCGCCCTCGTTCTGGGGCGATGCCGAGCAACCGCGCTACGTAAAACCGCCGATGATCCCCGGCCATGAGTTCGTCTGCCGCGTGGTCGCTCTCGGCCCTAGCGCGGAAAAACGCGGCGTGAAGATTGGCGACCGAGTCATTTCCGAGCAGATCGTGCCGTGCTGGGGCTGCCGCTTCTGCAACCACGGCCAGTACTGGATGTGCCAGAAACACGACCTGTATGGCTTCCAGAACAATGTCCAGGGCGCCATGGCCCAGTACATGATCTTCACCAAGGAAGGCATCATCCATAAAGTGCCGGATTCCATCGCCCCCGACGAAGCCATCCTGATCGAACCACTGGCCTGCTCGCTGCACGCCGCCGAACGCGCCAACGTGGAATTCGATGACGTGGTGGTGGTCGCCGGCGCCGGCACACTGGGCTTGGGCATCATCGGCGCGGTGCGCATGCGCAACCCGAAAAAGCTCATCGTGCTGGACATGAAGCCCGAACGTACCGCCCTCGCCCTGCGCATGGGCGCCGACGAGGTGTGGAACCCCACCGAAGTCGACGTGCTGGCCAAGATCCGTGAAATCACCGACGGCTACGGTTGCGACATCTACATCGAAGCCACCGGTCATCACAAGGCGGTCAACCAGGGCCTGGCGATGCTGCGCAAGCTGGGGCGTTTCGTCGAGTTCAGCGTGTTCAATGACGAGGCCACGGTGGATTGGTCGATCATTGGCGACCGCAAGGAGCTGGATGTACTCGGCTCGCACCTGGGGCCCTACATGTACCCGCGCGCCATCGACTTTATCGGCAACCGCAAGATCGACATGCGCGACGTGGTCACCCACAAGTTCGCCCTGGCGGATTTCAAGGAAGCCTTTGCCGTGATGGAACGCGGCGACAAATCCCTCAAGGTGGTGCTTGAGCCCTGACCTGCTGGATGTATCGCACCACCGCCGGCGCTTTTTCGAAGCGCCGGTGAATCAACGACAGCCAGGACGACGCGTCACTGCCCTGGATCGTGCGATACACCACGCCCGGCAAGCTGGCATGCCCCACCACCGACGCCGGCACCACGGCCACGCCCTGCCCCAATGACACCAATGCGACCACCGCCACCAAACCTCCGGGTTGCGGCCCCAGGCGCGGCGCAAAACCGCCTTGGGCGGCTACATGCAGCGTGCCGCTGATCTGTTCCGGCAGGATGAAGGTTTCGTTTTGCAAATGCTCACAGTGGATGGCTTTCAACCCCAGCAGCCACGAATCCTGCGGCAGCGCCAGCACAAAGCCTTCACTGTCGAGGCGTAGCGCTTGCACACTCTCCGGCAAGGTCATCGGTGAGCGGATATAACCGATATCGCAGCGCCCGTCCGCAACCGCACCCGGCAACGTGGCCATGGCGCATTCGCGTACGTTCACGCTGACATCGGGAAACGCCTGGCAAAACCCACGCATCTGCCGCTGCAGCACCCCGGAATACACCGCCGATGCCACATAGCCCAGCTCAATGTGACCGATCTCACCACGCCCGGCGCGCTGGGCATTGCGCTGGGCGAACTCGAACTGACGCACCGTCGCCTCCGCCTCGATCAACAACGCAGCACCCGCCTCGGTGAGGCTGACTTCGCGCTGCTGACGGATAAACAGCCGTGTGCCCAGGCTGGTTTCCATGTCCTGGATCTGTCGACTCAACGTCGGCGGAGCAATCCCCAATTGTTCGGCAGCGCGGGTGAAATTGCGCTGCCGGGCGACGGCCAGGAAATAGCGAAAGTGGCGGATGTCCATTGCTGGATTAGCTCAAAGGTAATGAAGTGGTTCCGCCTGGCTAACAAGGACTTTGGGCAGCGCGGATATGCTGGAGCGACTAGAACAGTAGAGAGCCCTTGCGATGTCCGTCAACTGCATTTTCCGTGTTGCCTTTGAGGTAATTCAATCATGAGCCGGGTCAGACCACGCCTTACCTTGCTGACCGCCTCCGGTGTCTGCTCGCTGATTGTGCTCGACACCAATATCGTCGCCGTGACCCTGCCGAGCATTGCTCGGGACCTAGGGGCAAACTTTGCCGACATCGAGTGGGTGGTCAGCGCCTATATGCTGGCGTTTGCCGCCCTGCTGCTACCGGCGGGCAGTATCGCCGACCGCTTCGGGCGCAAGAAAACCCTGATCTGGGGCTTGGGCATTTTCATCCTCGCCTCCCTGGGATGTGGTGCAGCGCCCACTGCGCTGTTGCTGGATATCGCTCGCGCCATCAAAGGCGTGGGCGCGGCACTGTTGCTGACGTCAGCCCTGGCATCCATCGGCCACACCTTCCACGATGAAGCGGAACGGGCCAAAGCCTGGGCCTTCTGGGGCGCGTGCATGGGCGTGGCGATGACTGCCGCACCGACACTCGGCGGCCTTATTACCCAGTATTTGGGCTGGCGCTGGATCTTCTACCTCAACCTGCCAGTGGGCCTGGCGCTGATGAGCCTGGTGCTGCGCGCCATTCCGGAATCCCGCGATACCCAGTCCGCACGGCTCGACCCCTGGGGCAGCCTGGCGTTCAGCGCGAGCCTTTTGTGCCTGATCTGGGGGTTGATCGAGGCCAATCGGATTGGCTGGGATAACCGGCTGACTTATGCGCGACTGATCGGCGGCGCGGCATTGCTGGGTGTGTTCGTACTGGTTGAACGCCTGCAGCAGCGGCCCATGGTCGACCTGCAATTGTTTCGCCACCCACGCTTTATCGGCGCTCTGCTGGGCATGTTTGCCTACGCCGGTTGCGCTCAGGTGATGATGACGTTGCTGCCGTTTTACCTGCAAAACGGCTTGGGTTTCTCCGCAATTGCCTCGGGCCTGGGCATGCTGCCGTTTGCCTTGACCATGCTGGCCTGCCCACGCATTGGCGCGCGCCTGGCCGAACGCTTTACGCCCGCGACGATGATGTCCACCGGATTGACCCTGGTGGGTTGCGGCAATTTGCTGAGTGCCTGGGCGGTCAATCTGGGCGGCTACCTGCCCTTCGCCCTGGCCATCGCCGTGACGGGCGCCGGTGCGGGCCTGCTCAATGGTGATACGCAGAAAAACATCATGGCCTGCGTGCCTCGCGACCGCGCAGGGATGGCTTCCGGCATGAGCACCACCATGCGTTTCAGCGCGATCATGTTGGCGATTGGCGTGTATGGGGCGTTGCTGAGCAGCCACAGCGAACAGCTGCTGAGTGCAAGCATCGACACGCAATGGCAGGCGCACGTGAACGGGATTACTTCACGCGTGGTGGCCGGGGATATGCCGGCGGCGATGGGATTGCTACCGGAGTCGGCGCGAGAGGTGGTGCAACCGCTGGCACGGCAGGCGTTTGTGGGTGGGTTCAGTGGTGTGCTGTGGGTCGCGGGCTTGCTGGGTTTGCTGGGGGCTTTAGTGGTGGGGACATTGATGAGAAACCCGATACCAGCGGTGCAACAGGCCTCCAGGAAACCTGTACACCGCTGATCAGTCTTACCAGAACCGCTGCTGGGTCAACCGGCTCCACCAGGTCAACAGCACGCGGTCCACCGAGCCACTGGCGGCCAGGCCAACCCGCTCCTGCAAGCTCTTGCGCTCGGCATAGTGCAGGTGGAACACCTCGGCGGTCTTGGCCTTGGTGGCCAGGTATTCGTCGCTGGTTTGCAGCTCATCGACCAGTTGCTTGTCGAGGGCTGCAACACCCAGCCACACTTCTCCAGTCGCAACATCGTCGATCGCAAGCTGCGGGCGGTAACGCGAGACAAAGTTCTTGAACAACTGGTGAGTGATGTCCAGGTCTTCCTGGAACTTCTCGCGACCCTTCTCGGTGTTTTCGCCAAACACGGTGAGGGTGCGTTTGTACTCACCGGCGGTCAGCACTTCAAAGTCGATGTCGTGTTTTTTCAGCAGGCGGTTCACGTTAGGCAGCTGTGCGACCACGCCGATGGAACCGAGGATGGCAAACGGTGCGCTGATGATCTTCTCGCCAATGCACGCCATCATGTAGCCGCCGCTGGCCGCGACCTTGTCAATGCACACGGTCAAGGGCACGCCCGCCTGGCGGATACGCGCCAGTTGCGACGAGGCCAGGCCGTAGCTGTGGACCATGCCGCCGCCACTTTCCAGGCGCAGCACCACTTCATCCTTCGGCGTGGCCAGGCTCAGCAAGGCGGTGATTTCATGGCGCAGGCTTTCAGTGGCCGAGGCCTTGATGTCGCCATCAAAATCCAGCACGAACACCCGTGGCTTGGCCTCGGCTTTCTGCTTGCCTTTCTTCTTTTCAGCCTTGCCTTCGGACTTGCGCAGGGCCTTGAGCTGATCCTTGTCGAGCAAGGTCGATTCCAGGCGCTCACGCAGACCCTTGTAGAAGTCATTGAGTTTACTGACCTGCAATTGGCCGGCGGATTTGCGACGGCCTTTGCTGCGCAGCGACGCAAAGCTGATCAGTACCACCAGAATAGCGACCACCAGGGTGACGGTCTTCGCCAGAAAGCTCGCGTATTCGGCCAAAAAATCCATGGTTCTCCTTACAAGTGCGGTGCGCCAGGCGCGGATTGCCCAAGCATACCGACGGGGCTTGCCGGGAGCCAGTGCTCAAACCGCCACCAAGCGCCCTCTAACGAGCTTTTAAAACAAGCGTATGTTTTTTCATTGACAGCTCGCAGGCATCCTCATAACCTCGCCAGACTTTCAACGTACCGGGAAAACGGACGTGGGCAGCATCTATCTGATTCGACATGGCCAGGCCTCCTTCGGTGCAGACGACTATGACGTCCTGTCGCCCGTCGGCGTGGAACAGGCACAGGTACTCGGCCGCCACCTGGCGGAAATGGGCCTGGTGTTCGATCGCTGTGTGGCCGGCGACCTGCGCCGCCAGCAGCACACCGCCACCGCTGCATTCGATCAGTACAGCGCCCTGGGCCTGCCGGTACCGGCACTGGAAACCGATAGCGCCTTCAACGAATTCGATGCCGACGCAATCATCCGCGCCCTGCTCCCCGACCTGCTCACCACCGAACCCGAAGCCCTGGAGATCCTGCGCAACGCCGCGCAGAACCGCAGCGAATTCCAGCGCATTTTCGCCCTGATCATCGAGCGCTGGCTGGCCGGCACCTACGACCCGCCAGGGCTGGAAAGCTGGCTGGGCTTTGTGGAACGTGTCCAGGATGGCCTGCAACGCATTCTTGAAGCGGCGGACAACGCGCAGAAAATCGCGGTGTTCACCTCTGGCGGCACCATCACCGCCCTGCTCCACCTGATTACCCGGATGCCTGCCGCGCAAGCGTTCGAACTGAACTGGCAAATTGTTAACACCTCGCTCAACCAGCTAAAATTCCGCGGTCGCGAGGTGGCACTGGCTTCCTTCAACAGTCATGCCCACTTGCAACTGTTGAAGGCGCCGCAGCTCATCACGTTCCGATGAGCTGCGGCCAACCGTGACCCCAAGGTCACTGGACTCTACCCTAAAGGATCGAAACCATGACTGACGTAGCCAAAGCTGTAGAAGCAATGAAAGCCAAATTCAACCCAGCCGCCGCCGACGGCCTGGACCTGGTGTTCGGTTTCCGCATCGACGACACCCAGAACTTCTCGCTGGTGGTAAAAAACAACACCTGCGAACTGCTGGAAGGCGAAAACCCAGACGCCCAGGTCACCCTGGTGATGGACGGCGACACCATGAAAGGCATCGTCGACGGTTCCACTGACGGCATGCAGGCCTTCATGGGCGGCAAGCTGCGCACCGAAGGCGACATGATGCTGGCGATGAAGCTGAGCGAACTGTTCCCGGCTTGATTCACGGGCAACCCTGAATCCGATCCCGCCCTACAGGCGGGATTTTTATTTGGGCTGCAGCAGCAACACCACCAACGCACTCCACCCCGTCTGATGCGAAGCCCCCAACCCGCGCCCGGTCTCGCCATGAAAATACTCATGGAACAGCACCAGATCGCGACTCTCCGGGTCAGCCTCCAGCTGCGCATACCCGGCCATCGACGGCCGCAGGCCATTCTCATCGCGTAGAAACAACCGGGTCAGTCGCTGACTGAGGCTGTCAGCCACTTCCTCCAGGGATGACAGATAACCACTGCCCGTCGGGTACTCCACCGAGAAGTTATCGGCGTAATAGCGGTGAAATTCGCGCAACGATTCGATCAGCATGTAGTTCACCGGCATCCACAACGGCCCGCGCCAGTTGGAGTTGCCGCCGTACAGCCGCGAGTCGGATTCGCCCGGCTGGTAACTCGCACACAGGGTATTGCCGTTCATCTTCAGCGCCAGCGGTTGTTCGGCGAACGCCTTGGACAAGGAGCGCACACCAAACGCCGACAAGAACTCATTGTCATCCAACATGCGTCGCAACAGGTCCTTGGTGCGTTCACCGCGCAGCAGCGCCAGCAACAGGCGATTGCCCTGCCCTGGCTCGTTCCAGCGCGAGACCAGTTTGGCCAGGTCCGGCCGGTGCTTCATAAAGCCCAGCAAACGCTCGCGCAACCCTTCCAGGCCTTCATGCTCACGCTGCTCCAGCACCAGCACCGCAAACAGCGGCATCAGCCCGACGATGGAACGCAGGCGCACCGGCTCGTTCTGGCCATCGGGGCGGTGCAGCACATCGTAGAAGAACAGGTCCTGCTCATCCCACAGGCCTTCGGCGCCGTCGTCGACGCGGTTGATGGCGCCGGCGATATACAGGAAGTGCTCGAAGAATTTCACGGCGATGTCGACATACACCCCATTGCGCTTGGCCAGCTCCAGGCCGATGCGCATCAGGTCCAGCGCATAGGCCGCAACCCACGCCGTGCCGTCGGCCTGATCCAACTGGTAACCCGGTGGCAAAGCGGCCGAGCGGTCGAACAAGGCGATATTGTCCAGCCCGAGGAAGCCGCCCTGGAACAGATTGCGCCCCTCGGCATCCTTGCGATTGACCCACCAGGAAAAATTCAACAGCAGCTTGTGAAAAATCCGCTCCAGGAAATCCATATCACCGACGCCGGTCAGCGCCTTGTCCTGCTGATAGACGCGCCAACTGGCCCAGGCATGCACCGGCGGGTTGGCGTCGTCGAAGCGCCACTCGTAAGCCGGTAACTGGCCATTGGGGTGCATGAAGCGGTCTTTCACCAGCAGCAACAGTTGCTGCTTGGCATAGCCCGGATCGATCAATGCCATGGCCACTGCCTGAAAGCCTTGGTCCCATGAGGCGTACCACGGGTATTCCCAGGTGTCGGGCATGGAAAGGATGTCGAAATTCGACAAGTGCCGCCAATGGGTATTGCGAATATGCAAGCGCTCGGGCGGCGGCGCGGGTTGTGCCGGGTCGCCGTCGAGCCATTGGTTCACGTCGAAATAATAGAGCTGCTTGGACCACAGCAACCCGGCCAGGGCCTGGCGCTGCACATTGCGCGCGTCCTCATCGGCGATACCGTGTTGCAAGGCGGCGTAGAAGTCATCGGCCTCTTGGCGGCGTTGCTCGAACAGCTTGCGGACGTTGACTGGCGGCGCGTCGGCCGGCGCAAAACGCAGGTAGAGGGTTTTGCTTTCCAGGCCCGCCAGGTCGAGGATGAAACGTGCGGCGACTTTAGTCCCGCTGTCGCGTCGAATCGCAGCGTGGTCACCGCCGACTACGTAATCATTGATTCCGTCCTTGAACGGCCCCGGCACCGCCTGCCCATCCAGCCGGGGGATATTGGTTTCATTCTCGCAGAACAACCAGTCCACACCGTCCTGGCCCCACGCGCTGAAATGGCGATCCGTCAATTCATGATGACGCGCCAGCACCTGCTCGCCGTCCAGCGTCAACTGCGGCTTGGGTGCGTCGAAGGTCCAGCTCCAGTCATTGCGCGCCCACAGGTGGGGCAACACCTGCACACGGGTTGGCTGGTCAGAACGGTTGTGTACGGTGACACGCATGAAGATATCGTCGGGCTGATGCTTGGCATATTCGACGCTGACATCGCAGTAGCGGTTGTCTTCGAACACGCCGGTATCAAGGATCTCGTACTCGGCATCCGCCAGGCCACGGCGGGCGTTTTCGCTGATCAGGTCGGCGTAGGGAAAGGCGGCATGGGGGTATTTGTAGAGCATGCGCATGTAGGCATGGCTCGGTACTCCGTCGACGAAAAAGTACAGTTCCTTGACGTCTTCACCGTGGTTGCCCTCGGCGTTGTTGAGGCCGAACAGGCGCTCCTTGAGGATCGCGTCACGCTCATTCCACAGGGCCAGGCCCAGGCACCAGCGTTGCGCCTTGTCGCTGAAACCCGCCAAGCCATCCTCGCCCCAGCGATAGGCGCGGCTGCGCGCGTGTTCATGGGGGAAGTAGGTCCAGGCATCGCCATCGGCGCTGTAGTCTTCGCGCACCGTGCCCCATTGGCGTTCACTCAGATAAGGGCCCCACTCGCGCCAACGCTCGGCATCCTGCTGCGCCAGGCGTTGGCCTTCGAGGGTTGCACGTATTCGGTTGTCGGGTGTGGCCGTCATCGGGTCCTCCATCGCCTACCAGATGAGAGGCAGTGTAGAGCCCAATGACGCCCGGGTGCACATGAAGACTTAGAAGATGGCGTAGGTGTAGTTGAAGATCAGGCGGGTTTGGTCCTGGTCGGCGGTGCCGGTGTTCTTGCCGTGATAGGTGCCGGTACGGAAAGTCGTACCAAAACCTTTCAGAGGACCGGCCTGCACAACGTAGTCCAGGCGGAAGTCGGCTTCGTTTTCTTTCTGGTCAGGGCCACCGGCTACCTTCGACTTGATGTCCCGGCCATCCAGATAAGCCACGGACGCCTTCAGGCCCGGCACGTAGGCCTTGAAGTCATACGAGTACTGACCAAAATTGACCTGCTCGCCCGCGCGGGAGAACTGGCCCACCACAGCATCGGTGAACAGGTAGAAGTCGCTGCCGCCCGCGCCTTGTGCATGCGGATCGGCCAGGCTGCCCTGGTTCACCCACACGAAGCCGCCGTCGTCGCCCACGCCAATGTGGCCGAGCATCAAGCTGCTGCCGCCCAACTGGTAGGTGAAGGCCGCACTGTAGGTTTTGTTGTCCACTTCGCCGGCGTGCTTGGCGTAGCCGCCGTTGTTGTTGAACTGGTAGCCGCTCTCGCCGTTCTTGCCGTCGCTGCTGCTGTCGAAGTAGCGCAGGTCGGTCTTGAACGACTGGTCATTGCCCAGCGGCAAGACGTGGACCAGGCCGAAGTAGTTCTGTTTGTAGAAGTCTTGCAACTGCGCGTAGTAGTACTGCAACGTCAGGTTTTTCGCGATGACGTTGTCGGAAGAACCAAACGGTTTGTAGTCCACCCCGCCGAACTTGAAGCTGTCACTGTCGCGCGTCCCACCGGCCACGCTCAAGCCTGTGGAGTTGCTGGAGGCACGGCCTTCGGCACGGTTCAACTCACCGCCGGTAAAGGTGACGTTGGGAATGTCGTTGGAGGTCAGGATGCCGCCGTCAAAGGTCTGCGGCGCTACGCGGCTGTCGTTGGACACCAAAATCGGCAGCACCGGCGCCAAGCCACCACCGACATGCAACTCGGTCTGGGAAACGCGGAACTTCACATTGCCCGCCGCACGACCAAAGGAATCGGCGGGTTCGGTGCCGTTGTTCTTGGTCGGGAAGAAGCTGTTGCCGTTACCCGACAGGCCCGCGCCCGCCGTGTGGCCATCACCGCCGTCCAGGCGCAGCGCGCCGAAGGCCATGACGTCAAACCCCAGGCCGACGGTGCCTTGGGTGAAGCCGGATTTGTAGTCGAAACGCAGCGCCGTTGCAGTTTCGCGCAGGTCGTTGTTGGTCCCCGAGCGGTTATCCGCGCTGTAGTACATGGTCCGCGAGCTGATGGCTGCGTGACTGTCTTCAAGGAAACCGCTGTGACCGTTGCCCGTGCCCAGCGAACCGAGCCCGAAATCATCAGCGAATGCCTGTTGTGCAAGAACGACGGCGGTGATCGACAACGCCAGTGTAGAAATTTTCATTAACGACAGCCCCTAAACATTTTTTTATGTGTCTGGTGTGCATAACGGCGTTTTCATCCTTGCAAACGTGACGATTCTTTCATGCCGACCGGGGCAGACTCCGTGAAGAATTAGTTAGGAAAAACGCCCTTAAATGAAATTTCTCACGGGCTGTTTTTTGTCATATTCACGTCATCTCATTCATTTGCAGAATGAAGTCCTGAGGATTCTTCGTTTGCAAGCGTGCCTTTCGCTCAACAAAATCCAGACAAAGGTCACCTCTATCGTCATCGCCATCAGGAATTTTTCTATGCCCACCACTTCACATGTCAGCCCAGACGAGATCCGCAAGGGCTTTTCCAAGGCCATGTCCGACATGTACCGAGATGAAGTTCCCCTGTATGGCGCGCTGATGGAGCTGGTGGCCGAGACCAATGCCCACGTGCTCGACACCCAGCCGCACCTGGCGCAGCAGCTGCAACGCACCGGCGAAATCCAGCGCCTGGACATGGAACGCCACGGCGCGATCCGCCTGGGCACGGCAGAAGAACTGGCGACCATCAGCCGCCTGTTCGCAGTGATGGGCATGCAGCCGGTGGGCTACTACGACCTGACACCGGCTGGCGTACCCGTGCACTCCACCGCATTTCGCGCCGTGCATGAACAGGCGCTGCAAACCAGCCCGTTCCGTGTGTTTACCTCATTGCTGCGCCTGGAACTGATCGAAAATCCCGACCTGCGCGCCTTTGCCGAAACCGCCTTGGCCAAGCGCTCGATCTTCACCCCTGGCGCCCTGGCGCTGATCGAACAAGCGGAAAAGGACGGCGGCCTCAACGCCGCGGATGCCGATGAATTTGTCCGCCAAGCCTTGGAAACCTTTCGCTGGCACCACACCGCCACAGTGACCGGTGCGCAGTACCAGCAACTGAGCGACCAGCACCGTCTGATCGCTGACGTGGTCGCCTTCAAAGGCCCGCACATCAACCACCTGACCCCGCGCACCCTGGACATCGACCAGGTCCAGGCTGCCATGCCCGGCAAAGGCATCACGCCAAAAGCCGTGATCGAAGGCCCCCCTTGCCGCCAGTGCCCGATCCTGCTGCGCCAGACCAGCTTCAAGGCCCTCGACGAACCCATCGCCTTTACCGACGCCCAGGGCAGCCACAGCGCACGCTTCGGCGAAATCGAACAACGCGGCGTGGCGCTCACCCCCAAAGGCCGTGCGCTGTACGACCAGTTGCTGAACGCCGCGCGCGACGAACTGGGCGCCTTCCCCAATGAGGGCAACGCCGCACGTTATATGCAATTGATGGAACATCACTTCCAGGCCTTCCCGGATAACCACGCGCAGATGCGTGAACAGGGCTTGGCGTACTTCCGCTACTTCACCACCGCACAGGGCCTGGCGGCGCGCGGTACGGCCGAGCAACCGCGTACTCTTGAAGCACTGATCGCAGCGGGCCACATCGATGTGGAGCCGTTGGTGTATGAAGATTTTCTGCCGGTGAGTGCGGCGGGGATTTTCCAGTCGAACCTGGGGGATGCGGCGCAGAGTCACTACGCGGCTAATTCGAACCAGGCCGAATTTGAAAAGGCGCTGGGCCGTCGGACCATTGATGAATTGAAGCTGTATGAAGAGACGCAGCAGCGCTCTATCGATGCCTGCACAAAGGCACTGCTGAGTTGAAATGAAGTACCCACCCGGCTCACCAGCGCAATCCTTGCGCCGCAACAGTCCCCAGAGCCGGGTGCCCCTCAGTGGTAGATCCCTCCTAATATCTCGGAAAGGTCGTTGCCAGAAACAACCTACACGTTTTTAGGAAGCCCATGGTTTGAGATAAATCCTAATCGAGACGAAGCTGAAAGTACGTGATCCCCCGTACAGCGTTAATCGTGTCGAACAGGAGATATCATGACAACAGCCACGAATATTCTGATGTACCCCATGATAAAAGAGGAAGAATATTTTGGTCATGTCACACACAAACCCATAAAACAAAATAATAAATTATGAACCCAAGGAAGATAGGCCAACAACACCTGGCAGCAGGTCTATCTGGACTTGCAAACTTGCTCCTCGGTGCATCTTCTCTTTACTGGAAAGCACTTAGCGATTTTTCATACATAACATTACTTATGTACAGAGTCACGTTATCCAGCGCCACTCTCGCTTTGCTCCTCCTTGCATTCAGGCGAGCTGGTAACTTCAAAAACATTACATCAGGATTAATCTTCACGCACTGCGCAGCCGCAACAATGATTGCTTTCAACTGGGGAGCCTTCATTTGGTCATCCCTCAACGGACATCTATTAGAAAGTGGTCTCGGGTACCTTCTAGCTCCTTTCATCTCCATTGGAATGGGTTGCTTGATTTACCATGAACCCATCACACCGCGAAAAATGCTGTCCACCATCGTTGCGCTAAGCTCGGTCGTATCTCTCGTTCTCCTCAGTGAAAACCTAAATCACTGGACCTACCTGCTGATCGCCACGACATGGGGCTCATATACATATCTAAAAAAAACCACCTCATTAGACGCAGTAAGTGGATTATTTCTAGAAACGCTTTTTTTGTCCGTACTTCTGACTCTCGCCACTTGGGCATTCAACCTCACCATCATTCGACCCAATGAATCCTCTTACCATAACTTATTAATCTTGCTCGCTGGTGTGGTATCCGTAACGCCATTACTGATGTTTTCTTTTGCCACTAACAAAATACCACTATCGGTAACTGGGTTTTTACAGTTTATACTACCGCTCACACTGTTCAGTATCGGCATTTTTTCCTACGAACAGACAATACCCAAGTTATCCCTGGCACTACTCATGACAACAGCCGGCATACTAGCGATACTCCTTGCTTAAGATACCTCCACCGCCACATCATTAAATGCAAAAAAACATCAGAGCCGAAAGCATCTATGAAAGCATCATTATGCGACATGAGATGAAGGCAGTATTCGAGTCAAGTGCATTGCTCTATTGCTTGCGATGCCAGATTGGGCATGCTGAAGAGGCTATCCGTTCGATGGGGGCCGTAGCTCAATTTGGTGGCTGGGTTGAAATCTCGGAAATTCTAGGCTTGGCGTTCAAGCGCTAGCACACGGCCGCCAAACCTATGTCAGATCAGCGTGCTCAGGGCACGGATTTAAACCCGACCGATTTGGCTCAACGTCACCCCGATAAAGTACCCACCCGGCTCACCAGCGCAATCCTTGCGCCGCAACAGTCCCCAGAGCCGGGTGGGCGGTGGGCATCATAGGCAGTGAAAGCCGCCCTGTCCTTCAGACAATTCTGAACAAATGTGTCCGCGCCCTGTAGGAGCGCGGACCATCGCCTAACCCAACTTCGCCACAATGTCGTCTTTGATCAACAGCCGTTTCTTCTTCAGTTTCTCCACATCCTCATCGCTGGCGCTTGCCGATTCTGCCTTCAGCACTTCCTTGTCAGCGTCATCGTATTGAGTGAGCAGCGAGTCCAGGCGTTTGTCGCTCGCCCTGCGTTCGTGAACCTCTTCCTTGCTCTTCCCCAAATCCAGATACAGGTCGTGTTTCACTGGCATGGCGTACCTCCGCACGTTGATCAATGGCTTACTACGACCTAGAAGCTAGACCATTGCGAGGGGTCTTGTCATGTCCGAGGTCATTACAGCCCCGTTCGTCGCGGCGCAGGTGTTTGGATCAAACCTTTGCGGCGCCCTGCCCTCCACTCTAGATAGCCATTCGAGGGAGACCGGTTTCATGACTCATGCCGCCACCGCTGTCGACACCCAATGCATCAACACGATCCGCACCCTGGCCATGGACGCCGTGCAGAAGGCCAATTCTGGCCATCCGGGCACGCCCATGGGCCTGGCGCCGGTGGGTTACACGCTGTGGAGTCGATTCCTGCGTTATCACCCGGAGCATCCCGACTGGCCCAACCGTGACCGTTTTGTGTTGTCGGTGGGGCATGCGTCGATGTTGCTGTACTCGCTGCTGCACCTGGCGGGTGTGGTGGAAATCGACGCCCATGGCAAGCGCACGGGCCAGCCGGCAATCAGCCTGGACGATATCAAGCAGTTCCGGCAGGCCGATTCAAAAACTCCGGGCCATCCCGAGTACCGCATGACCACTGGCGTGGAAACCACCACCGGGCCACTCGGCCAGGGCTGCGCCAACAGCGTCGGCATGGCGATGGCCGAGCGCTGGTTGGCCGAGCGTTTCAACCGTGATGGCAAGGTGTTGTTCGACTACAACGTCTACACCCTGTGCGGTGACGGCGACATGATGGAAGGCATCAGCAGCGAAGCCGCATCGATGGCCGGGCATTTGGAGCTTGCGAACCTGTGCTGGATCTACGACAACAACACCATCAGTATCGAAGGCCACACCGAGTTGGCGTTCAGCGAAGACGTGATCCAGCGCTTCCAGGCCTATGGCTGGCACACGCTGCACGTGACCGACGCCAATGACTTGCAGGCCTTGAGCGCCGCGCTGGAGACCTTCAAAAGCAATACCGGCGCACCGACCCTGATCGTGGTCGACAGCGTGATCGGCTACGGCTCTCCCCACAAGCACAACACCGCCGCCGCCCATGGCGAACCGTTGGGCGATGAAGAAATCCACCTGACCAAGGCCGCTTACGGCTGGCCGCAGGATTCAAGCTTCCTGGTGCCCGATGACGCGCGTTCTGTTTTGCGTGACGCCCTGCTGGAACGCGCCGAACCGCTGTATCAACAGTGGAACCAGACCCTGTTCGACCTCGACCCGCAATTGGCCGATGAACTGCACCGCATGCGCGCGGGCGAGATGCCGGAACAGTGGCAGGCGCAACTTCCCAGCTTTGAGACCGATGCCAAGGGCGTAGCCAGCCGTGCATCAGGTGGCGAGGTGCTCAACGCCTTCGCGCAGCAAATCCCCTGGTTGCTTGGCGGCTCGGCAGACTTGTCGCCGTCGACCAAGACCAACCTCACCTTCGATGGCGCCGGGCGTTTCAGTGCCGATGACTACAGCGGGCGCAACCTGCATTTCGGCATTCGCGAACATGCCATGGGCGCGATTGCCAATGGCATGGCGCTGTCCTACCTGCGCCCCTACACCTCGACCTTCCTGGTGTTCAGCGACTATATGAAACCGCCGATCCGCCTGGCGGCGATCATGGAATTGCCGGTGGTGTTTGTGTTTACCCATGACTCGATTGGCGTGGGTGAAGACGGGCCGACGCACCAGCCGATCGAACACCTCACGCAACTGCGCGCCACACCGGGGTTGCTGACGCTGCGGCCCGGCGATGCCAATGAAACCCTGGAACTGTGGAAGGTCGCCTTGGCGCAAACCCATCGGCCAAGCTGTGTGGTGTTGTCGCGCCAGCCGTTGCCGACATTGGATCGTACGAAGTATGCGGCGGCGTCCGGGGCAGCCAAAGGGGCTTATGTGTTGGCGAGTGCGGACGAGCCCAAGGTGATTCTGTTGGCGACCGGCAGCGAGGTCAGCTTGGCGGTGGCGGCGTATGAACAGTTGGAGAATGAAGGGATTGCCGCGCGGGTCGTCTCCATGCCGAGTTGGGAGTTGTTTGAAGATCAGGACCAGGCGTATCGCGACAGCGTGTTGCCGCCAGCAGTGAAGGCGCGGGTCGTGGTGGAACAGGCTGGGCCATTGGGTTGGGACCGGTATGTCGGGCAGACCGGGGCCAAGGTGGTGATGAACAGCTTTGGTGCGTCGGCGCCGTTGGCCAAGTTGCAGGAGAAGTTTGGGTTTACCGTTGAGAATGTGGTGAGGCAGGCTGTATCGCAGGTTCAATTGATTCAGGGTTGAGCTCAAAGTGGGATTGCGGGCGAATGCGGGGGGCAGTTTTTTTGGGTGGGGTACATATCCGTTATTTAGGTAACGGCTGATATTGGTTCCGCCCTTACGGCGGGTCACTTTTGGAAAAGAGCCCCAAAAGTAACCAAAAGGGCTCATGCCCCAACACTCGGCACCTCGCCTAGGCTCGGTGTGCCCGTAATCCGACAGGTATTTGGGGGGCCGCCGCCACGCGCCATCCATGGCGCGGGGCGGCTAAACCGGCATCCCTGCCGGT
>NZ_JAFCXD010000009.1:0-122033 GCF_049897885.1 Pseudomonas sp. DWRC2-2
AGGCCATTGGCGCTGCTGGAAGGCTTTGGTCCAAAGGAAACCAAGGCCTACCACTACCAACTGGATCACTTGGGTACGCCGCAGGAACTCACCGATGCCAACGGCGAAATCGTCTGGTCCGCGCACTATCGCGCCTACGGCGAAATCAGCCGTCTCGACATAGGAAAAGTCGACAACCCGCTGCGTTTCCAGGGCCAATATTTCGACCCAGAAAGCGGGCTGCACTACAACCGCCACCGCTACTACAATCCGGATGTCGGTCGTTACCTGACGCCGGATCCGGTAAAATTGGCGGGTGGGATTAATGCGTACCAATACGTACCCAATCCAACAGGATGGGTGGATCCGTTAGGGTTGAGCTCATGCCCTGGTGGAGACGGCTGCAAACAAGGCGCTACCCCTCAACGCTCTTCGCCAAGCGTCAACGTCGGAGAGCCCACTTTACCGCAACTGACGCGCGCTAAGCGTCAGGAAAGAATTGATGAGCTTGCTGAGGCGAACGCATATAGGCGCCTAGACGAATTGGAGAAGGCAACGCCAGGAGCACACTTTCTAGAGAAACACGGAGCACAGACTACACTCGCGTCTCAACTCGAACGTTTGAACACCGCAAGAAACCCGACGACAGGAACTATTGAGCGTTACACATCTGGGCCGAACGTAGGGGAGCCTAAATATCCGCCCGCCGCAACGCATTATCTCAGTCACAGGGATCAGTTAAACTCGATATATCGAGCCCAGCTTATTTTTAGAAGAAATGGACTCGCAGCATCGCTACAACCTATGGACATGGGCAAAACAGTTGGTGAGGGATATTCCAAAACCAATATGGAATATAGTCAGCAGCGTAAAGCAAGAGTGATATTAAATAATCAAGGCAAACCGAAAACCGCATACACGGAGAAATGACTAGAAAATGACAAACAAGCCGAGCATGTCAATAATCCGTGGACTACTTTTCACCTACGACATTGAAAATACGGATGACTTTGAGCGAGAAAAACTCATCGCTTCAAAGGACGTAAATAACGAAAAAGAACTCATCGAGCTATTTGATGAATTGACCAAGCCAGAATTTTTAGATTACAGCAGGGCCGAGCAAGAGTGGTTCATTACCTCGATCACACACTACCTAGCTATAAATGATGACTTTGATGAGGTTTTTAAAAATATGGCAACCTACTTCAGCGCGCCTGTAACTGATCAGAGAAAATTCATACAAATTCTTTTGACTTGTTTAGAGCGGTATCACAACACGACCAAGTCTAATAGTTGAACGCGAGCGCCCGAGCCCATTTACAGCAACCCCGCTCGCCAAGGCAAATGAGCCCCTGTGGCGAGCGAGCGAGCTTGCTCGCGCTGGGCCGCGCAGCGCAGCGCAGCGCAGAGCAAGCCTGCTCCGTATTCACCACCAATAGGTAGAACGCAAAGCGAATACAATGAAGCCACGCATTTTTACAAACAGGCACACAAAAAAATGAAAGTAATCTTGACCCCACTCACCTTAGAGGCCATGCGTTTATTAGACATAGACGAATGCCCAGAATCTTTACTCGAAAGCGTTACCCTCAACCATGAAGAGTACCAACAACTTCTTCAATCAGGCACGCTAGAAGCGATAAACATCACACTTGGAAAAATAATCGACGATTACGAAGACAAAGCCATTTACAACCTTGCGGATCTCACAAAAACCGTAGAGATTCTCAACGACCATTTGACGCACGAAAACTCATCTACTATGAGAAAAATAATGGATCTAAACACCCTTGCGATCAAAAACCGAACAGGCCTGTTTTTCTTCTTCTAGTTTTTTAGAAACGCTGCGTCAGTCCCCCTCACCCCCACGCCACCACCAACAACCCCACCCCCAACACCAGGCACAACGGCGAATAAAAATACGTATCCAACCGCGCAAACCGCGACCCACCGACCTTCTTGAAAAACCCCACCAACTCCGAATCCCCAATCGCCCTGGCAAACATCACCAGCGCAATCGCACTGATCCCCCACTGTAAGGCTCCGTGGGACACCGCCGAGAAATACAGCCCGGCCCGCAGACACACCATCAGTGCAATCCCCACTAACCCCATGGCAACCAGAAACGTAGCCAGCGCGGAGGGTTTGAACGCTGGTTTCGGCCCGCGAGCGAATTCGCCGGGCAATTGGGGAATGGCGGCCTGGAAGCCGAGTTTGCCTCCGGCGGCCCAGTACAAATGCACCATGCTGATGAAGGTGAAAATGCCGACAATCCATCGTGCGACAACAAAGCTCATGGCTGGCTCTCCCTTAAAAGGTGCGAAAGAGGATAGTCGCCTGGAGATTTTATGCAGG
The DNA here is from genome assembly GCF_049897885.1 of Pseudomonas sp. DWRC2-2. Taxonomy (NCBI): domain Bacteria; kingdom Pseudomonadati; phylum Pseudomonadota; class Gammaproteobacteria; order Pseudomonadales; family Pseudomonadaceae; genus Pseudomonas; species Pseudomonas sp. DWRC2-2. The sequence goes on from NZ_JAFCXD010000009.1 coordinate 2,335, forward strand.
CATTTCGTCGGCGGCTGATGGTAAAGTGCCGCCCCATGAAAATCGCTCGTGCCGACCGCTCGCTCATTGCCTGGATGCTCTATTGCTGCGTCCTGTTCAATGTGTTCGCCTGCAGTATCGGTCATGGGCAGATGGTCGGGATGCAGCTCAATGGCATCGGTGGTCAGTTTTGTACGGTAGACCCGCGAACTCAGGCGCCCAAGCCGTCCAACTCCACTGAAGAGAACCTGCCAACGCTGTCCAAGGCGTTTGGTTGCCCGCTGTGCTCCACCGGTGGCATGGGCCCGGCGCTGAGTTCCAGCTTGAATGTGGCAGTACTGCCACAGCCCCATGCACCGCCGCCGGCCATTGTCCTGGCTGCCGACATTCCTGCCCGCTTCACCTGGCCTGCGGCTAATCCGCGCGCACCGCCTGCTTTCGCCTGATCCCTTCGCTTTCCAATCTGCACTGACCACCGTTTCCGCGAGGACGTACGGGCGGCTGTGCGTTGTTTTCAAGCCAAGTTTTTCAGGATTCAACCATGAAACATCTTCCCCTGTTGGCGGGCCTGTTCGGCTGCCTGCCTGTCTGCGCCTGGGCCCTTGAGTTGGCCCCGACCACCATTGATGGCGAACAAACCGCCGAGCCTGGCCTGGCCCTGGATCAATCCAGCGGCATGGCCTCGCGCTTGGGTTTGAGTGTGCGCGAAACTCCAGCATCGGTGGCTATCGCCAACCGCAATGACATCGAGCGCCATGGCGCCAAGACCTTCCGCGACGCTGCCAACACCTTGCCTGGCGTGAATGCCAGCGCCCCGCCAGGGTTTGGCGGGTTTGTCTCCTACCGTGGTTTTACCAGCAGCCAGATCACCCAGATGTTCAACGGGATCAATGTTGCCACCGGCCTGGCTCGGCCGGTGGATGCCTGGATCTATGACCGGGTGGAGTTGGTAGGCGGCCCCTCCTCCTTGATCAACGGCGCCGGCTCCGTGGGTGGTTCGCTCAACTACGTGACCAAGCTGGCCACCCGCGAGGAACAGGCCGCCGAAGGCCAGCTCACCTATGGCAGCTATGACACCGCCGGCATGGCGTTTGGCGTCAATCACGCCCTGACCGAACCCGGCGCCGAGGTGCAGCACTACGCGCGCCTGGATGTAAGCCGCAACACCAATCACAGCTACATTGACCGCGACCAGCGCGAGGCCTGGAGCCTGGCGTTTTCCCTGCTCAGCGACCTCACGCCCAACCTGTCTCACACCCTGGCGCTGGAATACCAGGATGAGCATGAAGACAGCCCTTACTGGGGTACGCCGGTGCTCAATCCCAAAGTGGGTGAGCTTAAGATCGACAAGCACAACCGCTTCAACAACTACAACGTTGCTGACGGCCGCTATGAACAGCGCACGATCTGGGCGCGCTCGATCATCGACTACCGCCTCAACGACAACACCACCCTGAAAAACACCCTCTATCACCTGGACAGCCAGCGTGATTATCGCAACCTGGAAACCTACCAATACAACGCCGATAACAGCGCGGTGAACCGCTCGACGGCCTATCAGGTACGCCACCAGGGCGAACAGAACGGCAACCAGTTGGAGCTGCGCCACGATGACAGTATTTTCGGTTTGTCGACCACTTGGTCCGGAGGCTTCGAATACAAGGTCAACAGCACCACCAACACCCCACTGAATGTGCCGGGCAACAGCAGCGTGGATCCGAACAACTACAACCCTGGACACTTCTACGACATCCCGCGAACCCGTGAAAAGTTCGGCAAGGACAAGACCAACGAGGTCACCACCAAGGCGCTGTTCGTGGAGAACCGCCTGGGGCTCACCGATAAACTTTCGCTGCTCACCGGCCTGCGTTACGACGCCATCGACCTGGACGTCACCAACCATCGCGCGATCACCGCCACCAATCCACGCCACTTCAAGCGCAGCTGGGAACCGGTGACCGGTCGCGTCGGCCTGACTTACCAGTTCATTCCGTCGGCCAACGTGTATGTGCAATACAGCACCGCCGCCGAGCAGCCGAACACCACCACGCAAGTGTTTGATGTTTCGACGGGCAAACAGTGGGAAGTGGGCAGCAAGTTCGATTACCTGGACGGCCGTGGCTCGGCCACCGTGGCCGCGTACAAGATCGAGCGCAAGGATTTTGCCGTGACCGACCCGCAGGACCCGACCAACAGCATTCCGGTCGGCGCGCAGTCATCCAAAGGCATCGAGTTGGCCAGTTCGTTGCGCATCACGCCAAGGCTGCTGGCGGAGGGTAACTTCGCCTGGGTCGACGCCGAGTACGACGACTTCAACGAGAAAATCGCCAGTGGCGCAGTGGTCTCTCGCAAAGGCAATACACCAACCAACGTGCCCAAGCGCGTGGGAAACCTGTGGCTGACCTATGATTTTGCCGAGGATTGGCAAGGGGGGGTGGATGCTCGTTATGTGGCCGAGGTATACGCCGATAACGCCAACACCCAGACGGTGCCGGCCTACACGCTGTTCGGCACGTTCCTGCGCTATAAAGTGGACTCGCACACCTCGGTGACGGGCCGGGTACGCAACTTGACGAATGAGGTGTATGCCGAGTTTGCGCATGTGTCGCCGGCGTATTACCTGGGCTCGCCGAGGACATTTGAGCTGGCGGTGCAAACCAAGTTCTAACACTTGAATGTAAGAGCCCGGTTTGCCGGGCTCTTACAATGTATGCGCATTCTTACTTCAGACTCGCCTCAACTTTCTGCGCCACCTCTTCAGTCAACCAGGCTTTCCAAACTTCTGGGTGTTCCTTTAAAAACGCCTGGGCCACGTCCCGTGGCGCCGTATGATTCTCACTCATGGTCGCCAAGGCTTTGTTCAGCGGCTCAATCGGAAACTCGACCTTCTCGAAGAATTGCGCAATCTGCGGATGCTCTTTCTGGAACGGCGTCGACACCCCGATACTCAACTTGGAGGCCAACGAGCGTGTTGGTTTTGGATCAGGATTATCCGCATCTGTCAGCGTCTTCCACGCCTCGGCATCAAACGGCGGCTCTTCCAGCTGGATCAACTTGTAGCGCCCCATCAACGGCGTTGGCGACCAGTAGTAGAACAGCACCGGCTTGCCCCGGCGGATCGATGAGGCAATCTCGGCATCCAGTGCCGCGCCCGAGCCACTGCGGAAATTCACATAGCTGTCGTCCAACCCATAGGCCTTGAGCTTCTGTTTATTGACCACTTCCGAGGTCCAGCCGATGGGACTGTTGAGAAAGCGCCCCTTGCCGGGGGATTCCGGGTCCTTGAACACGTCCTTGTAGCGCGCCAGGTCCTTCACGCTCTTGAGCTCCGGCGCCAGGGGCTTAATGCCTTTGGCGGGGTCGCCCTTGACCACGTATTCCGGCACCCACCAGCCTTCGGTCGCGCCTTTGACCGTGTCGCCCAACCCAACCACTTTGCCTTCGGCTTCGGCCTTGACCCACACCGGGCTGCGGCCCGCCCATTCTTCGCCAATCACCTGGATGTCATTCTTCGCCAGGGCGGTTTCCAGGGTGATGGTGGTGCCAGGCAAGGTGTCGGTGGGCAAGTCATAGCCCTTCTCGACGATCACTCGCAGCACTTCGGTAATCAGGCTGCCGCTTTCCCAGTTCAAATCGGCAAAGTGCACTGGCTTCTCGGCGGCCGAAACCGGCAGTGCGGTCATTGACAAACTCAAGGTCGCCACGGACGCCGCCAACAGTGTTCTCAATCCTTTCATGCCCTTGCACCTCGCGATATCGCAGCAGACAGCGGACGGCTTTGCTACATAAGCGCGAAGCCTCTGAATAGTTAAGTCAACTCAACTGTAGTAGAGGTTCCGGGAGATAACGTGTGTTCGAGGAATTTGATGCTTATTCGCTGGCCTTGAACGTGACCAGTTCACCCTTGCGCCATTTGGCGGCCTTGCCGGTCACGGCCTTCAGGGTCTTGGTCAGGCCTTCCTGCAGTTGCTCGTTGGCGGCAAACACCAGCATCACACTGTGGCCTTCCTTGAACACGATGCCCTGGCCTTCGGCCGAGGACACAAAGGCGTAGTCGCCCAGGCCATAAACCGTCAACTTGATGTCGCGGAATTTCAATTCGAACTTGCCACCTTCACGACTGGGCAATACCGCCGCACGAAAATGATCGCCGACTTTGAGCTCCAGGCGTGGCTTGTCATCCACCACCATCGCCGCCTCGGTGTCGATCTCGGCGATGTAGATGCCTTCCGGCGTCTGCTCGGTGATGTAAACAAAACGGGATTGAAACTGCTTGACCAACTTTGCGCGCAAATCACCCAGCACGAACAACGCATGCATATCCAGATTACTGACTGCCAAGGAAACGCCCCCACATCGAAAAGAGCGCCGTCCGCGAGAGCGGGCAGCACAAAAAAACGGCCATAACGGCTCGGTTACATCACTCATTCTGTGAAAAAAACTGAAGAAGATCCCACTGTCGCGCCATAAGACTAGTACAGACGTACGCGATGGACCTTGTGCAAGGTCATCAGGCATCACAGGAGATCACAGGTTCAACAGCCCGAGAATACGGGCCGACCAACTTCAGAAAATAACCTAATTAAAAATGCGGTTTTCCGACATGCAAACACAAATAAACACGCTGTCATGGAACCGGGCGCTGGCCGCCGACGACAATACTAAAACAGCAGCACCGATCAAAACCACCCAAAACGTTGCAATCAAGTCAACCGGATCGATCGAAAGGAGCAGGCCATGCAACGATCAACCTACAATGCAATGTCTTCGCACACCCGTTCATCATGCCAGGGCGAGGCTCAATACTACCGCTTGGGCGGCTTCGACGGGTACCCGGATTCGGTTCTTTACCAAGTCGTACCTGCCGGCAAAAACTTTTTCCATATCCGTGAAGTGCTCAGCGGCCGAATCAAAGGCTTTCGCAGCGGCCATGTCAAGGCGTGTGAACTGGCCGAGACACTTGAAGCCCAGTTGCAGGCACCTCACGGAGCGGTCGTTTCATCCGCCCGATAACTTAACTGCGCCGCCGACCTGCAACAACTGCCATACTGGCCCGTCCACCGAAGTATGCGCCCTGCGGGCCAGGCTTCACCAGTGCAGTTATCTCCAAGGGAAGGCTCTACGTGACGGAATTTGATATCGGCGAATTTTTCATCCATGGCGACGCAAGGGAAGTAGACGGTGAGTTTCAAGCAGTGATCATCATGCGGGCCAAGCCACCGCTGACCACTGTCACCACCCATCAAGTGGAAAAGGACCGCTGGTTCAAAACCGTCGACGCTGCTGCCCTCGCAGCCAAGGAATCCGCCAAGGCCCTGAAAGCTGCTGTGGATGCCGGAGCCTTGAATTCCTGACAATCCGATAGAACTCTGCTGCTCCGTAACCCTCCCATGTACAACGACCACCCTGCATGGAGAACGATATGGACGCGCCAATTCCTACCCTTGAAACCCTGTTCGAACAATTGGGCCTGGATTCAACCCCGGACGCCATCGACGCCTTTATCGTCGCGCATCCCTTGCCTGAAGATGTAAAGCTGATCGATGCGCCGTTCTGGTCTAAACAGCAAGCAGCCTTTCTGAAAGAAGAGCTGCGCGAGGACGCTGAATGGGCGATTCCCGTGGATGAGCTGAATCAACGCCTGCATCAATCGCAATAAACCCGTCTCAATGCAGGCTGTCCGACTGTTCCAGGCGCAACAGCGCCTGCCAGGCAGCCCTGCACTCCTCCGCTTCATCGCGACTGGCGAACGCCGTACCGCGTTGCTCACCGTTGAGCAACACCACCCAGCAGGCCCTCTGGCCCAGCGCACGCAGGGTTTGGGGTACGCCACTGCCAATCATCACGGCGACATCGACTTTGTTTTGCATGGAGCTTCTCCGCAGCATTAGTTAGCTGGCTAACAATGTTGGCCATGCTACGGTTTTCTTCCAGTTGGAAAAAGCTATCCCCGGAATAGCTCCATTGCATAAACAGCAATAATCCCTAGCGTCCGCCCTTCACCGCTTCGGGTTTATAGCCCAGGCGCAAGCCGCCCCAATGCCGGCCCTTGATCATGATCGGCACCGACAAGTCGTGCATCAGCTCTCCGGTGTCGCGGGTATAGGTTTGCAGCAAGACGGCCTGCTGGTGGCTGCCACATCGGATTCCGGTGCGGTCTTCGAATTTGCGTTTGGTGCGGTTCTGCACCGCATCCACCTGCGCATCGCCGGTCAGCGCGTGGGAAAACGCCTTGTTATGCGTCGGCACATAGCCCTGCGGCGTGCAGGCAATGGCAAAGACCAAGCCTTCATGGCGTGGCAGCAGCGCTTCTTGGATCGCCGGCAACACCTGGTCGGTGTAGCCGTCAAAGCGTGTGTGGTATTTGCTCGGGCGGGTGTTGGCGATCGGCGTGTAACTGCGGTCGAACAGGTCATCCAGGCTGATCCGGTTCTGCTGCACGTCGGCTTCGAATTGCGCAGCAATCCGGCTCGCCCCCTCGCGCGCCAGGTCGTAGATGCGCTGGTGATAGTCATCCAGCCCGACTTCCGCCAGGCGCTCGCTGATGGTTTCAGCCTGCCCTTCCATCTGCACGGCAGCGTCGGCCAACTGGCGGGTTTGCTGGTCGCTGACGGCCAGGTCGCTGCGCATCTGTTCCACGGCATGGAACAGGCTGTCGAGCTGGGTGCGGTTGGTGTCGGTGCCCTGGGCGATCTCATTGACCTGGCCTTCCACATCCGCCGCCAGGCTGGCGATGCTTTGCAGCTGCTCACCGGCGTGCTCCACCTGCTCGACGCCGGTATGCAGGTCCGCCGAGAGCTGGCGAATCTGCTCCACCACTTGGGCCGTGCGTTGCTGGATATCCGCGACCATCACCCCGACTTCATCGGTGGCCGTGGCCGTACGCCCCGCCAACCCGCGTACTTCATCCGCCACCACCGCAAACCCACGCCCATGCTCACCGGCCCGCGCCGCTTCAATGGCCGCGTTGAGTGCCAGCAGATTGGTCTGGCTGGCAATGGATTGGATCACCAGGGTCACCCGCTGGATTTCCTCGCTGCGCAGGCTCAAGGCTTCGATCAGTTCACGGCTGGCATTCGCACGCTGGCTGAGCTGGTGCATGCGGGTGATCGACTGGGCCAGCACTTCGCGGCCTTCGGTGCTGCGTTGATGGGCCTGGCTGGCGGCACCAAGCGCTTCGCGGCTAAGTTGGGAGGTGACCTTTTCAGTGCCGATCATCACCTCGGCACTGCTGACAATCTGCTTGGCCGCGCCCAGCTGCGACTGCACGCGCGCGGCCAGTTGCTTGACCGAATAGGCCACACCGGCGGCGGACAACGCGTTATGACTGGTGGTGTAGGACAGGTCGCGCGTCAATTCGCCGATGGCATCGACGGCATCGGAAGATGCGATAACAGGTGTGCGACTTTTCAATCGAGGCAGCCAGATCACCAGCAGAGCCAGTGGCAGGCAAAGGTAGAGCGGCAGGCTGGCGAGCGCCAACCCAAGCAGGACCAACACCAGGACGGTGCTCTGCAACAGTGGCGTCAGCCAGCCGGGCAGCCCGCGCGCCACCGTTTGCGGTGACACTGCTGCGCCCATCAGAGATCCGTCTCCAGCCATCTTCGTTACCCCACTGCTTGTCATTATTGTCGCTGCATTAAACGCCACTATCGGGCCATTATCCATGGGCCTTTAGTGGGGTAGCTTGCAACAGATCAATAGACAGGGTGTAACGGGTCTTTCCCTGGGAAACCGCAGGACGGTCCCCCAGCTTCACCGCATCAGGCTTGGCGCTGATGCTTGTCGATCTGCTCGTGGCGCTCTTGCGCTTCGATGCAGTACTTGGTGGTCGGGCTGATCAGCAGGCGCTTGAGGCCGATAGGCTCGCCGCTGTCATCGCACCAGCCGAAGGAATCTTCCTTGATGCGCTCCAGTGCACGCTCCAGCTGCGGCAGCATACGCTGGTCGCGGTCAATGGCGTTGACCAGCCAGGTGCGCTCTTCTTCAACGGAAGCAGCGTCAGCCGGGTCAGCCGGGGTGTCCAGGCTTTCAATGGCGATACGGTTCTGTTCAATGCGCTCGTGGTGTTCCACTTTCATGTCTTGCAGCAACTGCTCGAAAAAAGCGTGCTGTTCGGCATTCATGTAGTCATCCGCCGGCATGGCCAGCAACTTTTCCTTTGTCATTGATTTCTCTATAAAAAATACGTGCATTAAGGCGAATAAGGGAGCGTTCCGGCCGACCTCTGCAGGTCTCGGAAGGGCGCCATCCATTTCAAGCGCCACCCGGCACTCAATTTACGAGGGGCGGCAGTCTAAGGCCGACTTGAGGGCGCAGCAACTGAAAAGACAGGCAATTTTTCCGAGATAACCCCCAAAAGCACCAGGACGGGCTCGGCGAATGGTCATCGGAGTGCGTTTATAGCAAGAAATTCAGTGTTGTGGAGCTATATAGAAGACAAACGGTTGAAACTGATCGGCGATGAGCCCCTGTGGGAGCGGGCTTGCTCGCGAATGCGGTCTCCCAGTCAACACACCTGTGACTGATTCACCGCTTTCGCGAGCAAGCCCGCTCCCACATTTTTAGATTGAGTCAGCGTTTGAGCTTGCGCTTGTTACGATACTGGTCGATCACCACCGCCACCACAATGATCAAGCCTTTGATGATGTCCTGGATATACGCGTCCACTCCGACAAAAGTAAACCCGCTGGCCATCACCCCAAGGATCAGCGCGCCAATCACGGTGCCGGTGATACGCCCAACCCCGCCTGCCAGGCTGGTACCGCCGATCACTGCCGCCGCAATCGCATCCAGCTCATAAGACATGCCCATGCCGGCCTGGCCGGTGGCGGCACGTGCCGAGGCCACCACACCCGCCAGGCCAGCCAAGAGTCCGGCGATGCTGTACACGATGATCAAGTGGCGTTTGACGTTGATGCCCGACGTTCGCGCCGCCTGCATGTTGCCGCCAATCGCGTAGGTGTACTTGCCGTACTTGGTGTAGCGCAGGGCGATATGGAAGATCACCGCCACCACCAGGAAGATGATCACGGGCATCGCGCCATGGCCGATGGCCGTGTAGGAGTCCGAGAGCATGCTCACCGGCTGGCCTTCGGTGTAGTAACGCGCCAGGCCACGGGCCGAGACCATCATACCCAGGGTCGCAATGAACGGCGGGATGCCGGTGACGGCGATGATGCTGCCGTTGATCGCCCCCGCCAGCAGCCCCACGCCCAACCCCATCGCCACCGGGATCCATACGGGCAAGTCGGTCAGGCTCGGGAACACCGCACGGGAAAAATCGGAAGTCTGGGCCAAACTCGCGGCGATCATCGCCGACAGCGCCAGCACCGAGCCGGAGGACAGATCAATCCCCGTGGTGATGATCACCTGGGTCACGCCGATCGCCAGCAGGCCGATGATCGACACTTGCAGGATCATCAGCACCAGGCGCTGGGAGTTCATCAGGAAACTCTGGTCCCGCACGATCCAGCCAAACAGCTCGAAGACCAGGCCGATGCCGATCAGCACCAGGAAGATGCTCAGCTCGGTGGGCATGCGTCGACGACTTTTAGTCGGCACCGTCGCAGGTTTGTTGTCCGTTATTGCGTTCATAGCCAATCACCTTCTTATTCTGTACGTCAGTGGACTGCCGTCATCCCGGAGGCCAACTGCATGACTTTTTCCTGGGTCGCTTCGCTACGGTCCAGGGTGCCCATCAATTCGCCTTCGTGCATCACCATGACCCGGTCGCTCATGCCCAGCACTTCGGGCAATTCGGAGGAAATCATGATCACCGCCATGCCTTCGCTGGCGAGGAATGAAATCAATCGGTAGATCTCTGCCTTGGCGCCTACGTCGATGCCACGGGTGGGTTCATCGAGGATCAGCAGCCGCGGGTTGGTCATCAGCCAGCGCGCCAGCAAGGCCTTCTGCTGATTACCGCCGGACAAGGTGTCGATGCACTGCTCAAGGGACGGGGTTTTCACCCGCAGCTTCTTGCACATGTCTTCGCACAGTGCGCGCAGGGCTTTCTGTTGGATAAAGCCGTTGCCGGTGTAGTGCGGCAACACCGCCATTTCCATGTTTTCCAGGACCGACAGGCACGGGAAGAGGCCACTGAGCTTGCGATCCTCGGTCAACAGCGCGAAGCCTTTTTCGATGGCCATGTGCGGGTCGGTGATGCGCACCGCCTTGCCATCCAGGGTGATCTGGCCGCTGCTGCTGGGGGTGATGCCAAAAATGGTTTCTGCCACGTTGGTACGGCCCGAGCCCATCAGGCCGGCGATACCGAGGATTTCGCCGGCGTGCAGGTCGAACGACACGTCCTTGAACACGCCGTCCAGCGTCAGGTCGCGCACCGTCAGCAACAGGTCGCCGATGGGCGTCTCGCGCACCGGGAACAACTGGCTCAGTTCACGGCCGACCATCATCGAGATCAGGCTGTCGCTGTTCATGCTGTCGGCGCGCTGCAGGCCGATGTAGTGGCCGTCTCGGAACACCGCCACTTCATCGGCGATGGCAAACACTTCGTTCATTTTGTGGGTGATGTAGACGATGCCTTTGCCCTGGGACTTGAGGTCGGCAATGATCGAAAACAGGTGGGCCACTTCCTTCTCGGTAATGGCCGATGTCGGCTCATCCATGATCAGGATGTCGGAGTCGTAGGACACCGCCTTGGCAATCTCGACCATCTGCCGCTCGGCGATGCTCAGGTTGCCCACGTGTTCCTCGGGGTCCAGGTTGATGCGCAGGCGCGCCAGCAATTCGGCAGTGCAGCGGTGCATTTCGCGGTGGTTGACCATGTGCAGGCTGTTGAGCTGCTCGCGGCCGATCCAGATGTTCTCGGCGATGCTCATGTGCGGCATCAGGTTGAGTTCCTGGTGGATCATCGCGATCCCGGCCTTCTGGGCCGCCAGGGGTGTTTCAAACACGATCGGCTTGCCACGCAGGCGGATTTCCCCAGCGTCGGGCTGGTAGATGCCGGCGATGATTTTCATCAGCGTCGACTTGCCCGCACCGTTCTCGCCCATCAGCGCCAGCACCGAACCGGGGCGCACCCGCAGTTGCACATCCGCCAGGGCTACAACGCCGGGAAAGCCTTTGCTGATATTGGTGATTTCCAACAGGTAGGGTTCTTCCAACCCGACGGGCTGGATACCGGGAGGCTGCGAGACAGTCGCTTGAGCGAGCATAGGAACGTACTCCATCTGCAGGGCGGCCAAGACCGCCCTGCCGGCTTATTGTTGTTATTTGAAGTCTTTGACGTTTTCCGGCGTGATCAGCTGGAACGGAATGATCTGGTTCTGCTCGACAGGCTCTTTCTTGGCCATCTTGCGCGCCGCTTCCACTGAACCCACCGCTTGGCCATTGGCGTCCTGGAACGCCGACGCCGCCAAGTCACCCTTGGTGATCGCATTCAAACCATCCGGCGTACCATCCACACCGGCGATCAATACCGTGCCAGGCTTGGTGCCTGCCGACTTCAAGGCCATGGACGCGCCGATGGCCATTTCATCGTTATTGGCCAGTACCGCATTGAACTCACGGCCCTGGGTCAGCCAGTCGTTAACCAGGGTCATGCCCTTGTCACGCAGCCAGATACCGGTCTGTTCCTGCTCAATCTTGATGTCCGGGTACTTGGCCAGCACTTCCTTCACCCCCTTGGTGCGGTTGGTGGTGGAGTTGTTCGCCAGGTCACCCAGCAGAATCACGATCTTGCCCTTGCCACCGAGCTTTTCGGCGATGTACTGCATTTGCAGCTTGCCGGCCTCGACGTCGTCGGATGTCACTGCTACTACGTCCTTGGGCAGGTCCTTCTGGTCAGGACGACGGTTGACGAACACCAGCGGAATGCCGGCCTTGGTGGCGGCATTGATGATGTTCTTGGTCGACGCGGTATCCACCGGGTTGACGATGATCGCGTCGACTTTCTGACTGATAAAGTTCTCGACCTGGCTCAGTTGCTTGACCACGTCGGCACGGGCGTCTTCGAACTGCAATTGCACGCCATCGCCCTTGGGATAGGACTTGGCCTGCTTGTCCATGTCTTCGCGCAGGTAGGTCAGGAAGGTGTCATCGAAGGCGGACATGCTCACGCCTATCTTCAGATCAGCAGCCGAGGCAACACCGCTGGCGAGCAGCATGGACAAGGCCAGGGCGGTAAAACGGATCGGGGTCTTCATGAACGGTCTGTCTCCACTTTCTTGTTGGTTTTTTGGACGTTGCGTTTATCAGAGCTCGGCAGGCAGCCGGACGACGGGTGCACCGGGAATGCAGCACACCAGCGCGCCTTTGTTTTCGACGCACAGCACATTAAGGAAGGAGAAGTAGAACGGCCGGGCGCGGGGCAGACCGCGGGGCGCTTTGGCAGGGCGTAAAACTCGCAGTACAGCGTTGAAGATTTTCATCTGACGGTACCTGGTTGTTTTTGATCTTGTTTTTGTTGAGTCGCCCGGATCGAGTCCAAACGTACTTTATGCAACCTGGAAAAGACTTTATTGGAAAATAATTTCCATATCAACCTGTTTTAGAATTTTATTCTATTTTTGTTGAAACCACCTGCTGGCGCTCGGCGCTGAGGCGTGCGGCGTCCAATATACGGGTGGTTTCCAGGGCGTCGTAGGCGTCCACCGGCAAGGGTCCCTGCCCTTGTACCGCCAATTGCAACTGCCGATAGAACTGCGTCCAGCAGCCTTTCTCCGAGGGGACTCGCTCACGCTCCGCACCTTGCTCGAACCAGCCCCAACGTCGATGCTCTTCGGCGCCCCAGTGCTCACCTTCGGTTTTAGGCGATTTGCCAGCCATCAATGCTTCTTCCTGGCCGTCCAGGCCTTCGACGGTGTAACAGCCTGCGCTGCCACTGACGCGAAAACGCGGTGCCTGGCTGTTTTGCAAGGCGTTGCCCCACAGGTGAGAGATCACACCATTGGCATGGGTCAGTGAGACAAAGAAACCGTGATCCACCGTGGGGTGTTCGGCGGTGTAATGCAGCTGGGCAAACACCCGATCCACCGGGCCGAACAGTTGCAACGCCTGGTCGACCAAATGGCTGCCCAGGTCGCGCAGCCAGCCACCACCGCTGGCGTTGCCCACGGCGTGCGGGCTGTAGCGTTCCACGCGGGACTCAAAGCGGGTGATCTTGCCCAAGGCGCCAGCGTCGAGGAGCTTGCGCAGGGTCAGGTAGTCCGAATCCCAACGCCGGTTCTGATACACGCTAAGCAGCGTGCCCTGGCGCTCGGCGGCGGTGATCAGCGCCTGGGCCTGTTCGGCGTTGGCGGCGAAGGGTTTATCGCTGACCACGGTGACACCGTGTTCGATGGCCTCCAGCACCAAGGCCGGGCGGCCTTTGAGGGTGGTGGAGATGACTAGGGCGTCGACACCGGCCTCGACGATCTGGCCGATGGAGTCGAAGGCCTTTACACCGGGAAGGTCCGTGTTCAATTGCTGTCGTCGCTCCGACGAGCGTGTCACCACGCCAACAAACGTAGCGCCGGGCAGTGTTGCAATCAGCGGCGCATGAAAGAAGCGCCCTCCGTGGCCGTAGCCGACCAATCCAATTCGCATACATACACTCCTCAATTGAAGTGGAAACCCAATTCAACTGTGGGAGCGGGCTTGCTCGCGAAAGCGGTGTGTCAGATGAAGATTTTTTGTCTGACATGCCGCTTTCGCGAGCAAGCCCGCTCCCACACTGATTGCACTCCACCTGTGCGATGGTGATCAGCCGTAGAAGTGCGGACGATCCGGCAGGCTCACCTTCACAATCTGCTCACTGTTCTGCGCCTCGATGCATGCATCCGCCGCCACTGCCGCCGCAAAGCCATCCCACGCCGACGGCCCGCCGATTTGGCCGGCGCGCACGCTGTCGACGAACGCCTGCAACTCCACGTCATAGGCCCCGATAAACCGGTCCTTCCAATCCATCAGGATCGCGTTGGACAGCTTCGCTTCACTGCGCAGTTGCACCTGGGACGGCTCCGGCAGCTTGGCGATGCCGGTCTCCCCCACCACTTCGCACTGGATGTCATAGCCGTACTGGCAGTTCACGAACACTTCCACATCAATGCGCGTGCCCTTGGCGGTTTCCAGCAGCACGATCTGCGGGTCGCGCAGATGGGCCAGCGCCTTGCTGGATTTGCGCGGGAATACCACCTGCACCGACACGTAGTCGTCGTTGAGCAGCCAGCGCAACACATCCAGTTCGTGGATCAGGGTGTCGGTGATCGCCATGTCGGTCTTGTAGTTCTCGCCCACCGTCGGGTTGCGGTGCGCGCAGTGCAGCATCAGCGGCTCGCCGATCTGGCCGCTGTCGATCACGGCTTTGAGGGCGCGATAGCCTTCGTCGTACGGGCGCATGAAGCCGACTTGCACCAGGCGCTTGCCGAACGCCACCTCAGCATCGACGATCTTGCGGCAGCCTTCGGCGGTGACCGCCAGGGGCTTTTCGCAGAACACCGGTTTACCGGCGGCGATGGCGGCCAGCACGAACTCTTCGTGGCTCGGGCCCCAAGAGGTGACAAGTACCGCTTCAACTTCCGGGGAATTGATCAGCGCATGGCCGTCGGCGTACACCTCGGCACTGATATTCAAGTCAGCCACCACCTTGGCGGCCTGCTCCAGGTTGATGTCGGTCACCGCTACTACCTGGCTGTTGAGCAAGGTCTGGCTGCAACGACGGATATGGTCCCGGCCGATAGCGCCTGTACCGATGACACCGAGCTTCAAAGACATACAAACACTCCTCTTTTTATTAGTACTGCCGGGCCTTCGCCAGGTGTTCATTGAGTTTTTTTGCGGCGGCATTTGTGCGCTCGCTGGTGGAAACCTGCGCCACGCCCACCCGCCACCACGACAGGTAGCCGTGGATCATGGTCTTGGGCAGCACCTTGATATCGATCAACGTGGATACCGTTTGCGTACGCGCATCGGCCAGCGCGGCTTGCAGCTGTTCCACGCTGCTGACCTTGTAGGTCTTGCAGCCATAGGCCGCTGCGCTCATGGCGAAGTCCACCGGCACCAGGCCACCGTCGAGCTTGCCGCTCTCGGGGTTGCGGTAGCGGAACTCGGTGCCAAAGCTGTCCATGCCGTTGCCGATCTGCAGGTTGTTGATGCAGCCGAACGCCATGTTGTCCAGCAGCACCACGTTGATCTTGCGCCGCTCCTGGATCGAGGTAGCCAGCTCCGAGTGCAGCATCATGTAGGAGCCATCACCGACCAGGGCATAGACCTCTTTGCTCGGTTCGGCGAGTTTCACGCCCAGGGCGGCGTTGATCTCGTAGCCCATGCACGAATAGCCGTACTCGACGTGGTAGGTGTTCACGCCCTTGCTGCGCCAGGCGCGTTGCAAATCACCGGGCAGGCTGCCGGCGGCGGCGACGATGATGGCGTCGTCGGCCAGGGTTTCATTCAGCACGCCCAGCACGCGGCTTTGGGTCAGGCACGACCCGGTCAGCTCGATAAATTCACGCAGCACCGCGCGGTCCAGGAGGTCGTCGACCTCAGGCACAAAACCGTCGCCGGCATATTCGACCTGATGCACACGGTCCACTTCGGCGTCCAACTGCGCCTTGGCCTCGCTGATCTGCCCGCCCCAGCCGGAACGGTAATCGCCCAGGGCATCCGCCAGTGCTTCCAGGGCGACTTGGGCGTCGGCCAACACCTGCACGCCATCCAGCTTCAGGGCATCACACGGGCTGATGTTGAGGTTGAGAAACTTGACGTCGGCATGCTTGAACAGCGATTTGGACGAGGTGGTGAAGTCGGTATAGCGCGTGCCGATGCCAATGATCAGGTCAGCCTCGGGCGCCAGCAGGTTTGCCGCCAGGCAGCCGGTTTCACCAATCCCGCCGACATTCAGCGGATGGCTGGACACCACGGCGCTCTTGCCCGCCTGGGTTTCCGCGAAGGGAATCTCAAAGCGTTCGGCAAAGGCTTGCAGCGCGGCATTGGCGCCGGAGTACTTCACCCCGCCACCGCAGATGATCAGCGGCTTGCGCTTGCCGCGGAACGCCGCCAGTGCATCACTGATCATCGCAGCCGTGGCCGGGCGACGGTCGATGCGGTGCACGCGTTTCTGCAGGAAGTAATCCGGATAATCCCAGGCTTCGGCCTGCACGTCCTGGGGCAACGCCAGGGTCACCGCGCCGGTCTCGGCCGGGTCGGTGAGCACGCGCATGGCGTGGATGGCGGCGGTCATCAACTGCTCGGGGCGGTTGATGCGGTCCCAGTACTTGCTCACCGAGCGGAAGGCATCGTTGGTGCTGATGCTCAAGTCGTGGAACTGCTCGATCTGTTGCAGCACCGGGTCAGGCTGGCGGCTGGCGTACACATCACCGGGCAACAGCAACAACGGGATGCGGTTGGCCGTGGCGGTCGCGGCGGCGGTGAGCATATTGGCAGCACCAGGGCCTACTGAAGCCGTGCACGCGTAGATCTTGCGGCGCAGGTGCTGCTTGGCGAAACCGATGGCAGCGTGGGCCATGCCCTGCTCGTTGCGGCCCTGGTGCACCACCAGGTCGCCGGCATCCTGCTCCAGGGCCTGCCCCAGCCCCAGCACGTTGCCGTGGCCGAAAATCGTGAACACCCCGGCGACGAACTTGCTCTGCACGCCGTCGACTTCGATGTATTGGTTATCCAGGAACTTCACCAGGGCCTGGGCCATGGTCAATCGTGTGGTGGTCATCTCGCGCCCCTTATCGTTTCTGCAGGTGGGCGATGCTTGCCCCCAACGCCTGCTGGATATCCGCCAATGCATGCACGCTCTCGGCAAACGGTTCGAACGACAGGTAGCCGCTGTAGCCGGTGCTGAGCAAGGTGTCGATCTGCGCGGCGTTACCCAGGATGTCGCCCTCGCCCACCAGCACGCGGTGGCCGTCGCGAATCGAATTCAGCGGCGCCTCGCTATCGTCCACGCCGGAGATATGCACCAGCCCGGTCAGTTCCGGGAAGAACTCGTGTTCGCTGGCCAGGTGATGATGGAAGGTGTCGTGCACCAGGCGGAACACATCCAGGCCGCCGATGGATTTGATCGCCTCCACCGCCACGCGCTTGCGCCGCAGGGCACATTCCTCAAAACCCAGAGGCTCGATAAAGCCGAGAATCCCGTAGTCGCGCAGGATCGGCGCCAGCTCGCTCAAGGCCGTGCGCAAACCGGCGGCACGCTGGGCTTCATTGCGCGTATCGCCCGGTTCATTGAGCGGGCACATCACCAGGCCCTGGGCCCCGCATTCACGGGCGTAGGTCGCCAGTTTGATCGCCTGGGCCCGGCGTTCGTCGTTCCACACATCAAAGGGGTACAGCGCGTTGATCGACAGCACGGTGATGCCCTGCACCGCGCACAATTCACGCACGCGGCTGGCCGGGGTGCCGAACTCGATCTGCTTGTCGGCCAGGTCATTGCGGATCTCGATGGCATCGCACTTGAGCGTTGCAGCCAACTGGATGAAATCCGGCAGGGACAGATGCGGAGCAACCATGCGGTTAAGGGCGAAACGTAGAGGCGACTTCATTTATTGTTGTTCTCCGTCCAAACCGCTGATTAGAGGTCTAGCAGCCAGCTGTGCTGCGGGTCGTTGTGGAAATGCCAGGCACGCTTGGGGCCGGCCATCACGTTCAGGTAATAGGACTCGTAGCCATAGGGCACGCTGACCGGGTGGTAACCCTTGGGCACCACCACCAGGTCGCTGTTTTCCACGGCCATGGCCTGGTCGATGCTGCGGTCGTCGGTGTAGACGCGCTGGAACACGAAGCCCTGGGGCGGGTTGATCTGGTGGTAGTAGGTTTCTTCCAGGAAGCTCTGGTGCGGCAGGTCGTCGGTGTCGTGCTTGTGCGGCGGGTAGCTCGACGAATGCCCGGACGGCGTACGCACTTCCACCACTAGCAGCGAATGGGCCGGCTCGCTGTCGGGCAGGATGTCGCACACGTAGCGGGTGTTGGCGCCCTTGCCGCGAACGCTGCGCTTGCAGTTTTCGGGGCGGATCAGGCGAGGTTCGTAGCCCTCTGCGCCCGGTGCGGCGCACACGGCAATCTGTACGTCGCTCAACGCGGTGACCTGGGCATCGGTGCCCGGTGGCAGGTAGGCGGCGAACGGCGATTTGTCTTCAAACACCGATTGGCGATCCCCCAGATTCTGCCAGTTGAAGCCTTCGCCTTCGATGCTAACCCGGCCGCTGAGCAGCACCAGACACAGTTCTTTATCACCGGCGCTGACCGGCAGGGTTTCCCCCAGGCTCAGGCGGTAGGCGCAAAAGCCCACGTACTCCAGGCGTCCGGCTCCCAGGGCGACCATGGTCTGGCCGCGTTTACTGCTTTTGACCAACAAGCTCATCACTCAAGTCCTCTCGTTGAGAAGCGCACGCAGGGTGTCGTAGCCTTTTTTCGCATAGATATAGCTGGGTGCCACCGCCGGATCCTGCTCGGCTTCCACCACCAGCCAGCCCTCGTAATGCGCGGCCAGTAGCACATCAAGCAATTGCGCGAAGTCGATATCGCCATCGCCGGGCACGGTGAAGGTGCCGTTGACGATGCAGTCGGGAAAACTCCACATCTGGTTGCGCGCCAACTGCACCACAGGTTTGCGCACGTCCTTGAAATGCACATGGCAGATGCGGTCGATGTGTTTGCGCAGCACCTCGATAGGCTCACCGCCGCCCATGTAGCAGTGGCCCGAATCGAACAGAAGGCCGACTTCAGGACCGGTGCGGCGCATCAATTGGTCGATGTCTTCCGGGGATTCAACATAAGCGCCCATGTGGTGGTGGTACGCCAGGCGCACGCCCTGGGACAGGGTGAAGCGCGCCAGTTCAGTGAGCTTGTCGGCGTAGTCCTGCCAGGCCTGTTCGCTGTGAAAACGTGGGCGTTCGATCAGGCGGATGCGCGAGCCCTGGATCGAATCGGCCACCTCGCCGTAAACCAATACCTTGGCACCGTTTTGCTTGAGCAACTCGACATGCCCGGCGATGGCCTCGATTTCTTCGGCCACCGAGCGCCGGGCCAGGCGGCTGGAGTACCAGCCAGAAACCAGCGCCAGGTCATAAGGGCGCAACACATCGCCGACGCCCTTGGCGTCCTTGGGGAATTTGCCGTTGAGTTCAAAACCTTCGTAGCCGATTTCCTTGCCTTCGCTCAGGGCGGTGCTCAAGGGCGTTTCACCGCCCAGGGCCGGCAGGTCGTCGTTGCTCCAGGAGATCGGGTTGATGCCAATTCGGATTGCGGGCATGGCTGCACCTTTTATTGTTTTTCAAAGTTGCCGGAAAGCGGTTCAGCGACGCGCACTGCGCCAGGCGTTAATGAGTTGTTCGAAGGTGGCTTGCACCTGCTGGATCAAAGTCTCGTCATCGATCTCGCCCGCCATCCACGCGCGGCTCGGTTCCTGGAAGATCGTGCGGCCCACGGCAAAGCCACGGCAGGTGGTGCTCTGGCTGGCCTGCTGGAAGCCGTCGGCGAGAAATTCGGCCGACGCATTCAGGCCCAACAACACCACGCCACGGCAGTACGGGTCGCGTTCCTGGATCAGTTCGTCGAGCTTTTTCCAGTCTTCGGCCGTTTGCGCCTCGATCTTCCACCACGCCGGGTAGATACCCAGGTTGTACAGGCGTTTGAGGCTGCGGTAGAGCACGTCAGGGTAAGTGGACGGGTGATCCTTGGGCGGAATGACTTCCAGCAGCAGTTCATGGCCGCTGACAATTGACGCTTCGTACACCGCCTTGAGTTGCGCTTCCTGTTCCAGGCGCAGCATCGGCTCGTCGTCCGGGTGGAATTGCACCAGGCACTTGATGATCTGCTCTTGAGGCCAGGCGATCAGGTTGCTGCCCACTGAACGGCCATGTTCGAACGCCAGGGGGCGCGAGTTCTGCACTTCCACCGGGCGCGCGATCCACCAGCCACGGCCACTGGCGGCGTTGAGCGCGTCCTGGCCGAAGCGTTGGTCGGCGAGCAAGCCGACGTCGGCTGCCACCCCTTGTTCGGCGAGTTTTTTCTCGACGCGTTCGATGGCCTGGATAAACAGTTGCTTGGCATCACTGATGCGCGCCGGGTCCTGGCCGCCCTTTTGCGCCAGGTCCACCAGTTGCCAGCGGTGATCGAAGGCAAATACGAACAGCTGTTTCCAGGCCTTGCGCGGCACCGTCACGCGGTGCAGGCGTTGCAGGGTCACGTCCTGGTCCGGGCGGGTAATCGGCACGGGGCTGTTGAACAGGTATTCCAGCTCCGCCGGCGTCGGCATGGCCGGCGCGCAGGCGTGGCGGGAGACGACCAGGCCGCCGCAGGCATTGGCCAACTGGCTGCAACGCTCGTCACTCGCGTCGTTGATCCAGCCGCTGAGGAAACCCGACATGAACGCATCGCCGGCGCCCAATACGTTGAGCACTTCAACCCGCACGCCGGGGTAGATGGCGCCGTCTTCCAGACGCGCGGGAATAGCGCCGTGGATCACCGTACAACCCTGCGGGCCGAGCTTGACCACCAAGGTCGCCGGGGTCAGTTCACGCACTCTGCGCAACGCGGTGAGTAAATCTTCACTGCCGCCCGCGATGAGGAATTCTTCTTCGGTGCCGACGATCAAATCAAAACGCGGCAGGATGGTCTGCACGTGCTGGCTGACATTCTGGTCAGCGACAAACCGGGTTTCACCATCGGCCTTGCCCGCCAGGCCCCACAGCACCGGGCGGTAGTCGATATCCAGCACACGCTTGACGTTGTGCTTGGCCGCGTAGTCCAGGGCCTGGATGCTGGCCTTGTACACGCCGTCGGTGGAGAAATGCGTGCCGGTGATCAGTAACGCCTTGCTGGAGGCGATAAAGGCTTCGCTGATGTCTTCGGCGCGCAGGGCCATGTCGGCGCAGTTTTCGCGGTAGAACACCAGGGGGAAGGTTTCGCGGTCCTTGAGGCCGAGCAACACCAGGGCGGTGAGGCGTTCCGGGTCGACCTTGATGCCGCTGACGTCACAGCCTTCACGGGCCAGGGACTCCACCAGGAAGCGCCCCATATGGTCGTCACCGACCCGGCTCAACATCGCCGACTTGAGCCCCAGCCTGGCGGTGCCGAAGGCAATGTTGGCGGAAGAACCGCCGAGATACTTGGCGAAGCTGGACACGTCCTCAAGCCGCGCACCCACTTGCTGCGCATAGAGGTCGACGCCCAGGCGCCCGAGGCAAATCAGATCCAATTGACGCCCACTGGCAAAACGAGTCTGGCCCATGCTGGCTCCTGTTATTTTTATCAGCCTGCGTTGCACCGACGTGGCGACGGCAAACGCTCTTGGTGGGAGCAGACTAGAACGTCCGGCGACACCAATCAATATTTATTCCAGATATTTTTTCATTGGAATATTTTTTCCATTAAGCTTGTACAGGGGCCATCCCACGACAGTGCATCGTTTCAGCAGGCCACGCCGGCCGTGATGCCGGGGTATTTTTTTGCGCCTACCCTGTAGACTTGCGCCACCCATCAGCGCAACAGACAACAACGCCAGAAGGATTGCCCATGTCCCGCACCGATCCCGAGACCACCCTGGAAGACACTCTCGCCAGCCCTCCGATCAATGCCGAGCGCCTGTTGCAGCTGATCACCGACGAATACGAGAGCCTGCCACGCCAGCTCAAGCGCATCGCCAGCTACATGAGCCAGCAGAGCGACCGGATCATGGTCGACCGCATCAGCGACATCGCCCGCGAGTGCGAGGTGCACCCGTCGGCCATCGTGCGCTTCTCGCAACGCTTCGGGTTCAGTGGCTTCAGTGAGATGCAGGCGTTGTTCCGCGAGGCCTATACCCACAAGACCACGCCGGTGCAGAACTACCAGCAGCGCATCCGCAGCATGATCGCCAACAAGTCGCAGAAGGCCAGCGGCGGCGACCTGGCGCGTGAGTGCGTCAACGCGACTTTGTCCGGCATCGAGCGCCTGGGGTTGGAGTTGGATGATGTCGCGTTCGACAAAGCCGTGGACCTGGTGGTCAACGCCGACAATATCTACGTGGTCGGCGTGCGCCGCTCTTTTGCGGTGGCCGATTACCTGGTCTACAACCTGCAACACACCAACAAGCGCATCCACCTGATCTCAGGCCTGGGCGGCAGTTATCGCGAACAGATGCGCAGCGTGCGCGCCAACGACTTGGTGATTGCCATCAGCTTCACGCCCTACGGCAAAGAGACCCAGCACTGTTTGCGGATTGCCCAGCATCATCAGGCCAAGACGTTGATCATCACCGACAGCAACCTGTCGCCCCTGGCCAAGCGGGCGAACGCGGTGCTGTTGGTGAATGAAGGTTCGTCGTTTGCCTTCCGCTCGTTGAGCGCCACCCTGTGCCTGTGCCAAGCGTTGTTTATTGCGGTGGCGTACCGGTTGGAGTTGAAGGTGGATGAGATTCATGAGCAGGTCGGCTTCGACGACTGAGCATCAGCCGATAGGCCGCTGGGATCACAAACAGCGACAACAACGGTGCGGTAAGCATCCCGCCGATCATCGGCGCGGCGATGCGGCTCATCACCTCGCTGCCGGTGCCGCCGTCCAGCAGGATCGGCAACAAGCCCGCGATGATCACCGCCACCGTCATCGCCTTGGGCCGTACCCGTAGCACCGCGCCTTCGGTGATGGCGGCCAGCAGGTTCCCATCCTTGCGTTCGGCCCAGGCGTTTTTCAGATAGAGCAGCATGATCACGCCGAACTCCGCCGACACACCGGCCAGCGCGATAAACCCTACGCCCGTGGCCACTGACAGGTTGAAACCCAGCCCGTAAAGCAACCACACCCCGCCCGTCAGTGCGAACGGCAAAGTCGCCAGGATCAGCAATGCTTCGTCCGCCCGGCGAAAGGTCAGGTACAGCAGCACGAAGATGATCAGCAAGGTCGCCGGCACCACCAATTTCAGGCGTTGATTGGCCCGCTCCAGGAATTCGAACTGCCCCGAATAGCTGAGGCTCATGCCCGGTTGCAGTTGTACCTGCTGGTTGATCGCTGCGCGCAGGTCCTTCACCACCGACGCCAGGTCGCGATCACGCACGTCGATGTAGACCCAGCCGGAAGGCCGTGCGTTTTCGCTCTTGAGCATCGGTGGGCCGTCGCTCACCTTGACCTTGGCCACCGTGCCCAGGGTGATCTGGCTGCCGGACGGCGTGTAGATCGGCAAGTTTGCCAAGGCCGTCACCGAGTCGCGCCATTCCTTTGGATAGCGCAGGCTGATCGGGAAGCGCGCCAGGCCTTCCACGGTTTCGCCGATGGTTTCCCCGCCGATGGCACCGGACACAATCGACTGCACATCGGCGATGTTCAGTCCGTATTGCGCGGCCGCTGCCCGGTCGATATCCACGTCGATGTAGCGCCCACCGGTCAAGCGTTCGGCCAAGGCTGAACTGACGCCCGGTACGCCCTTGGCGACCTTTTCCACCGCCTGGGTCACTGCGTCGATCTGCATCAGGCTGGTACCGGCGACCTTCACGCCGACCGGGCTTTTAACGCCAGTGGCAAGCATGTCGATGCGGTTGCGAATCGGTGGAATCCAGATGTTGGTCAAGCCCGGCACCTGCACCACGCGGTCGAGTTCCTTCACCAGTTTGTCCGGGGTCATACCCGGGCGCCATTGGTCACGGGGTTTGAACTCGATGGTGGTCTCGAACATTTCCAACGGGGCCGGGTCGGTCGCGGTTTCGGCGCGACCGGCCTTGCCAAACACATGGGCGACTTCCGGCACGGTCTTGATCAGCCGGTCGGTGCGTTGCAGCAACTCACCCGCGGTTTGCGTCGACAGCCCCGGCAGTGCCGAGGGCATGTACAGCAAGTCCCCTTCGTCCAGCGGCGGCAAAAATTCCCCACCCAGTTTCGAGATCGGCCACAGCGCACTGGCGACCACCAGCAACGCCACCACCAGGGTCAGGCGCGGCCGACGCAGCACCGCCTCCAGCGCAGGCTGGTAGAGCTTGATCAGGCCGCGATTGAGTGGGTTACGCTGCTCATCCGGGATACGCCCGCGAATCCAGTAGCCCATCAGCACCGGGATCAAGGTCACCGACAAACCGGCGGCCGCCGCCATGGCGTAGGTCTTGGTGTAGGCCAGCGGGCCGAACAGCCGACCTTCCTGGGCCTGCAAGGTGAACACCGGAATGAAGGACAACGTGATGATCAACAGGCAGAAAAACAGCGCCGGGCCGACCTCCACCGCCGCGTCGGTCATGACCTTCCAGTGGTCTTCGCCCTTGAGTTCACGACCCGGATTGGCGTGGTGCCAGGCTTCGATTTTCTTGTGGGCGTTTTCGATCATCACCACCGCCGCGTCGACCATCGCGCCGATGGCAATCGCGATGCCGCCCAGGGACATGATGTTGGCGTTGATGCCCTGGAAACGCATGACGATAAACGCAATCAACACCCCCACCGGCAGCGAGATGATCGCCACCAGGGACGAACGCAGGTGCCACAGGAATATCCCGCAGACCAGCGCCACCACCACGAACTCTTCCAGCAGCTTGTGGCTGAGGTTTTCCACGGCGCGGTCGATGAGTTTGCTGCGGTCGTAAGTGGTGACGATCTCCACGCCGGGCGGCAGGCTGCTCTTCAGTTGCTCAAGCTTGGTCTTGACGGCGGCGATGGCCTCCCGCGCGTTCTTGCCACTGCGCAGGATCACCACCCCGCCCACGGCTTCGCCCTCACCGTCCAGCTCGCTCACGCCCCGGCGCAGGTCCGGGCCCAGCTGAATGCTTGCCACGTCGCCAAGCGTCACGGGCACATTATTCGCGTCCAGGCGCAAAGGAATCCCGCGAAAATCCTGCAGCGACTTGAGGTAGCCGGACGCGCGCACCATGTACTCGGATTCGCCCATGTTCAGCACCGAGCCGCCAGTTTCCTGGTTGGCTTTGCCGATGGCCTCCACCACCTGTGCCTGGGTGATGCCGCGATTGGCCAGGGCTAGCGGATCGAGCTGCACCTGATACTGCTTGACCTGGCCTCCGATGGTCGCGACTTCGGCCACATTGGGCAGGGTCTTGAGTTCGAACTTGAGGAACCAGTCCTGCAAGGCGCGCAACTGCGCCAGGTCATGCTGGCCGCTGCGGTCAACCAATGCGTACTGGTAGATCCAGCCAACGCCAGTGGCGTCCGGCCCCAACGCCGGTTTAGCCGATGCGGGCAAGCGCGCCTGCAACTGGCTGAGGTATTCCAGCACCCGCGAGCGCGCCCAATACAAGTCGGTGCCTTCGTCGAACAGCACATAGACGTAGCTGTCGCCGAAAAAGGAAAACCCCCGCACGGTCTTGGCGCCCGGCACCGAAAGCATGGTGGTGGTCATCGGGTAGGTGACCTGGTTTTCCACAATCTGCGGCGCCTGGCCGGGATACGGCGTGCGGATGATCACCTGCACATCGGAGAGGTCCGGCAATGCGTCGACCGGCGTGTTTTGCACCGCCCAGACGCCCCAGGCCGTGACAAACAACGTTGCGAGCAATACCAGAAAACGGTTGGCGACTGACCAACGAATCAATAAGGCGATCATGGTTGGATAATCCCGCGCAAACTGGCTTCAGAATCCAGCAGGAATTGACCGGACGCGACCACCTGCTGGCCTTCCTGCAAACCGCTGCGGATCACCGTCATCTCCTGGCTTTGCGCGCCGACCTCGACGTCCACCGGACGGTAATGCCCGCCCTCCTCGGCCAGCATCACCAGCGTACGTTTACCGGTACGGATCAACGCTTCACTGGGCACTTGCAGTACGGATTGCGGGGAGGATTGCGCCAGACGCACTTGGGCCGTCATGCCGGGGCGCAAGGTGCCGTCTGTATTGGGCAGTTCAACGCGAACCTGCACGGTACGGCTGTCGCCGGCAATCGCCGGCAGAATGGCACTGACGGTGCCCTTGACGACTTGCCCCGGCAGCCCGACAAAGCGGCTCTCCACCGCCTGCCCCACAGCCAGGGCCGCACCTTGAGATTGCGGCACGGCGACCTGCAACCACAGGCGATCCAGGCCATTGATGCGCGCCAGGGTCTGCCCCGCCGCCATCGTCATGCCTTCGCGCACGTCCAGGGTTTGCACGACACCACCGATGGGGCTGGCAACGGTCAATACCGATTGCGCACGGCCGCTGCGCTCCATTTGCGCGATCAACCCGGCGGGCATGCCGCTAAGGCGCAAACGCTGACGCGCTGCCGCCAACAAGCTCGCATCCGCGCTGCGGCGCAAGGCCAGAAATTCTTCCTGAGCCGCCGCCCATTCGGGTATCAACAGGTCAGCCAGAGGCGCACCGGCCTTGAGTAAATCCCCTGGCGCGCGGTCATACACGCGCTCGACAAAACCACTGGCCCGCGCCTGTACCACGGCGACGTCGCGCTCATTGAAGGCGAGGATGCCGGAGAGGTCCAGTGTGGACGCCAACACGCCACGGGTGACCGTTGCCAGGCGCACACCGAGGTTCTGCGCCACACGGGGGTCGATCTGCACGGCGGCGCTGTCTGCGGCGCCTTCGGCGTAACGCGGCACCAATTGCATGTCCATGAAAGGCGATTTGCCGGGCTTGTCGAATTTCTGCTGTGGGTACATCGGGTCATACCAGTACAGCGCCGGTTTGTTGTCGGCCATGGCCGCGACCGGAGCCGGTGCCTGCGCCAGCCAGTAACCAGCGCCCAGGCCGCCGCCCAACAACGCCACTGCGAGGAGTCGATTAATCATGGGAAGCTTCTCCGTAGGCGAAATACAGCTGCGCGCCAACCAAGGCACGTTGCTCAAGGGCATCGATCTGTTTGAAACGGGCTTCGACCAGCTCACGGCGGGCACTGACCAGGTTGAGCAAGTCACCCTTGCCAGCGCGATAACCGGCCAGGCTCAGTGCGACCTTCTCTTCGGCCAGGGGCACCAGGCTGTCCTGACTGCGCTGCACGGCGCGGTCCAGGCGTTGGTATTGCGCCAGGTCATCATCCAGTTGCTGGGTGTGTTCGCGGGTGACCGCTTCGCGCTCGGCGTCCAGTTGATCCAGTTCGGCTTGCTTGGCGGCGATCCCGGGGTTTTGCCGGCGACCGGGGAAGATCGGCAGGTCGAAACTCAATTGCAGGCTGACCATATCGCCGTATTCACGGCCACGGTGCTGGTAGTCCACTTCCCAACTCCAGTCCGACGTCTTTTGCGCCTTAGCTTCGCGCAACCGCGCTTCGGCTTCGCGGGTGCGCGGTGCAAAGGCTTGTAGCTCGGGGTGTTGATGCAGGTTATAACGCCCGTCGATGGGCCAGTTGGGCAACTGGCCGCTGGGCGCTTCATTGGCGGCCGGGCCGATCCAGCGCTTGAGCGCCGCTCGGGCCTGGGCGCGTTGCTGGGTCAGCTCGTCTTCACGCCCGGCCAGTTCGGCGGCTTCCTGTCGCGGTATCACCGCATCCGAAGGCTGACCGCGACCACCGGCCAGCTGCGCACGCACGCTGTCCTGCAGCAGGCGGTTCTGCTGGTAGAAATCCTTGAACAAGGCCTCTTTGCGTTCCACCGCATAGGCACGGATCCAGGCCTGAGCCGTGGCCTGGCGCACGTTCAGGCGTTCGATCCGACCTTCGGCCGCGGTGCGTTCCACCGTGGCATCGGCCAGTTCGATACGCGCCTTGCGCTTGTCGCGGCTGGGCACCTGCTGTTGGATACCGATCATTTGTTCGGTCATGTCATCGCCATACAACGTGCCGCGATTGGGCCCGCCGATGGGGAAGTTCTGCAGGCCAACCACCAGCTTCGGGTCGGGCAATTCACCCGCCGGGATCGCCGCCTGGGTCGCGGCCTGCAATTTGGCCGACTCAGCAGCGAGCGACGGTGCATTGTTCTGCGCCAGGCGCAGGGCGTCGTCCAGGGTCAGCGCGCTCGCCCACGCCGGCCACGCCAGCACGCCCACCACCAGAGCGCGCATGTAGAGGGGATTCATGTTGAAGATTCCTGTTCCGTTGCGCTGCGCGCCGCATTACGCGGCCCACAGCAAAGCCATCCCGATCAGGGGATGCGTCTTGAGGTGCAACAGGAATCAGGAACGGGGTGGGCGCCAGACGCCGGACGGCGTACGGTCGGGGATGAAATCCGAAGAGGCGCTGACGAGCAGCGGATGGGCCAGGGTCAACGGCGCCTTGAGCACCGGCAGGGACAGTTGCAACAGGCCGCCGGTCTTGCATTCCTGGCCGGGTTTGCAGGCCTTGCCATGATCAACACCGTCCTGACAGCAGTCCGGGTTCATGTCGGTCATCACTTGCATATCCGACATCTTCATCGGGCAAGGTTCGGTGCTCGAAGGCACACCCGCCATCCCGGTCAGGGGAAGCGTGAGGCTCAACAGCAGGACCAGGACTAAACGCAAAAGGCGGCTCATGGGGCGCGAGTCTAGCCAAGCGCGGGTTAAGCCGCTATTAACAATTGCGTGAGAACCCGGCCGTGATAGCGGATCTGGGCCAGGGTCAACGCGGTGTAGCCGATGATCACCGCCGGCGGCAAGCTCACGCCGTGACAGAACTTGCCTAGAGGCTGCAGCGTCAACCCGGCTTCGGCGGCATGGTTGCAGAAATCGCCCTCTTCGACACCGGCCGGCAACCACAACACAAAATGCAACCCTGCCTGCTGGCCACTGACCGCGCAGCGCCCGCCCAGGTATTCCAGCAACGCATCGCGACGGGCTTGGTATGCCTGGCGCGAGGCACGCAAGTGACGCACGAAGGCGCCACTGCGCAAGAACTCGACCAACCCCAATTGATCAGTGGCCCCCACCGAATGCCCGGTGAGTTGCAAGGTGCGCAACAGCCCGCGACGCAACACCTTGGGCACCACCATGAAGCCCACGCGCAAACCGGGGAACAGGTTCTTGTTGAAGCTGCCGCAGTAGATCACGCGGTCGGCCGAATCCAGTGACTTGAGCGCGGCGAGTGGCGCGGCGTTGTAGTTGTACTCGCTGTCGTAATCGTCTTCGACCACCCAGGCGTCGGCGCGGGCTGCCCAGTCCAGCAGCGCCAGGCGACGGGACACCGACAGCGTCATGCCCAGGGGCGCCTGGTGCGCCGGGGTGACGTAGGCCAAACGGGCTGTCTCGGGAAGTTGCGCAGTATCGAGGCCCTCGGCCGTGACGGGGATGCCCTGCACATTGGCGCCTGCCAGCGTGAATAGGCGCCGTGCCGGCAGGTAGCCGGGATCCTCGACACAGGCCCTATCGCCAGCCTTGAGCACGCTGCGCGCGATCAGGTCCAGGGCGTGGCGGATGCCGGTGGTGACAATCACCTCATCGGCTTCGCAATGCAGACCGCGATAGCTGCGCAGGTAGTCGGCAATCTGTGCGCGCAACTCGGGCAGGCCGGCCGGATGGGACGCTTCCAGCACGCCCGGCCCGACTGACAACAGCCCACGGGTGATACAGCGGGCCCAGCTCTTCAGATCGAACAGGCTGGCATCCGGGCGCCGTGCGACAAAGGGTACATGACTCTGCACACCACTGTCCGGCAGATCAGACTCCACAGGCCGACGGGGTATGTCCTTGGCCAACGGCGCTGCGATGAACTGCTCGGGGATCACCGCGCACACCCGCGTGCCGGACCCGGCGACCCGCTGCACGTAGCCTTCGCTGTGCAGGCGGTCGAACACGGCTTCCAGCGTGCCACGGGAGACCCGCCAGCGTTCGGCCAGGCTCCGCGTGGAGGGCAAACGGCTGCCCGCCGGCAGTTGGCGGTTCAGGATCGCACCGCGCAAGGCTTCGTAGGCGCCCTGCTGCTTGCCCGCCTCCAGCGTGTCGGGGCGCGGCAAATCGAGGGCGGATGCGGTTTTTCCTTGGCTCATAGTGGTCCTATCAAACAAGGAACAAGTGGTCCTAATGATTAAACCACAATGCGACTAGAGTCCGGGCTCTACTCTTTGCATCGAGACGTCCCATGACTCAACGCGCCCTCTCCACCGGGTTCTGGCTGGTGCTGCTGACCGTGCTCATCGCCTTGCCACGCATCACCTTGGACATGCACCTGCCGGCCCTGCCCGCCATGGCCGATTACTTCCAGACCAGCGACAGCCAGTTGCAACTGACCCTGACGCTGTACGCCCTCGGCTCGGCGATTTCGCTGCTGGTCAGTGGTCCGCTCACCGACCGCTTTGGTCGTCGTCCGGTGTTGCTGGCCGGGTTGTTTCTGTATGTCCTCGCCACGGCAGCTTGTGCCCTGGCTGACAACATCGCCGTGCTGATCATCGCCCGACTGTGCATAGCCGTGAACGTGCTGGGCAGTGGGATTCTGGCGCTGGCAACCGTCGCACTGCCAGGGGAATGGCTGGCGATCGTGCTGCCGATGGTACTGATCATGGTGTCGGTGGGGATGGTGATTCCGGCCTGTCAGCTGTCGGTGCTGCAGCCCTATGGTGCAATCGCGGGAACGGCATCCGGGTTGTTCTTTTTCACCCAGATGTTCCTGACGGCTGTGAGCAGTTGGGCGACCGGACTGTTGTCCGATGGCACGTCGGCACCGTTGGTGATGATGACGGCACTGGCAAGTGTGTTGCTGGTGGCAAGCTGGCTGGCCTTGCAGCAAAAAGCCGCGCCTGTTGCTCAGGCGCGGCTTGGGTAACGCAACAATCAGTGCATGAAGATCGCGATCAGGATGATCACCGGAATAGGCACACCGAGGAACCAAAGCAGTAATGAGCGCATGATGTTCTCCTTGAATTAACGTACGAAGTGTTCGGTTTCGACATACACCACGGCATCGCGACGACGACCGCCAAAGGTGGCTGCGAAGCTGGCGAAGAAGGCGCCGATCAACAGGGCCACAAAGGTCCACAGTGAGGTGTAGGCAGCGACCTTGGCGGCGGTATCAGCGGCCTGCTTGGCTTTGAGCTTGGCGTCTTCCACCGCTTTGCGGGCATCGCCGTAGACTTTGTCGATACGCGCTTCGGCATCTGCCTGGCTGAGGTTGGTGCGCTGGCTGATCAACTGGGCCAGGTAGGCACGGTCTTCAGGGGCCAGTTGGCCGTCATTGCTCAGGGTGCGGGTGAAGATGCGGGCAACCACACCGTGGGCGGCGTCATCACTGACGGCGACTGGGCGGTCGTCGCGGAACAGGCTGTCGACGTAGTAGTCGAAGTCGCCACCGTTGACGCCCTTGGCAGCACTGCCGGCGGCTTGGGTGATGCCGCTGGCCGCACCGGCTGCAACGCTGGCACCGGCTTTCACGCCGCCGCTGACGACACTGCTGACCGAACCGACCACCAGTACCGCAGTGATCAATGTAGCGACAGCCCAGGCCAGGAAACCATGGGCGGTATCGCGGAAGTACACCTCATCGCCGTGCATATTCGCCCACTTCACCCGCAACCGGCCGGCGATGTAACCGCCCAGCCCGGACGCGACAATCTGGGTGAATGCCAGCCAGACAATCGTGGAAATGCCAAGCCCCTTGGCACTGATACCGCTGTCAGCCCACGGCGACACCGCCGAAAAGCCCAGGCCGAAGCCCAGCAATACCAGGATCAGTGACAATGCGGCCGCAGCGGCCGCCCCGGCAAAAATCGCCCCCCAGGATACCCCGGAGAGCGTGCTCGACTCTTGCAGCGTGGATGAGGATGTGATCATTGTTGTTGTGCTCCAAGGCAGAAAAATAGTGTTACAAGTCTCAAAAGGGACAGTGCAGGCACCATGCCAGTCCGCACTAAAATTAAATACGTTATAAATCAGCAGCTTAAGTAAATTGAACTTACTTGAACCATGCAACTTGCAAGAAAGGGCCATTACGAGCGGGCGTTATGCATTCCGTTGCCGCCGGTCATGAAACATGTGTCAGTTTTGCCAACATGAAGTTTTATTTAGGAAGCGTTCAGCCATTTCTTGGCAAAATGCCCGTACTTCTAGTGTGAATCGCTCACCAGGTAATCCTATGACCCGTATTTTGACCATCGAGGATGACGCCGTAACCGCCCGCGAGATCGTCGCCGAGCTGAGTAGCCATGGACTGGATGTAGATTGGGTAGACAACGGCCGCGAAGGCCTGGTCCGCGCCGTGAGTGGCGATTACGACCTGATCACCCTCGACCGCATGCTGCCGGAGCTCGATGGGTTGGCCATCGTCACCACGCTGCGCACGATTGGTGTGTCGACGCCGATCCTGATGATCAGCGCCCTCTCCGACGTAGATGAGCGTGTACGCGGCCTGCGTGCCGGCGGTGATGATTACCTCACCAAGCCGTTCGCCTCGGATGAAATGGCCGCCCGCGTCGAAGTGCTGCTGCGGCGCAAAAGCACGGTCCAGGAATTCGAAACCGCCCTGCGCGTGGCCGACCTGGAGCTGAACCTGATCAGCCGCGAAGCCAGCCGCGCCGAACAGCCCCTGAGCCTGCTGCCCACTGAATACAAGTTGCTGGAGTTCCTGATGCGCAACACCGGGCAGATCCTGTCGCGGATGATGATCTTCGAGGAAGTCTGGGGCTATCACTTCGACCCCGGCACCAACCTGATCGACGTGCACATCGGCCGTCTGCGCAAGAAGATCGACCCACCGGGCCTCACGCCGCTGATCCGCACGGTACGAGGTTCCGGTTATGTCATTGCTGAACCCCTCTAAGGGCTGGCGCTCTTCCAGCAGCCGTTTGCTGGCGCTGTACAGTTCGTTGTTCGTGGCGTGGAGCTGCATCCTCATGGGGGTGCTGTATTACGAGGTGTCGGGTTACCTGGGCGACCTGTCGCGCCATTCCCTGATGCAGCGCCAGCACTTGTTCCAGCGCTTTGACGGTGAGGAGCTGGTGGAAGCCCTGACCACCAGCATGACCTTCGACATGAAGGGCGTGGACGCCTACGGCTTGTTCGACGAGCAATTCCGCCCGTTGAGCGGGCCGATCCGCGCGGTGCCGCCCGACCTGCCGCTGGACGGCAAGATCCACGCCCTGGCCAATTGCGTCGACTCCGACGACCCCAAGTTGCCCAAGGACAGCTGCGACGCCGTCGCCACCCACACCGAAGACGGCCGCTGGCTGGTGCTGGTGCGCGCCAACGGTTCGCTGTTTGGCGTGACCCGGATCATCTGGCATGCCCTGCTGTGGGCGCTTTCGTTGACGATTATCCCCGGCGTTGCCGGCTGGCATTTATTGCGCCGTCGCCCGTTGCGACGCATTCGCGGAATCCAGGCCAGCGCCGAAGCCATCGTCGCCGGCGACCTGACCCACCGCCTGCCGCTGTCGAACCGACGCGACGAACTGGACATGCTCGCGGCCATCGTCAACGCCATGCTGGATCGCATCGAGAAGTTGATGAATGAGGTCAAGGGCGTGTGCGACAACATCGCCCACGACCTGCGCACCCCGCTGACGCGCCTGCGTGCGCAGCTGTACCGGATCAAGCAGGAGGCCGAGGCGGAATCGGACTACGCGGTGAAACTGGATGACGCGATTGCCGAAACCGACACCCTGATGGCGCGCTTTCGCGGGCTGTTGCGTATCTCCGAGCTGGAAGACCACCAGCGTCGCTCCGGCTTTTTGGTCATGGACCCGTTGCCGCTGTTGCGCGAGCTGCACGACTTCTACCTGCCCCTGGCTGAAGAAGGCGAACTGCAATTGCGCCTCGAAACCCCGGAATCCCTGCCGTGGATCACCGGCGACCGCGCCCTGCTGTTCGAGGCCCTGGCCAACCTGTTGAGTAACTCGATCAAGTTCTCCCCGCCGGGCGGCGAAGTGATCTTGCGCGGGGTCAATGATGCCGGCAGCACGCGCATTGAAGTGCACGACTCCGGCCCCGGCATCCCCGCGGCGGAACGTGACGCAGTGTTCCAGCGTTTCTATCGTGTGGATGAAAGCGACCAGCAAGGCGGGTTCGGGTTGGGTTTGTCGATTGTGGCGGCGATCATCAACTTGCATGGGTTCAAGTTGGAAGTGGGTACCAGCGAGCAAGGCGGTGCCAGATTAGTCCTGGAATGCCGCCAGCAGCTTATGCCCAAAGCCTGAGGTTCACACCGATCAAAAAAGTGGGAGCGGGCTTGCTCGCGAATGCGGTCGGTCAGTCACCGAAACATCGGCTGACCCACTGCATTCGCGAGCAAGCCCGCTCCCACATTCAATTGCAGTGCGTGGCGATCAGGCCGGGAAGTTAGCCCGCAACGCCTCCAACCCACCGCTGTAGACGCCGGCAAACAACTCCTCCACCGCCGCATCCGAAGTCCCCGCCGCCGGTGTGAACACACCCGACCAGGTCACTTTCGCCGACGACTCGGTCAAGGCTTCAACCTGCAACGTCGCCAGGTACGCACTCACCGGAAACGGTGACTGCTCAATGGTGTAGCTGTAGGTACGCCCGACGTTGTCAAAACTCTGCAACCGCTCCACCACCACACCACCGTCGGCGGTTTGCAGGTGACGCACGCGGCCGCCGTCGCTTGGCTCGCTTTTGACAATGAACGGCAGCCAGTCCGGCAGGCTGTTGAAGCCGCCGACCAATTGCCAGACCTGATCGGCCGAAACCGGGATTTCAATCACAGAAGACGCTGTTGCCACGTTAATTACTCCAGAAAATGAAAAACAATTCAGATGGCCATGCTGTCGACCACACCACCGTCGACCCGCAACGCGGCACCGGTGGTGGCAGATGACAGGGGTGAAGCAATGTACGCCACCAGGTTGGCGACTTCATCCACATTTGCCGCGCGCTGGATGATCGAGGTCGGCCGTGCGTTACGCACAAACACATCCGCCTCGTCCCGCGCACTGCGCCCGGATTGTGCGGTAGCGTCCTTGAGCATCTGCTCCAGGCCGTCGGTAAAGGTCGGCCCAGGCAACACCGCGTTTACCGTCACGCCGGTGCCCGCCAAGCGCTTGGCCAAACCATGGGACACCGCCAGGTTGGCGCTCTTGGTCACGCCGTAGTTGATCATGTCCGCCGGGGTCGCCACGCCGGACTCCGACGACAGGAAAATCACCCGCCCCCAGCCCTGCTCGACCATGCCCGGTGTGTAATGCCGCGCCAGGCGTACGCCGGAGATCACATTGACCTCATAAAAGCGTGTCCATTCGCTGTCCGGGGCCTCAAAGAAATCCACATCGTTGAAGATGCCCAGGTTGTTGACCAGGATGTCGGCACGCGGTTCGGCAGCGAAGAGTTTTTCTGCGCCTTCGGCCGTCCCGAGGTCCGCCACCAAACCACGCAGGTCCGCGCCGGGAACGGCCTGGCGGATACTCGCCAAGGCGTCATCCACCTTGCCCGCGTCGCGCCCGATCACCACCACCGTGGCGCCGGACTGCGCCAGCGCCTGGCTGATGCCCAGGCCAATACCGGCGGTGCTGCCGCTGACAATCGCTACTTTGCCGCTTACATCAATTTTCATGGTTGAAACTCCTGAAGTTAAAGCGGCAGTGGTGCACGATCCGAGATCAATCGGGCGTCGCGCAAGGCCTGCCAGAAGGCTGCCGGGATCTTTTCTGACAACGCTGCAACGTCTTCGGCAATCCTGCCTGGACGGCTGGCACCCGGAATTACCGCCGCCACGGCCGGATGGGCTAGCGAGAATTGCAGCGCGGCGGCTTTCACACTCACGCCGAATGCCTGGGCAATCGCCTTGACCTGCTCGACCTTGCTGATGATCGCCGGGCTGGCTTTCTGGTATTCGAAGTGCGCGCCACCGGCAAGGATGCCGGAGCTGTAGGGCCCACCGACGACGATTTCGACGTTCTGCGCCAAAGCCGAGTCCATCAGGCGTTGCAGGGCGCGATCGTGGTCCAGCAGAGTGTAGCGGCCGGCCAGCAAAAAGCCGTCGGGTTGCGCTTCGGTCAGGTCCAGGGTCAATTCGCACGGCTCGACGCGGTTCACACCCAGGCCCCAGGCCTTGATCACGCCCTCTTCGCGCAGGCGGGTCAGCACTTTGAAAGCGCCGGTGCGGGCCTGGTTGAAGTACTCCAGCCACTGGTCGCCGTAGAAGTCCTGGGCGATGTCGTGGATCCATACGATGTCCAGGCGATCGGTGTTCAGGCGGGTCAGGCTGTCTTCGATGGAGCGCAAGGTGGCGTCGGCGCTGTAGTCGTTGAGCATCTTGTTCGGGCGGCCGTGTTCGAACACGCCGCTTTTTTCGCCGAGGTCACGGGCGCTGTCTTCGACTTCGTCGAGGATCACCCGGCCAACCTTGGTGCTGAGCACGAAATCATCGCGGTTGTACTGCGACAGGGCCTGGCCCAGACGAATTTCCGAGAGGCCCGAGCCGTAGAACGGCGCGGTGTCGAAGTAACGCACGCCGGCGTTCCAGGCGGCCTCCACGGTGGCCAGAGCCTCGTCTTCAGGAATGGCGCGGAACATGTTGCCCAGCGGTGCGGTGCCAAAGCCGAGCTGGCCTGGGAGTTTGTCTTTCAAGCTCATGGTGGATCCTCAATGGGTTCAGGGGTCGCTGTGACCGTTGAGCAGATCCTAGATTGCAGAGATCGGACCGTCCAAGACATACTGCGACCAACTTGAGTCCTAGTAGGTCTAACATGATCGATCTCCGCCAACTGCGCTACTTCGAAGTGGTCGCCGAAGAAGAACACGTCGGCCGTGCTGCCGAACGCCTGCACATCTCCCAGTCGCCGCTGAGCCGACAGATAGCCCAGCTGGAAGAGCGCCTGGGCCTGACCCTGTTCGAACGCAGCCAGCAACGTATCCGCCTGACCCGTGACGGCCAGACCTTCCTGGCTGAAACCAAAGCGCTGCTGACCCATGCCAATCGCCTGGAGTCCCTGGGCAAGCGCCTGGGCCGTGGCGAAGAAGGTGGGCTGTGCATCGGCTACATCGAAAACGCCATGCATGCCGGTGTGTTGCCCAATGCCCTGCGCATCCTGCGCGACGATCGCCCCACCGTGCATATCAAGCTGTACAACCTGCCCTCTCTCGAACAACTGGAAGGCCTGCGTCAGCGCAGCCTGGATATCGCGCTGGTGAACGAGCCGCCGGCCGACGATGATCCCGACCTGATCGCGCTTCAAGTGCTGGATGACCCGATGCTGCTGGCCTTGCCGGAACACCACCCATTGGCACGCCAAAGCGAGCTGCTGCCCGAACACCTGGCCGATCAGGAATGGATCGGCGTGCAGCGCAAACCCGGCGCGCATCCAACTGACGACTTTATCGCCGCCTGCATCCGCGCCGGTTTCACCCCGCAGATCCCCATGGAAGCCGGTGAACCGTTTACCGCCTTGGGCCTGGTTGCTTCAGGCCTGGGCGTGGCGATGGTGCAAAAGGGCCTGAGCCGCAATGCCCCGCCCGGCGTGGTGTTGCGGGAGTTGCCGTGGCTTAGCTACACCACGCCGCTGTGGGCGGCGTGGCATCGGATCAACCTGCGGCCTCTGGTGGAAACCTTCAGGAAAGTACTGACCGAACCCGTCGGTTGATCAACCCATCAGCTCCTTTAACCGATACCACAACATCCCCAACGCCAACAGCGGCGAGCGCAACGCCTTGCCACCCGGAAACGTCATGTGTGGCACTTGGCTGAAAATATCCAGGCCCGTGCTGTGGCCGGCGTGGATACCTTCGGCCAGCAGCCTGGCGCACCAGTGGGTGACGTTCAGCCCATGCCCGGAATAGCCCTGGGCATAAAACACATTCGGGTACTGCCTCAACCGGCCCACCTGCGGAAAGCGGTTGGCGGTAATGCCGATCTTGCCGCCCCACTGAAACTCAATGGCGGTATGGGCGAGTTGCGGAAACACCTTGAGCATTTTCGGTTGCATATAGGCGGCGATGTCCACCGGATCACGGCCGGAGTAATGGCAGGCGCCGCCAAACAGCAGGCGGCGGTCAGCGGACAATCGATAGTAATCCAGGCCGACTTTCTGGTCGCACAGCGCGAGGTTCTGTGGAATTAACTGGCTGGCCATCGCCTCAGATAAAGGCTCGGTGGCGATGATATAACTGCCCGCCGGGAGCACCTTGCCGCTCAAGCGCGGCTCCAGTTCCTCCAGATGGGCATTGCACGCCAGCACCAGGTGGTCGGCACGCACGCTGCCGCCAGCGCAGCGCACCTGCACCCTGTCGCCGTGGATCAGTTCGAGGACTTCGGTATGTTCGAAAATCCGCACCCCAAGGGATTCGGCCAACTGCGCCTCACCCAGCACCAGATTCAACGGGTGCAGGTGCCCGGAGCCCATGTCCACCAGGCCGCCGGCATACACCGACGAGCCCACCACTTGCGGCATATCCTGCGGCCCCACCAGGCGGGTTTGGTGGGTATAGCCCAGCGCCGCCAGGTGAGCCTGCTCGCCCTTGAACGCTGCAAATTGCGCCGAGGTATTGGCCAACTCGCAAAAGCCCCAGCGCAAGTCGCAGTCGATGTTGTGCTCGCGAATACGCTCGCCCACCAAGGCCACCGAGTCGATGCCGGCACGCTCCAGGTAACGCACGCCCTCCTCGCCCACGTACTTGGCGAAACCCGATACGTCATGGCCGATACCGCGAATCAACTGGCCGCCATTGCGCCCGCTGGCGCCCCAGCCGATGCGCCGGGCTTCCAGCAGGATCACCGAGAGCCCACGCTGGGCCAGCTCGATGGCGGTATTCACACCGGTGAAGCCGCCGCCGATCACACACACATCGGCGGTCAGGTCGGCGCCCAATGCGGGGCGCTCCGCCAGGGCGTTGGCCGTGGCCCGGTAGTAAGACCGGGCGTGGTCAGTCGACGGCATCATTTGTTGGTCTTCACTTTGCTCCAGGCGCGGGTCATCAGGCGCATGGTCGCCGGGGTCGGCGTGGTGGAAATGTAAAGTTTGTCGAGCACCTCCTGAGACGGGTACACCTCAGGGTTGTTCACCAGTTCCGGGTCCATGAACGCCTTGGCCGCCGGGTTAGCATTGGCATACCCCACTGAGGCGCTGACCTTGGCGATCACTTCAGGGTCGAGCAGGTAATTGATGAACGCGTGGGCTTCTTTCGGATTGCTCGCGTCGGCGGGAATCGCCAGCAGGTCGAACCACAGGTTGGAGCCTTCCTTGGGAATCGAATAGGCGATGTTCACCCCATTCTTGGCTTCCTTGGCGCGGTTGGCGGCCTGGAACACGTCGCCGGAATAACCGAAGGCCACGCAGATATCACCGTTGGCCAAATCCGAGATGTACTTGGAAGAATGGAAGTAGGTGATGTACGGCCGCAACGTCAGCAACTTGGCCTCGGCCTGCTTATAGTCCTCGGGGTTCTCGCTGCGCGGGTCCTTGCCCATGTAGTTGAGGATCGCCGGGAATAGCTCGTCCGCCGAGTCGAGGAAGGCCACGCCGCATTGGTTGAGTTTCTTGATGTTCTCGGGCTCGAACAGCACCGCCCACGAATCGATATGGTCGATGCCCAGCACCTGCTTGACCTTGTCGACGTTATAGCCGATGCCATTGGTGCCCCACAGGTACGGCACCGAGTGCGCGTTGCCCGGGTCATTTTTTTCCAGCAGCTTGAGCAGCTTGGGGTCAAGGTTCTTGAAGTTGGGCAGTTGCGCGCGGTCGAGCTTGAGGAACGCACCAGCCTTCACCTGGCGTGCCAGGAAGTGGTTGGACGGCACCACCACGTCATAGCCGGTGCGCCCGGCGAGCAACTTGCCCTCCAGGGTTTCGTTGGAGTCGAACACGTCGTAGATCGGCTTGATCCCGGTCTTGGCCTGGAAGTCGGCCAGGGTGGTCTCGCCGATATAGTCGGTCCAGTTGTAGACGCTGACCGTCGGCGCCGCCTGGCTGGCACTGCTGAACGCGGCCACCAGGGCCAGCGGGAGAAGCTGTTTCACAAGACGCATATCGACACCCCTTTTTTGGTTTTTTTAGACGCTCAACAGCAGGAACTCACGCTCCCAGGAACTGATCACCCGCTTGAAATTCTCGTGCTCGGCGCGCTTGACCGCGACGTAGCCACGCACGAATTTGTCGCCCAGGTACCGCTTGACCGTGTCGCAATCCTCCATACGTGCCAGCGCATCTTCGAGGGTGAACGGCAGGCGCAGGTTGCGGCGCTCATAGGCACGCCCTTCCACTGGCGCGCTGGGTTCGATCTGCTCGATCA
The DNA here is from genome assembly GCF_049897885.1 of Pseudomonas sp. DWRC2-2. Taxonomy (NCBI): domain Bacteria; kingdom Pseudomonadati; phylum Pseudomonadota; class Gammaproteobacteria; order Pseudomonadales; family Pseudomonadaceae; genus Pseudomonas; species Pseudomonas sp. DWRC2-2. The sequence goes on from NZ_JAFCXD010000009.1 coordinate 42,236, forward strand.
TCCCGAGGTAGCCACACAGCAGACTAGCCGCAATCGCCAGGTAGGGATTGGCGTCGGCGCCGGGCAAACGGTTCTCCACGCGCATGGCGTCGGGGCTGGAGGTGGGCACGCGCAGGCCAACGGTGCGGTTCTCTTCGCCCCACTCGACGTTGACCGGTGCCGAAGTGTCCGGCAGGAAGCGACGGAACGAGTTCACGTTGGGCGCAAACATCGGCAGCAGCTTGGGGATGTATTTCTGCAAGCCGCCGATGTGGTGCAGGAACAGCGGACTCTTGTTGCCGTCAGCGTCGACGAACACCGGCTTGCCGGTGGCGATGTCGACCACGCTCTGATGCAGGTGCATGGCGCTGCCCGGCTCGTCGGCCACCGGCTTGGCCATGAACGTGGCGGCGACGTTGTGCTTGAGCGCTGCCTCGCGCAGGGTGCGCTTGAACACAGTGATCTGGTCAGCGAGGTCGAGGGCATCGCCGTGGCGGAAGTTGATTTCCATCTGCGCCGGGCCGTCTTCGTGGATCAACGTGTCGAGGTCCAGCCCCTGGGCTTCGCACCAGTCGTAGACGTCTTCGAAGAGTGGGTCGAATTCGTTGGCCGCATCAATGGAAAACGACTGGCGACCGGTTTCGGCGCGGCCCGAGCGGCCTACTGGGGTTTTCAGCGGCAGGTCCGGGTCTTCGCAGCGCTGGGTCAGGTAGAACTCCATTTCCGGCGCGACGATCGGCTGCCAGCCCTGGTCGGTGTACAACTGCAGGACCTTCTTCAGCACGTTGCGCGGCGACAGTTCGATGGGGTTGCCCTGCTTGTCGAAGGTGTCGTGGATCACAATCGCGGTGGGTTCGATGGCCCAAGGCACCACATAGGTGGCGTTGGACACTGGGCGGCAGACCATGTCGATATCGGCCGGGTCGAGCAGGTCGTAGTAGATGTCGTCGTCGACAAAGTCCCCGGTTACCGTTTGCAGCAGCACACTTTCCGGCAGGCGCATGCCTCGCTCATGCAGGAACTTGTTGGTGGGTGCAATCTTGCCGCGTGCGATGCCAGTCAAATCACTGATCACGCATTCGACTTCGGTAATCTTGTGTTCTTTCAGCCAGGCGGACAGCTGATCGAAGGGGGCGTTCATAAGGACCTCGGCATGGGTTGGGTGCATGCGCCGGCTTGTACTCCTGGCGCATTGAGGTCTATCTTGATGCCGCCGCCCCTGCGGCATCTATCCACTTTGCACGAACCACAACGCACCAATAGAGTGCGCCCAGGTTACCCATGACACAGGCAACAGCTTTGCGCGTACAGGCCTTCACCACCGGTGATGTGGCCGCTCAATGCAATGCGACACCCGGTTGGGTGCAGCAGTACCAGCAGATGTCCCCAGGGCATTTCGCCGGGCGAATCCGCTACCTGGATTTGCAGGGTGTGGAGGTGTACGAAGAGTGCATGAACACCCGCGTAGAGCAGCATTTCAACGCACCGCCAGGCTCATTGGCGTTCTGTTTCGACGGCAGCGATAACGCGCTGTACATGCTCAATGGAGAAAGCCACAACACCTGGATCACCCCGGAAAACTACCGTGAAGTGGCGGTGGTGTTCGGGCCGCAATTCGTGCAGCGCCATGGGCTGGATGTGGCCAAGCTGGAAGGCCTGTTCATGGCGCCGCTGACCTGCCAACAGAATGGGCTGTTCAGTCGCTGGCTGAGTGGCACGCTGACACGGCTGTCTACAGAAATCGACCCCGTCGCCCTCACCCAGCAACTGCTCGATGACTGCCTGTTTATCCTCGACAACGCCTGCGTGGGTCTGGATCGCAGCTCATTGCAGCGACGCAGCGAAGAACGCCGGCTGATGGCACGCATCGGCGAATGGGCGGCGGATGCGCCGGATGAATCCGTGAACCTGCTGGAACTGGCACAGATTGCCGGTGTGCCGTTGCGCCAGTTGCAGCAGGGGTTCAAAACCTACACCGGCATGAGCCCGGCGCAGTGGTTGCGGTTGCGCCGGTTGAACGGCGCACGGCGGGAGTTGTTGAGTGGCGCCAACACCACCGTGGCCGAGGTCGCGATGAACTGGTCGTTCTGGCATTTGGGGCGGTTTTCCAGCAGTTATCGAGCGCTGTTCAAAGAGCTTCCCAGCGAAACCCTGAAACACCACCCGAATCACCGTTCACTCGCTGTAGCGTCAGTGTGCAGTTATTCAAACCGTGCACGTTTAGGCAACTGAAACATAGGGTGGCCTTGCCTCAAGGCATCGTAATTCAATATGCCCTGCTCAAGGCTTTCCAACAGCACTCTTGGGTTTTCCGTTTGCGCCAAATCCTGATTGATCCCGCGCAGGCGTATTCGAAGTGGCTCATCCGCAAAAGCGACTCGCTTGAGAAATACCCACAGTCGGTTCCGCAAACCTTCATACCCCACTCGGTAATCGAGGGTCATGGACATTCTGGCAAAGCGCGACAGGTAGCCTGGGATGCGAGGATCGGCCCCTCGCTCCTGCGCCGCCACTTTTTGCCATAGCGCCGTTCTGGCGACCGCATCAGGCTCAAGCAAGCCCCTGACCCAGTCATCGGGTTGGTTCAGCGGCGCAGCGCTGGTGTCGATCCATAGTTCGAAACCGGTTTCCTGGCGAAACGCGAATAGACGCTGGAGGGTGTTCAGATCGTCAAAGGGATTTGCGCTCAGGTCCAGCCCCCACCTCAAATCAAGCGTCCGAGGAATAGAGGTAAACCGATTACCCGCCAGCCCCAGAAACTCCAGCGATCTACGGTTAACCAATGCTCGGGGAATATCCACTAGCCCTGTTCGATCAAGCCTGAGGCTGCGTAATTTAGGCAGCGTATCAATCGATGGCGCCGTCCCCAAGGGGTTACCGCTCAGGTCAAGTGACTCCAGCGTTGTCAGTTTGCCGAGCAGCGCATTATTATCCGGCACCATCTGCAGCGCCCCGTCGGTCAACTTCAGATCTCTCAAACGGCTCATTTTTGCTACATCGGCCGGGATCAAGGCATCGGGAATGCCTTGAAGCTCGAGCGTGTCAAGACGTGGAAAACAGCCTAAATAAAGGTGAAGCTCCAATCTATGTATTGCCGCGGGTTTACTCAGCTCGACCACTGAGTTGAACTCGACGAATCTTTCAACGAAAGGTGCGTTGGGTAATCTGCCAGGGTTCAGACGTGGAAAACCGCCCTCAGGTGTAGCGTCAAACATAAACTTGAAGCCAACCATCCGACCATCCCGATAGACCTTGAGAGAGTCCGGACCACGCCATGTGTATAGCTGACGGAGCTTCTCGTTCATGTCATTTCGGGATACGCGCTCGCGGTCCATCCACGCTTGCTTGTCTTGCTCATCAATTTCGGCCTCAGAATCATCCAGGCTTGCGTAATAATCATCCTCAAGAACGTCCTCCCGCAGCCAATCTTGAAGACACACTTCCAGGTCCGCCTCAGAATCCTTGATACGCTGCAATTCGGCTTGCGCGTCACCAGGCCAATCGAAACAGCCCATAAACTCACTGACCTGTTGATCCGTGAAACCCGGAATGTAACTGTCAACCAGCATTCTATCGGTCTGCAGGACCTCCCTTGGCACGCCCCCTGCGCCGCCGCGCAACCCGCCCTCTTCAGGCTCAAAAAACGGAGTTCGCAATTGCTGGCGACGCAGTACCGTTTCCAAATCGCGCCTACCCAGGATATTGCGCCGTAGCATGAACTTGAAGTGTTCGAGGCTATCGGCCCGCACACCCATTTGGGTTAACTCTGCGTTCGACAGGTTGTGTAAAATCGCGTCGGCAAAATCGTCTGTGGTATAGCCTGGTTGCAGCACTGAATCAGGGCATTTGTAGAGATTTCCCTCCTGAATGATCGTGTGTTGTTCTGCAAGGGACGGCGCGCCGATCCGATCCAGCACTGCCCCATTGGCCGCCCCTTCGCGGACCGTAATCGACAGCCTAGAACTCCAGCCCTGCATACGCTGGGCGCTGTGCAGCAGCAGCGTGTCGCTGTCTGCATTGCGTACTGTATTCAGATAGACCCCTTCATAAGCACGCGCCAGGCGTAACTCCTGCTCACTGGCTGCCACTTGCGGTTCCAGGCGCTGTAGCAACGCCTTGATCTGGCCCAGGGTCAGCGTGCTGTCAGGGCTCAATTGCTGTGAGGCTAAGAGTTGATCGAGTATCGATGAAGCCAGCGATGGGTATTCATGCCCGAGGGCTTTCTGCAGATCACTCTGCGGGCTTGTGACGTTTTGGTAATAGCGCTCAAACATGGATACGCGCTGTTCACGAACGATCGCCTGGGCCTTGAGGCGCAGCAGTCGGGCCCTTACGTAAATAGAGGGGTAAGGGGCTTCTGGCCTCAGGAGTTCACCCAGTAAACGCCGGGTGTCCTGCTCGCTCAGACGACGCGCCAAAGACTGGAAAAACGGGCTTTTTGTTTCAATGGTCAACACATCGCCCCTGGCCACGGTTGTCCCCGTTTCCCAGATGATGCGATCCCCCTCCTTCAGTCTCAAGCCGACGTCGGCCGGCCACGCTTTATCCGTCGTCAACCAGCGTAATCTGTGCATATCACCCAGTGGCAGCTCACTGCTACCGAGTTGCACGATATAGGCTTCCACTCGTTGGGTGATATTGAAACGCAGCAATGTATCGGCCAGCAGCCCCTGGGGTCGGGCACCCGTGGTGAGTTGCAGGCGCAATTGTTCATCGGTCACGCCGCTGACCTGACGGATTAGCTCAAGCCTTTCGTCCAAAAGGCCTTCCACTGCTCGCCCAAAGCCACGCATCAATTGTGGACGGGTCCACTGCGAGATCGGCACCCCTTCCGCCCCGGGTGGGATGAACACATCATGGGGCTCGGGTTGAGGCGTTGACGACTGACCACCTGGTTTTTCCTGAGCTTCAGGCTCTGCCGGCGTCTTGTCAGATACTGCGGGCTCCCGCGGCGGCTCGCTCACAGAGTCTGCCAGCCCCGTACCGCCCTTGATCAGCAGCGGCAGTGCATTGAGCAAGCCAAAGACTGTGCGTGTTACGCCTTCGTTAACCTGATCGCGACCTTCGGCATCCAGGATTTCAGACACACCTTGCGCGGCTTGGATCAGCCCGGCCAAGCCCAATAACCCTTCACCACCAGGGAAGAAAATTGCCAGAGCGCCCCAGCGGTTGAGCCAGCCGACGACAGGGTTGACCACCGCTGCCAAGTTTTCGCGATTGACATCGGCATCATCGCGTATCGCTTCCTGGGCAGTGGTCAGGCTTGTCTGCTTGAACACCTTGACCAGTTCGGCAAACGGATCGACTGAGTTGGGGACGATGTCCAGCGTGATGTAATCGTCGGGGTTCCAATAACCGTCATTGTTGAAAAAACCGGAGTCTCGGGTCAGGTGATGTTGACGCGGGTACTCGGCCATGGCCTCCAGTGCCGTCAGTACACCGGCATGAAAAGTGCCGTCAATGCGGTCGTCCTTGGCGAAGTGCTCCGCCAGAGCGGTTCTTTTTTCTCGCACCTTGCCCTGCTCTACAATCCATGCGCGCAACGCCTTGATATCTGCGAACTGATGGAGCGGCGACGAATTGCCGGGCACATACAGCAACACCATCGCGCTGACACGGTGACGTAATACCCAAATATCACACGCCGTGTAGCGGTAGATCATCAGCCGGGACACCTCGACATGCGCCGCCGGGTGCGTACGTTGCTCCAATTGGGTTTTGTCGATGGCAGAAAACTCAACCTCGTTATCTCCCAGCCCTGCCGCCGACAATGCCAACTGCAAGCCCCCCAGGGTCAAACTGGACTCAAGCCGTTGCAGAAAGGCAACCATGACAAAAGCCGTCTTCATCGAGGTGCGCAAAGGGTACGGTGCGCTCCCCATCATCACGGCGTCCGATGGCAACGTACGATCCAGGTAGTCCTGATACAGCTCTTTGTATTCGAGGAGCCACACCCATTTCTTGTAGTCCGCCGCAGTGATCGCAAGCTGCGTCGAAGGCCCGTAAGTCTGCGGATCGCTGCGACGGTAAATGCCCTCGTAGTCCCTGTGATTACCACTGCCCACGTAGGCGAACTCATCGACATTCTTGACGATTTTTATCTCTGGCCCCACCGCTGGCGGTGTGTAAAAGCCAAAGGCGGTTTCTCCAAAACGATCATCAGCCACGGCTTGATAATCGCTGAGCAAGGCCTGTACCAGTGACTGTCGGAAGCGAATCTGGCCCTGATGCACACCGTTGATGAGTGGGTGGCCGTGGTAGTCGTAGTCCAGAGTCACCAATTGAGTGGTGACGGGGTCAACGTCGTCCCCCCATTTTTGGCGTATCAATGTTGCGCCATGCTCAGCCGGGGTCAGTACCAGGCTGTCTTGCAGCGCACGGTTCAGTGGCGCCAGCGCATTGTCTTGTGAGGCGGAGAGAGTCATGTCATCAGTTCCATCTGCAATTTAAGGCTGCGACTTTAGCGCCGCCTGACTGAGCGGCAGATCAGCAAAGCGCACTCTAAAGCGCTCCTGAAGACGATACATTCTGTAGTTCGCACCTCGTACGTGACGCCTCGCCCTGCACTCGGCCTTGTAATAAACAGCCGATATGCCTAGCTTATGCGCCCTCCCGCCCTGCGCTTTAAGGCCCTGCCCCCATGGTTTTGCGTTTTCGTCCCGTTGTCACCTCTCGTTTCGCCCTCGGCCTGCTGCTCAGCGGCGGCATTGGTAACAGCCTCGCGGCTGAAATCGAACTGCCGGCGGTGAACGTCCAGGGCCAGGATGAATCCGGCTACCGCAGTGAAACCGCCTCGGTGGGCGGCTTCGATAACGCGCCGCTGCTCGACACTCCCGCTTCGACCACGGTGATCAACGCCGCACTGATCAAGGACCAGCAGGCGCGCCTGCTCAGTGAAGTACTGCGCAACGATGCATCCGTGGGCGACAGCTACGCGCCCATCGGCTACTACGAGAATTTTGTGGTACGCGGCTTCTCGCTGAACGCGGCGAGCAGCTACAAGATCAACGGGCGCACCATCACGGGCGAGCAGAACGTCGCCCTGGAAAACAAACAACAGGTGGAAGTGCTCAAGGGCCTGGCGGGCCTGCAAAGCGGGATTTCCGAGCCCAGTGGTGTGATCAACTACGTGACCAAGCGCGCGGAGGATGTGCGCTCGGTAACCGTCTCCACTGACGACCGTGGCAGCGGCTACATTGCCACCGACGTCGGCGGCTGGTTTGGCAGCGAGCAGCAATTCGGCCTACGCGCCAACGTGGCCCATGAAGACCTCAACTCCTATGTGGAGCACGCCAACGGCCAGCGTGACTTTGTGTCCCTGGCGTTCGACTGGAACATCAGCCCTGACGCGGTGTTGCAACTAGATGCCGAGTACCAGAACAAACAGCAGCGCTCGGTGCCGGGCTACCAGTTGTTGGGCGGCACCGAAGTGCCCCACGGCGCCTCGCCAAAAAAACTGCTGGGGCACCAGAGCGGTTCGAAGCAAGTGGGCATTGACTCACTGAACCTCAACGGCAAGTTCGAGTACCGCTTCAGCGATCAGTGGAAAGGCAGTGTCAGCGCGGCGCGCAGCAAGGTAGTGATCGATGACTACAGTTCGTTTGCCTATGGTTGCTTCTACGTGACCGATTGCGGCACCGCCTTTTTCAGCCCTACCGGCGACTACGACATCTACGACTACCGCAGCCCCGACGACACCCGCCGTGACGACGAAGTGCAGGCGGCCATGACCGGGCTGTTCGACACCGGCAGCCTCGGCCATGAACTGACCTTTGGCACCAGCGCGTTCCGCCGGGTGGTCGACAAGCGCAAATCGGTCAACGAATACATCGGCAGCAGCAACATCAATGTTGACGCCCCGACCTTCACCCCCACCGACGTGCCGCTCAACGACAAGCACAAGCGCCTCGACAGCCGCCAGTACGGCCTGTTCGTCACCGACCGCATCCGCTTCAACGAGCAATGGCAAACCATCCTCGGGGGCCGTGAAGTGCGTCTGGATGAAAAAGCCTTCGACGAAAACGGCAATCAACAACGCCACACCCAGCGATACGAGTTTCTGCCCCAGGCATCGTTGATCTACAAACCGGTGGAAAACGTGTCGTTGTACACCAGCTACAGCAAAGGCCTGTCCCTGGGCGGTGAGGCACCTTGGACGACCCGCAACGACGGCGAAACCCTGGCCCCCACCACCTCACGTCAAATCGAAGCCGGCGTTAAATACGACTGGCGCCGCATGAGCTTTACCGCCGCTGTATTCCAGACCCGCCAGGCCTACCAGTACGCCAAGCCGGACGGCACTGGCCAATTCGACTATGTGCAACAGGGCGAGCAAAAAAACACCGGACTGGAACTGTCGGCCAACGGCTGGGCCACCGAGCGCCTGCAGATTGCAACCAGCGTGGCGGCGATTCGCGCGCGGGTGAGCGGCAGCGGTACTGCCGACTATGAGGGCCACCAAGCGATCAACGTGCCCAAGCTGCGCGCCAGTGTGTATGCCGATTACGCGTTGCCTTGGGTGAACGGCCTGGCGGTGCTGGGCGGCGTGCAATACAGCGCCAAGAAGTACGCCAACCGTAGCGGCAATGTGGAGGTGGGGGATTACGCAGTGGTGAACGTAGGCAGCCGCTACACCACCAAGGTGAGCGGCTATGAAACGGTGTTCCGCCTGAGCGTCGACAACCTGTTCGACAAGCGCTACTGGCGCGACGCGGGCGAGTACATGGGCGATGACTATCTGTTCCAGGGCGCGCCGTTGACGGCGCGCCTGAGTGCTTCGGTCAACTTCTGACGCTTACTTCGGCATCTTGCGGAAACCCACGGCCAGGCGATTCCAGCTGTTGATGGTGGCGATGGCCACGCTCAGGTCGATCTGCTCCTGAGGGCTGAACTCGGCGGCCAGGGCGTTGAAGTCTTCGTCCGGGGCGTGGGTGTGACTGATCAGGGTCAAGCTTTCGGCCCAGGCCAGTGCGGCGCGTTCACGCGGGGTAAAGAACGGCGTTTCGCGCCAGGCGGAGACGGTGTACAAGCGGCGCTCGGTTTCGCCGCCTTTACGGGCGTCGGCGGTGTGCATGTCGAGGCAGAAGGCGCAGCCGTTGATCTGCGAGACGCGCAGGCGGACCAGCTCCAGCAGGGGCAGCTCGATGGACAGTTTGCCGACGGCGGCTTCCAGGGCGAGCATGGCTTTCATGGCGTCTGGGGAGGCGGTGTAGAAATCGGTACGGGTTTGCATGAGGGTGCTCCAAGGCAGTGGGGATTGGTGGCTAGGTTAGTCATCGGGCCTTGGGGGAGGAATATCCAATTTTGGGGAAGAATGGGTGACCAATTTTTCTGGGGGCTTTGACTGAGTACATATCCGTTGCTGCGCTGATGGCTGATATGGGTTCCGCCCTTACGGCCAGTCCTTTCAAGGTATTTAGGTAGAACTGGCGATAAGTACCCTGTGGCGAGCGGACTTGTCGAATCGTCGCACCGCCCGCGTTGGGTTGCGAAGCGACTCTAGAAGGAGGAATGCGGTGAGTCAGGCACTCTTCGGCCGCTGGTTCTGGGGCTGCTTCGCCGCCCAACGCGGGAAAAGCCCGCTCGCCACAGTTGCAGTGTTCGCCCTTAATGGGAGGGTATCAGCCAGATATCGCTGGGTTTTCAAAGACCTTCAAAGGGCTGGCCGTAAGGGCGGATACAATACCCGCCATCACCGCAGCAACGGATATGTACTCAGTCAAAACCCCGAGCCATATGCTCCCCAATCCTCCCCCTCAACCACCGCTCCGCCGGATCATTGTCATGCACCCCGCTCCACACCATCGACAACTCCGCGGCATCAATCGCAAACGGCGGATCCTCCGCCCGTAACGACGTCCCCTCGGTCAACGCACACGCCGCATAATCCGGCACCGTCGCAATAATCTGCGTGCCCGCCAACAACGCCCGTAACCCACTGAACTGCGGCACCGCCAACACCACCCGCCGCGCCCGGCCGATCCTCGCCAAATCCAGATCGATATTGCCGCTCAAATCCCCCGAAAACGACACCATCGCATGAGGCCGTTCACAGTAGTCATCCAGGGTCAGCGGCTCAGTCCCCCCATCCCCACGCAAGACCTTGCACGGAATATCCCGCAGCTTCTTGCGCTTGGCATTCGCCGGCAAGTCAGTGGTGTAGCTCACTCCCACCGAAATCTCACCACTGGCCAGCAGCGACGACATCAACAGGTAATTGGCCCGGCGCACCACCACGATGATCCCCGGCGCCTCCTCGCGCAGTTGACTGAGCAACGGCGGAAACAGGCCAAACTCAGCGTCGTCCGAAAGGCCAATGCGAAACACCGCACAGCTGCTGGAAGGATCGAAATCCTTGGCACGGCTGACCGCGCCGGAGATGGTGTCCATGGCCGGTTGCAACTCCTTGAGTATCGCCACGGCGCGTGGCGTGGGCTCCATGCCCCGCCCGTTGCGCAGCAGCAACGGGTCGTCGAACAGGTCGCGCAGACGCCCCAGCGCCGCACTCACTGCCGGTTGGCCTATAAAGAGTTTTTCGGCGACACGGGTCAGGTTCTTCTCGAACATCAGTGCTTCGAAAATCACCAGCAGGTTCATGTCGACGCGGCGCAGGTCGTTGCGGTTCATGGGGCTATCCAAACGGTTGGCAAGCCCACAGATAAGCACGCAAAACCCGACTTGCATTGCATGCCTGTGCTGTCTTTTCCACCTGCGCACCTGGCGAAATTAACAACGATTAACTCGTCAGCCGGACGGTCCGGCAACAAGATTGGTGGCGTCTACACTGCATCCATTCACCGGGAACGCTCCCATCGACTGCGGATATTTGTCATGGCCCGACTCGAGCAATATGCCCCTCGTTTGTCCGCAACCGGAGGCCTGTGCCCTCGGCGCGAGCGCATCGCCAAACAACTGATCCTGGCCAACCTCGGCGAAAGCCTGGCCATTGCCGACCTGGCCCAGGCCTGCGCGTTGTCGCGCAGCCATTTTTCCCGGGCGTTCAAGTGCACCACCGGGTTGTCGCCACAGGAGTGGATCCGTCAACAACGTATCCAGCGCGCCAAGGAGCTGATCACCGGCTCGTCCCTGAGCCTGACGCAAATCAGCCTGGAATGCGGTTTTTGCGACCAGGCGCACTTCTGCCATATGTTCACCCGCAGCGAAGGTGTCAACCCGATGACCTGGCGAAATCACCACTCGCGCCACAAGCCTCAAGTGATCGCAGCCTAGTGGTCGGTGCGTACCTGGAATATGCTGGCCGCTCCCCATTTCCCAAGCATGGCCCCCCCATGAGCGACCCCGGCGACCAGGCCGTGCATTTCGGCCCCTATCGCATCCACCCGCGCCAACGCCTGGTACTGGAGGCGGGTCGCCCGCTGCGCTTGGGACGGCGCGCGGTGGATATCCTGCTGATCCTGCTGGAGCAGGCCGGCAATGTGGTGAGCAAGCAAGAATTGATCGCCCGCGTCTGGCCCAAAAGCGTGGTGGAAGACGGCAACCTGCGGGTGCATATGGCGGCGTTGCGCAAGGCCCTGGGCGATGGCCAGGCCGGGCAGCGCTATATCTTGACCGTGGCCCAGCGTGGCTACAGTTTTGTTGCGCCACTGAGCATCGAACCGATGACGCCACCTTCCGAAGGTGCCCCACAACGTCCCTGCCATAACCTGCCGTTGCGGCGTACCCGGATGATCGGCCGTCAGGCCTTGATCGACAGCCTGGTGCAGCAACTGCCGGAACAACGCTTTATCACCCTGACCGGCGCCGGTGGCATCGGCAAGACCACCGTCGCGCTGCGTGTGGCGGAATTGCTGATCGGCCATTACCGCGACGGCATTCGCCTGCTCGACCTGGCGCCTTTGAGCGCGCCATCGATGATCCTGCCCAACCTGGCAGCCCTGCTCGATCTCCCCCACGCCGAGCATGAACCCTTGACCACCTTTGCGCGCAACGTGCAGGAGCGCCAACTGCTGCTGGTGATCGACAACTGCGAGCACCTGCTTGACGACATCGCCCTGATCAGCGAGACCCTGCTACGCCATGCGCCCAGGCTGCACATCCTGGCCACCAGCCGGGAGGCATTGCGCGCCGAGGGCGAGTCCGTGCAGCGCCTGGAACCGCTGGCCTGCCCGCCCGTCACCGGCAACCGCGCGCAGGCACTGGGCTACCCCGCCCTGCAATTGTTGATCGAGCGGGCCATGTCCCATCAGGACAGCTTTGAACTGAGCGAAGCCGAGCTGCCGCTGGCAATCGATATCTGCCAGCGCCTGGATGGCATTCCGTTGGCGATCGAGTTGGTGGCGGCGCAGATCGAGCGCTTTGGCTTGCCAGGGCTATTGGTGCAGATGGAGGACAATTTCCGCCTGCTGACCCGTGGCCGGCGCAACGCCCTGCCCCGCCATCAAACCTTGCGCGCCACGTTGGACTGGAGCTTTGAGCTGCTGACCGCCTGCGAACAGATCTGCCTGCGGCGCCTGGCGGTGTTTCGCGGCGGTTTCAGCCTGGCCAGCGCGGCAGCGGTGATTGCCGGGGAAAAGATTGCACCGACCGAAGTGTTGGGCTCCATCACTCAATTGGTCGCCAAATCCCTGCTCAATGTCGAAGCCGGCGATGACGAGATGGTCTATCGCCTGCTGGACATCACCCGCACCTACGCCCTGGAGAAACTCAGCGTCGCCGATGAACTCGACACCACCCGCGAGCGCCACGCCGAACGCTGCCTGGCGCTGATGCACCAGGCCCAGGACGATTGGGAACTGACCGCGACCCAACCCTGGATCGACCGCTACGCGCCCCTGCGCGAAGACATCCGGGCCGCCCTCGACTGGAGCCTGAGTGACCAGGGTGTGCACGTGCTGGGCATGCGCCTCACGGTGAGTGCGATGCCGTTGTGGCAGGAGCTGTCGTTGCTGCGTGACCAGGGTTTGTACGTGGGCAAGGCCCTGGCACGGCTGGGCGAGTCAAGGACACCGAGCCAGCGCTTGAACATGGCGTTGCAGCTGGCGCTGGGCAGTTTTTCCTATCACACCCAGGGCGGCACGCCGCAGACCATCGAAGCCTTCCGTTGTGCCCGGCGCCTGGCGGAAGCCGGCAAGGACCTGGCCGGCCAACTGCGTGCGGTGTCGGGGCACATGGCCGTGAACCTGTGCTGCGGCAACTACCGTGAGGCCTTGGCGCAAAGCCTGCACTTCGACCGCCTGGGTCCCGACGCCGAGCCCCTGTTGGCCCTCAGCGCCCAACGCCTACGGGTATTAGCGCAACACTTCGCCGGCAACCAGGCGCTGGCGCAGCACAATGCCGAACAGGTGATCCAGCGCATGGCCCACAGCGGTCACCTCAACCGTTTTACCCACGGTTTTGGCGTGCAGTACGACCAGAGCGTCGCCTCGTTGACCATCCTGGCGCGCATCCTGTGGCTGCGGGGTTACCCGGAGCGCGCGTGGCGCACCGCCAGCCAGGCGTTGGCGCTGGCCTTGAACATCAACCATGGCACGTCGATCTGCTATACCTTGGCCCTGGCCGGGGTGGTCATCGCCTACTACAACGGCGACAACAAGGTGGCACGCGAGCAGTTGGACCAACTGTTGCAACAATCGCAAAAGCACTCGGTGCAGCTGTTCCAGACTTGGGCGCGCTGCTACGAAGGCACGTTGCCGATGGCCGATGTGCAGGGGCTGGGCCTGGTCGAGGACATCCTGGTGACGTTCAACGCCATCGAGGTCAGTGACGGGCTATTTGAACGCGCCAGAAATGGCCTCGCAGGTTGGTGCACCCCAGAGATTCTGCGGGTGCGTGCAGACAGCCTGACAGATCGCCGTGCGGCCGAAACGCTGCTGCTGGAAGCCTTGGGCCTGGCACACCAGCAAGGCGCGCTTGCCTGGGAGTTGCGCTGTGCCACCTCACTGGCAAGGCTGTGGCAGGCGCAAGGCCGCGTGCAGCCGGCGCGGGATCTGCTGAGTTCGATTTACGCGCGGTTCACTGAAGGCTTTGCCACCCAGGACCTAGTCCGCGTACGCCGCCTGCTCGACGAGTTGCAGGACAAACGGCCGGCCTGAAAACGGCCCCAGGTAATGCCCATAACCCTGCTGCAGACGCGCGACCTGCATCGGGTCGCGCAATTGCGTCAGGGCATAGCTGCGCACGCAGTTGAGCAGGCGGTAACGGGCATTGCCAGGGCCCGGTTCGAGGCTCAGCAACGAAGTACTGACCAGACGCTCCAGCAGGTAGGCCAGGTCGGCATGTTCCAACTCGGTGCCGGTGACCAATTCGCTCAAGGTGGGCAAGGTGACGGCCATCTTGAACAGGCTCAATTGGAGGAACAGCCAGCGCTCCGGCAGGCTCAAGCGCTGGTAAGTCCAGTCCAGGGCGGCGCTCAGGGATTGATGACGTTCCACCGCCGTACGCCGGCCCCGGCTCAGTACCTGTACGCCTTTGCACAATTGCTGCTGCAATCCCCGCACACCCAGGGCATCCACTTGAGCGGCCGCCAGCTCCAGGGCCAGGGGAATACCATCCAGGCGCCGGCAGATGTCACGCAGCGGGGCCAGGTCCTGAGGCCGCAGCACAAAGCCTTGCTGAGCCGCACGTACTCGGGCGACGAACACTTGCACCGCAGGGTTTACCATCGCCTCCTCGACACTGCCCAGCATTGACGGCGCAGGCACCGCCAGCCGGGGCACGCGCTGCACCCATTCGCCGGGGACTTGCAGGGTTTCACGGCTGCTGACCAGTACACTGACCTGGGGCGCCGCTTCGCGTAGCACGCGCACCAGGTGACGGCAGGCGCCGAGCAGCAAGTCGGCACCGTCCAGCACCAGCAGCAACTGACGGGTCGCCAATTGCCGGCCCAGTTCAGCCGCGCTGGCGCGGGGTTCAAGGTGCAGCGCCAAAGCCAGGTGGCGCAACATGCTCATCGGCGCTTCCACCGTGGCCAGGTCGACCCACCACACGCCGTCCCGATAACGCGGCAGCACCCGCTCGGCCAACGCCAGGGCCAGGCTGCTCTTGCCCACGCCGGCACACCCGGTGAGCGTCATCAGGCGTTGGCCGGACAAGCGCCGCACCAGCACACCCAACAGTTCATCGCAGCCCATCACCGGACTAAGGCGTACGGCGAGGTTATGCCGGGGTAACGTGGCCGACATAACGCCGTGTACGGGGGCGGCGAAACAGTAGCCACGCTGCGGATCGTTGAGAATGAAGCGCTGCCCGTCAAGGGCGCGACGCAGTGCAGCGATGTGCACCCGCAGGTTGTTTTCTTCCACCACGCTGCTCGGCCACACGCGCTCTATCAAGACAGCCTTGCTGATGTACTGCCCAGGCGATTCGAGCAGCACCGCGAGGATATCCAGCGCCCGCCCACCCAAAGGCACCGGCCAGCCTGCCTTGCTGACCAGACGTTGTTGCCGGTGAAAGACATAGGCGCCGAAACGCACCGTGCCTTCAGCCTCAATCGCCTGCGGGTTGTTCATCTGTGTAAAGCGCTGAAACACCCGGCCTTGGGCGTTCGCGCATCCTTTTCCATGGGCTTGCCGCTATCTTGCCAGTTGGCGATGACGGGACAATGCTGGCGCGGGGAGCGATACGGACATTCGGGTGCGCGAGACGGACATTCTGTCGTTAACTGAACTGCTGTCGGTATTGGGTCGGGTTGAGGCCCAGTTTTTCACTGAACAGAAAGCGCATGTGCCGCACGCTGCCGAAGCCTGCGTGGAAAGCCACGGTCTTGAGCGGCAGGTCGGTGGTTTCCAGCAATTGCCGGGCGCGGTCGATGCGCGCGCCTTGCAGGAATGCCATCGGCGTCATCTGCACATCCTTGGCGAATAGCCGCGCAAAATGCCGCGCGCTCATGCTGGCCAACTCGGCCATGGACTCGATGGTGAAGGCTTGGTCGAGGTGCTCCAGCACATGCTGCTGCACGCGGGTAATCGCGGTTTCCTGGGGCGCCACCGCCGCCGTCATCGGGCTGAACTGCGCCTGGCCGCCCTGGCGTTTCATCACCACCAGCAGCACCTTGGCCACTTCGACGGCAACCTGCTTGCCGTGGTCCTGGGCTACCACTGACAGCGCCAGGTCAATACCGGCGGTGACGCCACCCGAGGTGATCAGGCGCCCGTCCTGCAAATAGATACGGTCGGTTTCGACAATCGCCTTGGGGAACGCCTTGATCAGCCGCTCGGTGTAGTGCCAGTGGGTGGTCACGCGATGACCGTCCAACAGCCCGGCATGCCCGAGTACGAAGGCGCCGGTGCAGATCGAACCAAAGCGCCGTGCCCGTGGCGCCGCGGCCCTGAGCCAGGGCAATAACGCGGGGTGGCATTCGTTGTAGGCACCGGGACCGCCGGGCACCAGCAGCAGGTCGTAGGCATCCTGGGCCTGGTCCAGCAGCAGGTCGGTCTGTACCGCGACGCCATTGGAGGCGCGCAACGGGCCAGGCTCGGTGCCGAGGGTAAGGATCTGATAGTGATCCGCCGCTGGCAGGTAGCGATTGGCAATGGAAAACACTTCGAGCGGCCCGGCCATGTCGAGCAGGAGGAAGTCCGGAAACAGCGCCATGGCCACGGTTTTCATAAAAAGAAAGGTCCATCGATAAGGAATGCGGCGGCCATTATTACACGTTCACCACTGTCAACTTGAATGAGACAGTTATTCAGATTTCAGCTTCTTAATGAATCTTAGGATAACCATTAACCTTCTTCTCAACGCCGGAGCCCTGCATGTTGCAGCCCGCTCCCACTTGAGGATAAGACCATGCTGACCCTTCGCAAAGCTTCCGAACGCGGCGCCGCCAATCACGGTTGGTTGAAGTCGTTCCACACCTTCTCGTTTGCCAACTACTGGAACCCGAAAGAACAGGGTTTTTCCGACCTACTGGTGATCAACGATGACCGCGTCGCGGCCGGCAAAGGCTTTGGCCAGCACCCGCACCGCGACATGGAGATCTTCTCCTATGTGCTGGAAGGCGCGCTGGAACACAAAGACACCCTGGGCACCGGCTCGGTGATCCGTCCCGGCGATGTGCAGCTGATGAGCGCCGGCAGCGGCGTGGCCCACAGCGAGTTCAACCACAGCCAGACCCGTGGCGTGCACTTCCTGCAGATCTGGATCGTGCCGAATGAAGCCGGCGCCGAACCGCGTTATCAGCAGGAGCACTTCAGCGAGGCGCAGAAACGTGGGCGCTTGCAGTTGATCATCTCGCCGGATGGCAACGACGGTTCCCTCAGCGTGCGCCAGGACGCACGGGTGTATGCCGGGCTGTTCGATGGCGACGAAGCCGCGACCCTGGACCTGGCGCCGGATCGCCACGTGTACATCCATGTGGCCCGTGGCAGCGTTGAAGTCAACGGCCAGCGCTTGCAGGAAGGCGACGGCGCCCGCGTGCGGGATGAACGGCAGATTCATTTGAGCCAGGGCGAGGACGCCGAAGTACTGGTGTTCGACCTGCGCCCGCAGGAACTGCCGCAGATGCCATGACCGGGCTTGCGATGGCTCGCCGAAACGAGCCATCGCTGGCGTCGATAGTCACCATCAGCCCAATGAAGTTCTCTTAAAAAATGCAACGCGTAACATCAACCCCATACCCGCAACAACCCAACTAAAACACTCGGAGCACACCAACATGAAACGCCAAATCTTGCTTAGCCTCGCTTTCTCGGTACTCGCTGCCAACGCATTTGCTCACCCTGTTGTCGCTGAAGGCGGCTCGGATCGACTGATTGAAAGCCGTGTTGCAGAAGGTGGCTCGGACCGCCTGCAAAGTAACCGCGTTGCCGAAAACGGTTCGGACCGCCTACTGGAACGTCGTGTTGCCGAAGGTGGCGCTGATCGTCTGCAGGAACGTGGCCTGGCTGAAGGCGGTGCTGATCGCCTGCAAGAACGCGGCCTGGCTGAAGGCGGTGCTGATCGTCTGCAAGAGCGTGGTCTGGCTGAAGGCGGTGCTGATCGTCTGCAAGAACGCGGCCTGGCTGAAGGCGGTGCTGATCGTCTGCAAGGCAACAACGTTTAATCCCGCGCTGCTGGCGGGAACCCCAAACCGGCCTGATCAGCCGGTTTTTTTTCGCCCTCGTTTAATGCAGGTCGCGGTCGACCCACAGCACGGCCTTGCCAATCTGTTGCCGCGCTTCGATACGCGCATGCACCTGCTGCACGGTCTCCAGCGTGTAATGCCCTTCGATTTCCACCGTCAAAGCCCCTTCAAGCATTGCCGAAAACACCGCATTTGCCCGTCGCTGCACTGTGGCACCATCAGCCATGTGGTCCGCCAGCCGTGGACGCGTCAGAAACAATGAGCCCGCTTCGCCCAGTTCAATCGGATCCAGGTCCGTCAGCGAACCCGAGACATTGCCGTAATTGACGATCAGTCCGCGTGTACGGCAAGCGCGAAAACTGTCGCGCAAGGTGCTTTTTCCCAGGGAATCGAAGACCACATCCACACCCTGCCCGCGCGTGGCCTGCAACACACGGTCGGCAAAGCGGCCGTCGTCATACAGCCAGGCTTGATGGGCACCGCGTTCGTGGGCAATCGCGCATTTCTCGACGGTGCTGCCGGTGGCGAACACCGTAGCGCCCAAGTGCCGGGCCATCTGCACCAACAGCTGACCGATGCTGCCGGAGGCGGCGTGCACCAGGCAGGTGCTGCCTGCGCCCAAGCAGGCCACATCATTAATCAGATAATGTGCGGTGCAGCCCTGGAACATCGCCGCAGCCGCCTGATCGAAGGCGATGGCATTGGGAATCTGCGCGACCTTGGCCGCAGGTACCCGCGCATATTCAGCATAGGCGCCCCAAGCGATGCACCAAGCCACCCGGTCACCTACGTCCAAATGGCTGACGCCGTCGCCCACTTCCACCACCACGCCCGCGCCCTCCATGCCCAAGGTGCAGGGCAGACGCACCGGGTAGGTCGTCGACTGGGCGTATTTGCCCTGGCGCGTATGAATGTCCATGAAGTTGATCCCGGCGCACGCCACTTTGATCAGCACATGGTCCGCCACGCATTGCGGTTTGGGCGCATCCAGATGTAATTGCGCGACTTGCGGGCCGCCGTAGGTTTGCAAGGTAATGGCTTTCATCGGGAACAACTCCGTTCGCACTGGGAAGTCGCCATGGTAAAACGACGCTATCAGTAGGAAAATTCCCCAAACCATCCCAACCTCTGTGCGGAAACAACCCGATGTTCGATTGGCAGGATCTGTATTACTTCACTGTGTTGGCGCGGACTCAGTCGCTGTCGGCCGCCGCCCGTGAGTTGCAAGTGGAACATGCCACGGTCGGCCGCCGTGTGGATGCCCTGGAAAAATCCCTGGGCGTCAAACTGGTAGACCGCCTGCCGCGCAGCCGCCCTCTCACCGCACAGGGCATCGCCCTGGCTGAACTGGCGGCGGGCATGGGTGAACTGGCCACACAGGTCATGCGTCTGTCGAGGGTGGCGTCCATCGAAATGGCCGGCACCGTGCGGGTCAGTTGCCCGCCGTCCATTGCCAATTACTGCATCGCACCCCATGTAGCCCGCTTGCGTGCCAAATACCCGCAGTTGAATCTGGTGTTGATGCCCTCCACGCAATTGGCCGCGCTGGACAAAGGCGAGGCGGATATCGCCCTGCGCACCGTGCGTCCCGATGAAGACGCCCTGGTGCGCCGGAAGGTCGGCGTGGTGCGCTTCGGGCTCTATGGCCCGCCAGGCTTCCTGCAAAAACCCGCCGAGCAGTGGACATTTATCGCCTACGACAGCAGCCGCGACCACCTGCCCCAGCAGGCCTGGATGCATCAGCTGCGCGGCCACCGAGAAATCGCCTTTGCCGCCAGCGATCTGATCACGCAACAAATGGCCGCGCGCGCCCAGGTGGGCGCGGTGGTGTTGCCGACCTTGGTGGGCGATCACGACCCGTTGCTGGTCAAGCTGCCCACCGCGACCGACGGCCCGCTGCGGGATATCTGGCTCACGGTTTATCCGGATATGCGCAGGTCACCGCTGGTGAAGGTGGTGATGGAATTTTTGGTGGGCTGCATCGAGGGTGAAAGGCAGTTGCGGCGTTGAGCTAATGCCCGGACGCGACTTTTATCAAATTGGCCTGTGCATCCTCTCTGGCGATATACAGAAAGCCCTTGCCCTCTTGCACCTTGGATAACACCTTCATCCCGACCCATCGTTCCAAGTCATTGCGGGCCGTGTTTTCCGAAATATCATAGTCATGGGTAAGCTCCTTGGGCGTGAAAATCCGCCCCGGATGCTGCAGCACTTTCTTCAAGAAATGCCCCTGCCGGTAATTCAGCCCGCCGTTCAATTGCAGTGTCTGCACCCAGGCCGTCAGCTCAACGGCCTCCTGCCGTTTGTTCTCGAAATGTTGCATGAACGCTTTGATTGCACGCTCAATCACCCGCAACTGATAGGTCACGAAATAGGTCAAGTCATAGGCGTCGGTTTCCGTATGCACATAGGAACGCCCATATTGCATGGGCGCTTCCTTGAGCAGTGTGCTGATGGAAATGTATTCAAATGGCCAATAGCCGTGTTTGAGCATGAACCAATAAAACAGACAACGTGCCGTCCGCCCGTTTCCGTCCCGGAAGGGATGCTCATAGCCAATCATGAAATGCAGGATGATGGCCTTGACCACAGGATGGATGAAGGGCCTGCCGTTCTGACCATCATGCAGATCATTGGCGAACAGGCAAAGGGCCTCAAGCCTGTCGGGCAGCAGCGAGGCTGGAGGTGGCTGATGGATGATTTCATCCGTTGGGCCGCCCACAAAAATGTCGTCATCCTCACGGATATGGCCAGGATGGGCATCCTCCTCATCAACCCCTGCCGTCGCGATGCTCTGGAACTCGCAGATCAACGCAACAGACAGATTTTCGTCCTTGTTGTACTTCGCATGTTTCATCAGTTGATAGTTGTTGAGGATCATCCGCTCATCATCATTCTGAGGTGCGCGCTCCTTGGCCAACATGTCCTTGGCGATCTTGCGGGTCGTCGACGCCCCTTCCAACTGCGCACTGGAAATGGCTTCTTCCATCATCAACGCGTCAACCAGGTACTTCGCGTTGTCTCGGTAGTGGGGAGAAGACGCCGCGGCGCCCCCCAGCCTGGAGGTCACCTGTTCGATAGCGTGAATCACCGCTTCGCAAAACTCGGTGGTGCACAGGAAAAACGGGCTGCCGCACGCACTACGAAGCTCAAGAGACTTGCTGCCACAGGCCCGGGACAGCTTGATTGCCGCCCACGCTGCCTCCTTCTGTACGCCTGGCGAGGGATACCGACGAAACTCATCCCAATGCAGGTAGCGGCCTTTGTCATCGACCGCCTTGAAAGTGCGGGCGAGCTCAAATACCTGCATGCCGTACTGGTTCAACAGGACATTGAAATCAGTCGGCTTGTGAACTTTCGCCATGGTTGAAACTCAATTTCTGAAAATTGAGTTGATCGTTACGCGAGCGCTTCGCAGTGTCAAGGCCCAAGCCGTAAGGGAATGCACCTATCGGGGTCAGCTGTAAACAGTCACGGCCGGTGTCGCCGGACGACGTGCCACGCTGGCCGCAGAGCCGGACGCCCGAGGCATTCGCTTTGGCTGAAGGTCAGGGTGAAGCGCTCAGCAACCTCGAAAATCTCCACTGCCGCGACGTGCCGTTCCCCCATGGGTGATGCAAGGGTTTTCCCGATTTCGGCAAAAAACCGTTTGGGCTAAAATACTTATCGCGCATTAAAAATTTGCACTAGCATATGTGTACGCCCGTGCAAACATTCCCGCAATAACCGCACTACACCCTTTTCCTTTCTGAAAAAGAAACTGACGAATGTTAAAATTTGTCACGTTTTACCGTATTCAATTCGATTAGTATCTAAACGCTAGCAGCGATTGAACTGACGGCCTTGCATGCTGGAAAAGGGAGTAGGTGATGCAGTTTTCTAATGTCCTCGCTATTGCACGGACTCAATCTAAATCGGAGGACTTTCGGGAGCTGATAGTTCGCACTGTAGCGGATGATTTGAAAGTCGATACACGTTACTACGAACAACTAATTGACACGCAGGAAAGTCACGCAGACTACCGCGCGATCATTATAGAAATCGATACACCCTCGGCCAGCAGCCAAACCCTGGACATCATAAAAAACACCCGAGCCAACAACCCTGGCTGCACCATATTTGTCGTTATCACTTTTGCGTCTACCTTGAGCAAGACCAAATACTATTTGGCCGGCGCGGATTACTGCATCAAAGTGGCAGAGACCTCCCCTGAAAAAAAGTTGAGCCTGTTTGATGAGTTCCTCAGTGCAAACGCACGACTGAACCGGTGCGGCCTGGTGCTCGATCAGGATCGCATGTGCATTTATGGTGACGGTAAGAAACTTGAAATATCCTTCGTCGAAATGAAAGTACTGGAAGCGCTGATCCAACGCCGACTGCTCAGTCACACTGAGATCGCCGCCGCCATGGGCCTTAACACTAAATATTATGACTCTCGAGCGCTGGAGAAATCCATCAGCCGACTGCGCAGCAAGATCAAGGCACACTACGGTGACAATATTATTCAGAATATCCGCGGTTACGGATACAAACTAAGCCGCGGCCTTATTTGCGCCAGCTACTTTCAACCCGCCAAGGAGAGATCGAATCGTGAATAACGAGAAACTGTCCTCTACGCCCAGAGGCGAATTCAACCTTGTCAGGCAGGCCATCGTTGATCGCAACCATTTACTCTGGGGCAATGAAATCAGCCTGACCTGCAAGGACGTTTACGAAAACCATCCACGTGCCTACAACGCGGCGCTACAGCGTATCGGCACACGCCGTAAAACCTCCCACCCGGCAGCAGGCCAGCAGTTTCTGCGGATCAATCAAGCAGCGTTGATGAACGAGAACGTTCACAAAAGCATTATCCAGACTGCCCAGTCACTGGAAAAACACCGACAAACGTTCACCCTCTCCATTGACAACTCGCTGGATGCCCTTCCGGGCCCGGTTGAACGCCGGGCGATGGTGCGCCAGTTATATAAACTGAAAGACCAGTGCAGTATCACGCTTGCCTACAATAACTACAGGCTCGATACAAAACAGGTCGATCTGCTGATCGACCTCAAGCTCTATGACTACATTAAAATGCCGTTCCCGGATTCCGCTCTGCGCCTGAGCCTCAACACCCGATCCGATCTGTTTGATCGGCTCTACGACCGCATGCTAGAGCTGATCAATGCCAGCCAGGTGTCTTTCATTGCCGACACTGTCGAGTTTGCCGACAGCGCCCTGCTGGCTAAAAACCTGCCATTCGAATATTTTCAGGGCGGTTATTACTCCCCTGCTGACTGCTTATAACAACTGCACCTTCCTGATATCGGTGGACACTATGAGCTCCCTCAAGAAATACGCCTTTACACCAACACTTCCGGCCATCGCACTGCAAGACTTCACACCCAACGCAGAGTTGTTCCATTACGATCTGAACGCACCCGCGACAACAGCCGTTGCCGATAACAACCTGGTATTCACTCATCGACAAGCCCACCCCAGCGAAAATCGGCTGGTGAATACCTATGTCATTACCCATACACTCACCTTACCCTCACAACCTTTTAACGCCGTGCGACAAGAATCCAGAATGCCCACGCCCAAGGATGATGACAGCGCACCGAAAAACCATACGTTTCATCCGGAGACAGCATCTGATCGAACTCAACTGTATCCTCAGGACTTCTGGCTGCTGACTCAGCATGACCGAACCCTGGTCAAGGGTGGCCTGCGTATTTCACTGACCACCATTGAGTCCGCGCTGATCAAAAAGATGCTGCACCATGAAGAGCGCGTGGTCAGCAAAGAAGAGTTGATCCGTAATATCGGACGCGAGCCCGATTTATATCGCGGGCTGGAAATGTGCCTGAGCCGACTGCAGGAAAAGTTCAAACGAGCGAATGACGGCGAACGCCTGTTCCGCGCAGTAAGAAACCGTGGTTATTGCCTTACACAGAAAATAAAAAAACCTCTTGAATTGACCCAGACACGCCGATAAAAACAAGACACCTGACACTTTTTATTCACCCTGCCTATTACTACACGCTGATACCTGCCCTTTTATAACATCCCGCCAACACGATGGAACTGAACTTGTTATAAGTCGTCAGCCACTGTTTCCTGCCGTTCATTACTATCCACGGGTACGCGACTGCGCGTGCCTGTCGTTTGCGTGCGGTATTGCACCGCGTGATTAAACCCTGCCACCACGCGCGTGGTCACCAACGGGAGCAGAACTATGCTGAATAATACTAGAATGCATCGCAACCTGACCCCCAAGGGTTTGACGTTCTGGGGCCAGTGGATGCTCGCATCGGGCTTGGTCGTTACAGTACTGTTTATGCTGGCAGTGTTTAAAACCGGTCAACTTGAGTACAACTATCGGGTCTTGGCGGCTTTTACCATACTGGCATCGCTTCCTGCTTATAGCTTATGTGATGTCTACAGTAAAAAGGATGACTATGGGGTCGGCCTGGGTCGCCTGTTCATGGGCTGGCTACTGACCGTAGGCATTGTGTCTCTGGTGGGCATCGCCTGCAATGCCAGTTCATTGTTTCCCCTTGAAATTCTACTGTTATGGGCAGCGGTAAGTTACCCCTTGTTGGCCGTGTGTTATATCCCGCTGCACAGTCTGTCCCGGTATTACCATCGTCAACTTCACCAGCGGCACAAATCCTTGATCGTGGGCACCGGCAAACTGGCGGTCGACTTGGCTAAAACCCTGTCTCGCCAGAAGCGCTCCCCCCTGGTGGGATTGGTCGGCAGTCACGCCGATGCCGCCCAAGGTGCACACCCACAGATACTCGGCGAACTGCCGCAATTACCCCAACTGATCCGCCAGCACGGCATTCGCCGCCTCTACATCACTCACGCCTTGCAGGACGCCACACAGATCGAGGCGCTGTACCTCAACTTGCTGGAGATCAGTGTCGACGTAATCTGGGTGCCCGACCTCAACAACATGCTCCTGCTCAATCATTGCGTGGCCGAAGTGGATGGGCTGCCAGCGATCTTCCTCAATGAAAGCCCGCTGACCAGCCGCCCCACCGCCGCCCTGAGCAAATCGTTGCTGGACAAGAGTCTGGCCTTGCTGGCGATCCTGGTGTTAAGCCCGTTGTTGTTGATATTCGCGCTGTTGATCAAGCTCACCTCCCCCGGCCCGGTGATTTTCAAACAGGACCGTCATGGCTGGAACGGTGAAGTGATCAAGGTTTGGAAGTTCCGCTCGATGCGCGTGCATGACGATCACGAAGTACGCCAGGCCAGCCGCAACGACTCACGCATCACACCGGTCGGGCGCTTCATCCGCCGGACTTCCATCGATGAATTGCCGCAGTTGTTCAACGTGCTGCAGGGTCATATGGCCCTGGTCGGTCCACGCCCCCATGCCATTGCACACAACGACTACTATTCGGGGAAGATTCACGCCTACATGGCGCGCCATCGCATCAAGCCCGGTATCACGGGCCTGGCGCAGATCAACGGCTGCCGGGGTGAGACCGAAACCCTGGAAAAAATGCAGCAACGGGTGGACATCGACCTGCGCTACATCAACACCTGGTCGCTGTGGCTGGATATCAAGATCCTGCTGAAGACGCCGTTCACGTTGCTGTCCAAAGATATCTACTGACATCAAAAGGGGGACCTCAAGTCCCCCTTCCCGCCTCACTCCGTGATCTTGTCGATGTTCTTGTAGAACAACTCACTGTCCCGCCCATCCGTCATCGAATGCAGTGAATACGCGCGGTTCAGGCGTGCCCCGCCGTCGCGGGTCAGCGGTGCCCACACCAGGTTGGCGCGGCGCAGGGTCGACAGGCTCATCAGCTCATCAAAGGGTATCGACAGGTAGAGGCCTTTGTCGAAACTGCCCTCACCAAATTCTTCTTTAGACACGTTGGTGCGGGTAATCCACGCGCCGATACGCACGCCGTTGTTGAATTGCCGCGACAGGTCCAACGTTGCGCCCCAATCCCTGGCCAGGTAGCGCCCCACGCTCAATGCCCCTTGCAGGTTGAACGGCAAGTCGGTGTAGCCGGTGATGTGCCCGGTGACTGTGCGGTAATCGCGCAGGCTGAAGTCCTGCTCGAAACCGCGTTGGCGCACATAGTTCAGGTCCGCACC
This sequence comes from Pseudomonas sp. DWRC2-2, assembly GCF_049897885.1. Classification (NCBI taxonomy): domain Bacteria; kingdom Pseudomonadati; phylum Pseudomonadota; class Gammaproteobacteria; order Pseudomonadales; family Pseudomonadaceae; genus Pseudomonas; species Pseudomonas sp. DWRC2-2. Next base: position 68,337 of record NZ_JAFCXD010000009.1, read on the forward strand.
CAGCGCCCAACCCTGGCCCATCGGCCGGTACAGCACTTCACTGCCGACACCGGCATACATCGACTCCAGCAAACCGCCGTAGACCATGCCATACAGGTCCTGGTCCAGGCGCTGCGCATGGTTGAGCTGGAAGGTCGGCAAGGTGACGTCGGCGCTGGTCATATAGCGGCGCAGGTCAGTCCGCACCCGTGGCAAGCCAGTCGGCGCGTCGTAGGTGAAACCGTCGTAGTTATTCAACAGGTTGACGCTCAGCAAGCCGCTCCACCAGGTGTTGCGGGTGAAGCGGTACTCGGCGTCGAGATCGGCGGAAATCTGGTAGAGCAAGCCATCCGGCCCGCCGACGTTCTGCTTGTAGCCAAGCCCCATCCCATAGCTGAACGCCTTGGGTGGCTGGGTGTAGAGCACGGTCTGGGAGCGCTCGCTGGCGCGATTGACCTCGACCTGGCGGTGCAGGTCCTTTATGTCTTCGCGGTTGTTGACCACCTCGCGAAACGTCGCGCGGGGCACGCTGGTTTCCTCGATCGGCATGGCATACCGCTCGCTGACCAGGGTGAACCAATCGATCTGGTCATTCACGCTGTTGTCCAGAATGCGACTGGCCCGCCCTACCGCTTTGGCGCTGTAGAAATAGCGCTTCTGCTCGCCATACACCACCAACTCCGGCCCGCGTTGCGCAATACGCTGCACGGTGTAGCCGGCGTTGTCATGCAGGCGCTGGGACACTGCCGCCCAGTCCACCTGATCCGGCGGTGTGCCTGGCGTCTGCGCTGGCAACTTGGGGGCCGGCGGATCGTAGGTTTTCAACGGTGCCTTGCGGCTGACAAAGTTGGTGTGCAGCGTGATGCCGAACATCGCGGTGTTGCCCCGTTCCCAGGCCGCACTCACGTCGAGGCCGTCGGCTAGCTTGTAGACCACCCCGACGTTGACCGGCGACTCCTGGCGAAAGCTGTTGCTTCGTGGCTCATGCTTATAGTCGTTGCCTTCCACTTCAAGCTTGACGCTCAGCGGTGCCCAGGGTGTCTGGTAGGCGATGCCGCCAAACAGCGCGGGACGCCCGCGAAAATAGCCATTGGAGAAACTGCCGGACCCCTCGGCGGTAGGGCGCTCATTGAAGCGATCATCCAGCGCACCCAGCGGATTGCCGAAGTCACCCCGACTGCCCAGGTAACCCCAGGCGATACCGGCGCTGAAATCCAAGTCGCCATAGCGCTTGTTGGCCACCAGATACTCACTGGAAAACAACCCGGTGCCGCCCAGGTCCATGAACCCCAGCGCGACCTCTGGCAGCCAATAGCTTTCCTGATACAGGCGCACTTTGGCGTCGACGGCCTTGTCCTTGTAACTCTGGCCGCCGCTGAACGACTCGGCGCCATAAGGACGGTTGGTAATCGCGGTGTAGCGAAAGGTGCCTTCCAGCCAATCCAGCGGCTGCGCCGAAACACTGTAGCGGCTGTAGGGCTCGGTGCGGTTGGCATTGACGCTGAGTTCGCCGGCGGGCGCCATGCGTGCGGTGGGGGTTTGCAGCAGTCCCACACCGCCGAAGTCACTTTGTGTGTAACGGGGATCGCCATGCACGACGCCACAGGGCACCAGCAGCACGGCCGCAATACATAATTTCAAGGCGTGACCTCGGCCAGGGGTTGGGTGGCGAGAAACTCGGCCAATTGCTGATTCAATTCGGGGGTGGGCGGGTCCAGGTCATCGCTGCGAATCGGCACCAGTAAGGTGCTGCCGGGTGCAGGCGGCGCGCCGTCTTCGCGGTTCCAGGGCGCAATGCCCAGGCGCGTGACCTGCCCGTCGGGCTGGACTAGCCAGAGGTAATCGGTATCTGCTTCTTTCGACGAGGGGCACGCGACCAGGTAGTCGCGCGCCTGACGCAACGGCACAAACGGCACCGTGCACCCAGCGGCAACCGCGCCGAGTACCCGTACGCTGTCGGGCCTCGGCGGGTACATCAGGCGGTCGCCATCGCTGACTGGCAGGTTCGGTGCAAACCCCACCTCCACGGTCACCGGGTCCAGCATGGCGACCTGGCGACCCGTCACCGGCAAGGCCTGCACTTGCCGATAAAGCTCGGCCGCCGCATGGGCGCGCCCCTCAAGCCCGGCGGCCAATGCGGCGTGCTGCAAGGTTTGCAAGTCAAACAGCACACCGGCCTTGAACTGCGCCTGACGTTGCAGCAAAGGCTGACGCAACCAGGCCGCACCGAGCCAATAGCCCTGGGCGTCCGGTTGCGCAGCGGTGATCACGTCCAACAACCGCGCCTCGGTTTGCAGCGCGACAGGGCCTGGGTTGCGCACCTGGCCACTCACCGTCATGGCGGCGTGACTCGTACCGGCGCAACTCCACAACAACACCAGCGCCGTGACTGATCGACGGGTCATTGGGCATCCTTACGCGTGGGCTGCAACTGAGTAATGAACAGCGTCAGGCGCGGTGTGAGGTGCTGTTCGCTCTGCACGATAAAGCCGTCGCCGGGATTCACCCAATACCGGTTGCGCGCCTGAAACCCAGGCGCCTCGACGTCTTCGTCTACCCGCAACAAGGTGTAGGGTTTGTCGAGGATTTCGATGGTTTCGAAACCCTTGCGGGTCATGCGGCTGGTGAGCGTGACGCCCATGCGATAGCCGTCCACGACGTCGATCTGCCGCGTACTGCGATAGCCCTCCGGCACGCGGTGCAGGCCAAGCTCGAACGGCGATTGCCCCTGCCAGCGCGTGCCATCCAGGTCGACGCCGAGGCCGACCGTACGGACCACCAAGCCGTCACGCAGCAGCAGCACCTGCTTGCCGGAAGCGACCCAGAACTGCAGGTCGCCACGTTGGCGGATCAGCGCCATCACCCCTTCGCTGGACAGCGTGGTGACCTTGATCTGCGGGTACGGCACAGCATCCACTTGGGCCTGGGTCAACGTCAGCGGCGCGGGGCCGCTCACGGCCGCCTTGAAGGTATCGAGTGAGGCTGTCATCAGCGGATTGCAGCCGGCCAGCAGCCACGCCAATCCCATGCACGTCGCGAGTTTCAGAGTGTTCACGCAGGTTCCACCCTATCGGTTGCTGGCTTCGCTCAGATTGTTCTGAGTGGACGCACCGATACCAACGATCGTGGCGGAAGGAATCAACTGGCTGATGAAGCGGTTCCAACGCGTGATATTGGCTGGGCCGACAAACACCACATCCTGGGGCTGCACCTCAAAGCGCGTGGCCAGCGCCATGGCCGAAGGTGAGGCCGCTTCCAGTTGGAACACCTTGGCCGGCTCGGCAGCACTGTTCTGCGCGCCACGAATCACGTAGACGGCGTCGGCGTTGGAGGTGTTCTGGTTCACCCCGCCGACCGAGCCCAGCACGTCGGAAAGGTTCATGCTGCGGGTCTTGAAGCTCAGCGCGCGCGGTTGCATGACCTCACCCATCACATAGATGCGCTTGCGGTCGTTGTAGGCCAGGTACAGTTGGTCGCCATCCTTGAGGTAGATGTCGTTCACCCGCGACTGCGCGAGGTTGAGCGTGTCGAGGTCGAGGGTGTAGCGCTTGCCGCCGCGAGTGAGCGTGAGGTTCGACAAGTCGGCATTGAGCGGGTCGATCCCTGCGGCGCCCATGGCCTCCATCACATTCAGGGGGATGGTGGTGATCGGCACCGGCCCGGCCTTGGCCACCGCGCCGGTGATCACCACACGCTGGCTGGCAAACCGCAACACACTCACATCCACCTGGGGGCTGTCGATGTATTGGCGCAGCTTGTCGGTGATCTCGCTGCGCAGCGCTTCGATGGAGCGCCCCTTGGCGACCAATTCACCGACGTAGGGGTAAAACAGGTTGCCGTCGGGGCTGACCAAGCGGCCGTTGGCGTCGATCTGTTGTTGCGGGCCTGAGGGTGCCGTCAGTTCGGGGTGATCCCACACGGTGATATACAACGCGTCATTAGCGCCGATCAAATAGGGCCCCGGCTTATAACTCAATAGTTCGGCCGGGATGGAATAAGGCACTTGGGTTGCCGCCTCCATCGCCAGCAACTTTGGCGTGATTGGAATCAAATCCACCCGACTGTTTTCAGCACTACCGCGCTCGGTCAATGCTGCCGTGTCCATATATTGGCCCGGGGCAAACATGCAGCCTTGCAACAATGCGGCGGCCAGGGCCGCCACAGAAAAGATACGCATCATGGTGCTAGGACACTCGTGATAAACGACAAGAAAAAAAAGACCACTTGGGCGGGGAATCCAAGCAGTCGAAAAGCGCAAGGTTTACAACTTAGTTACCGGTCCCCGTGGTGCCGGTCGTGCCGGTCGTGCCCGTGGTGGTGCCCCCGTTGGAGCTGCCGCCGCTGTTGGAAGCCGCGACAACACCAGCAACGATGGCGCTGCCGACCAGCAGGGTTTCCCCTACCGTCACCGACCCCACCACAGCGGTGTCGAGCCCCAACGGCGCCTCGGCCGCCAGTACAGAACCACTCATGACACTCAGCCCAATAATAGCCAGTGCTTTTTTCATACCAGACTCCTTATCGTCAGTGAGTAGTCATTCCGATAGTGCCACCCAACTAAACAGCGCACCAGACAGATAATGTCTAACCGACTTAGTTGAAAATAACGTTTTGCCGATAAACCGCCCGGCCCTCAATGTGTTGCTCGCCACCGAAGTTATATAAAACGTTATTAATTGTCGGAAACTTCAAGCGCGGCCGTACTTGTCTTCGAAGCGCACGATGTCGTCTTCGCCCAAATAAGACCCCGATTGCACCTCGATCAATTCCAGGGCAATCACGCCCGGATTTTCCAGCGCATGCACCTGGCCGATGGGGATATAGGTCGACTGGTTTTCCGAGACCAGGTAGGTCTGCTCGCCATTGGTGACGCGAGCCGTGCCGCTGACTACGATCCAGTGCTCGGCACGATGGTGATGCATCTGCACCGAGAGTTTGGCCCCCGGCTTTACGGTGATGCGCTTGACCTGATAGCGCTGGCCGTTATCCACCGAGTCATACATGCCCCACGGCCGATACACTTCTCGGTGATTGAGATGCTCATGGCGCCCAGCCTGCTTGAGCTGGTCGACAATGCCCTTGACCTGCTGCACCTGGTCTTTGTGGGCCACCAACACGGCGTCTTTGGTCTCGACAATGATCAGGTCCTGCACCCCGACGGTGGCGACCAGCCGGCTGTCAGCGTGCACGTAGGTATCGCGCGTCTCCAGCAGCAAACCATCGCCGCGCAGCACGTTGCCACAGGCATCTTTCTCACTGGCCTCCCACAGCGCCGACCATGAGCCGATATCACTCCAGCCGGCGTGCAACGGCACCATCACGGCGTCGCGGGTTTTCTCCATCACGGCGTAGTCGATGGAGTCGTCCGGGCACGCGGCAAACGTCGCGGCATGCACGCGGGTGAACGGCAGATCCTGGCTTCCACCCTCCAACGCGGCACGGCAGGCTTGGAGAATCGCCGGCTGGAAGCGTTCAAGTTCCTCCAGGTAGCGACGGGCACGAAACATGAACATGCCGCTGTTCCAGGCGTAGTCTCCGCTGGCCACATACTGCGCGGCCGTGGCGGCGTCCGGCTTCTCGACGAAGCGCTTGACCCGGTAGCCGCCCTCGCCCACCGCCGCGCCTTGCTCGATGTAGCCATAACCGGTGTGCGCGCGGGTGGGGGTGATGCCAAAGGTCACCAGTTTGCCCTCCCTGGCCAGGGGTAGCGCCACTTCCAGGCTGGCATGAAACGCCGGGATATCTTCGATCAGGTGGTCCGCCGCCAGCACCAGCAGGATCGGGTCCTCTGACGCGGCAAGCGCCTGGCACGCCGCTAACGCGATGGCGGGTGCCGTGTTGCGCCCCACCGGCTCCAGCAGAATGCTCGCCTGCTCCATGCCCAGCTGACGCAATTGCTCGGCGACCAGGAAGCGGTGCTGTTCGTTGCAGATCAACTGCGGCAGGGCCACGTTGGCGCCCGTCAGCCGGGTGATGGTTTGCTGCAGCATCGACAAGTGCGCATCGGTCAGGCGCAAGAACTGCTTGGGGTTCAACTGCCGCGAGAGCGGCCACAGGCGCGACCCCGAACCGCCAGCCATGATCACGGGTATCAACATGAGAGCATCCTTGGGACAGGGTTTGTGAAGTAGGCGCGGGTGTTTTCATGCACCCGCGAACTGAAGCGCAGCTCATCCTGTGGCCACCAACGGTACTGCTGGTGTTGCTCGGCGGGCGGCTGCAGGGTTGAGTCGTCCAGCTCCAGGCAATAGCTGAGCACCACATAGTGGGTGTCCGGCCCGAACCCGGCATTGGCGAAAACACTGTCCTCGTAAAAGTGCTCGTACACCCCCAGCAGCCGTGCCGTGGCGCGCTCGAATGGACGCCCCAGCTCATCCTGGGTGATGCGCCGGAATGCGCTGTCCAGGCTCTCGTTTTTCCGGATGCGCCCACCGGGTACGAACCAGAAGCCATAGGCCGGCCGGTTGACGCGCAGGCCGAGAAAAACCTCACCACGACCGTTTCTGACCACCAGATCGATCGCCACCAGAGGCGTCGACGCCACGACCGTTTGGAAGGTCGGTAAATCAAGCCACATACCCATCAGACCTGTGCCAGAAAACGTTGCAGAATGCGTTCCTTATCGAGGAACTCCTTGGCGTAGTTCAACGCCACTTCATTGCGCGACGGCAATGCCAATACCCGCTCGATCCCCGCGTTCAATGCCGCGACGGACTCCGGTTCAACCAACACCGCAATGCCTGGATGCTCTTCGCACAGGCGTCCGAGGGTGGTGTCGGGGTCGGCGGTGATGATGGCATTGCCCCCCACGGCCAGGATGTTGGTGAGCTTGGAGGGCAGTACCGAATCCGCCGCGCCGCGCTTCTGGATCACCAGGTGCGCATCGGCCGAGGCCAACAGCGCCGGTAGATCCTCGTAGGCTTGCAAAGGTGCAAACAGCACATTGCGCAGGCCGTCGCGCTGCGCCCGCTCAAGCAGGCGCGCCTTGCCGGTGCCCTGGCCGACGATCAAAAAAAACCGCTCCGGGTGATGGGCGTGGGCCTGGGCTGCGTCGAGGATCAACTCCAGCCCCTGTTTTTCACCGATGTTGCCGGAGTACAACACCACCCTCGCGCCTGGCGGCACGCCGAGGCGTTCAAGCAAAACCTGGTTGCGCGTTACCTGACGGAAACGTGCGGTTTCCGACCAATTGGGGAAGAACACCAGGCGCCGGCCGTGCACGCCCTTGCCGCGCGCCTTGTCGAGCATGCCGCTGGAAATCGTCGACACCCGGTCAAAGCGCCGCAACAGCCAACGCTCGACGCCCAGCGCCAAGCGCCGCAACAGAGAACTGCCACCGATGCCCAGGCCAAACATGGCGTCCACTTCATAATCCTGGATATGCAACACCGACCGCGCACCACTGAGCTTGGCCAGCAACAGCGCTTGGGGCGCACAGAACAGCGTAGGCACCACCAACATCACCAGGTCCGGTTTCCAGCGCAGTTGCCCGAGCACCGCCAACAACGAGCTGGCGGAAAAGCTCGCCAGGTGCAGCAGGCGCGTCACTGCTGTGGGCTGGCGCGGCACGTACAGCGGGCAGCGAATCACCGTCACGCCGGCGTCCTGCTCGGTACAAAAACGCCACGACGAATAGCCCTCGCCCACCTGCCACTGCGGGTAATACGGCGGCGCCGTCACCACCCGCACCTCGTGCCCCTGGGCGGCCAGCCAGCGCGCCTGCTCACCGCTGTATTTGCCGATGCCGGTCAGTTCCGGGCTGTAATTGATGCCATACAGAAGGATCTTCATCACTGGCCCCGAGGCTGCTCAAGCGCTGCGAGATAAGCGTTGTAGGTATCGCGCAAGCCTTCCTCCAGCGGCACGTAGGCTTCCCAACCGAGGGCGTTGATACGGCTCACCTCCAGCAGCTTGCGCGGTGCGCCGTCTGGCTTGCTGGTGTCGAAACGCAAGCGCCCCCGGAAGCCGGTGACCCGCGCCAGCGCCTCAGCCACTTGCGCAATCGTGCAGTCCACCCCGGTGCCGACATTCAGGTGCGAGCGCATCGGCAGGGTCTGTTCGCGGTAGCGCACGGCGTCGAGTTCCATCACATGCACGCTGGCTGCCGCCATGTCATCCACATGCAAAAACTCTCGCCGTGGCCGTCCGCTGCCCCAGATCACCACTTCGTCATCACCGCGCAGGGTCGCTTCATGGAAGCGTCGCAAGAGGGCCGCGATCACATGGCTGTTTTCCGGGTGATAGTTATCGCCTGGCCCGTACAGGTTGGTCGGCATCACGCTGCGATAATCCCGGCCGTGCTGGCGGTTGTAGCTCTCGCACAGCTTGATCCCGGCGATTTTGGCCACGGCATAGGGCTCGTTGGTCGGCTCCAGAGCGCCATCGAGCAGCACCGCTTCGATCATCGGTTGCGGCGCATGCACCGGGTAGATGCACGACGAACCGAGGAACAACAGCTGCTGCACGCCATGGCTGTGGGCAGCGTGGATCACGTTGGCCTGGATCATCAGGTTCTGGTAGATGAAGTCGGCCGGGTATGTCGCATTGGCGTGAATCCCGCCGACCTTGGCGGCCGCCAGGTACACCTGGTCCACTCGCTGGTGGGCGAAGTACGCCTGCACGGCCGCCGGGTCGAGCAGGTCCAGTTCATCGCGGGCGGCGGTAAGGATCTGCGTATACCCTAGGGCCCATAGCCTGCGCACAATAGCCGAACCCACCATGCCGCGATGGCCGGCGACGAAGATCCGTTCATCAAGATCACGTGCCATGCTCAGTTCTCCACCGCAATCGGTGCGTCGTGCCCATGCAGGCGCAACAGGGCGTGGCGCTGGGCGATTTTCAGGTCTTCGCGGACCATCTCGGCACACATTGCCTGCGCCGTGATCTCAGGCACCCAACCGAGAGAACGCTTGGCTTTGGACGGATCACCGAGCAACGTCTCCACCTCTGCGGGACGGAAGTAACGCGGGTCCACCCGCACAATCACATCGCCCACGAGAATGCCGGGCGCCAGGTCGCCGTCGATGTGTTCGACCACCGCCACCTCATCCACGCCCTCCCCCACAAAGCGCAAGCCCAGGCCCAGCTCCGCCGCCGACCAGCGGATAAAGTCGCGCACCGAATACTGCAGCCCGGTGGCGATCACGAAGTCCTCGGGTGTGTCCTGCTGCAGCATCATCCACTGCATACGCACGTAGTCTTTGGCGTGCCCCCAATCGCGCAGGGCGTCCATGTTGCCCATGTACAGGCACGGCTCCAGACCCAAGGCGATGTTGGCCAGCGCGCGGGTGATCTTGCGCGTCACGAAGGTTTCACCCCGACGCGGCGACTCATGGTTGAACAAGATGCCGTTGCAGGCATAAAGGCCATAGGCTTCGCGAAAGTTCACGGTGATCCAGTAGGCGTAGAGCTTGGCCACCGCATAGGGCGAACGCGGGTAGAACGGCGTGGTTTCCTTCTGCGGGGTTTCCTGCACCAACCCATACAACTCAGAGGTGGAGGCCTGATAGAAACGGGTCTTCTTTTCCAGGCCCAGCAGACGGATCGCTTCAAGGATGCGCAAGGTGCCCAGGGCGTCCACATCGGCGGTGTACTCCGGTGAGTCGAAGCTCACTGCCACGTGGGATTGGGCGCCGAGGTTGTAGATCTCGTCGGGCTGGATCTGCTGGATGATGCGCGTCAGGTTCGACGAATCGGCCAAGTCGCCATAGTGCAGGATCAGGTTTTTATGCAGGGCTTGCGGGTCCTGGTAAATGTGATCGATGCGCTGGGTATTGAACGACGATGAGCGCCGCTTGAGACCATGCACGGTATAGCCTTTTTCCAGCAGCAGTTCCGCCAGGTACGAGCCATCCTGACCGGTAATCCCGGTGATAAGCGCGACTTTGTTCATGTCTGTCTCCCGATTGATAGGCGAGCGAAGGCCTTCACCCAAACTTGGGTGTTTGTTAAAAACGGTCAGTTACTGCTGTGTGGGCAGGTTCAAGTTATGTCCGGTCAACTTTGAAAGTTCGCGGACAATGGCGTCCTTATCGTTTAAATGAGCAATTGCGGTTTCCAGTTCGAGCACCTTCGCGCCCACCAGGAAGCGGTACCAATAGCCTTGCAGCAGGTGATAGACCAGGCCGCTGCGGCCATCGAGAAACCCCAGCTGAATGATGTAGCGCCACAAGAAATACGCCGTGGAACTCAGGGTGAACGGCACGCGGTTGTACACGCGGTTCTTGACCAGGCGTTTGGCCTTGGCCTGGAACGAACTCTTGCCGCTGTGCAATTCATCGCGGATGGCAAACAGCCCGAGCCGCGCATTGAGTATTTCGATGGCCTCGCGGGTGGCGTAGCCGTTGTGCTTGTGGGTGAAGAAGGTCAAGTCATGCAGGTTATGGTCGGCAAACCCACCTTCCAGGGTGATGGTGCGACCCTCGGCAACCGAGATGTGCTCGTCCATCCAGCGGTCTTCCATGCGCCCCAGACCCGTGCGCCACAGCCGCAGCATCTTCAACGGGTAGCGGCCGCCATGGCGCACCCAGCGGCCCATGAAAATATGCTTGCGCTTGAAGTTGATGCCGGTGATATCGCGGGCCAGGCCTGGCAGCCGCGTATTGATCTGCGCGGCAAGGTCGGCCTCGATGATTTCGTCGGCGTCCAGGCGCAGGGTCCAATTGCCGGTGATCGGCAAATTGTCCAGCGCCCATTGGAACTGCTTGGCCTGGTTGACGAAGGCGTGCTGCACCACCATTGCCCCATGGCGGCGGGCGATGTCGCAAGTGTTGTCGGTGGAAAACGAGTCCACCACCAGCACTTCGTCACTGAAGGCGCGCACCGAGTCGATGGCCCGCGCGATGTGCAGGCTTTCGTTGTAGGTGAGGATGATCACGCTGACGGTTTCGCGCTTCATGGCTCCACCGCCTGGACGTGCTGGGTACGCAGGCCAATCTGCCGTGATGGATGCCCGGCGTGCACGCTCCACGGCTGCGCGATGCTCTTGATCACCAGGGAGCGGGCCCCCACCACCACACCGTCGGCCACGCTGACACCCAGGGTGACAAAGGCTTCGGCACACACCCACACGTGTTCCCCCAGTACGATGGGCTTGGCATACAGCTGGAAGTTCTTGCTGTTGTAGTCGTGGGAGCCGCCGCACAGGTGCGCGCCCTGGGACACCACGCTGTAGCGCCCGATGCGGATCAACGCCATGTTGTACAGCGTGGTGCCGTCGGCGATCCCGACATGATCGCCCAGTTCCAGGTTCCAGGGGGCCCAGACCTTGGCCCGTGGATACACATGCACGCCCTTGCCCAGCCGTGCACCGAACAACCTGAGCAGGAACGCCCTCCAGGCATGAAATGGGCGTGGGCTGGTGCGAAACAGCACCACGTACACCAGGTTCCAGAGCAGGCGACGCAAACGATGGCCCAGTGAGAAAGACGGCGAGCGATGCGGATCATTGCCTTGAAGAATCACGGCAAGCACTCCCGCACAATTTCCAGCAGGCGCTGCGCACCCCGGCGGATATGAAAGCGCTCGGCAAAACACACTTTGGCCCGTTCGGACATCTGCGCATAAGCAGGCGCATCCAGCTGCAACCAGCGTTGCAGGTTCTGCACGGCACCGGCCGTCGTGTCTGGGCTGACAAACCCCACAGCGTCCTTCTCGATTTCGCGCCAGATATTCACCTTGTCACTGATCAGCACGGGCTTGCCGCAGGCCAACGCCTCCGCCACCACCACGCCGAAATTCTCTTGGTGCGACGGCAGGCAGAACACCTCGGCGGCATAAAACGCGCCCCACTTGGCCGCGCCCTGCAGCATGCCGGGCCAGGTGATACGGTCGGCGATGCCCAACTGCTCGGCCTGGTTGCGCAGCGCCTGCACCCAACCGCCCTGATCCGGACCCGCCATCACCAGGTGTAGGCGCTCGTCTTGCCCGGCTACCTGGGCGAACGCCTGCAACAGGTGGTCACAGCCCTTTTTCGGGTGGATACGACTGAGGTACAGCACCACCCGCTTGCCCTTGAGCTGCGGGTGCGCCGCAACGAAGTCTTGTGCCAGGCGTGCCTCGTCAGCCGGCGGACTGGACGTGCCATAGGCCGTAATCGTTTCATTGGCGCGATAGAGCCAGAACGATTCACGCGCGCGAAGCTGTTCTTCCTCACTGGTAAACACCACGCGCCGCGCATCCCTCAGCACGCGGTATTCACCCCAGGGCCAGTACAGCCATTTCTTCAAATGCTTGAGCGGGTATTCGTGCTTGAACCAGGGGTCGAGCATGCCGTGGGTATACACGATGTACGGCCGGCCGAGCTTGTTCAGTACCTGGCGGGCGACAAAACCGTGGTACTGCCACAACCCGTTGATGATAAAAAAATCATAGTCGCGGGCATGCTGCTCCAACCAAGGGCGCAGGTTGCCGTTCAACCCGTAGCCAAACCGGCTGGGGCCCATGAAATGCACGGTGCCGGGATAGTCGACCGCGAACGCGCCATCCAGCGTCAGCACATCCACACGATGCCCGTCCCGAATGAGCAGCGTGTCGATCTCCCGAGCCGCGTTGATCGGCCCACCTTTTTCCGGTCTGACCGAAGAGATGATTCTGAGTAACTTCAAGTGCTGTCGTCCGCTGATGCGTTGAGTGGGTTCAGGTTTTCTTGCAGGCCGCGAGGATCAGGCAGGCGTAGAACACGCCAAACGCCAGGAACGTGCCCTGCATGGTCATCACGCCGTTGAACAGGATCGGTGCCAGGAACCCGCACAGCAGCAGCGGCACGCCGGTGCCTTGCCTGACCAGCGCCGTGTAGGACTTGAGCAACAACCAGAGCAGGACGAAGATCCTGAACAGGATGAACATCAATCCGGCGGGAAGGCCCATCTCCAGCACGATGCGTGACCATTCATCCTCGGCCAGCAGAAAGCCCGCGCCCTGTTCCCGCCCGGCGCGCAGGATTGTCGAGGCGGCGTTGGTACCTGAACCGATGCCATGGCCCCACAGCGGCGCGTCGTCGACTACACGCGTGAAGGCATACAGGCTGGAGAACGCACGAGTGACCGGCGACCCTTCACTGGCCACCGCACTGCGGTTGCGCTCCACCAGTACCTGGTAGCTGTCGGTGGACATGAAAATCAGCAGGCTGACAAACAACGCGGCCGCCAGGAAAAACAGCGACAGCAGGTTGCGCTGGGATTTCTTGATCAAGGCGACCATCAGCGCGGCCAGCAGCACGATCGCGGCATACGCATAAATGGCCCTGGAGCCCGTGAGGAAGCACATCACCGCCACGGACGCCGCCGACACCGCAAACAGCCCATAACGCCGCGCGAACACCGCACGGAACAAGGCTTTGTCGAAAACCGCCGCGACCAGGAACGCAAAGCAGGCAGACACATACACCACGTGCCCGGCCGTGAAGGTAAAGGTCCCGTACGGCCGCACCACGCCGTCGGCAATCATGAAGATGAAGTCATCATCGCCAATGCCTTTGTTCACGTACGCCTGCGGCCCGGACGAATACTGCAGCACCACCAGGACACTGATCGGGATCGCCGCAAACAGCGTGATACGCGCGAACCGGTAGACATCCGTCAGCCTGAGCGTCTTGCCGGCAACAAAGATCAACGGGAAATACAGCAAGTAGTTGCGCACGCCATAGCCGTAGATGACAACGCCTTCGGGGCTGCTCAACAAAAACGCCGACACCAGCACGAAAAACACCAGCACCAGCACAACAAAGTAGGCCGACACCAGGTTCTTCGAGAAAAACCCGAACCGGTAGGCGCACCCATAAATGTAAAGGACGATCGGGTCCTTGATGAAGTAGATCACTGAGCTGAGCCCCGGCACCACCCACTTGCGCAAGACCCCTTCGAACAGGATGAACAGGTAGATGAGCACGAACGCACTGACCACGCGCAACCGGTAGCGCTCACGCAGGCTGACCGGTTCAGGACTGGCAAAGGATGGCATCCATCACCCCCTTGGCGTAGCTCTCCCAGGTTGTGCCACCGGCGGACAAGACGGCGTTGTGCTTCAGCTCATTGAGTTTTTGCGTGTCCTCGGCCAGGTCCACCAGATGACGGGCGATGGCCTCGGCGCAACGGATCGGCACCACATAACCATTCACCCCCTCAACGATCAGGTCCGCCGCGCCGCAGTTGTGCGACACGATCACCGCCGTCCCCGTCGATAGCGCCTCCCCCACTACCAGGCCAAACGCCTCGGCGAGTGAAGGCAGGACCAATACATCGGCCTCCAGCAAGTGCTGGATCACCTCATCGTGGGAGGCTGAACTGAACCACTGGTACTTCTTCAGCTCGGCGTTGAGCGCCGGGTTGCGGCCATTGGCGTAGTCGCCGCCGATCACCGTGACGTCAAGAGCCACGCTGCTCGCGGCAAGGTTCAGCGCATCGAAGAAATACGAGATGCCTTTTTGCTGGGTCAGCGCGCCTATGTACATCACCTTCAAGCGCCCACCCGGCCGCGCATTGACCTTATGGCGCAGCATCGGCGCGGGGGCACCGTAAGGGGTGATCGCGATGTTGTCTGCAGCGATGCCATGGTCACCCAGTGTGCGCTTGGCAAACGTACTCGCCACGATGATCCGGTCCGCCAGCGCCAGCTCGTCGGTCTGCTTGCGCTGGGTGTCGTCACTGATATTCGGGATGCTCGCCCGCCAGGCCGGGTTGGCCTCACGCTCATGCTCAAGCACCTTGCACGCGTAGGCGATAGAGCCGAAGGCCGCCTCATAGTTGAGGGCAATACCGCCGATGTGCCGGGCCGCTTTGAACAAGCCCAGGCACTTGCCGTCATAGCCATACACCTGGCTGGGTTTGCGCGGGGTCCGGTACAGGAAGTGGGCACTGGCCTGGTCAATGTGCTGGTACACATTTTCCGGACAGAACATTCCAACGTTGCGCTGCGTGAAGCGATACCACTTCAGCTTGTCACACAGCACACGCGGCACATCAACCCGTGGGTAGCTGTGCAGCAAGGCGCCGTCCACTTGATCAAAGGTGCGCCGCAGGCACTCCTTGCCGATCACGGGGAGGCGACAGAGGAATGAATCCTTGTGCAAGGCCAGCGAGGTATGAAACGAGTGCAGCAACTGCCGCTGATTCAACGCGCGCAGCAATGCGCGGACATTCTGATTACCAACCGGATGGGCGACCAGGATCATCTTATTTCCCCATCCAGGCTTCGACCACGGCACTGGAGCGTACCGGGCTGTAGGTGAAGGTCTGCGCAGCGCGCGCGCGAATGAACCGCGCCGGATTACCCGCCACGACGGTGTAGGGCTGCACATCGCGACCGACCACGCTGCCCGCGCCAACCACGGCACCTTCGCCAATCGTCACCCCCGGCAAGATGATCGCGTCGGTGGCAATCCACGCGTAATCGCCGATCACCACCGGCGCCACCTTCAACCGCCATGCAGGATCATCCAGGCCATGGGTGCCGGTCAGAATGCGCACCCCCTCATTGATCGCCACATGGGCGCCCACGCGAACGGGGGCATGCAATTGGATAAAGCTGCGCTTGCCGATAAAACTGCCGGTGCCGAGGCTGAAACAACGCAGGGTGCCTTCGAACTCCACGGCGTTGATCATGACCAATTCACCCAGCGTGGCCCCCTGTCGGCGCAAGGCGCGCTGCCGGCGACTGGCCGTTAGCAGCCGGCCCAGCAAAAGCACGCGTTTGGCCAGGTACTTGAGCCCTTGCGGCGTCAGCAGGCTGACTTTGAGTCGATGGCGGACCAGGTGATCAATCAGCACGGGCCATCCTCACTTCAAGGCGATGGAACCCGCGCTTGGCGAAGCCGAACAGCACCACTTCGGTGGCCACCAGCACATAGCAGACGCCCAGCAGACCGTAGTCCTGCGCCAGGCAAAACACCGCCAGGCTGCTGGCGATCGACACCAGCATGAACACCACGGCAAAGGATGCATAAGACGCCGTCGCCATCAGCGCGACCCAATACACCTGCCAGGCCACGTGGGTCAGCGCGCCGATGATCAGCACCAGCATGATGCTCGATGAGTAATCATCCTTGCGGCCCGACCACACATCAAAAATCGTCCCGCCGTACATCACCACCAGCGCCCCCATCACACAGGCGATGGGCAAGGAGAATTTCAACGCGTAACGGATCATTTTCCTGACCAGCTGGTTGTCACCGATGGAGAACGCATAGGAAATTTCCGGCCACAGCGACTGGTTCACCACGGTCGAAAACTGCACCAGCACCCGAGAAATGGTGCGGTAAAGCCCGAATATCGCCGCATGGGCCGGAGACAGCAGCACCGACAACAAAATGATCAACCCCTGCACGTTCAGCGCCAGGCCAATCGGGAAAGCCAGCGAGGCAATCGACGGTTTGATCAAGGTGACGAACGCGCGTTTGCCGATCATCGAAGGGTTGAATCGCAAGGTGATGCCCAATCGGTGGGCGATCAGGTTCTTGCTCACCAGGCCAACCAGGCGTACAGCCAGCAGCATCAGGCTGGTGGCGACCAAGCTCTGGGTGAGATAAGCGCACAACAAGGCGGCCGACCATTCCAGCATGCGAATGACGTTCATGATGAACGACGATAACGGCAACACCTTGAAGGCCCGATAGCGGATCGAGATCATGTTGGTCAACAGGCACAGCAACGAATAGCCCGTCAGCGCCGACAGGATCAACACCCCGTCGCCGCTCCTGATCGACTTGAGATTGAGCAGGCTGAACAGGTCGAAAAACGCCAGCGATCCCACGGCCAGCAACAACACGCTGAATCCGGCCAGCAGCAGGAACGCAAAGCTGGTGCTGTAGACCGCCCGCGCGACCCTCAACCGCCCGCGTTCATGCCAGATCACCACTTTGCTCGAAGCCGCCGTGGTCACGCCCAGGTCGGACAGCGCCAGGTAGGTCGGAATTGCCGACAGCACCACCCACTCGCTGTAGGCGCCAAACCCCCAACTGGCGATCAGCACCGGGACACTCACCAGTTGAATCAGCAGGTTCACTACCTGACCGAACGAATTGGCGCCAATGCCGCTGACGATTCTTTTGAGCACGCTCATGGGTTCACGGGTCGCCCAATGGAGACGTAGTGAATGCCCTTCTTGTTCATGCTGACCGGGTCGAACAGGTTGCGCCCGTCGAAAATCAGCGGTTGCTGGAGTTGCTGCTGGATCACCCTGAAGTCCGGCGCCTTGAACACCTGCCACTCGGTGACGATCAGCAAGGCGTCGGCACCTTTGAGGCAGGCCTCCTTGGTGCCGCACAGGCGCAGGTCATCGCGGTCGCCATACAGGCGCTGGGTTTCTTCCATGGCTTCCGGGTCAAAGGCTTGCACCTTTGCCCCCGCACGCCAGAGGGCCTCCATCAACACACGGCTTGGCGCCTCGCGCATGTCATCGGTATTGGGCTTGAAACTAAGCCCCCAGAGCGCGAAGGTCTTGCCTGCCAACTCACCCTTGAAATGAGTGGAGATCTTGTTGAACAGGCTGTTCTTCTGGTCAGCGTTGCGCCGTTCCACCGCCTTGAGCAACGTGGCGTCAAAGTCGAGGGTCTCGGCGGTCTGGATCAAGGCCTGCACGTCCTTTGGAAAACACGAGCCTCCGTACCCCACGCCCGCATACAGGAACTGATAGCCGATGCGCGGATCGGAACCGATACCCTGGCGCACCATCTCGATATCCGCACCGAGTCGCTCGGCCAGGTTGGCCATCTCGTTCATGAAGCTGATCTTGGTGGCGAGCAGGCAATTGGCGGCGTACTTGGTCAACTCCGCGCTGCGCACGTCCATCACGATGATCTTTTCGCGGTTGCGATTAAACGGTGCGTAAAGCTCGCGCATCACCGCTTCCGCATGCCCACTGGCGGTGCCGATGACGATGCGGTCCGGCCGGATGCAGTCCGTCACCGCGCAGCCTTCCTTGAGAAACTCCGGGTTGGACACCACGTCGAAGACCAAATCGGTACGCGCACGCAGCGCGAGCATGGCGGCAACGCGCGCACTGACCTTGTCAGCCGTGCCCACCGGAACGGTGGATTTATCGATAACCGTCAGCGGCGCCTGCATGTGCTGCCCAATGGTCTCGGCCACCGCCAGCACATACTTCAAGTCGGCCGAACCGTCTTCATCCGGCGGCGTGCCCACGGCGATAAACTGCACCTCACCATGCTGGACCGCCGCCGCGGCGTCGGTGGTGAAATTCAAGCGGCCGGCCGCATGATTTTCCCTGACGAGGGTCTCCAGGCCGGGTTCGTAAATCGGGATGTGTCCCTGTTTCAGGCGCTCGACCCGCTGGGCGTCGATGTCGACGCACAGCACATCGTGGCCAACTTCGGC
Source organism: Pseudomonas sp. DWRC2-2 (assembly GCF_049897885.1). Classification (NCBI taxonomy): domain Bacteria; kingdom Pseudomonadati; phylum Pseudomonadota; class Gammaproteobacteria; order Pseudomonadales; family Pseudomonadaceae; genus Pseudomonas; species Pseudomonas sp. DWRC2-2. The sequence goes on from NZ_JAFCXD010000009.1 coordinate 86,645, forward strand.
GAGCACTGCGCCCTGGACCAACCCCACATAACCAATCCCAAAAACAGTGACTTTCATAACGCTTCTCTTTGAACCTGCGGCCAGTGGTAGACGTGCTGCGCGTTGGATTTCAATTGCCTGCCATCAGGGATCAAACGCTGTCTGACTTGTACTCGTAGTGGTAATAGCTGTAGGCGCCATACCCGTACTTGGCGGATGAGCGCTTCTCGATACCGTTGAAGATCGCGCCTTTGAGCTCGATGCCGTTCTGCTGGTAGCGGCGCATCGTCAGCTCCACTTCGCGCGCCGAGTTCAGTTCGAATCGGGCCACGATCAGGTTGGTGCCGGACTGGCGTCCAACGATGGTTGCGTCGGTGACGGCCAGGAACGGCGGCGTATCCAGGATCACCAGGTCGTAGAGCCCACTGACCTGTTCGAGGAACGCGCTGAAATTGGCGTGCATCAACAGCTCCGAAGGGTTCGGCGGAATGCGCCCACGGGCGAGGATGTGCAGGTTTTCCACCGCCGTGGGGTGGATGACGGCACTGAGCTCGCAACGCTTGGCCAGCAGATCGGACAGACCGTTGTCAGCCGGCACACCAAAGACTTTGTGCAAGTAGCCTTTGCGCATGTCCACGTCCACCAACAACACCCGCTGGCCCGAGTGGGCAACCACCGCCGCCAGGTTCGCTGAGACGAATGTCTTGCCGACTTGTGGGCTGGGCCCGGAAATCATCAGGCGGTTGTTGCTGGCTTCCAGCATCGCGAAATGCAGGCTGGTGCGCAGGCTGCGCAGCCCTTCAATGGCCAGGTCGGTTGGATGACTGAGGGCGAGCAGTTGCGTTGAGTCAGCCTTGCCGCCACGCGAAAGCTTCTGGTCCATGTCCTTCTGAATGGCGCTGAACGGGATCGCCGCATAGACCGGCAAGCCGAGCTTTTCCAGTTCACTGGGGTTGGCAACGCCGCGATTGAGCGCCTTGCGAAACAACACCAGGGCAATCGCGACAAAGGCCCCGAGCAGCGTGGCGATCACCACAATCAGGGCCTTTTGCGGCCTGATCGGGTTGCGCAGGTCGACATCGGCAGTGTCGATCAAGCGCACGTTGCCGACTGTGCCGGCACGCATTACGTCCAGTTCCTGATATTTGTTCAGCAGTTGCGTGTAGATCTCGGTGCTGACTTTGAGGTCTCGGGTCAGGCTCAGCAGCTCTTGCTGAGTGGTGGGCAGGCTCTCGACCTTCTTGGCCAGCTCATTCTGACGTGCAGTGAGCTCTGCCAATTGCGTCAGCAGTGCCCGATACACCGGGTGCTGGGGCGTGAACTTACGTTCGATCTCGGCCTGCTGCATCTTGAGTTCCGAGATGCTGGCATCAAGCGCAACGATCTGGTCAAGAATCGCCTTGGCCTCAAGGCTGATGTCGATGGTCTTGTTGCGGATCTGAAACTTATTCAGCGCTGTCTCGGCCTGTTCGACATCCTTGCGCACCTGGGGCAGTTGATCCTTGAGGAACGCCAGGCTCTGGGCCGCCTCAGCGGACGTGCGCTCGATGTTCTGGCGCACATAGATGCGTGCCACTTCGTTGAGCACTTGAATGGCCGCGGCCGGTCGTGTGCTTTCCAGCGCCAGGCCGATGATGCCCGATTCCTTGCCGCGCTCCGCGACATCGAGCAACTTCTGATAGCGCAGAATACTGGTCAGGCGTGGCGAACGGACCACGCTGAATTGCATGCCAGAGTTGGCTTGCAGCGTCTCGACCCGCAGCTGGATGCCATTGCTTTCGTAGAAGCGCCCCACCTGCCCCGTCAGCAAAACCCTGTCGTCTTGATCCGTCAGGGTAAAGCGGTTGCCACTGTCCGCGGTCAAGGCCAGTTCCTGGCCCAACAGCTCTGCTGGAAGCCGAAACTGCGAGAACTTCAGGTCCTCGCCACCCCAACCGTAGCTGTCCAGACCCAGCCATGGGCTCGCCACAGCGTCAGCCTGTGCAGGTTTGAAACGGCGCGCCATGAAATCACCGATCAACGGAAAACGCTTGGGCTTCACCTCAAGGTCCAGGTTGAGGTTATCGACGGCGGTACCAATGGTGATTCGCGAGCGGATCAGCTCGATTTCGGTGACGGTGGGCGACTCCTTGCCGAGCAGGCTGCCGACATCCGAAAAGCCCAGCATGTCGCTTTTCTTCGGCTCGACCTGGACCAGCGCAGTCGCCTGATAGACGGGAGGTGTCAACACGGCATAGGTCACACCCAGCGCCATAAAGACAAGACTGATCCCACCGATAAGCCACTTATGGTCCAGCAAAGTGCCCAGCAACATCATGAAATCCAGATCTGTTTCTTCGCCGTTGTGCGACGTTACTGCAGGTGCTGATTGCATAAGTCAGTTCTTTTTTTCTAACAGATAGTCAAGCAATGGCACAGGATGATAAGTCGCCCGGCTCCATGCACATTTAACGGCTTCACTCACTACATACACGCTCAATTAACGTGCATAAATACTCAACTGATCAATCTTCGCGCCCACGCCTGTGTCGCTTGTTCTATGAGCGTATAAGCATGAACAAAGGCCGACTTGCCCTGACGATAAGGGTCCATGATTTCCCGATCGGACTGCCATTTACCCAACAGAAACACTTTGCCCCGCGCCTGCGGAGCGAGACTGAGCACCCCTTCGATGTGCCGCTGCTCCATCACCAGGACGAGGTCCGCATCACTGACCGCGTCGCTGGTCAGCTGCCGCGCCTTGTGTGAGCCTGGCGCATGACCATGCTCTTCAAGCACGCGTGAAGCCGTGGGCTCCAACGGGCTGTCACGCAATGCCGCGAGCCCCGCCGAACTGACTTCAATGGCGGAGGACGCAAGTGCATTGCGCAGTAATTGTTCTGCCGTGGGGCTTCGACAGATATTGCCGACGCACACAATCAAAATCCTATTGAACAAGGCAACCTCCCACGCGCCGTACAGTATTAACCCGGTAGTAAAAGGGATGACCTTACTTCAAGCAGCGAGACGATTATGCTCACAAGCCAGGAACTTCGACCACTCATCGAAACAGACTAAAAATAACAAAATCGTATTCACCGACGAAAAATAACATTCCCGTACTTTTAGTCCTTTGCATAATAAAGTGCCGCCCATCCGTAACAACAAGGGGCGGCCATGAACACTTCAAAGTTATTAGTAGAACGTATTGGCCTGTTCCCCTCTTCGGGGAATATTCATATCGAAGTGAATAACTCGACGTGCGTCGTCCAGCGCATGCAGGTGTTGTACAGCGACAACTCGCTGGCCAGCGACGAGTCCTGTTCCGGGCTGTCCATGGTGTTTGCCGATTGGCGTTTCAAGTTGCAGGTGAGTGACCCGTTGTCGGTATGCCTGTGCGTGGAAAGTCGGGGTGATAGCCAGTTCATGCAGGTCAAGACGGCCGAGTTGCTGGCGAACATCTCCGGCACCGAGGAACGGCCATGAGCCTGCTGGATGAGGTGATACGCAGCTATGCGCTGAGGAAACTCACGGGGATGTTCGAAGCCTTCGCCGAGCCGGCAGCGGGCGCGCAGTACCGGCGTAATACCCAGGCCATCGGCCGTTGGCTCAATCAACTGCAGGGCAGTTCCCCGCAGCAAATCACCCACACGCTGTTCAAGCAGATGAAGGAAGCGCGGCGTCGAGGCGATGTGCGGCGCTTCAACGCACAAACGGTGCTGCTGGAACTGTTGGTGGACAGCAACCGGGCATTGGACCTGGTGAATTACTCGGCGTCTCTGTGCGCCGAGTCCAACCGCCACGAAGGCGCTTGATGGGCCTGATCGGCGCCTGACAAGGCGATTGCCACCCGGTTGAGCAACAACTCGGCGTTGTATTTGGGCATCAGGGCGCACACCAGCAAGACCACCAGGCCACCGCTGATAAAAGAGGGTGACACCTTGATCGGGGTGGCTTCTATACGCCACAGAAACGCAATTGCCGCGCAGGCGCCCAACAGGCCGCCGGCCACAGCCTCGTTGAGTGGGTGGATATAGGGTGCGACGCAATAGGCACTGAACCAGAGACTGGCGAACACTCCCACGCCTGCCGCCGGCCAGCGCAGCGCCGGGTTGAACTGGCGCGCCACCAGGCTGAGTGCCACGGTGACCATCAAGCTCGTATTCATGGCATGACCACTGAGCACGGCAATGTCCAGGTGCTGGAAGGACAAGCCCCAGCCCTTGAACAGCAACTTGCTGAACGCGACGATCGAATACGTGACACCGACGGTAATGACCCAGGCTCGAAGCGCCCAAGGGTTGGAATACCTGAGCCACACGGCAATGATGATGGCGGCCGGAATCATGACGGTGATACCGCCATATTGCGCAAGTTCTGCCCGCATATATCCCCAATCTGACGTGGCCGTTTTCGGCGCCCATCAGACCTCAGTGTCGAGGGAAATACAACGTTATCGAGGGTCAGCCTTGGGCCACCCGTCGCAGGCTGACTGCTGTCGGCCGAGCCGCCGGTATGCCCACTTCCACGCCGAGCAGGTGCAGCAGGCGCGCGCGGATGGCCTGGAAGCCGTCCTGGCCGGTGTCCCGTGCGCGGGGAAGATCAATCGTCAGTTGCTCGGCCACCTTGCCATCCGCCAGCACGATCACCCGGTCGGCCAACAGAATCGCCTCGTCCACATCATGGGTCACCAACAACACCGCCGGGGTGTGCTTGCGCCATAGCTCGATGATCAGGCGGTGCATCTTGATGCGGGTCAGGGCGTCGAGGGCGGCGAACGGTTCATCCAACAGCAACAACTTGGGCTCGCGCACCAAGCCACGGGCCAGGGCCACGCGCTGGGCTTCGCCGCCGGACAGGGTGGCCGGGTAGGCCTCCAGGCGATGGGCCAGGCCGACTTCGGTCAAGGCTTGCACGGCACGGGCCTTGGCGTCGGGAATGCGCAAGCCGAGCACGACGTTTTTCCAGGCGCGCTTCCACGGCATCAGGCGCGGCTCCTGAAACACCGCCGCTCGCGCCTTGGGCACACGCAGTTGGCCGCTGTCGATACTGTCGAGGCCGGCCAGGCTGCGCAGCAACGTGGTCTTGCCGGAACCGCTGGCGCCGAGTAAGGCCACGAATTCGCCGGGGGCGATGTCCAGGTCCAGGCCATCGATGACCCGCTGCTGGCCAAACTGGCGAACCACGTTGCGCAGTTGTACGGGAGCTTCTAGCGTCGACATGTCAGTTCCTCACAAAGGATGGCCGCCAGGCCAGGGCGAAGCGTTCGAGGGTGCGGATCAGGCCGTCGATCAACAGGCCGAGCACGCTGTAGATCAACAGGCAGATGACGATGACGTCGGTGCGCATGAAGTCGCGCGCGTCACTGGCGAGGAAGCCGATACCGGCAGTGGTGTTGATCTGTTCGACAAACACCAGGGCCAGCCAGGAAATGCCCAGGGCGTAGCGCAGGCCGACGAAGAACGACGGCAGCGAACCCGGCAGAATCACATGCCAGATCAGCTCACGCCGGTTGAGGCCCAGCGTGTTGGCGGCCTCGATCAATTTGGGATCGATATTGCGGATACCGGCGAACAGGTTGAGATAAACCGGGAAGGTCGTGCCCGTTACAATCAGCGCGATCTTGGTGAACTCGCCGATGCCGAACCACAGGATAAACAGCGGCACCAGGGCCAGGGACGGGATGGTGCGCAGCATCTGCATTGGCGAATCGAGGACCACCTCGCCGCGTTTGGACAGGCCGCAAATCAGCGCCGCGACCACACCTATGCTCACGCCGATACTCAAACCAAACAACGCTCGCTGCAACGACACCAGCAGGTGCTTGCCCAGCTCGCCGGAGGCGATCATCGCCCATAACGTCCCGCCAATCTGCGAGGGCGCCGCGATGACCCGTGCAGGAATCCAGCCCACTTGCGACGCCAGCTCCCACAGCAGCAACAACACAATCGGACTGATCAGCCGTAGCAGGGCATCGGGAAGGCGCCAGGTGCGCACCACTTTCGCTGCGCTCTCGTGTTTGTTGACGGTGATCGTCTCGCTCATCAGGCTTTCATTCCCTAAAAGTCACGGCCAGGCACGCCATTGCAGGTTCATGCTAATCGCATAAAAAACCGTCGTGAAAGTCTTTGTAGGAATAACCTAATGCGCACAAAATGCAAATTACTGATACAAAATCCAAATCATGATTCTACATTTTAATAATTAGGTTAGAACCAATCGGCATTTTACAGCCCTGCCCCCTGCCCCTACTTTGGACGCGAATAACCGACCCCCTGCCCGGTGGAGGTGCCAATCACATCCAAGACAAGGACAGACCATGAGCATCGAATTCATCGGCTATATCGGCGGCCATCACGCTTCCGAGATCCACCCGCGCAGCGGCCCTACCCTGCAACCCGACTATGTGGAGACCGTGGCCCGCGCCCACGAAGAGGCTGGTTTCGACCGCGCGCTGGTGGCCTTCCACTCCAACAGCCCGGACAGCACGCTGATCGCGTCCCACGCCGCCAGCGTGACCCAAAAACTTCAATTCCTCATTGCGCACCGCCCAGGTTTCGCCCAGCCGACCTTGGCGGCACGCCAGTTCGCCACGCTGGATGTGTTCAACGGTGGACGCACGGCGGTGCACATCATCACCGGCGGCGATGATCGCGAATTGCGCGCCGACGGCAGCCACATCGGTAAAGACGAACGCTACGCCCGTACCGACGAATACCTGAGCGTGGTGCGCCAGGAATGGACCCGCGAACAGCCCTTCGATTTTTCGGGCACCTACTATCAGGTCGAAGGCGCGCATTCCACGGTGAAGTCGCCGCAACAACCGCATATCCCGCTGTATTTTGGTGGTTCGTCCAAAGCCGCGATCGAAGTGGCGGGCAAGCACGCCGATGTGTACGCGCTGTGGGGCGAAACTTACGAACAAGTGCGTGAGATCGTGACCCAGGTGCGCGCCGAAGCGGCCAAGCATGGGCGTACGATTCGTTTTAGTTTGTCGTTGCGGCCGATCCTTGCCGAGACCGAAGAACTGGCATGGGCACGGGCCGAGCGCATCTTGCAGCAGGCCACCGAGTTGGCCGAGAAAAATGGCTTTGTGCGGCGTGAACCGCCGAATGAAGGCTCGCGCCGGCTGCTCGCAGCGGCCGCGCAGGGATCGCGGCTGGATAAGCGTTTGTGGACGGGGATTGCGGGGTTGCTCGGTGCACAGGGTAACTCCACCTCGCTGGTAGGCACCGCTGAGCAAGTCGCGGAGGCGTTGGTGGATTACTACGATCTGGGGATCACCACGTTCCTGATCCGTGGGTTTGATCCGTTGAATGATGCCATTGACTATGGCAAGCGCCTGATTCCTCTCACCCGCCAGCTGATCGCTGAACGCGAGCAGGCCCAGCAAGTGGCTTGATCCCCAGGGGAGTTGGTGAGCCAACTCCCTCATTGAAGATTCAGTTCTTGTAGTCGGTATCACTGCGCTCCAACTGCCGGATCAACGCATTCCAATGCCGCGCCACACCCGGCCCATCACCACTGGCAAACACCTTGGCCTGCTGCTCAACCTTCTCCACCACCTCCCTCGGCGGGAAAATCAACTCCGCATTCCCCGCCGCCTGCGCTGCGACCTGGATATTGCACGCACGCTCCAACTGCTGCAGCTGCTGGAACGCATGTTCAACACTGACGCCCGCCGTCAACAACCCATGGTTACGCAGGATCATCACGCTCTTGTCACCCAAATCCGCGACCAGCCGCTCACGCTCGTCAAGGTCGAGGGCAACGCCTTCATACCCGTGGTACGCCACGCGCCCGGAGAAACCGATGGAATGCTGGGAGATCGGCAGCAGGCCGTCTTTTTGCGCCGACACCGCAATACCGTCGCGGGTGTGGGTGTGCAGCACCGCTTGCAGGTCGTGGCGTGCACCGTGAATGGCGCTGTGGATCACATAGCCGGCATAGTTGATGCCCAGGCCGGTAGGGTCGTCGACGATGGTGCCGTCAAGGTCGACCTTGACCAGGTTGGACGCGCTGATTTCATCGAACAACAAGCCAAAGGCATTGATCAGGAAATGCTCGTCCGGGCCCGGTACGCGGGCAGAGAAGTGGGTGTAGATATGGTCGGTCCACTTGTACAAGGCCGCCAGGCGATAGGCGGCGGCCAGTTTGACGCGCACTTCCCATTCTTCCGGAGTGACGCGCTGGCGAACATTGGTGGAAACGCTGGAAATCGAGGTGACGCTGCTCATGGCAAAACTTCCTGGATGGCCTTAAGGACTTCCAGGCAAGCCTAGGGGATGCAAAAAAATAATAAAAAGCACATTTTAATCTAAGCTAATTATTATTTTTTTTCATATCAGGCTGCATCCTTGATCTTGTGCAACGAGGCCGCGACCCACTTGCCAAACGCATCCACCGGCCCCTGCAGGTTACCGAGGAAGTGCGGATAGATCAGCCACAGGTCCATCACCGGCTTGAAGTCCTTGAGCGGCATCACTGCCAGTTGCTCGCGGTGTGCGCTGCGTTCCAGCAACGGACGTGGCACCAGGCCAAGGCCGAGGCCATCCGCCACCAGGCCCAATTGCAGCTCAGTACCGAACGTCTCCAGGTTCACCCGCAATGCCAGGCCCTGATCGGACAGGGTCCGCTGCAACCCCGCGCGGAAACCGCAGCCGTCCGGGTTGAGGATCCAGCCGTTCTGGTACACATCCGCCAGCTTGCAGGGCTTCTTGGGCAGTTGGGCCTTGGCGCAGACCACCACCAGTTCCATCTTGCCGATGGACTCGCCGATGATGTTGTCCGGGAAGATCTTGCCCGCCGGGAACAACGCCGCCGCCGCATCCAGCTCGCCGCGCTCGATCTTGCCGACCAATTGGCTGCCCCAGCCCGTGGCGACTTGGGCACGCAGGTCCGGGTATTCGGTACGCAGGTGCTTGAGCGCATCGAGCAGCACCACATCACCGATGGTCTGCGGCACACCCAGGCGCAGCACGCCGGTGGGCGGAGCGTCGGTGGCCACCAGTTCACGCAGCGCATCCATCTCGCGCAGAATCAGCCGGCACTGCTCGTAGACGCGGGTGCCGATCAGCGTAGGCTTGAGGGGTTTGGTGTTGCGGTCGAACAGCTCCACGCCCAGCGCCTGCTCGAAGTTCTGCACGCGGCGGGTGATGGCCGGCTGGGTCAGTTGCAACGACTCGGCGGCATGGCTGATGGACTGGCAACGAATCACTTCGACAAAGGCATCGATATCGTCAATTTTCATTTGGGCCGCACATAGAGAACAGTCATTAAGATGTGTGCGAAGCATAGTTGCAGGAACGCTGTCTGGATAGCCCGCGCTGTGATCGATAACGTCTAACGCTATTCAGACCTGTTCTAAATTACCTTCAGCTATAAGCTAATCATTAAAAAATAGCATATTAACTATAAACATTATGCTTAGATAATCCCATCACCACCGACCATGGAATTGTCATGACCCAGGCCAAGCACCCCGAAAGACTCAGAGCCTTCATCGGCGCCCTGGCGGAATTGATCGACGGCAATCCACGCGAAGGCGACCTGTTGCACCGTGGCGGCAAGCTACTGGCGCAGCTGGTCAGCCATGACGACTGGCTTCCCGATGCGTTCGCCCAGCCCGATCCCGAGCGCTATCAGCAATTTCTGCTGCATGCCGACTCGCGCCAGCGCTTCAGCATCGTCAGTTTTGTGTGGGGGCCGGGGCAAAGCACGCCTATCCATGACCACCGGGTGTGGGGCCTGATCGGCATGCTGCGCGGTGCGGAATTTTCCCAAGGCTTCGAGCGCGCGCCGGATGGCCGCCTGGTGGCTGAAGGCAAACCGATCCAGTTGGTGCCGGGCCAGGTTGAAGCCGTGTCGCCCAAGGTCGGTGACATCCACCAAGTCAGCAATGCCCACAGCGACCAAGTGTCCATCAGCATCCACGTGTACGGCGCCAATATCGGTGCGGTGCGCCGCGCGGTGTACCAGCCCGACGGCAGCGAAAAACTGTTTATCTCCGGTTATTCCAACGCCTTCCTCCCGAATATCTGGGATTTGTCCAAAGAAAAGAGCCCTGCCCTATGACCACCGCATCCACCCGCAGCTTTGCCCAGATTCGCCAGGCCCTGTTGGACCATCAAGAAGTCGCCCTGATAGACGTGCGCGAAGAGGCGCCGTTTGCCGAATCCCACCCGCTGTTCGCCGCGAACATACCGCTGTCCAAACTGGAACTGGAGGTGTATTCACGCATTCCACGACGCGATACCCAGGTTACCGTCTACGACAACGGCGAAGGCCTGGCGGCCCGTGCTGCCCAGCGCCTGGTTGCGTTGGGCTACACCCAGGTCAGCCTGCTTGAAGGTGGACTGGACGGTTGGCGCAAGGCCGGTGGCGAGCTGTTCATCGATGTGAACGTGCCGAGCAAGGCGTTTGGCGAACTGGTAGAGAGCGAGCGGCACACACCGTCGCTGGCCGCCGAGGAAGTACAGGCCCTGCTCGACAGCCAGGCCGATGTGGTGGTGCTCGATGCGCGGCGTTTCGACGAATACCAGACCATGAGCATCCCCACCGGCATCAGCGTGCCCGGTGCCGAGCTGGTGTTGCGCGCCCGCGAGCTGGCGCCGGACCCGGCCACGCGCATTATCGTCAACTGCGCCGGACGCACCCGCAGCATTATCGGCACCCAGTCGCTGATCAATGCCGGCGTGGCCAACCCGGTGTCAGCGCTGCGCAACGGCACCATCGGCTGGACCCTGGCCGGGCAAAAACTTGCCCATGACCAGTCACGCCGTTTTGCGCCGACCTCGGAAGAACATCGCCAGGTGGCCGCCGCCGATGCGCGTCGCGTTGCCGACAAGGCCCGCGTAGGTCGTGCGACCCTGGCCGATCTCCAGGCCTGGCAGCAGGAAGCCACGCGTACTACTTACCTGTTCGACGTACGCACGCCGGAAGAATTTGAAGCCGGCCATCTGCCCGGCGCACGCTCCACGCCCGGCGGCCAATTGGTGCAGGAAACCGACCACGTCGCCAGTGTGCGTGGCGCACGCCTGGTACTTGCGGATGACGACGGTGTGCGCGCCAACATGTCCGCCTCCTGGCTGGCCCAGTTGGGTTGGGAGGTTTACGTACTGGATATCCTGCAACCGGCGCACTTCAGCGAGAAAGGCGCCTGGGTCGCGCCGGTTCCGGCACCCGCGCAAGCCGAACTGATCAGCCCGCACACCCTCAGCGACTGGCTCGGCCATGGCGACACCGTGGTGCTGGACTTCACCGCCAGCGCCAACTACGTCAAGCGCCACATCCCCGGTGCCTGGTGGGCCCTGCGCGCGCAACTCCCCCAGGCCCTGGCCAAGGTGCCCGCCGCCCAACGCTACGTGCTGACCTGCGGCAGCAGCCAGTTGGCGCGCCTGGCGGTGGCCGAAGTCGAAGCCATCACCGGCAAGCAAGTGTTCCTGCTACAGGACGGCACCGCTGGCTGGATCAACGCGCAACTGCCGCTGGAAGAAGGTGAAACTCAGTTGGCCTCACCGCGCATCGACCGCTACCGCCGCCCGTACGAAGGCACCGACAACCCCAAGGAAGCCATGCAGGCCTATCTGGATTGGGAGTTCGGCCTGGTCGACCAACTGGCCCGCGACGGCACCCATGGTTTCTACGTGATCTGACTCACCCAACCTGCCTGCCCCCACGCTGGGTGCAGGCCCGACATCCGACCCCTCTCCAGGCGGAGGCTGAACCCACATACGAGAGGACACCCGCATGACCCTGCACATCACCCGCCTGGAACCCACGATCGGCGCCGAAATCGCCGGCATCGACCTGCGCCAGCCGCTGACCAACGCCCTGCGTGACGAACTGCGCGAACTGCTGCTCAAGCACAAGGTGCTGTTCTTCCGCGATCAGGCGATCAACACCGAGCAGCAGATCGCCTTCGCCAAGGAATTCGGCGAACTGTACGTCCATCCCACCACCCAGCAGAACGACCCGACGCTGCCGCACGCGCACCTGATCGAAGCCCAGGACGAACGCAAGCTCTACGGCCCGCGCATTAGTGGCCGTTGGCACACCGACACCAGCTGGTTGCTGCAACCCACCCTTGGCGCGGTCTTGCGTGCGGTGGATTTGCCAGAAGTCGGCGGCGACACCCTGTGGGCTGATGCCGGTGCGGTGTACCGTGCCTTACCGGATGAACTGCGCGCCGAAATCGACGACCTGCACGTGGTGCACGACTTCAAGAAGTCCCTGGACAAGGTCGGCTACGATTACCCGATCCTCGCCCACCCGCTGGTACGCACCCACCCGGAAACCGGCGAAGACGGCCTGTTCATCAACTTCTCGCAGAACCCTTCGGTGATCGGCTGGACGCCGCAACAGAGCAAGCAACTGATCGACCGTCTGCTGCTGGAATTCAACAAGCCGGAACACCAGGTGCGTTTCAAATGGCGCCCCGGTTCGGTGGCGTTCTGGGACAACCGCTCCACCCTGCACTACCCGGTCTACAACTATGGCGACTACCCACGTCGCATGGAGCGGGTGCTGATTGCCTATGACGATATTCCGCATCGGGTAAGAGCGGCCAACGCGGCCTGACGCCCTTTCAACCACAACAAAGATCCCCTGTGGGAGCGGGCTTGCCCGCTCCCACAAAGGGTCGGCGGCGCTCTCTCGTCCTTCGGAAATAGTCCCATGCCTCCATCGCGCTTTCACTATTGCGCAGCAGCGCTGAGCCTGCTCGCCATCAACTTCCCGGCCCAAGCCGAAGACCCCGACAAAACCCTCGGCACCGTCGTCGTCACCGGCAACCGTGGCAACCAGCCCCGCACCCTCGCCGACAGCCCCTCGCCCATCGACGTGATCAGCGCCGAGCAGCTGCAAGCCAGCGGCAAGGTCGGCCTCAAGGAACTGCTGGCGCGTCTGTTGCCGTCGTTCAACCTGCCGGCGATCAACGGCGGTGGCACCTCATGGTCGGTCCGCGGCGTGACCATGCGCGGGCTTTCCGGTGACCAGGTACTGGTGCTGGTCAACGGCAAGCGCCGCCACAACACCGCGCTGATCAATAACCTGGCGCGCATCGGTACGGCGGCGGTGCCGGTCAACCTGGACCTGATCCCGGTGTCGGCCATCGACCATATCGAAGTACTGCGCGACGGCGCGTCCGCCCAGTACGGCTCGGATGCAATCGCCGGGGTGATCAATATCATCCTCAAGGAAAACGACAGCGGGGGCAGCGCCGAAACCTCGTTCGGCCGCTACGGTGCGGGCGACGGCGACACCGTGCACCAGACTGTTAACTACGGCCTGGCGCTGCCCAACGACGGTTTCGCCAACCTGGCGCTGGACGTCAAGGAACAGGAACCCTTCGACCGTACCGGCAGCGCCACCGGCCGCCTATACGGCACCGCCGCCGCACCCGACAGCCGCGACCAGACCGTCAACCGCCACGGCTGGAACCCCAGCTATGGCCTGGGCCGCGAGAAGGTCACCAACGCCAGCTATAACCTGGAACTGCCGCTGCAGGACGACCTCAAGTTCTACTCGTTCTCCACCGCCAGCTACCTGGAAACCACCAAGGTCACCGGCAACTACCGCCCCAACGAGATCACCTCCCTCGCCGGCGACCCGAACACGCCCTACCCCGACGGCATCCACGCGCAACGGCGCAACCGCACCAAGGACTTCCAGGTGGCCGGCGGCTTCAAAGGCTTGGTCGGCGGTTGGGATTACGACATCAGCTCGACCTGGGGCGAAGACGACTCCACGCTCAATGCCAACAACACGCTGAACCCGTCCTGGGGTCCCACCAGCCCGACCTCATTCAACCTGGCCTCGCAGATCTTCGACCAGTGGACCAACAACCTGGACCTCAGCCGCCGCTTTGATATCGGCCTTGCCCACCCGCTGCAAACCGCGTTCGGCTTTGAGTACCGCTGGGAGAAGTACCAGATCGAAGCCGGTGACTATGCGTCCTATACGCCCGGCAATTACGTGCTGCCCAGCGGCCCGTTCGCCGGGCAGACGCCACTGCCGGGGCTGGCCTCGTACAACGGCACCAGCACAGCGGATGCCGGGGAGATCAGCCGCAGCAACGTCGCCAGCTATGTCGACCTGGGCCTGGACGTGACCGACCGCTGGTACGTCGGCGCCGCTGCGCGTTACGAGCGCTACACCCAGGACATCGGCAGCACCTGGAGCGGCAAGTTGTCGACACGCTTCAAGCTCACGCCTGAGTTTGCCCTGCGCGGCACGATCAACAACGGCTTCCGTGCGCCCTCGCTGGCGCAGACGATTTACGCGTCATCCACCTTTACTTCCGGCGGCGTGGTCAACGGCCAGCAGGTCTCGGTGCCGGTCAAGGTGTTGCCGGTGGACACGCCTGAAGCCCAGGCGTTGGGCGCCGAGAAACTCAAGCCGGAGAAATCGCTGAACTACAGCTTCGGCTTCACCTACGAACCCACGCAGAACTACCGGTTGACCACCGACCTGTACCAGATCGGCATCCGCGACCGCATCGTGTCCACCAGCCTGCTGGGCGGGCCGGCGGTGTCCCAGGTGCTGGTTGCCAACGGCCTGTCGCCCGGGTTGTACGCGCAGTACTACACCAACGCGGTGGACACCCGCACCCGTGGCGTCGACATCATCAACGAATACCGCCAGCAACTGGACCAGTACGGCCAAGTGCGCTGGAGCCTGGCCTACAACTGGAACCAGACCAAGATCGAAAAACTCCAGGACACCCCGCCCGCGCTGGCCGGGCTGGGCGCCAACTACCAGATTTTCGACCGCCGCCTGCAAAAGGACCTGACCGTCGCCACACCGCAATCCAAATTGATCCTGGCGGCCAACTGGAAAGTCACCGCCTACACCCTCAACCTGGCCCTGACCCGCTTCGGCAGCTACACCGAAGGCGACAACAACCCGATCAACGACCGCACGTTCAGCGCCAAGTGGATCAGCGATATCGATGCCGCCTACGACATCAACAAGCATTTCACCATCGCCCTGGGCGCCAACAACCTGTTCAACGTCTACCCCGACAAAAAAGGCATCAAGGACTGGGCTGGCGGTTACGAATACGGGCAGTTCTCGCCCTTCGGCTTTGGCGGCGCGTATTACTACACGCGCCTGGCGTACAACTTCTGAGGCCTGGTCGATGACTGAATTGAGCTGTGACGTATTGATTGTCGGCGGTGGATTGGCCGGCACCTGGGCCGCCATCGCCGCTGCACGCGAAGGCGTGCGCGTGATCCTGGTAGACAAAGGTTACTGCGGCACCAGCGGCGTCACTGCCACCGCCGGGCCTGGCCACTGGTGGGTGCCGCCCGGCGCCCGCGAAGCCGCCATCGACAAACGCCTGGGCACCGCCTACGGCCTGGCGGATGCACGCTGGATGGCCCGCGCCATCGAGACCACCTGGACCAGCCTGCCAGGCTTGAGCGACTACTACGCCTTCCCGCAAAACGAACACGGCCAGACCCAGTACCGTGGCCTGCGCGGCCCGGAATACCTGCGTGGCCTACGCCGTCGGGTGCTGGACAGCGGCGTAAAGATTCTCGATCACCACCCCGCCCTGGAACTGCTGCGCGACGACCACGGCAGCGTCGTCGGCGCCCGTGGCTGGCGGCGCCAGGCCGGCGGCGACTGGTTGATCCGCGCCGGCGCCGTGGTACTCGCCACCGGAGGGTGTGCGTTCCTCTCCCGCTTGCTGGGCAGCCACACCAACACCGGCGACGGTTACCTGATGGCGGCCGAAGCCGGCGCCGAACTGTCGGGCATGGAGTTCTCCAACTACTACTGCATCGCGGCGGCCGGCAGCAGCATGACCCGTTCGATGGTGTACAGCTTTGGTGAGTACTTCGATGCGGCGGATCGTCCGTTAAGCATCAATGGCGGACCGAGTTTTACCGAGGACCTGGCCAAGGCACTGCTCAATGGCCCGGTGTATTGCCGCTTGAATAGAGTGCCTGCGGACATCCGTGCGCAACTGCCGAGTATCCAGCCGAACCTGATGCTGCCGTTTGACCGACGCGGGGTTGATCCTTACCGCGAGCGATTTGCCGTGACCCTCCACCCTGAGGGCACCATCCGTGGCGTCGGCGGGCTGAGGCTGGTGGATGACGACTGCCAGACCAGCGTGCCCGGCGTTTTCGCCGCCGGTGATGCCGCCAGCCGTGAACCGATTGCCGGCGCCACCTCCGGCGGCGGTGCGCAGAACTCGGCGTGGGCCCTGTCGACCGGGCAATGGGCCGGGCGTGGAGCCGCGCGACTGGCACGGCAGAAGGCCGCGTATCACGGCGCGCTACGCGGGTTCGAAGGTGCCTCGGGGGGCAGCGCAGAATTGGTCCAACGTATCCAGGCCGAAGTGCATCCATTGGACAAGAACCTGTTTCGCAACGGCCATCAACTGGAGCGTTCGTTGCGTGAACTCGACAACGTCTGGGACCAGTTGCAATCCACGCCCCTCACCGGCAACCCCCTGCGCGCCCGCGAAACCGCCGCCATGGCTGCCACTGCGCGCTGGTGCTACACCGCCGCCGCGCTGCGCAAGGAGAGTCGTGGCATGCATCAGCGTAGCGATACGCCTGGGCAGCGCTCGCAGTACGACGCGCATCTGCGGCTGTCGGGCGTGGACCAGATACAGGCGCGCTTTGACTCAATCCATCTAGGCCAACCCCAATGATCGAACTGATCTACTCCGACCTGTGCAACGGCTGCGGCCAATGCGTCGCGGTGTGCCCCACCAATGTGCTTGCCGCCGACACATCCGGCAAACCGCTGATTGCTGAGCAACACGCCTGCCAGACCTGCTTCATGTGCGAGCTGTATTGCAGCAGCGACGCGCTGTACGTCGACCCGGACGTCGAACACCTGCGTCATCCTGACCCCATGGCAGTGCGTGAAGCCGGCTTGCTCGGCCAATACCGCCGCGACTCCGGGTGGGACGAATGGGCCGATGATCCTGCCCATCGTAACGAGCATTGGCGCATGGATGGCATCTTCGCGCTCGCCCGCACCCCACCAACAAATGCAATTAGTGAATAATCAATCTACTCATAATGAATTATTTTGATAATTAACATATAACCAAAAAGAACTTCACAGCGGGTTTTTATGGGAATAACGTTAACTCACTCACCGACCCCTTCTCCAGGCGGAGGTAAACGAACCCCTTCTTGATCTGCCTGGAGCCTGTATCCCATGGTCTTTACCACCCCCTTCAAGCGCCTGCTCCTGGGCACCGCCCTCGCCTTCGGGCTGATCGGCAGCAGCCATGCCGCCGACCTGCAACCGCTGCGCGTGGCCAATCAGAAATCCACGATCAAGGCGCTGCTGGAAGTCTCCGGCGAAGCCAAAAATGTGCCTTATCAGATTCAATGGTCGGAGTTCCCTTCTGCCTCGCCGCTGGGCGAAGCACTGAACGCTGGCGCCGTGGACATCGGCGCCCTCGGTGACGCGCCCTACGTGTTCGCCCTGGGGGCCGGTGCGTCGCTCAAGGTGGTCAGCATCATTCACGCCGAAGGCCGAAACACCACGGCCGTACTGGTGCCCAAGGGCTCGCCGATCAAAACCGTCGCCGACCTCAAGGGCAAGAAAATCGTCACCGGGCGCGGTTCCATCGGCCATTACCTGGCGATCAAGGCCCTGGCCACCGCCGGGCTGACCACCCAGGATGTGCAGTTTATTTTCCTGCTGCCGAGCGAGTCGCGCCTGGTGCTGGATAACGGCACGGCCGACGCCTGGGCCACCTGGGACCCGTACACCACCGTGGTCACCTCGCAAAGCCAGGCCCGCGTGCTGATCAGCGGCAACAAACTGTTAAGCAATCACCTGTACCTCGCGGCCACCAGCCAGGCCATCGCCGACAAGCGCGCGCAACTGGATGACTTTGTCGCCCGTCTTGATCGCGCCTATGCCTGGGCCAACGTGCACCCCAATGAATACGCGGCCGCCCAGGCCAAGATCACCGGCCTGCCGCTGGCCGTGCATGTGGAAGTCGCCAAGGACACCCACCTGACCCCAGTCGCCATCGACGACGCGGTCATCAGCGGCCTGCAAGCGACCGCCGACACCTACCAAAAAGAAGGCCTGTTGCTCAAGCATATCGACGTGTCACAGGGCTTCGACAAGAGCTTCAACGCCAAGCGTGTCCCCCTTTCCCAAGCCTCGCGCTAATCAGGAGCAGAACATGAGCAAGCCACGCCATTTAAAATTGGGTGCAATGGTCCACGGTGTCGGTCACGGCTGGGGCGAATGGCGCCACCCGAACGCCCAACCCAATGCCAGCACCAGTTTTGGTTTCTACAAACAGCAGACAGAACTGGCCGAAGCTGCCAAGTTCGACTTCGTGTTCATCGCCGACAGCCTGCATATCCACGCCAAATCCAGCCCGCATTACCTCAACCGTTTCGAGCCGCTGACCATCCTGTCGGCGCTCGCAGCGATCACCACGCACATCGGCCTGGTGGCGACCGTGACCGTCAGCTACACCGAGCCCTACCAGGTGGCGCGCCAGTTCTCGTCCCTGGACCATATCAGCGGCGGCCGCGCTGGCTGGAACGTGGTCACCTCGTGGCTGAGCGGCACCGCTGACAATTTCGGCAAGGCCGAGCACCCACCCCATGCGGTGCGCTACCGCATCGCCAAGGAACACGTGAACGCGGTCAAGGGCCTGTGGGATTCCTGGGAAGACGACGCCTTTGCCTACAACAAGCAATCCGGCGAATTCTTCACCCCAAGCAAGCTGCATGCGCTGAACCACAAGGGCGAGTTCTTCTCGGTAAAAGGCCCGCTGAATATCGCGCGTTCACGTCAGGGCCAGCCGGTGATTTTCCAGGCCGGCACCTCCGAAGATGGCCGCAACTTCGCCGCAGAAAACTCCGACGCGATCTTTGTGCATGTGGACAGCATCGAGGAAGGCCTGGCCTATGCCCAAGACCTGAAGCGCCGTGCCAAAGGCTTTGGGCGCGACGCCAACAGCCTGTCGATCCTGCCGGGTATCCGCCCGATTGTCGGCCGCGACGAGGCCGAAGTGGAAAGCCGCTACCAGCAGGCCGTGGACCTGGTCACCGTAGAGGATGCGATCGTCGCCCTCGGCCGCCCATTCAACGACCACGACTTCAGCCAGTACCCATTGGACGCGCCGTTCCCGGAACTCGGTGACCTGGGTTCCAACAGCCAGAAAGGCGGTTCCGACCGCATCAAGCAACTGGCCAAGGACGAAGGCCTGACCCTGCGTGAAGTGGCCCTGCGTTTCTCGCGACCCAAACGCGATTTTGTCGGCACCCCGGAGCAAGTCGCCGATGCGATCCAGACCTGGTTCGAAACCGGCGCCAGCGATGGTTTCATCATCAATTCGGTCCTGCCGGATGGCTTGCAGTACTTCACCGAGCTGGTGGTGCCGGTGTTGCAGCAACGCGGCCTGTTCCGCACCGACTACAGTGGCCAGACCCTGCGCGACAACCTGGGCCTGGCGGTGCCGGTCAACCGCTACAGCGTCGCCGCCGAGGTTGAAGAGCAGCAGGAGGCGCTGGCATGAGTGAATCCCTCAACCGTCAGTTGGCCGACCTGCACGCCGAGCGCGTTGCGACCTGGGCGCCGGAGTCGCTGAAGATCAATATCGACCAGCGCCAGCGCCTGGTGGATGAAGCGCGGCCTGACGACTACGTACAGGTGGGCGACGAACTGGACCCGTTCGACCTGCTCACTGTAGAAGGCGGCGAGTTGAACCGTGAGCTGCTGCTGGCCGACGGCCCGGCAGTGCTGGTGTTCTTCCGCTTTGCCGGCTGCCCGGCCTGCAACATCGCCCTGCCCTATTACGAGCGCCAACTCTACCCACGCTTGCGCGAACTCGGTGTGCCGCTGGTAGCGGTGAGCCCGCAGGTGCCGGAGCGCCTGGTGGAGATCAAGACCCGTCACAACCTGCAGTTGCTGGTGGCCAGTGACCCCGACAACAACCTCGGCCGACGCCTGGGGATTCTCTACAGTTTTGATGAAGCGTCGCGAAAGTCGGCGTTGGCCAAAGGCAATCATATTGGTGAAACCACCGGCACTGGCACCTGGGAATTGCCGCAACCAACGGTGGTGGTGATTGCCAGGGATGGCAGCGTGGCATTTGTGGAAGTGAGCCCGGATTGGTTGGTGCGCACGGAAGCTGAGCCGGTGTTGCAAGCCGTTGAACGGCTGCTTGCACAACAGCCTGTGCAACTCGCGATCTAAGGACACCCCCATGAGCCAATCCTCGCAACCTTCCTTACGCTCCGTGGAAGTCGCCCACTTCGACGCCTTGCTCGAACGCCTCACCACCGAGCTGGCCCGCACCGCGCACGTCTATGACGAAAGCGGCGCCTTCCCCCATGCCAACTTCCAGTTACTGCACCAGCATGGCCTGGTCGCCCTCACCGTGCCCAAGGCTCTGGGCGGCGGCGGTGCCAGCCTGCCCCAGGCGCGCAAGGCCATCAGTGCGATTGCCAAGGGCGAACCGTCCACCGCGCTGATCCTGGTGATGCAGTACCTGCAACATACACGCCTGCAAGACAGCAAGACCTGGCCCGCCCACCTGCGCACCCAAGTGGCCGAAGACGCCGTGCGCAACGGCGCACTGATCAACGCCCTGCGCGTCGAACCCGACCTTGGCACCCCGGCCCGTGGCGGCCTGCCGGCGACCACTGCGGTGCGCACCGCCGAGGGTTGGCGCATCAGCGGCCGCAAGATCTACTCCACCGGCAGCCACGGCCTTAGCTGGTTCAGCGTGTGGGGCCGCAGTGACGATGCCGACCCCCTGGTTGGCGCCTGGCTGGTGCCCAAGGACAGTCCCGGCGTGACCATCATCGACACCTGGGACCACCTGGGCATGCGCGCCACCTGTAGCCATGAAGTGGTGCTCGACAACGTGCTGGTGCCGCTGGACCACGCCGTCAGCGTCAGCCCCTGGAGCGCGCCGTCGCCGGAGCTGGATGGCGAAGGTTTCCTGTGGATGTCGGTGTTGTTGTCCTCGGTATACGACGCCGTAGCCCAGGCTGCGCGGGACTGGCTGGTGAACTGGCTGGAAGAACGCGCGCCGTCCAACCTCGGTGCTGCCCTGTCGACCCTGCCGCGCTTCCAGGAAACCGTCGGCCATATCGACACCCTGCTGTTCGCCAACCGCAGCCTGCTCGACGCTGCCGCCGAAGGCCACACCCCCGCCGCCCATGCGGCGCAGTTGAAGTACCTGGTGACCCACAATGCGATTCGCGCCGTGGAGCTGGCCATCGAAGCCTCAGGCAACCCCGGCCTGTCGCGCCATAGCCCGTTGCAACGGCATTACCGCGACGTGCTGTGCAGCCGCGTACATACCCCACAGAACGACGCCGTATTGCAAGGCGTCGGCAAGGCCGTCTTCGCCCAACGCCAGAAGGAACGCACATGAGTCAGGTGATTATCGCCAGCCAACTGGATGAAGATTTCAATGAAGTGATTCGCGACCGCCTGGCAAAGATCCATCCCGAGGCCCAGGTGATCGGCGTGCCCGTTGGCGTACCGAGCGACCTGCCGCCCCAGGCGAATATCCTGCTGCTGCGCCCGATCAATGTGCGCGGCTACACCGCGCCGGACACCCCGCCACCGGGCTGGCCGTACGGCACGCAATGGGTGCACCTGGTGTCGTCGGGCATCGATTTCTACCCGCAATGGCTGTTCAACGGCCCGCCGGTGACCACCTCCCGTGGCAGTGCCGCTGACAACCTGGCCGAGTTTGCCTTGGCCGCGATCTTTGCCGCCTCCAAGCATTTGCCGGGCATCTGGGTAAAGGATTCGCAGTGGAATTTCACCGCGTTGCGTCCATTGAAGGGCTCCACCCTGGGCATCCTGGGGTTTGGTGCGATAGGCGAACGCCTCGCGCAAAAAGCCCTGGCCCTGGGGATCAAGGTCGTAGCGCTGCGCCAAAGCCAGGCGCCGTTCAGCGCGGGCGTAGAAGCTGCCAACGACATCCACGACCTATTCGCCCGCGCCGATCACCTGGTGGTGGCGGCACCGCTGACCGAGTCCACGCGGCAGCTCATCAACCGTGACGTGCTGGGCAGCGCCAAGCCGGGGTTGCACCTGATCAACATCGCGCGGGGTGGGTTGCTGGATCAGGAGGCCCTGCTGGAAGCGCTGGACAATGGGCAGATCGGGCTGGCATCGCTGGATGTGACCGAGCCGGAGCCGCTGCCGGATGGGCACCCGTTGTACACCCATCCGCGTGTGCGGTTGTCACCGCATACCTCGGCCATTTCGACCAACAGCAAAGAGGAGATTGCCGAGACGTTCTTGGCGAATCTGGAGCGGTATGTGGCCAATGTTGAGCTCTACAACCGCGCCAATTGATCGCCGTCTACTTGATGCGGTAGTGGAAGGTATTGCGCACTGCCGGCACCGGCACGGGCTTTCCATCGACGATCCTCGGCTGGTAGCGAAAGGTATTCGCCGCCGCCAGTGAGGGCCGCATGAACAGCGGATGGCAGCCGTCCAGCACCTTGGGGTTTTCGACACGCCCTTGGGTGTTGACGGTGTACTCCACCGAACAATCGCCTTCGATGTTTTTGTCCAGGGCACGCTCCGGATAGTCCGGCGCCTCTTTGCTCAAGGGTTGGTACTGGCGGCTGTCGAAGGCCGGCGCGGCGGCCGGTGCTGCGGGGCGCACGTGTTCCGCAGCGAGGCGCTCCTGGGCCAGGCGCTGCTGTTCCAGCTCGCGATTGCGCTGTTCAGTGGCCAGGCGCTCCTGTTGCTGTTCCAGCTTCTTTTCCTCGACCCGCTTGCGCGCCAACGCGGCTTTTTCCAGCTTTTGTGCCTGGATCTGTGGATCGATCACCGGTTTCGCCGGCACGGGAACGACCACAGGCTCCGGCGCAGGCGCTGCGACGGCCACAGGCTCAGGCACGGGAGCTGGCGTCGGCGCTGGCGGCATCATCACCAACTGGGTATGCATCACCCTCGGCGCTTCCATCGGCGGTCTATCTGTCGACCCGCCCAGCATCAGCGCCGCCAGGACGCCCACATGCAGCGCCACCGCGAGGCTGGCCGCCACGCTGTTTCTCCAGAACCCGGAAGGCTCCCCAGGTGCTACCGCCAGCATCGGACTGTGCATGATCATCGCCGTCATTGCGGGGCCTCGGTCACCAACCCCAGATGGCTGACACCGCCCTTCTGCAACACCGCCATGGCCGCCACGACCCGGCCGTAGCCCGCGTTGTCGTCGGCGCGGATATACACCTGGGTGTCACTGCGCGCCGCCACCACCTGCATGACCTTGGCGCCCATTTCGTCGAGGGTCACGGCGCTGTCGGTCTGGTGGGTGGTGTCGAGTTCGCCGCCCAGGTTCCAGTAGTAGCCGCCGTCGGCCTTTACCGATAGCGTGAGGATCTGTTGGCGGGTGTCGGTGGCCAGGGCCTCGGCGGCGACCTTGGGCAGCTCGATTTTTACGCCTTGGGTCAGCATCGGCGCGGTGACCATGAAGATCACCAGCAGCACCAGCATCACGTCGATGTAAGGCACCACGTTCATCTCGGCCTTGGGCCCGTGCTTGCGTTGCGGCCTGGTCAACATCGGTTTGCTCCTTGCTCAGGCGGCCACGGCCAGGTTGATCGGCGTACCACGCAGGGTGCGGTGCAGGCGCACTTGCAGCTCGTTGCCGAAGGCGTAGTAGCGGGTCAGCAGGGTCTGGCCACGTGCGGCGAAACGGTTGTAGGCAATCACCGCCGGGATGGCCGCAAACAAGCCAATGGCGGTGGCGATCAGTGCTTCAGCGATGCCCGGCGCCACGGTGGACAGCGTGGCCTGCTGCACTTGGGACAAGCCGATAAAGGAATTCATGATGCCCCACACCGTGCCGAACAGGCCGATGTAGGGGCTCACCGAACCCACGGTCGCCAGAAATTGCAGGCCCTTTTCCAGCTCGATTTCCTGCTCGGTGATCGCCACCTGCAACGCGCGCTCGACCCCTTCCAGCACGGCCGGATCGTGGCCCTGCAGGTGCTGGTATTCCTGCACCCCCGCGATAAAGATCGGCGCAATGCCGCCCTCGCCCGCCTGCACGGTTTCGCGGTACAGCGGCTGCAAGTCCGCAGCGCTACGAAAGCGCAGCACAAAACCCTTCAACTGGCGCTCCAGGCGGCGCAACACACTGGCGCGCTGGATGATCAGGTACCAGCTGAGCAAGGAGGCCAGCAGCAACGTCACCATCACCGCCTTGACCAACAGGCTGGCGTCACTGATCAAACCCCAGATCGTCATATGTTCCATCGTCGCGTGCATAGTGGGTTCCCTATTCGATTAAAAAGTGATGACCGGGTGATGACGACTCACGGCAATTTCAGTGCGCGGGTCACGTCGGCCCACGGCACGAACTTGAAGTTCTGGGTCTGCTCGGGCATGCGCTTGCGGCCGTCCTGCACCACCAGCAGGCCCTTGCTCCAGGGTCCGCCGAGGTTGATGGCGGTGACTTCCAGGCCGTCGGTTTCCGAAGCACCATCAATCCCCGCTGCCGCATTCAGGCCGACACGGAAGGCGCCGTGGGTGGCGAACGGTGGCTCGGCATCCAGCACCAGGTAGCTGTCATTGCCTTGGCTGGAGACCACCAGGTAGTCGCGTTCATGGCTCTGGTAGAGCGCCAGGCCCTCGACATCCGCATGCAACTGCGGGCCGACCTTGATCACGCTGGTGAGCGTGGCCGGTTGGTCAGCACGGGCATCCACCGCCCAGACGCCGACGTCTTCTTCACCAATGAACAGGCGCTGGCGCTGGTCATCGGCCACGCAGCCCTCGGGTTGGCTGTCGACTTTGAACTGGCGCACCAACTCGCCCTGCACTCGGCCGTCCGGCGCACTCAGGCGGTATTGCAGGAAGGTGCCGTCCTTGCCATTGGCGATCGCGTAGATCTCACCGCTGGCAGGCTGGAACAGGCAGATGCCGTAGATTTCCTTGAGCGGCGTCGGCACTTCACCGGCTTCGCGCAGTTCGCCGCTCTGGCGGTCGATGCTGAACAGGCTCAGGCTGTTGTGATCGCGATTGCTCGCCACGGCCAGGTCGACTGTGTGCGCGCCGAGCTTGAAGTTGGGGCGCACATCGACGTTATTCAGGCGGCCGACCGCCAGTTCCTGCAGCAGCTTGCCGTCGAGGTCATAGGCCAGCAGGCCCTGCTTTTTGTTGGTGCCGAGCACGCGGCTTTTGGCCGGTTGTTCGGGGTGAATCCAGATCGCCGGGTCATCCGCCGCATCCCCCTGGCGACCGACCGGGTCGGTCTGGCGCAGGGCAGCGACTTCCGGCACTACCGGCTCGGCGGCCACAGGCGTTGCCTTCCAGTCGAGTTTGCCCTGGTAGAGCCTGCCGGTGTCGTCATCCCGCACCAGCACGTGCTGGCCGTTGACGCTCAGTTGCTCCGGCTCTTTCAAGCCTGGCAGCGTCAGGCTGCCCTGTTCGACCCAGCGCTCGCCGGTTTGCTGGAACAGATGCAGTTGGGCCGTCTTAGGATCCAGCGTCACCACCCCGCCCGGCACCAGCGCCATGGCGCCGGCCTCGCGTTTGGGGTTGTCGAACAGTGCCACCGGCGTGCGTTTCACCTCCGCCTCGGGGTGCGCCGGGTAGGCCCACCAGCCGACGTTTTCTTCATTGACCAGCAACTGCTGGGTCGCATCATCCACCTGGCAGAACTGTGCCGACGGCGGCAATGGCAAACCGCGCACGCGCTGAGGCTCGCCTAACAACGTCGAACCGTTGCCTACCAGCCATTGCTCGCCCTTGCCCTCTTCCCCCACCAGGAATACAAACAGGTTGGCGGCTGCGTCGCGGAACAGGCACAGGCCATTGACCGGGTAGTCGCGGGTGGGCAGATACAGCGGTTTGCCAAAGGTCTTGCTCGCGGCATCAAGGCTCACCAACAGCGCCTGCTGGCGGTCGTTGTCGAGGCTGGCCACCAGCACCTGGGCACCGGCGCCGCGGGTGTCGAGGCTGCTGAAATTGCCTTTGAAGCGGGCCAGTTCAGCACCTTGATGGTCGAGCAGTTGCAGGCCGTCGCGGGTGCTGGTGGCCACGCGTTCAGTGCGACCCGGCAGAAAAGCCACCGCCTGCGCATTCAGGCTCGGCGCCCAAGGAGTCAGCGCCAGGTCAGCGGCCATGACCGGCGAGCAAGCGGCCAACGCGATCAGCAGGTACAGCTTGGAAATTCTCATGAACAATCAAAATCCTTGGGGCAATCAGAAATGGGTGAAGGTCAGGCCCAGCTTGTAGGTCGGGCCATACTCTTCGTACTGGCCGTTGTAGCTGCGGTGGCCGGTGTAGACGAAGTAGGACTCATCGGTAAGGTTCTGGACCTCGAAGCTGACTTGCAGGTTCTTGGTCAGCGAATAGCGCGCGCTGAAATCGACGAAGGTCTGGGCGTCGACATGCAGGTCGTGGGCCTTGTCGTTGATCGAGGCCAGCTCAAAGAGGTAGGCCGATTTGTAGTTGGCCGAGAGACGCAGGCTGAGCTTGTCGTTTTCCCAACCCAGCATCAGGTTACCGACGGTGTCCGATTGGTTGGGCAGGCTGATATTGCGCTTGCGATTCGTGCCGCTGGCGCTGTCGAAGCCTTCGATGTCAGCACTGGAGCGGCTGAACGTGGTGTTGGCACCGACCAGCAGGCCGTTCCACGGTGCCGGCAGCCAATCGAATTTCTGTGAGTAGGCCAGTTCCAGGCCGTAGAGCTTG
This sequence comes from Pseudomonas sp. DWRC2-2, assembly GCF_049897885.1. Lineage (NCBI taxonomy): Bacteria > Pseudomonadati > Pseudomonadota > Gammaproteobacteria > Pseudomonadales > Pseudomonadaceae > Pseudomonas > Pseudomonas sp. DWRC2-2. The sequence goes on from NZ_JAFCXD010000009.1 coordinate 113,288, forward strand.
GCGCTGTCGCCGTTAGCGTAGGTATGCGCCTCGGAAAAGTTGGTCCAGGCCCCGGTGCCGGCCAGGTCGGTGTTGTAGACGAAGTTCTTGATGTCCTTGTAGAACACGAATGCCGATACGGTGCCGGCGCGGCCCATGAAATGTTCGATGCCCAGGTCCAGGTTGCTCGATTCCAGGGGCTTGAGGTCCGGGTTGCCAAAAGTGGCTTCGTCATCGTCGATCACGAACCCCGGCGCCAACTGGCCGAAGGTCGGGCGCACCACCGATTTGGTCCAGGCCGCACGCACCTGGGTGTTCTTGTCGATCTGGTAGCGCGCATGCAGGCCCGGCAGCCAGTGGTGATAGCGGCGCTTGGTCTCGGTAGGTGTGAACACACCATCGGTAGCGCCAGTCCCCTTGGCTTCGAACTCGGTGCCCTCGTAACGCAGGCCGGCGATGAAACGCCAGTCGTCGATATCAACGGTGTTCATCAGGTAGCCGGCGTTGATGTCTTCACGGATGGTGAAGTCGTTGACCCGGGACTCGGTCTCGTCATAGAAGTCCGCAGCGTTGAGGCTGCCGATCAGCTGCTTGATGCTGCTGGGGCTGATGCCCGGCCCGTAGTTGCCCAGGCGATAGTCGACGTTGCCTTTCTGGAACTGGCTGAGGTTGAGCTGGTCGGCGGTAAAACCGAGGGTGTCGAAGTCTTTGTAGACCCAGGCTTCCAGGTCGTTGTCCTTGTTGCGACGACTGACCTTGCCGCCGAACTTCACCTGGGAGGCATAGCCGCTCAGGTCGTAGTCGCGGGCCAGGTCCAGGCGCAGGTTTTTCTCGGTGTCTTTAGTGTTCTGTTTTTCCCAGTCGACCTTGTCGAGGGTGAAGTTGCGCGCGTCGTAGAAACCGCTGCCGATGATCGGGCGTGGCTTGTCCTTGTCGTAGAAGCCGCTGTTGGCAAAGTCGCCGCCGTCGAAGGTGGCACCGGCGATGTGCGCCGGGCTGTCTTCGCTGGACTGGCTGTAGCCGGCCTGGCCGCTCAGGGTCCACAGGCCGAGCATGCGCTCGCCGCCGAATACGTAGGACTGAATCTCCTGGGTTTCTTCGCGGTTCTTCAGCTTGCGCTTGGCCTCGGCATCGCCCAGCTCGCCGGGCGCTAGGGGGTCGGCAAATTCGAGGCTGGTGGCGTTGCGGGTCTCGGTGTCTTTGTAGCGGCTGTAGAGGGTGCGCAGGTAGTAGCTGCTGAGGTCATCGGGCTTGTAGTCGAAGTTCAGGCCGCCACCGGCACGTTCGCGGCTGATGTCGTAGTCGCGCTGCTCGAATTCATTGAGCTTGGCGCCATTGGTGAAATCCCAGGCGCCGCCGGTTTCGACGTTGTCCGAGCCAAAGTCACGCTTCTGCCAACTCAGCGCGGCGGCCACGCCGAAGTTGTCGATACCGTCGCCGAGGCTGAAACGGTTACTGGCGGCGCCGGAAAACTTGGGGCTGGTCTGGCTTGTGTTCTTGTCGTAGCTGGCCTCGGTGCTGCCGGTGTAGAACAGGCCCTTGTGGTCGAAGGCCGACAGGCTTTGCACATCGACGGTGCCGCCCAGGGAGTTGGCGTCCATGTCCGGGGTGAGGGTCTTGATCACCGACAGCGACTGCACCAGTTCCGAGGGCAACACATCGAGGGCCACCGCGCGGCGTGCGCTTTCCGGGGCGGGCACCAGGGTGCCGTTGATGGTCACGCTGTTGAGGTCCGGGCCGAGGCCGCGCACGCTGACAAAACGCCCTTCGCCCTGGTCGCGCTCCACGCTGATACCCGGCAGGCGCTGCGCCGCTTCCGCGACGTTTTCATCCGGCAACTGGGCCACGCCGTCGGCATGCACCACGCTCTTGATGCTGTCGGCGCTGCGTTGCTCCTTGAGCGCCTGATCAATGGCTGCCGCCTGGCCGACCACTTCGACGTGCTCGGTGTTGGCCACGTCGGCCGCCCAAAGCCGCTCGCTGGCCATCGCCAGGGCCAAGGCAGTAAGCGTGAAGCCGACGAGCCCGGTGCGCTTGTACATGCAATCCTCCCCAAGAATCCATTGGCGCCAGGCAAGAGGCCCGGCAACTGGGAGGGCACGCTAGGGGTGGGGGATGACGGTTCTGTGACAGGGGGCGCCTGCAAACCCCGTAAACCGGGGTTTTGAGCGGTTTTAAGCGAACAAATGAGCTGAATTGACCTCGATCAAAATGTGGGAGCGGGCTTGCTCGCGAATGCGATATTGCAGCTAGCACATGTGTGGCTGATCCACCGTATTCGCGAGCAAGCCCGCTCCCACATTTGTTTTGTGTTTGGCAGGAGATTGTGTGTATGCCATGAGCTGATTCGACCCCTCCCCACCGTCACGCAACCGTCACATCCATCTGCTGTGCTGGCGCCCATCGCTTTTTTGCCCAAGGACTCGCGGCCATGTTTTCCGTGCTCAAACCCCACCGCTGGAAACTCTCTCTGTTGCTGGTCGCCGCCAACCTCGGGCTGATCCTGCACTTGGCCTGTGGCGAGCTTAAGAGCTTCAGCGAATGGGTGTGGCTGGATATCTTCGGCGAAGGCGGCTCTGCGCTGTTGGCGTTGGTGTGGCTAGGCCTGGTGCTGAAAAGCCGCCCTGCCGGGCGTGTCACCAACTACCTGGCGCTGGGCCTGTCGTGCATATTTTTCTCCTGGTGGATCGACAGCCTCGATGAGTTCATCCGCCTGCCCGACAGCATCACCTGGGATCACTGGCTGGAGTCCGGGCCGATGCCGGTGGGCATGATCCTGCTGACCATCGGCATCTACCACTGGCACCGCGAACAACTGGCGATCAGCGCGCAGATGGAAAAGCGCGAGCGGTTGTTCCGCGAACATCGGCTGTTCGACAAACTCACGCCGCTGGCCGGCGCCGACTACCTCAAGCGCCAGTTGGCCGACAGCCTGCACGACAGCCACGCGCAGCAACAGCCGCTGTCGTTGCTGGCCCTGGACCTGGACAACTTCGCCGGCATCAACCAGGCCTACGGGCATGCCGAAGGCGATGCGGTGTTGCAGGCGCTCAGCCATTTGCTACTGCTCAACCTGCGCCGCCAGGACCTGCTGTGCCGCCTGGCCGGTGACCGGTTTGTGGTGCTGTTGCCCAACACCGGCGAGCGTCAGGCCAAGGAGCTGGCGCTGGAGTTGCAGCAGGCCGTGCGCGGCCTGGCCCACAAGACCCGGCTGCACGGTGAGCGCCTGCAACTGGCGGCGACCACCGCCGTGGTCATGGCCCTGGACGAGCCGCCCCACGACTTGCTCAAGCGCCTCAACCTGGCCCTGGCCAGGGCCAAGCAACCCCTGGCGAAAAGCGCCTGAGATGGCCGTCAAAACCAGCTGGTATGAAGCGGACAGTCGCTTCATTCCTGGGCACTACCAACCGGCCACGCTGATCGACCTGGCTCTGTCTCGGGACATCGACAGCCACCGCCTGCTGCGCGGCACCGGCTTGTTCCACGAAGACATCCTGGCCGGCACGGCGCGGCTGAGCCCGCAGCAGTTCCTCGGTTTGATCGGCAACAGCCGCAAACTGCTCGACGCCGACGACAGCAGCTTCCTGTTTGGCCAACGCCTGTTGCCCGGCTATTACGGCGCCGCCAGTCATGCGTTGGGCCATGCACAGAACCTGCACCAGGCACTCGACATCCTGATCCAGCAACAGGTGCTGCTCAGCCCGTTGGTGACGCTGCAACTGGAACTGGATGAGCACCACGCCTACCTGTACTGGCTGGACAGTTGCGGTGCCGGTGAACACTGGCGCTTCTTGCTGGAAGCCAGCATGACCTCACTGGTTGCCATGAGCCAATGGCTCAGTGGCGAGCGCCTGCCATGGACGGCCAGCTTCAGCCATGCTGAGCCGCGCTATGTCGAGCAATACTGGGTGAACTTGGGGGAAGACACGCGTTTCGAGCGACCACTGGACATGCTGAGCATCCCCCGCCAATACCTCACCCGCGCCTGGCCGGGCGCCTCGGCCACCGCCGGCCAGGTGGCGCGCCAACAAGCGCGCGAGCAGATCGAACAGCTGGGTTTCACCGGCAGTTTTCTGGATTGTCTCTACGACTACCTGCGCGAGCAGGTGCGCCAGCCGCCGAGCCTGGAACACGCCGCGCACGCTTTCGCCATGAGCCCGGCGACCCTCAAGCGCAAGCTGCACAAGCACGACACCGGTTTTCAGCAGCAGGTCGACCGTGTGCGCAAACAAGTGGCGCTGCACCTGTATCAGGTCAAGGGCTACAGCAATGACGAAGTGGCGGCGTACCTTAACTTCAACGACGCGGCGAACTTTCGCCGCTCATTCAAGCGCTGGACCGGCAGCACGCCCAACCTGATCCGCCAGCTGTTCAACAGCCGCTAGCCAGGCGTTCACGCAGGAACTCCACCAGCGCCTGCACCGGCCGCGAGCTTTGCCGGTGTTGCGGGTACACCGCCGACAAGGTCAGTGCTTCGGGGGCGAACTCGTCGAGGACGGTGACCAGGCGGCCATCCTTCAAGGCATCGCCGACGATAAACGTCGGCAGGTAGGTCACACCCAAGCCGGCGATGGCGGTGTCGCGCAGCAAGTCGCCGTTGTTCACGCGCATACGCCCGCTCACATTCAGCGCCTGCACCTTACCCTTGAAACGCCATTGCACCTGGCGGCCATGGCCGTAGGGCAGGCAGTCGTGGTCGGCAAGGTCTTCCGGTTTTTGCGGCGTACCGCGCAGGGCCAGGTAGTCGGGGCTGGCACAGTACACCCGTGGGATGCTGGCGATACGCCGGGCAATCAAGGTGGAATCTTCCAGGGTGCCGATGCGCAGCACCAGGTCGTAGCCTTCGCCGATCAGGTCCACGGGGCGGTCGCTCAAGTCGACCTCCACCGAGACTTGGGGATGGCGCTGCAGGAACAGCGGCAACAGGCAGCCAAGGTGGGCCATGGCAAACGACAACGGCGCGCTGAGGCGAATAGTGCCGCGAGGCTCGCTGTTCTGCCCGGCGATGCCCTGCTCCACTTGCTCGACTTCACCGAGCAGACGCAAGGCGGACTCGTAGTAACTCTGGCCGAGTGGCGTGACATCAAGACGGCGCGTGGAGCGGTTGAGCAGACGCACGCCGAGGCGGTCTTCCAGCTGGATCAGGCGGCGGCTGACGAACTGCTTGGACAGGCCCAACTGTTCGGCGGCGGCAGTGAAACTGCCGGATTCCATGACCTGGCAGAACAGGCGCATGTCTTCGAAGGGGTTCATTGTCGCTTCTCGGTGGACATTTATGCGGTTGTATAACCGGTAAGTCGTAACACCACAAACCAAAAATGTGGGAGCGGGCTTGCTCGCGAATGCGGTGGATCAGTCAACGAATCTGCCGACTGACACTCCGTATTCGCGAGCAAGCCCGCTCCCACAAGGGTATTGCGGTGTGCTGAGAGCAGCTTACTTGGCGGTAAACGCCGAGTAGCTGTTCATCAGGTTGCGGTAGTTGGGAATGCGCGGCGACAGCAGGTTGGCCAGGCCTTCCATGTCGTTGCGCCAGTCGCGCTGCAATTCGCAAGCAACCGCGAACCAGTTCACCAGTTGCGCACCGGCGGCGGTCATGCGTGCCCAGGCCGCCTGTTGCACGGTTTCGTTGAAGGTGCCCGAGGCATCGGTGACCACGAACACGTCAAAGCCTTCCTCCAGGGCGCACAAGGTCGGGAACGCGACGCACACGTCCGTCACCACACCGGCGATGATGATCTGCTTGCGGCCGGTGGCCTTGACGGCCTTGACGAAATCTTCGTTGTCCCAGGCGTTGATCTGGCCAGGGCGGGCGATGTACGGCGCGTCCGGGAACAGCTCTTTGAGCTCGGGCACCAGTGGGCCGTTGGGACCGCTTTCGAAGCTGGTGGTGAGGATGGTCGGCAGGTTGAAGAACTTCGCCACATCGGCGAGGGCCAGGACGTTGTTCTTGAATTCGTTGGGTGAGAAATCCTGTACCAGGGAGATCAGGCCAGTCTGGTGGTCGACCAACAGTACAACGGCGTCATCTTTGTTCAAACGAGGGCTAGCCATGGTTCAACTCCTTACGGGGGATGGGAAATCAGAAAGCAAAGCACGAACAGCCAAACGCACCCCAGAATCCCTGGAAGTCGCTGACCGGCACGCTGGAGAGCCGCGCTTTTTCGTGGCCGTGGGCATGCACGCCGCACGGGCCGCTGCATTGGTGAACTTGAGCCTGCAACGGCGAACTCGGGCGCCAGTGACCCGGCACCTTGACCACCGGCGACCAGTCCGGCAGCACCGGCACGCGGGGCGGTGCGAAATCTTCGAAGTCACCGGCGCCGTAGACCACCTTGCCGCCGACTACGGTGAGTACCGATTCGATCCACTTGATGACTTCTTCATCGACACTGAAGAAGTCTGCCGACAGCGCGGCCACGTCCGCCAGTTGACCGACCTTGATCTGGCCCTTCTTGCCCTGCTCGGACGAGAACCAGGCGCTGCCATGGGTGAACAGTTCCAACGCAGTGAGGCGCGGCAGGCCTTCGGCGTGCAGCTCCAGGCCGCCAACGGTGCGACCGCTGACCATCCAGTACAGCGAAGTCCACGGGTTGTAGCTCGACACCCGCGTCGCATCAGTGCCCGCGCCGACCGGCACGCCTTCGGCAAGCATGCGCTTGATCGGCGGCGTGGCTTCGGCCGCCTTGGCGCCGTAACGCTCGACGAAGTACTCGCCCTGGAACGCCATGCGGTCCTGGATCGCAATGCCACCGCCGAGGGCACGCACCCGCTCGATATTTTTCGGTGTGATGGTTTCAGCGTGGTCGAAGAACCACGGCAAGCCATTGAACGGAATGTCGCGGTTGACCTTCTCGAACACGTCGAGCATGCGCGAGATGGACTCGTCATAGGTCGCGTGCAAACGGAACGGCCAGCGCTGCTCCACCAGGTGGCGTACCACCGGTTCCAGTTCCTGCTCCATGGTCAACGGCAGGTCCGGACGCGGCTCCAGAAAGTCCTCGAAATCCGCCGCCGAGAACACCAGCATCTCGCCCGCGCCGTTGTGGCGCAGGTAGTCATCGCCCTGGTGCAGGGTGACACTGCCGGTCCAGTTCTTGAAGTCGCTGAGTTCTTCCTTGGGCTTCTGGGTGAACAGGTTGTAGGCGATGCGCACCGTCAACTGTTCGTCCTTGGCCAACTGCTCGATCACCGCGTAGTCATCGGGGTAGTTCTGGAAACCACCGCCGGCATCGATGGCGCTGGTCAGGCCCAGGCGATTGAGTTCACGCATGAACTGGCGGGTCGAGTTGACCTGATACTCCAGGGGCAGTTTGGGACCTTTGGCCAGGGTCGAATACAGGATCATCGCGTTGGGACGCGCCACCAGCATGCCGGTGGGATTGCCGTTGCTATCCCGCACGATCTCGCCGCCCGGCGGGTTCGGCGTGTCCTTGGTGTAGCCAGCCACACGCAGCGCGGCGCGGTTGAGCAAGGCACGGTCGTACAGGTGCAGCACGAACACCGGGGTGTCCGGTGCGGCCTGGTTGAGCTCTTCCAGGGTGGGCATGCGTTTTTCGGCGAACTGGAACTCGTTCCAGCCACCGACCACGCGGACCCATTGCGGCGTGGGCGTGCGATCCGCCTGGTCCTTGAGCATGCGCAAGGCATCGGCCAGTGAGGGCACGCCTTCCCAACGCAGTTCCAGGTTGTAGTTCAGACCGCCACGGATCAGGTGCAGGTGCGAGTCGTTGAGGCCGGGGATGACGGTGCGGCCCTTGAGGTCGATGACCTGGGTGCCACTGCCGCGCAGGGCCATGGCTTCACCGTCGGTGCCCACGGAGACGAAGCGCCCCTGGTGAATGGCGACGGCAGTAGCACGGGGGTTTTCACGGTCCACGGTGTGGAACTGGCCATTGAACAGAATCAGATCGGCGTTCATAGGGTTTCCTTTGCAGAGGCTTCAAGCCAGGGGGCGAACAGGCGGGTGGCGGCCGGCATCAACAGGTAAACCACCAGCAACACGATGGTCAGGGTGATCAGGAAGGTGGCGACCACGTAATGGGAGAGGAACGGGTGCAGACGCAGTACCGGGCCCCAGATGATCGGCACCAGCAGGGTCAGCGGCAGGATCACGAACAGGGTGACCACGGCCTGCTTCCAGCGTGGCGGCTTGGCGGCGTTTTCGGTTATGGGGTTGAACCAGAATTCGTTGACCGCACCGACTTCGGTGTTGTCACCCTCGGCGAGCATGGGGGTGGCTTCGGCGATCAGGGTTTTGCGCTCAGGGGAGTCGAGCCAGGTTTCCAGGTCGTCGGTGGAGCGGTAGCGTAATACGCAGGTGAACAGCGCCAGGTTGCCTTGCTTGCCGCGCACTACGTCGACACCGAGGTGGCCTGGGCGGTCGCCGGCGATGCGTACGATGCGGCGTAGCCAGGCTTCGTAGTCGGTTTCTCGACCTGGTTTGATCAGGTGTTTGACCACCAGGGTGACGACTTCGTCGGGGGCTGGTTTTGTTGCTGGGTCCATGGGGTGTCCCTCTGCCTTGATGTTTCAGCGATGAGGGAGTTTGCGGGGGTTGGGGTGGGGAAAATTGGATGTACGTGCTGTTTGGGGTTGGGTACATATCCGTTATTTGGGTAACGGCTGATATTGGTTCCGCCCTTACGGCGGGTCACTTTGGAAAAGCCCCAAAGTAACCAAAGGGCTCTTGCCCCAACACTCGGTACCTCGCCTAGGCTCGGTATGCCCGTAATCCGACAGTGATTTGGGGGGCCGCCGCCACGCG
>NZ_JAFCXD010000010.1:0-120410 GCF_049897885.1 Pseudomonas sp. DWRC2-2
ACGATGCATCGCCGATGGTAGTGTGGGGTTTCCCCATGTGAGAGTAGGTCATCGTCAAGATTAAATTCCGAAACCCCATTTGCGAAAGCAGATGGGGTTTTGTTTTGGGCGGTCGAAAAGACAGCTAACATCCCAATTCCGCCAACAACTGCCCACAGTGCTAAAGTCGCACCCTCGATTTTTGCTTTTCCCAAGGAAGCCGTTATGCCGGATGCGACGTCCCTCAGCCCTGGATTCATGGTGGTTCACGGCAACCGCCTGGACGAACTGCGCAGCCTGGTGGTCAGTTGGATGCGCCGCTATCCCCTCGCGCCCCTGGAAAACGAAATCGCCCTAGTCCAAAGCAACGGCATCGCCCAGTGGCTCAAGCTGGCCCTGGCTGAAGATCCGGAAGACGACGACATGGGCGGTTGCGGCATCGCCGCAGCAATCGATGTTCAACTGCCCGGCAGCTTTATGTGGCAGCTCTACCGCATGGTCTTAGGCAAAGATGAAATTCCGCCCAAGTCCCTGCTCGATAAAGCACCGCTGACCTGGCGCCTCATGCGCCTGCTGCCGGAGCTTATCGATCAACCGCACTTCGAGCCGCTGCAGCGCTTTCTCACCCACGACACCGATCTGCGTAAACGCTACCAACTCGCCGAGCGCCTGGCTGACCTGTTCGACCAATATCAGGTCTACCGCGCTGATTGGCTCGAAGACTGGGCTGCCGGCCGCCACCAACTGCGCAACGGTCGAGGCGAATTCAAACCGCTCAATCCGGCCAATTGCTGGCAAGCCGAACTATGGCGCGCACTGCTGCTGGATGTCGGTGAAGAAGGCATGGCCGAAAGCCGCGCCGGCGTTCACCAGCGTTTTATCGAGCGCATCAATACACTGGAAACAGCGCCCTCGGGCCTGCCATCCCGAGTCATTGTTTTCGGCATCTCTTCGTTGCCCGCCCAGGCACTGGAAGCCCTCGCCGGCCTCGCGCGATTCAGCCAAGTCCTGCTCTGCGTGCACAACCCCTGCCGTCACCATTGGTCTGACATCGTCGCCGATAAAGACCTGCTACGTAACGAATACAAACGCCAAGCGCGTAAAGCCGGCATGCCGGTCACCATCGACCCACAAACCCTGCACCAGCACGCCCATCCGCTGCTGGCCGCCTGGGGCAAACAAGGCCGTGACTACATCAGCTTGCTGGACAGCTACGACGACCCCAACAGTTACCGCGCAGCATTCCGCGATGGCCGCATCGACCTGTTCAGCGACAGCGAGCCCACCACACTGCTCAACCAGCTCCAGGACGACATCCTGGAACTGCGCCCACTCAATGAAACCCGCGAGCGATGGCCTGCTGTCGACCTGGAACGTGATACCTCCATCCGCTTCCACATCGCCCATAGCGCCCAGCGTGAAGTGGAAATCCTGCACGACCAACTGCTCCAACGCTTCAGTGCCGACCCCTCGCTGCGTCCGCGAGATATCATCGTCATGGTCCCGGATGTCGACAGCTATGCGCCGCATATCCGCGCCGTGTTCGGCCAACTCGAACGCAATGACCCACGCTTCATCCCGTTCACCCTGACCGACCAAGGCCAACGCGGCCGCGACCCGCTGCTTATCGCCGTCGAACACCTGCTGAAACTGCCTGACAGCCGCTTCCCGGTGAGCGAGATCCTCGACCTGCTCGACGTGCCGGCCCTGCGCGAACGCTTCGCCATCCAGGAGCGCGACCTGCCGACGCTGCATCGCTGGATCGAAGGCGCCGGCATCCGCTGGGGGCTCAACGCCGAACAACGTGCCGGCCTAGGCCTGCCAGCAGAGTTGGAACAAAACAGCTGGCGTTTCGGCCTGCGCCGCATGTTGCTTGGTTACGCCGTAGGCACCGGTGCCGCGTGTGAGGGTATCGAGCCCTACGATGAAATCGGTGGCCTCGACGCAGCGCTCATTGGCCCTCTGGTCGCTTTGCTCGACGCGCTCAACGACGCACATCAAGCACTGTCGCTACCTGCGGCTCCTGCGCAATGGGGTGAGCGCCTGCAACGCCTGATGCAACTGTTCTTCCTGCCCAGCAGCGAACACGATGACTACCTCCTGGGCCAACTCGAACAACTCAGGGAAACCTGGCTGGAAACCTGCGAATCCGTCGGCCTGCAGGACGAGTTACCTCTGACTGTAGTCCGCGAAGCTTGGCTCGCAGGTCTGGACCAAGGTCGCCTCTCCCAGCGTTTCCTCGCCGGAGCTGTCAATTTCTGTACGTTGATGCCCATGCGAGCGATCCCATTCAAGCTCGTTTGCCTGCTCGGCATGAACGATGGCGATTACCCGCGCGCGCAACCCCCACTGGACTTCGACCTGATGGGCAGCGACTACCGCCCCGGTGACCGTTCACGCCGTGAAGACGACCGCTACCTGTTGCTCGAAGCGCTCCTGTCAGCCCGCGACCAGCTTTACATAAGCTGGGTGGGCCGCAGCATCCGCGATAACAGTGACCGCCCTGCGTCGGTACTCATCGGCCAACTGCGTGACCACCTCTCCAGCGGCTGGCACCACGCTAATGGCGATGAATCGCTCATCGACGCCATGACACAAGAGCACCCACTGCAACCGTTCAGCGCCCGTTACTTCCATGAGGGCGACGCGCTGTTCAGCTACGCCCGTGAGTGGCAATTGCTGCACGAAACGCCGGATGCGATCCAGAAAGAAGACGGACTCACGCCGCATCAACAGGACGAGCCCCTGAGTCTCGGCCAGCTTCAAGACTTCCTGCGCAATCCGGTCAAACACTTCTTCAGCCAACGCCTGAAAGTGTTCTTCGAGGCCGCCGAAGTGCCACTGGCCGACGAAGAACCCTTCGTTCTCGACGCCCTGCAACGCTACAGCCTGAGCGACAGCCTACTGAGCGCCGCACTCACCCAACCCGATCATCTCGACCAAACCCTGAACGCCCAGGCCCTGCGCCTGCAAGGCAGTGGCCTGTTGCCGATGGTCGGTTTCGGCGAATGCCTGCGCAACGAACTGATCGAACCGTTACCCGATCTGTTGCGACGCTATCAGCAACTGCTCGTCCTCTGGCCCACCCCGCACACCGGCGCCGAACCGGTCAGTTTTGAGCATAATGGCGTGCAGTTGGAAGGTTGGATCAGTGGTCTGCATCGACGCAGCGATGGTGGGTTGCTCAGCGTTACCACCATCCCCAACAGCATCGGCTCGATCAAGACCCGCAAGTGGCATCGCCTGATTCGCCCCTGGGTCAATCACGTGGTTGCCTGCGCCTGCGGCCTGCCGCTGAGCACCGGCTTGGTGGCCAGCGATGACACCCTGCTGCTGCCGCCCCTGGATAAAACCAATGCCCAGGAAATCCTCGGTAACCTATTGTTGGCCTGGCATACCGGCATGAGCCAACCCTTGCCCGTCGCCGTCAAAACCGCTTTCGCTTGGCTCAGCCAAACTGACCCCGCCAAGGCTCAGGCGGCGGCCAGCAAAGCCTACGAAGGCGATGGCCTGACTACCGATGGCGAACGCCGCGAAACCCCGGCGCTCACCCGGCAATTCCCCGACTACGCCACGCTCATCGCCAGCGAAGAATTCGAAGGTTGGTGCGAAACCCTGTATCGCCCGCTGCTCAACGCCCCGTGGCGATCACTTACAGGCGAGGAGGCCGGCACATGACCAGCAAACCCTTGGCCCTGGCCTTCCCGCTCAAAGGCAGCCAGCTGATTGAAGCCAGCGCCGGCACCGGCAAGACCTTTACCATCTCCGCCCTCTACCTGCGCCTGGTCCTCGGCCACGGTGGCGATGAATCAGGCTTCGGCCGCGAACTGCTGCCGCCGCAAATCCTGGTGGTGACCTTCACCGATGCCGCCACCAAAGAACTGCGCGAACGCATCCGCATCCGACTGGCTGAAGCAGCACGCTTCTTCCGCGAAGAAATTGAACAGCCCGACGCCCTGATCGCTGATCTACGCGACGAATACCCGCTCGAACAATGGCCCGCCTGCGCCAACCGCCTGGACATCGCCGCGCAATGGATGGACGAAGCCGCCGTCTCGACCATCCACAGTTGGTGCCAGCGCATGTTGCGCGAGCACGCGTTCGACAGCGGCAGCCTGTTCACCCAAACCCTGGAAACCGATCACAGCGACTTGCTCGGCGAAGTGTTGCGCGATTACTGGCGACTGTTCTGCTACCCGATGCACGACGACGCACTCAATTGGGTACGCAGCAACTGGGGTGGCCCCGCCGCATTGATGCCGCGAGTGCGCGCGTTGTTCGGCAGCGAACGGCCGACGGATGAAACCCGCGAGCCCGCAGAACTGATCACGGCCTGCCTGCAAGAGCGCCGCGAAGCGCTGACCGCCATCAAGGCGCCCTGGCAACAATGGGCCGCCGAGCTGCGCGACATCTGCCTGCAAGCCGTTGCCGCCAAAGCTGTCGACGGTCGCAAGATGCAAGCGCGTTACTTCGAGCCCTGGTTCGAAAAGATCAGCGCCTGGGCCGCTGACGAAACCCTCGAACAACTCGACATCGGCACCGGCTTCACCCGCTTGACGCCCGACGGCATGGCCGAAGCCTGGAAAGGCGAGCCGCCGCAGCATCCTGGCATCAACGCCATGGCTGGCCTCAAGGCGGCCCTTGATGCGCTACCAACTCCCGACGCCGCCGTGTTGCAACACGCGGCCGGCTGGGTCGGTAAACGCTTTGAAGAAGAAAAACGCCGTCGCGCCGAAATGGGTTTCGACGACATGCTCATCCGCCTCAACGCTGCACTGCAAGCCGACGGCGGCGAACGCCTGGCCAGTGTGATCCGCGAGCAATTCCCGGTAGCCCTGATCGACGAGTTCCAGGACACCGACCCGGTGCAATACGCCATCTTCGACAGCATTTACCGCATCGAAGAAAACCACCTCGACAGTGGCCTGTTCCTGATCGGCGACCCCAAGCAAGCGATCTACGCCTTCCGTGGCGCCGATATCTACACCTACCTGCGCGCCCGTCAGTCCACCACTGGCCGTCATCACACGTTGGGCACCAACTTCCGCTCCAGCCACGCGATGGTCGAGGCGGTGAACCACGTGTTCCAGCGAGCGGAAACAGGTCGCGGCGCATTCCTGTTCCGCGAGCCCAATGGTGAAAACCCGGTGCCGTTCCACTCGGTACTGTCCCAGGGGCGCAAAGAACAGTTGCAGGTAAATGGCCAAACGCTACCAGCCATGAACCTCTGGCACTTGCCTACTGACCAGCCGGTTTCCAACGTGCTGTATCGTCAGCAACTTGCGGCGGCCTGTGCCACGCACATTGTTGAATTGCTCAACGGCGGGCAGCAGGGCAGCGCAGGCTTCTTACAACCGGACGGCAGCTTCAAAGGCGTGCGTCCGTCAGACATCGCCATTCTCGTGCGCGACGGCAAGGAGGCCCAGGCCGTGCGCGCCGAGTTGGCCGCCCGTGGCGTGCGCAGCGTCTACCTGTCCGACAAGGACTCGGTCTTCGCCGCCCAGGAAGCCCACGACCTGCTGGCCTGGCTCAAGGCTTGTGCCGAGCCGGATGTGGAACGTCCGCTGCGCGCCGCACTGGCTTGCGTCACCCTGAACCTATCACTGCCGGAACTGGAACGTCTGAACCAGGACGAACTGGCGTGGGAAAGCCGCGTCATGCAGTTCCGTGGCTACCGTGCGATCTGGCGTACTCAAGGCGTGCTGCCGATGCTGCGTCGTCTGCTTCACGACTTCAAACTGCCGCAAACCCTGATCGCGCGCAGTGATGGCGAACGTGTTCTGACCAACCTGCTGCACCTCAGCGAGTTGCTGCAACAGGCCGCATCGGAACTGGACGGTGAACAGGCACTGATCCGCCATCTGGCCGAACACCTGGCACTTTCTGGTCAGGCGGGTGAAGAACAAATCCTGCGCCTGGAGAGTGATGAGCAACTGGTCAAGGTCGTGACCATCCACAAATCCAAAGGCCTGGAATACGACCTGGTTTTCCTGCCCTTCATCTGCTCAGCCAAACCCGTGGATGGCAGCCGATTGCCCCTTCATTACCATGATGAAACCGGCAAATCCCAGGTCAGCCTGCGTCCTACGCCTGAGCTGATCGCAAAGGCAGACAATGAGCGTCTGGCCGAAGACCTGCGCCTGTTCTACGTCGCCCTGACACGCGCCAAGCACGCCTGCTGGCTAGGCATCGCCGACCTCAAGCGTGGCAACAGCAACAGCTCCGTGCTGCACCTGTCGGCGCTGGGCTACTTGCTCGGTGCAGGCGCCTCGTTGGGTGAGTCCGCCGGCTTGGCACGCTGGCTCCTGGACCTTCAAGAAGGTTGCACCGCCATCAACTACGCCCAGGTGCCCGAAGCGCAAGACATCCTTTTCCACCCACCGCGCAACGAAGCCACGCTACGAGCGCCGCTCCTGCCCAAGCGCAAGGCTGCGGAAAACTGGTGGATCGCTTCCTACAGCGCCTTGCGCATTGGCGACAGCATGAGCGCCGCCCCGCTCGAAGCTCCGGAAAGTCCACAGGCCCAGAAGTTGTTCGATGACGAACGCCTCGACCCCGATGCACCCCGCGAAGTGGCGGCGTCCGGCGGCGATATTCACCGTTTCCCACGCGGTCCTAACCCAGGGACCTTCCTCCACGGCCTATTGGAATGGGCAGGGGAGGACGGCTTTAACGTTACGCCCGAGGCCATCGAAAAAGCCGTGGGCGCCCGCTGCAACCGGCGCAACTGGGAAGGCTGGATCATCACCCTCAGCAGCTGGCTCGGCCATCTGCTGCAAACGCCGCTGCCTGTGGATAACGGTCACGTCTCCCTCAGTGGTTTGCAGCAGTACCAGATCGAGATGGAGTTCTGGTTCGCCAGCCACAAGGTTGACGTACTCGCCGTCGACAAGTTGGTGTGCCAATTCACCCACAACGGCGCTTCCCGCGTTGCCGCCGAGCCTGTACTGCTCAACGGCATGTTCAAGGGCTTCATCGATTTGACCTTCGAACACGATGGCCGCTATTACGTGGCCGACTACAAATCCAACTGGCTGGGCCCCGACGATTCGGCCTACACCTTGGATGCCATGGAGCAGTCGATCCTTGATCATCGGTACGACCTTCAATACGTACTTTACCTACTGGCCCTGCACCGCCAACTCAAGGCGCGCCTGCCGGACTACGACTACGACCGCCATATCGGCGGCGCGCTGTACATTTTCCTGCGGGGCACGCAGTCCGCGAGCCAGGGTGCGTATTTCACCCGACCGCCGCGGGAACTGATCGAAGGCCTGGACCTGCTGTTCCAGGGCAAGCCCATCCCGCCCAAGGTTGAGCCCGCCTGGGAACAAGGAGTGTTGTTATGAGCCTGTCGCCGCTACCGCTGGAGGCGCTGATGCCCCTCAGCCGCGCCGCTGACCTGGTGCAACTGCTGGAGCGCTGGGTCGATCGTGGCTGGTTGCGTGCCTTGGACAAAGCCTTCGTGGGTTTCCTGCACGAGCTTGACCCTCAGGCCGACCCGCTGGTGCTGCTGGCCGCCGCGCTGACCAGCCATCAATTGGGCCATGGTCACGTCTGCCTCGACTTGTTCGAAACCCTCAAGGCGCCGGATTTTGCCCTGTCCTTGCCGCCAGAGGGCGATCTGCAAACCGGCGCCATGTTGTTGCCGTCGCAGTTATTGGAAGGCCTGGACGGCGCCCACTGGTGCCACGCACTGGCCGCCAGTCACCTGGTGGCGCTGGCGGTCGATGGCAGCGAATCCGCGCAGAGTCGTCCTTTGGTACTGTCCGGCAAGCGTCTGTACCTGCGCCGCTACTGGACTTACGAACGGCGCATCGACAGCGCCTTGCGCCTGCGTCTTGCCACCCAGGAAAACGTGGCCGTCGATTTGCCGCAGCGCCTCAACAGCCTGTTCGATCAACCGCCGCCTGACGGTGTGATCGACTGGCAAAAACTCGCCTGCGCCCTGGCCACACGCGGCGCATTCAGCATCGTCACCGGCGGCCCTGGCACTGGCAAAACCACCACCGTGGTGCGCCTGCTCGCGCTGTTGCAGGCGCCGGCTGTGGAATCCGGCAGCCCATTGCGCATTCGCCTGGCCGCCCCCACCGGTAAGGCCGCCGCACGCCTCACCGAGTCCATCAGCCAACAAGTGCTGTCGCTGAAAGTGCCGGACAGCGTGAAGGAAAAAATCCCGACCCAGGTCACCACCGTCCACCGCTTGCTGGGCAGTCGCCCAGGCACACGGCATTTTCGTCATCACCTCGGTAACCCATTGCCCTTGGATGTGCTGGTGGTGGACGAAGCCTCGATGATCGACCTGGAAATGATGGCCAACCTGCTCGACGCCTTGCCGCGCCATGCACGCCTGGTGCTGCTGGGTGACAAGGACCAACTGGCGTCGGTAGAGGCGGGCGCCGTCCTGGGTGACTTGTGCCGCGACGCCGAAGCCGGTTTCTACAACGCCGACACCCGCCAATGGCTGCAAGCCGTCAGCGGCGAAGACCTCAGTGCCAGCGGCCTGCAGGAAGACCTCGACGGTAGCCACCCCCTGGCCCAGCAAGTGGTGATGCTGCGTTACTCGCGACGTTTCGGCGAAGGCAGTGGCATCGGCCAACTGGCGCGCTGGGTCAACCAGCAAAACGCTGAAGAAGCCCGCAAGCTACTCGCCGCGCGCAGTCACGCTGATCTGTTTTGCGTCAGCCTCAAAGGCGAACACGATCACGCCCTCGAACGCCTGGTGCTGGACGGGCAGGGTGACGGTGCAGAGGGCTATCGCTATTACCTCAACTTGTTGCAGAGCGCCCGCCCGTCGCCGGATACGTCGCGTGAAAGTGAGGCCTGGACCCACTGGGCGCAACAACTGCTGCAAGCCTTCGACGCGTTCCAACTGCTCTGCGCGGTACGCAAAGGCCCGTGGGGCGTGGAAGGCCTGAACCTGCGCATCACCGCCGCCCTGCGCAAGGTGCGGTTGATCGAAGGCGACGAGCAATGGTACGAAGGCCGCCCGGTGCTGATGACCCGCAACGATTACGGCCTGGGTCTGATGAACGGCGACATCGGCATCGCGCTCAAACTGCCCGAAAGTGACGGCGGCCCTCAGGTGCTGCGCGTGGCCTTCCCACGCAACGACGGCCAAGGCGGTGTGCGATTTGTGCTGCCCAGCCGTCTGAACGATGTGGAAACCGTGTACGCCATGACCGTACACAAATCCCAAGGCTCGGAATTCACCCATACCGCGCTGATCCTGCCGGATGCGCTGAACCCGGTGCTGACCAAAGAGCTGATCTACACCGGCATCACCCGGGCCAAGCGCTGGTTCAGCCTGATCGAGCCCCGAGGCGGCGTGTTTGAGGAGGCCGTCAGGCGCAAGGTCAAGCGTTTGAGTGGGTTGATGCTGGAGCTGGGTCACGAATCGGAAAAAACTGACTGATAGGTCATGCCAGATTTCTGGTTCAGTCGCCTGATTTTTCTGGAAAAATAGCCGCCCCTGCGAAGACCTACTCTTCGCGGGGTTTTCCGCCGCTGTGCTATCGTTGCGGCATCATCTAAAAAACACCTGAGAGAATCGCTGCATGAACGTGGCTGTCTCGCCCACAGAGCGCAGTTTGAGCTGGAGACGCATGCTGCTGGTGGCGTTCCTGTGCGTGTTCGCGCCACACGCTTTCGCCCAGGCGCCCGACCCTGCGGGCCTTGCCGCCCAGCGTGCGCAGGCCGTCACCCAAGTGGTGCTGGGTATCCTCAGTTATGCGCGCTGGCCGGTAGAACCTGCGCAATTGCGCCTGTGCATCGTTGGCCCGACCCAATACACCGACGACCTGATCAAGGGCACCACCCAGGCCACCGGTCGCCCAGTGGTGGTGCAGCGCCTGCTGGCCAGCCATCCCGATATCGTCAATGCGTGCGACGCGGTGTACATCGGCAAGCTCAGCGCCGATGAGCGCAGCCAGTTGTTCACCTCGTTGATCGGCCATCCGGTGCTGAGCATCAGCGAAGGCGGCGACCAATGCACCGTGGGCAGTCTGTTCTGCCTGCGGGTGAGCGATGAGCAGGTGTCGTTCGAGGTCAACCTCGACTCCGTCGCCCGCAGCGGCGTGCGCATTCACCCGAGCGTGCTGCAGTTGTCCCGCCGCCGAGCGCCTGCGTCATGACAGCCGTCAAAGCGCGGCCGACCCTGCGTTCCGTCATTGGCCGGGGGCACATGATCCTGGCGCTGGTGGCGGTGACGCTGGCAAGTGTTTCCCTGACCCTGCTTGGCGTACTGGCGCTGCGGGTCTATGCCGAGCACAACCTGCACCTGATCGCACGCTCCATCAACTACACCGTGGAAGCGGCGGTGGTGTTCAACGACAGCGCGGCGGCCACTGAAGCCCTCAGCCTGATTGCCTCCACCGAAGAAGTGGCCGAGGCCGAAGTCTTCGATGCCAATGGCAAGCTGTTGGCGAAGTGGATACGCCCGGAAACCGGCATGCTCTCGCGGGTCGAGTTGGAGCTGGCGCACACCCTGCTCGAACAACCCATCAGCCAGCCGATCCTGCATCAAGGCAAAGCCATCGGCAGCATTCATCTCACCGGCCACGGCGGTAGTCTGCTGCGCTTCCTGCTCAGCGGCCTGGCCGGGATCCTCATCTGCACCGCGCTTAGCGCGTGGATTGCCCTACACCTGGCGCGACGCCTGTTGCGCGGCATTACCGGCCCGCTGCAAAGCCTTGCCGCCGTGGCCCACGCCGCCCGCAGCGAGCGCGACTTCGACCGCCGCGTGCCGCCGGCGCGTATCGCCGAACTCGACAACCTGGGCAGTGACTTCAATGCCTTGCTCGGCGAAATGGAAGCCTGGCAAAGCCACCTGCAAAGCGAGAACGAATCCCTCGCCCACCAGGCCAACCACGACAGCCTGACCGGCCTGCCCAACCGTGCGTTCTTCGAAGGCCGTTTGATCCGCGCCCTGCGCAGCGCGGCCAAGGCCAAAGAACAGGTGGCGGTGCTGTACCTCGACAGTGATCGTTTCAAAGAGATCAACGACAGCTTTGGCCACGCCGCCGGCGACGCCGTCCTCGTCGCCGTCGCCGAGCGCGTGCGTGCGCAATTGCGTGAAGATGACCTGGTGGCGCGCCTGGGCGGCGATGAGTTCGCCATCCTGCTGGCGCCGCTACACAAGGCGCAAGACGCCGAGCGCATTGCCGAAAAGATCATCGCCAGCATGGACCTGCCCATCCCCGTGCCCGGCAACACCCAGGTATTGACCTCCCTCAGTATCGGCATTGCGATCTACCCCGATCATGGCGCCACCCCTGGCACCTTGCTCAACGCCGCCGACGCGGCGATGTACCAGGCCAAGCGTTTATCCTCGGGCGGCCAGCAAACGGCGGAGTCGGATAACCCCGTCGTCAACGTTCAACACAGGAGTTGACCCCTTGTTCACGACCGCACGCTTCATGTTTATCACCCTGCTGGTGGCACTGCTCGCCCTCGGCGGCTGCCAGACGCCGCCCCCCAAAGGCCTGACCCCGGCGCAAGTGGCCGTCCTCAAGCAACAAGGCTTTGAGCTGACCGACGAAGGCTGGGCATTCGGCCTGTCCGGCAAAGTGCTGTTCGGCAGCGACGTCGAGACCCTCAACCAACCCAGCACCGACATCGTCCAGCGCATCGGCAAGGCCTTGCTGAGCGTCGGCATCGAACGCGTGCGCGTCGACGGCCACACCGACGCTTCCGGCAAGGAAACCTACAACCAGCAACTGTCCCTGCGCCGCGCAAAAAGCGTGGCGGCGGTGTTGACCGGTGTGGGCATGAAGGAAGAGAACATCCAGCTGCGCGGGCTGGGTAGCAGCGAGCCGGTGGCGCCGAACACCACGGTGGCGGGGCGCACGGAGAATCGTCGGGTGTCGATTGTGGTGATTGCGGACTGAACCCGTCCCGCAAATCTCAATGTGAAACCCAATCAACTGTGGGAGCTGGCTTGCCGGCGATAGCGGTGTCTCAGTACCGGATGTACTGACTGACATACTGCCATCGCTGGCAAGCCAGCTCCCACAGTTGGTTTTGTGGTGTGCCTGAAACAGCGTTTGCTAAGTAACTTCTCCGTAGGAAAGCGCTGCCATGACGAATTTTGATGGCTAGGCTGATGAGGTTTCGCTTTTTTGCAAATGGTGGGCTTAGTTAAATGAACGCTCCAACTAACCAGCGTAAAGGATTGCGATGAACATAAACGTCAGTGATTTCCGGCAAGCAGTTTCCAAAGTTAGACTTTCAAAATTTGCCTTCGATGAACTTTTGAGCGCAAGAGAGTTGCTAGTATCTGAAAGTCAGGGGGCTCGATTCGATACCAAGACTGCCTACATCAATTCTCTACAATCATCCGTCTTGAGTGAGGAGCTAGATAGAATCCGAACCATGATCGACCATGAATGCCATGTCTTGATTCTTGATGGTTTTAAGGTCGAGAAACTTGAAACCTTTAAATCACTGATATGGACATTTGGTTCGCTACTCGGCGTACCCCTGGTGCAGAATCATCTGGGTCACAAGGTGATTGAGGTTTATGACAGAGGCGGTAAGAGTATTGAGGAGGGGGCGAGATACCATCAAACCCGTCAAGGTGCGTACGTACACAACGATGGAGTGAGCGATCCGCTACCTATCGATTACTTGATCCTGGCTTGCGGACAGCAAGCGCTTTTGGGCGGCGAGAGCATCCTGATTGATGCAAGCGCCGTATACGCGGAGCTGATGGCGTTTCCAGAAATATTGGAAGAGCTTAAATGCAACTTCTTTTTTGAAAACCGCGGTATGTCAGATGAAGAGCAGCTTTTCAAGGCGCCCATTCTGAGCTTTTCCAATGAAGGCATTCCACTGATCAGATACTTTCGGGTCTACATTGAATCCGCCCACATCAAGGCGGGAGTGCCGTTAACGGTGACTCAATGTCAAGCGCTGGACTTTCTGGATACTGTTCTCGATCAGTCATCCGTTCAGCAGCGAGTGCTGCTGGAACCAGGGCAGGTACTTATTTCGGCCGATAATAAGTTTCTTCATACTCGCACGCACTTCATTGACAGGAATACGCCACGTTGTGCGATAGATGATGCTGAGTCTTTGAGCGATCTAAATCACTACATGCTACGGATGTGGTTGCGCAAACAATGATACCTCGATGCCCATAGCGTACATTCTCTACTATCCGCCACAAGCCGAGCCCCATGGACAACTCCGATATCGCGATCACGCTGGTCTTGATCTCAGCCTTCATGCACGCCACCTGGAACGCTGTCGTCCGCGCCGGCAGCAGTCGCTTCATGACCTTGGCCATGGTGGATGGCACCGCGCTGGTGATATGCCTGTTGGCGTTGCCGTTTGTCAGCGTGCCGAGCCTGGAGGTGTGGGGCTACATCCTCGTCTCCGTGGGACTCAATACGGTCTATCGGTTATTTCTGATCAAAGCCTACGAAACGGGTGATTTCGGGCAGGTGTACCCGGTGATGCGAGGGATTCCGCCCGTATTGGTCGCGCTGTTTTCCTACTTTATGTTGCATGAGCAATTGTCACGCGAGGCGCTGGCGGGTGTGGTGTTGATTTGTGTGGGCATCATCAGCCTGACATGTGTGCGCAGGATGACGGCGCAGATGCTCAAGCCGATCCTGATGGCGGTGTGTGCCGGGGCGTTTATCGCGGCTTACACGGTGGTGGACGCCAAAGGCGTGAGAGCCAGTGAAACGGTGTTGCAATACATCATCTACCTGACGGTATTCCAGAGCATTCCGATCCCGGTGCTAGCGTTTTCCAGGGAGCGTTTGGCCTTGATGCGTGCGATACGTGGGCATTGGCGAGTCGGCCTGTTGGGCGGTGTTTTTTACCTGGCGTCTTACGGATTGGTGTTGTTTGCGTTGTCGCTGGACGCGGTGGCCAAGGTCTCAGCGCTGCGGGAAACCAGTGTTATTATCGGCGCCATTATTGCCGCGCTGTTCTTTCACGAACGGTTCGGTTGGCGACGTATGCTGTCGGCATTCGTCATTGTTTGCGGGATCATCTTGATCAAAGTGAGCACCTGATGGCCCAGCGTCCGCCTCCCACTCCGATGCTTCAAGCGTTCGTCAGCGCTGCGCAAACCGGTAGCTTTGCGCGTGCGGCGTCGCAGCTTAACCTCACCGCCAGCGCCATCAGCCATCAAATTGCAGGCCTGGAGGAGTGGTGGGGCGTGCAGTTGTTTGAGCGGCATTCGCGCGGCGTCAAGCTGACGTCCGCAGGGCAGGCTTTGTTGCCGGTCACCGACGGATTTTTCAAGGCGCTGGATGGGGTCTTGCATTCACTCAACCCCGCAAAATCCCGACCGCTGTACCTCTCATGCACGTCCTCGCTCTGCTCGACATGGCTGATCCCCAGGATGCACGGCTCTCACACTGAGGCCTCATTCAACCTCGATCTGGTGTTGACCAGTGCTGACATCAACCGCACTAGTCTGGAAGCGCATCAATACGATGTCGCGGTGGTGATGGGGTATGGCGATTACCCGGATCATCATGTTGAACTGCTGATGCGTGACGCGGTGTTCCCCGTCTGCTCGTCGGAATTTCTACGGTTGAAGGGGGATATCGCGCCGGGGGATGTGGCCCAATACCCGCTGATTCATCGGGTGGACGATCAGGTGTGTCCGGGGTGGGAAAGCTGGTTTGCGTTTCAGGGCCTGCCGACGCCGCCTTATCACCATGGGCCGCGCTTTCCGGATTCGAGCCTGGCGATCAGTCTGGCGGTAAAGGGCACAGGGATTGCGCTGGGCAGGACTGCGTTGGTGTATGACCAATTGGAAAACGGTGCATTGGTTGCGTTGAAAAGCCCCGTGATGATGTCCCCAGCGGCCTACTACATCATTTGTCGAAATGGGCGACAGTCAGAGCCGGATATTGCGCGTCTGATTGAATGGCTCAAGACCCGTGCGGGTGAGTTCCTGCGCGAAGTTCGGGCTCGGTATCCACAAATAGCCGGGACCACCGCCGTTTAAATGTTGGGAGGAGCAGGGCTCCTCCCGCATTCGAGCGGTGATCGCTTAACGGCTTGGCGTCATCGCTTGCGTCAGGTCATCGACCACGGCTTTGCCCATCTCACACAGGTAATGCGCGGCCCACGCGTATTGCTCGTCGCGCACATCCATGGCGGCTTCCATCGCGAGTTTCTTGGAGTAAAAAAGCAGCGTGGAGGCGTGCTCTAACGCTTCCTCAATGGGCATGCCGGCGTTGACGCGGAACAGGGGTTTTTCGTTTTCGCCGTAATCGCCGAAGGTGACGACGCCGAGGGTGGTGATGGAAGAAAGCGGTGGGTCGGGGACGATTTTAGTCATGATCTATACCTGGGAGTTTAGGGAGCCACCCACTCATGTCGCTAAACATGAAAGGGTGGCAGCTGTACGCAGGTTAGCGAACCGGACCCAGGACCCGGCAGACCCGAAGGTCTCCCACGCACAGCCGCCATAACACGACAACGACGAGCATGAAGCGCTTGCCGTTGGAGGCTGTGTCCGGGTTCGGGTCGCTAAACCCGTTCGCTGATGTCAGCGAAGTACGGAGGCTAATGACTCGAACCCTAAGGCACAATAGGCCGGAGATTCTCTAGGAAACGTCCTGCAAATTAAAGCGAATCATCGTTGATGGCCCTTTAATCCGCGAACCTGATCTCCCTGGTCTCCCCCATCAACAACCCCTGATTCTGCTCCGTCACTTCCCTGATGTAGTCCCACAACAACGTAATCCGCTTCAACTTCCTCAAATCCTCCCGGCAATACATCCAGAACTGGCGAGTGATGGAAATCTGCTCCCCCAGCATCGGTAACAACCGTGGATCCTGCGCCGCCAAAAAACACGGCAATATCGCCATCGACCGCCCTTGCTGCGCCGCCACGTACTGCGCGATCACGCTGGTACTGCGCAGGCTGGCGCTGGCGCCGGGGACCACGTTGGCCAGGTACAACAGCTCCGAGCTGAAGGCCAAGTCATCCACATAGCTGATAAACGGATGCTCGGCCAAATCCGCCGGTTTGCGGATTGGAGGGTGTTGGTCGAGGTATTCCTGGGTCGCGTACAGCTGCAATTTGTAGTCGCACAATTTGCAGCACACATAGGGCCCGTGTTCCGGGCGTTCCAGGGCGATGACGATGTCGGCTTCGCGCTTGGACAGGCTGATGAAGTGCGGCAGGGGCAGGATGTCTACCGAGATGGCGGGGTAGGTGTCGACGAAGTGGCTCAATTGCGGGGTGACGAAAAAGCTGCCGAACCCTTCGGTGCAGCCCATGCGTACATGGCCCGACAGCGCCACGCCGGAGCCGGAGACTTGCTCGCAGGCCATGTGCAGGGTGCTTTCGATGGACTCGGCGTAGCCCAGCAAGCGCTGGCCTTCGGGGGTGAGGACGAAGCCGTTGGTCCGGGACTTTTCGAACAGCAACGTACCGAGTGACACTTCCAATGAACTGATGCGCCGCGACACCGTGGTGTAGTCCACCGCTAGGCGCTTGGCGGCCACGCTGGCCTTGCGGGTACGGGCCACTTCGAGGAAAAACTTCAGGTCATCCCAGTTCAGGGAGCCCAGCGACGTGATGTTTTTTTGCATATTGGTCCGGCTTTTATGTGCGTTCTTATTAGAGATTTGCACATCTATACTCGAAAAACAGTCCGAACGCCTCATTTCCAAGGCGATTCACGCGCCTTGTCTCTGCATAACTACAAGATTGGAGACCACATGAACGCTTCTGCCGATATTTCCGTGCAACAGGTCAAGCTGCTGATCAATGGTGAATGGGTCGAGTCAAAGACCACCCACTGGCAAGACATCGTCAACCCGGCCACCCAAGAGGTGCTGGCCAAAGTCCCGTTCGCTACCGCCGATGAAGTCAACGCTGCCATCGACGCCGCCCATCGCGCCTTCCAGACCTGGAAGCTGACGCCGATCGGCGCACGCATGCGCATCATGCTCAAGCTGCAAGCCTTGATCCGCGAACATTCCAAGCGCATCGCCGTGGTGCTCAGCAACGAGCAGGGCAAGACCATTGCCGATGCCGAAGGCGACATTTTCCGTGGCTTGGAAGTGGTGGAGCACGCCTGCTCCATTGGCACCCTGCAAATGGGCGAGTTTGCTGAAAACGTTGCCGGTGGCGTCGACACCTACACCCTGCGCCAACCCATCGGCGTGTGCGCTGGCATTACGCCGTTCAACTTCCCGGCGATGATTCCGCTGTGGATGTTCCCGATGGCGATTGCTTGCGGTAACACCTTCGTGCTCAAGCCGTCCGAGCAGGACCCGTTGTCGACGATGCTGCTGGTGGAGCTGGCGCTGGAAGCTGGCGTGCCGGCTGGTGTGCTCAACGTGGTCCACGGCGGCAAGGATGTGGTGGATGCGCTGTGCACCCATAAAGACATCAAGGCCGTGTCCTTTGTCGGCTCGACCGCCGTGGGCACTCATGTGTATGACCTGGCCGGCAAACACGGCAAGCGTGTGCAGTCGATGATGGGCGCCAAGAACCACGCCGTGGTGCTGCCGGATGCCAACCGCGAACACACCCTCAATGCTCTGGTCGGCGCCGGTTTCGGTGCGGCAGGCCAGCGTTGCATGGCCACCTCGGTGGTGGTGCTGGTGGGCGCGTCCAAGCAGTGGTTGCCGGACCTGAAAGCGCTGGCGCAAAAGCTCAAGGTCAACGCGGGCAGCGAAGCGGGCACCGACGTCGGCCCAGTGATCTCCAAGCGCGCCAAGGCACGTATCCTGGAACTGATCGAAAGCGGCGTGAAAGAAGGCGCCAAGCTGGAACTGGACGGCCGCGACATCAAGGTGCCGGGCTTCGAGCAAGGCAACTTTGTCGGCCCGACCCTGTTCTCGGGCGTGACCACCGATATGCAGATCTACACCCAGGAAATCTTCGGCCCGGTGCTGGTGGTGCTGGAAGTGGCGAACCTCGACGAGGCCATCGCTCTGGTCAACGGCAACCCGTTTGGCAACGGCACCGGCCTGTTCACCCAGAGCGGCGCGGCGGCGCGCAAGTTCCAGAGCGAAATCGACGTAGGCCAGGTCGGTATCAACATCCCGATCCCGGTACCGGTGCCGTTCTTCAGCTTCACCGGTTCGCGCGGTTCAAAGCTTGGCGACCTCGGCCCGTACGGCAAGCAAGTGGTGCAGTTCTATACCCAGACCAAAACCGTCACGAGCCGCTGGTTCGATGACGACACGGTCAACGATGGCGTCAACACCACCATCAACCTGCGCTGATCCCGGGAGACGACCATGAAGATTGCATTTATCGGCTTGGGCAACATGGGCGCACCCATGGCCCGCAACCTGATCAAGGCCGGCCATGCGCTGAACCTGTTTGATTTGAACCAAGTGGTGCTCAAGGAGCTGGCCGAGCTGGGTGGCACCATCAGCGATTCACCGCGTGATGCGGCCACCGGCGCTGAGTTGGTGATTACCATGCTGCCCGCCGCCGCCCATGTGCGCAGCGTGTGGCTGAATGAAGACGGTGTTCTCGCCGGCATCGGCAAAGGCATACCGGCGGTGGATTGCAGCACCATCGACCCGCAGACCATCCGCGACGTAGCGGCTGCGGCGGCCAAGCAAGGTGTGACCGTGGCTGACGCCCCCGTTTCCGGCGGCACCGGCGGCGCCGCAGCCGGGACGCTGACCTTCATGGTCGGCGCCACTCCGGAACTGTTCGCCACCCTGCAACCGGTGCTGGCGCAGATGGGCCGCAACATCGTGCATTGCGGTGAGGTCGGCACTGGGCAAATCGCCAAGATCTGCAACAACCTGCTGCTGGGGATCAGCATGGTCGGCGTCAGTGAGGCCATGGCGTTGGGCGATGCGCTGGGCATCGACACGCAAGTGCTGGCGGGGATCATCAACAGCTCCACCGGGCGTTGCTGGAGTTCCGACACCTACAACCCATGGCCGGGCGTGATCGAAACCGCGCCGTCGTCGCGGGGGTACACCGGTGGGTTTGGTGCCGACCTGATGCTCAAGGATTTGGGCTTGGCCACCGAAGCGGCGCGTCAGGCCAAGCAACCCGTGATTCTGGGCGCTGTGGCCCAGCAGTTGTATCAGTCGATGAGCCAGCGTGGGGAAGGGGGCAAAGACTTCTCGGCGATTATCAATAGCTATCGCAAGCCCAAATAGGGGCGTTTTCCGGGAGCCGGCTTTGGGTGGCTCCCGGTTTTTTGCAATTAGCGAGCCTTTTGACCTTTCAGCCAGCATCCCACCACATAAGGCACCAGACTTGATGCCTTCCCTCGCATGAATTCGTAGCCGTAGGGCTTACGCGAAACGGCCAATCCAATCAGGACCTTTTCGGCAGAATGCCTGGCTTTTGTAACCAGTCCTGCGGCCGGCTGAGTGGTCAGTGATGTGCCCACGACCAGCACTTTCTCTGCGTTTTTAAAGTGCTGCAGCGCCTTGTCGATATTCGGCACATTTTCGCCATACCAGACGATATGGGGGCGTAATTGGCTGCCTTTTTCACAGGTGTCACCGAGCAAGATCGGCTTATCGTCGATCTTGTAAATCAGTTGCTCGTCGACCGTGCTTTGCGCCAGGTTGATTTGACCATGCAGATGCAGAACGCACGTGGACCCAGCGCGCTCGTGCAGGTCGTCGACGTTTTGCGTGATCACCACGACATCAAACTGCTGTTCCAACTCTGTTATGGCGCGGTGCGCCGCATTGGGCTGCGCAGTCCACGCCTTGTGTCGCAACGCGTTATAGAACGCCAGCACGTCTGCGGGGTGCCTATGCCATGCCTCGGGCGTAGCCACGTCTTCGACGCGATGGTCCATCCACAGTCCGGTTTCGTCGTTGAACGTGTCCAAGCCACTTTCGGCACTGATGCCGGAGCCGGTGAAGATGACGATTTTTTGCCTGCCGAACTCAGCCTTCATGGCGAGGGCTCCATTGCTCGTGGCGAATATGCCTGAAAAATCTTGAATTCATCGTTGGCCCAAGGCTACACCCGATCTTGCTACCGTTTGCGCCCTTTCGCTGTTAACGCGACTTTCTGATCTTTCCACAACACTCATAAGAATCTGATCGTAATGGCACGTCGATACTCGAACTCCCTCAAGTACCTGATCTTCCAGTCTCAATCGAGGAAGGCGGCGCTGGCTTCATTCATCGAACAGTGGACAGCGTTGGGGCATCAATGGCTCGATGCTTCGAGAGTTCGCTTCGATGTTATTGATGGTCGGGCCATAGAGGCGTTTTACCGCTGGGGAGGTGACGCTCAATTTCCCTGGGAGGATGTTCCAGCCTGGAGAGCCTTGGACGCCAAAGGGTTTGATTTGTCGATTTGGTACGATGAGCAACTCTGTGGCCTTTGTTACGCAACGCCTCGTGACAGTAAAGTCACGATCAAGATTGTGCTTCTCGAAGGCAACTCAGATAACGAACATCCTTTGAAAGGCTTGATCGCAGCGCTTGCCCTCGGCGCCATCGACGCATATGCACGCGTCATCGGGTGCTCTCGTATCGAAATTCAGGAACCACGACCGGATGTCGTACAGACTTATGAGCGACTTGGCTTTAGCTATGACGAAAAGCAGCGTCTTGTGATTTCAGTTGAGCACACCTAGTATGGGCCGCATATACAAGGCTTACAGAGGCTTGGTTTGATGAAAATTACTACCCAGAAAACAAAAGCGAAATTGGTTGAGATGTTTTGCGCCGAAGCTAAAAAGCTTGGTGGAGAGACGTCTGCCAATCAAAAAAGGTTTTTCAGCGTTGCTATTGAACACGGCAAGACCATGGAGCCGGCAGGGCCCTTGGCTGGCCTGAGCCGCTAAGCCGCACAGCAAAAAACCGCCCTTTAGGGCGGTTTTTATTTGTGAGCCTGGGTGGTCGCTAGCTCACGCAAACACAAAATACTTACGCACCGTCTCGACCACTTCCCACGTCCCCTTCATCCCCGGCTCCACCACAAAGATATCCCCAGCCCGCAAATGAATCGGCTCCAGGCCTTCTGGGGTGATGATGCAGTAGCCTTCCTGGAAGTGGCAGTATTCCCACTTCACGTAGTCCACGTACCACTTGCCCGGGGTGCAGATCCAGGTGCCCATGATCTTGCTGCCGTCTTCGCTGGTGTAGGCGTTGAGGTTGACGGTGTGCGGGTCGCCTTCGAGCTTTTCCCATTTGCAGGCGTCCAGGACCGGCAGGGGATGGGTGTCGCGCAGTACGGTGATGGGCTTGGACATGATGTCTCCAGGGCAGGGAATGGAAAGGTCCACCCTAAGGCCTCGGGCGTTGTGTCAGTGGTCTGAACTCGACATCGGGATGCCCAGAAGCGCAGCGGTGTTTATTTGATATAACCCATCACCAATCCGCCATTTCCTCGCAGTAAGTGCGAAAGATTTCCCGCTTCACGCCAGAATTCGCAAGAAAATTCGCAGCAGGCCCTCGTATCATTCACCCCAGTAACCGCCGAGAGCCTTGAAATGAACCCAATAAAAACGTGGTGGGATATCAGCCCGCCCTTGAGTACGGCGACCCCGACCTGGCCGGGGGATACGCCGTTCCAGGAAGAGCGCGTGTGGCAGTTTGGCCCGGAGTGTCCGGTGAATGTCGGGCGTATCACGTTGTCCCCCCATACCGGCGCCCATGTGGACGCGCCGCTGCATTACAGCGCGGACGGCGCGCCGATTGGCGAGGTGTCGCTGGATGTGTACATGGGCCCATGCCGGGTGCTGCATTGCCTGGACAGCGGCGCGCTGGTGCAGCCGCATCAGTTGGAAGGCCGTGTGGATAACTTGCCGGAGCGCGTGCTGCTGCGCACTTATCCACAAGCGCCGCTGACTGAATGGGATTCGAATTTCACCGCCATCGCTCCGCAAACCATCGAGCTGCTAGCCAGCCTGGGTGTGCGCTTGATCGGCATCGATACGCCATCCCTGGACCCGCAGCAGTCCAAGACCATGGATTCCCACAACGCCGTGGCCCGTCATGGCATGGCGATTATCGAAGGCATCGTGCTCGATGACGTACCCGAGGGCGACTATGAATTGATCGCACTGCCTCTGCGGTTTGCCAACCTGGACGCGAGCCCGGTCCGCGCCATTCTCCGTCCGCTCAAGGAGCCCACGCGATGAGCCAATGTCCCTTCTCTGCCGATTACCAACCGCCCGAAGAATGGCATAACGCCGAACTGAATTTTTCCGAGTCCATGAGCTACGGCGATTACCTGGACCTGGGCAAAGTCCTCAGCGCCCAGCATCCGCTGTCGCCGGACCACAACGAAATGCTCTTCATCATCCAGCACCAGACCTCCGAGCTGTGGATGAAACTGATGCTCCACGAACTCAAGGCCGCCCGTGAACACGTGCGCCTGGGCGAGTTGCCGCCGGCGTTCAAGATGCTGGCGCGGGTGTCGCGGATCTTCGATCAACTGGTGCACGCCTGGGCGGTACTGGCGACGATGACGCCGTCGGAGTACAAGTCGATCCGCCCGTTCCTGGGGCAGTCGTCGGGGTTTCAGTCGTTCCAGTACCGTGAGATCGAATTTATCCTCGGCAATAAAAGCGCGGCGCTGTTGCGGCCCCACGCCCATCGGCCGGAGTTGTTGAACGAGTTGAAAGTGGCGATTGCCACACCGTCGCTGTATGACGAGGCGATCAACCTGATGGTCAAGGCGGGTCTGGCGATTGATCCGAAACGTGCCGAGCGTGACCCGACGGCGGCGACGGTTCACGATGAATCGGTGGAGGCGGCGTGGCGTGAGGTGTATCGCGATCCGAGCCGCTACTGGGATTTGTATCAGTTGGCCGAAAAGTTTATCGACCTGGAGGACTCGTTCCGTCAGTGGCGCTTCCGCCATGTGACCACGGTCGAGCGGATCATCGGCTTCCAGCCGGGAACCGGTGGCACCGAAGGGGTGGGGTATTTGCGCAAGATGCTAGATACCGTGCTGTTCCCAGAGCTGTGGCGAGTACGTTCCACGCTCTAAACAAAAAGCCCCGGATCACCGGGGCTTTTTCATTTGGAATGCATTCAAAACTGTGGGAGCGGGCTTGCTCGCGAATGCGCTGGGTCAGCTAAATATTCATCTACTGATCCACCGCATTAGCGAGCAAGCCCGCTCCCACATTAGTTACTGCGCCACAGCTACTTTCGCGTTTCTCATGCGCAACCGATACGCCACATAGATAATCCCAACCCACACCGGCATCGCATACACCGACTCGCTGATGCCCGGAATCGCCAGCATCACGCTGATGATCATCATCATGAACGCCAGGCACAGGTAGTTGCTGAACGGGAACCAGAAGGTCCTGAACGACGGCGTCAGGCCTTGTTCGCCCATGGCTTTGCGGAACTTGATGTGGGTGATGCTGATCAGCGCCCAGTTGATCATCAGTGAGGCAACCACCAGCGCGAACAGCAGTTCCAGCGCGCTCTGCGGTGCCACGTAGTTGACCACCACGCACAGCATCGTCACCAGCGCTGAAATCGCCAGGGCGCGGATCGGCACACCTTGCTTGTTCAGCTTCATCAGCGATTTCGGTGCATCGCCTTGCTCGGCCAGGCCGAACAGCATGCGGCTGTTGCAGTACACGCCGCTGTTGTACACCGACAATGCCGCGGTCAGCACCACGAAGTTGAGGATGTGCGCGGCGGTGTCGTTGCCGATCAGCGAGAAGATCTGCACGAACGGGCTACCGCTGTAGGCATCGCCCGAGGCGCCGAGGGTTTGCAGCAACTGGTCCCACGGGTACAGCGACAGCAGTACGGTCAGGGCGCCGACGTAGAAAATCAGGATCCGGTAGACCACCTGGTTGATCGCCTTCGGGATCACCTTGCGCGGCTCGCTGGCTTCGGCGGCAGTGATGCCCACCAGCTCCAGGCCACCGAACGAGAACATGATGAACGCCATGGACATCAACAGCCCCATGCCGCCATTCGGGAAGAACCCGCCGTGGCTCCACAGGTTGCTGACCGAGGCCTGCGGGCCGCCGGTGCCGCTGAACAGCAGGTAGCAGCCGAGCACGATCATGCCGACAATCGCCACCACCTTGATGATCGCGAACCAGAACTCGGCCTCACCAAAGAACTTCACGTTCAGGGTGTTGATCAGGTTCACCGCGACAAAGAACACCAGCGCACTGACCCAGGTCGGGATCTCCGGCCACCAGAACTGGATGTACTTGCCCACCGCCGTCAGTTCGGCCATGCCCACCAGCACGTAGAGTACCCAGTAGTTCCAACCCGCCAGGAAGCCCGCGTAGCCGCCCCAGTATTTGTGCGCGAAGTGGCTGAAGGAACCGGCCACCGGCTCTTCAACGATCATTTCGCCGAGCTGGCGCATGATCAGGAACGCGATGAAACCGGCAATCGCGTAGCCCAGGATCATCGACGGCCCCGCCGACTTGAGCACCCCGGCCGAGCCGAGGAACAACCCCGTGCCGATCGCCCCTCCCAAGGCGATCAGCTGAATGTGCCGGTTCTTCAAGCCACGCTTGAGGCCTACCGGGTTAACCATGTCATCCGCCATTAACATTCCCTTCTACTTGTTGTTCTCAGGGTTGAGTGCACGCCGCATCTGCCCCTCAGAAGTACTGAGGGTCAGATATTACTCTGCGTAAACTTTTCGTAATACAGCTGAACGCCATCAAGTGCCTGATCCGCCAGCCATTGCTGGATGGATTCGACCATTGGAGGGGGGCCGCACAGGTACATATCCGCCGAACTGTCCCGCAATTCGGCCAGGTCAAAATGCTCGGTGAGGTAGCCGCGCTTGCCGGGCCAATCCTCTGAAGGTGCGCTGAGGACTTCGGTGTAGCGAAAGCCCGGAATTTTTGCAGCATAACCCTGGATACGCGCCGCTTCGCACAAGTCTTCGGCACCGCGCACGCCGTAATACAGGTGCACCGGTTGGTCACACCCCTTGGCGGCCAGTTCATCGAGCATGCCCAGCAAGGCCGATAACCCCGTGCCACCCGCCACCAGTACCAATGGCTGGGTGACGTGGCGCAGGTAGAAGGCGCCGAGGGGTGCTTCCATCAACAGCTCATCGCCCACTTGGCAGCGCTCGCGCAGATAGTTGCTCATCACCCCATCGGGCAACAGGCGCACTAAAAATTGCAGGTGATTGCCCGGCAGGTTGGCGAAAGAATATGAGCGCCAACTGTCCGTGCCAGGCACCGCTAGGCGGGCATATTGGCCCGGCAGAAAATCCAGTGCCTGATCCAGTTGCACCTGCAGGATCGCCGTGCTGGCCGACACCTGCTCCACCGCGCTCACGCGGCCCTTGAGCTGAACCGGCCCTGGCGCGTTGCACAGGCTCGAATCAAAGTCGAAATAGAACGTCGCGTCGGACTTCACCCGCGTTTGGCAACTGAGCATCTTGCGCTGTTGCAGGTCGAGGCTGGACAGGGCTTCTTCGTCGACATAGTCCTGGCTGTAATCGCCGGATTCGCAACGGCCCTGGCAGGTGCCGCAGACACCCTCACGGCAATCCAGTGGGATCTTGATGCCGTTGCGCAGCGCTGCATCCAGCAGGATTTCATGGGAGCCCACCGGGAAAAACAGGGTTTTGCCGTCGGCAAAACTGAAGGCTACTTTGTGATTCATCCACCGTTCTCCATGGATTTGATAACGGTAGTGAGCGGGCTTGCCCCGCGTTGGAGTGCGCAGCGCTCCCAAGCTTTTGGGGCCGCTGCGCAGCCCAGCGCGGGGCAAGCCCGCTCACTACAAGTCACAGTCGGCTGTCAAAGGTGATAGAAATCCAGCACCGAGTTGATGGTGTCGTTGAGCAGCAACGCATGCTTGCGGGTGATCAACCAGCTGTCGCCATTCGGCTTGAGGCTGTATGTGGCATGCCCGTAAAACTGCTCCGACATGGCCAATCGATAGAACAACGTGTGCCAGTTCAATTTCACCTCCAGCGTTCCCTCCGCCTGCTCCGCCACGCGCACGTTATTGATCAGGTGCAAGGTGCGCGGCATCGGTGTCGCCGACGCGGCTTTGCCGGTGCGCAAACGGAACACACGGTCTTCCAGGCCCGAGCGGTTGGCGTAGTAGATCAACGACATCTCGCGCTTGGGATCACGGGTGTAGACGTGTTCCGAGTCCCACTGCGGCAGGTGGAACTCGCTCTGCGGGTCGAACAGCTGCACATAGGCGTCCCAGTCCTGGGCGTCGCACAGCTCGGATTTGCGGTAGAAGAACTGCTCGATCTGGTACTGCAGTTGCGCATTCATCACTTCACCTCCCGCAATGTCAGTGCTTGGTTGTCCAGGCCCTTGAGCAGGAACTGCTGCCAGTTGCGATGCTGGTTCACATAGAGGCCTTCATGGGTGAATTCGGTGCCGGTCATGGCCGGTTGGATGCCGATGGCTTCGCTGTTGGGCGTGGGGCCGGTTTCCCAGCGGTGGCTGCCCCGTGAGATGTCGCTCCAGCGTTCCAGGCGGCCCTGGAAACCGCGCTGGGCCTCGCGAAATTCCACCAGGTCATCTGGGGTGCCCATGCCCGACACGTTGAAAAAATCCTCGAACTGGCGAATACGGTTTTCGCGGTCCGCGTCGGATTCGCCCTTCACGCCCAGGCACTGGCTGATGATTTCGGTCTTGTTCCACGCCACCGGGCGGATGATGCGCAGCTGCGAGCTGATCTGGTCGAGGAAGAACAGGCTCGGGTAGATATTCAGGTTGCGCAGGCGGTGCATCATCCACTCGGCCTTTGGCTGGCCGTGTTCTTCCACCAGGCGCGGCATGATGGTGGCGTAGCCGGAGCGCACGCTGGGGTTGGGCATGTCGCTGAACAACACGCTGTGGCCATTGTTGAAGGCAAACCAGCCGTCATCGGTGTTGGCGTCACCCGCGCCAAGCTTGCCGTAATCGAGGGTGCTGCCTGCGCCGGTACCGTTCTCGGTGTTCACCTGCTGGCGATGCTGCACCGTGGCCACGTAGTTGTAGTGCACGGTGCTGACGTGATAACCGTCCAGGCCGTTCTCGTTTTGCAGCTTCCAGTTGCCGTCGTAGGTGTAGGCGGATTTGCCTGGCAATACCTCCAACTCACCGGTAGCGGACTGGGCAACCATCATGTCGAAGAACACTTTGGCGTCGCCCAGGAAGTCTTCCAGGCTGTCGGTGCCTGCCACATCCAGGCTGATGAACACGAAGCCTTTGTAGCTCTCGATGCGTGCCTTTTTCAGGCCACGCGTCGCCTTGTCGAAACCCTCCGGGTATTCCCCCGGCGCCTTGACCTTCACCAGCCGGCCATCGCTCTTGTAGCACCAGGCATGGAACGGGCAGGTGAAGGTGGACTGGTTGCCCTTGCCGACCCGCGTCAAGGTGGTGCCGCGATGCTGGCAGGCGTTGATCAGCGCGTTGAGTTGGCCTTCGCCGTCGCGGGTGATGATCATTGGCTGGCGCCCGGCGCGCATCGTCACGAAGTCGTGGTTATTCGCCAGTTCGCTTTCGTGGCAGGCGTAGATCCAGTTTTTTTCGAAGATCAGTTCCATCTCCAGATCGAACAGTTGCGGCTCGGTGAACATGTCACGGGCGATGCGGAACACTGCATCCGCCGGGCGAAAATCCAGACAACCTTCGATAAATGTTTTCCACTGCTCGACGCTTCTTGCACCACTCATGGGAGGCACCTTTTGATAGGGCTAATCGGTGGTTTATTAGAGGCAGCGGGGCAGGGCGCGGGCTATCCGCTTAGTGGGGGAACCTGCGCCGGATAATTGGGCAGCAAATACCCAACCCGGTGCGCAGCGGTGACGGGATGCGCTACTGTCTGGCAAGGCAATGGCCGCAAAAGTCGGCGGCTTATCCACTTAGTCGACCCTTGCTATCCACCCGCTGGTGATTGCGCCGGCGTGGCGCATTATTTGCTGTCAAACAACAACGACGCGCCGCCAGAGCGCGCAACAGCCTAACCGCCGTGGGTGCACCCTGATGAGCAGCCAAACGATTCAACGCTTCGACCTGGAAGGCGCACGCAGCTGGATGTCCGGCATCTGCGGGCCCCATCGCCTGGCCACCGCCACGCCCGAGCGCCTGCGTTTCCACCACAGTGCCAACATGTTCAAGTCCCGCGCCACCACCTTGGGCGTCATCGAATACGGCACCGACGTGACCATCGACATCGAAGACGCCGAGCACTTCAGCAGCTACAGCCTGAGCCTGCCGTTGGTGGGCGAGCAGGAGTTGAGCAAGAACGGTGAGCGCCTGAGCTCCAACCGCGACCAGGGCGTGATCATCTCGCCCAACGAGCATCAGGTGCTGGCGATTTCCGGCGACTGCCGCAAGTTGCAGGTGGTGATCACGCGGGCGGCGATGAGTGAGTCGCTGGAAGGTTTGCTGCAACGGCCGATTGAGGCGCCGCTGCGCTTTGAGTCGGTGATGGACGCGGTGGACGGCGCTTCGGCGGCGTGGTGGCGCATGGCGCGCTACTTCATTGCGGAGTTGGAACACGGCAGTGAATTGTATGAGCAACCGGCGTTTACCCGTGACCTGGAAAGCTCGCTGATCAAGGGCCTGATCCTGGCCCAGCCGAACAATTACTCCGAAGAGCTGCGCGATGTCCTCGGTGTGAAACTGCCGCATTACCTGATCCGTGCGCGCCAGTACATCCACGACAATGCTCGGGACGCCGTGCATCTGGAAGACCTGGAGGCCGCGGCCGGCGTATCGCGGTTCAAATTGTTCGATGCCTTTCGCAAATACTTTGCGCTGTCACCGATGGCCTATTTGAAAAAGCATCGGCTCTCTGCGGTGCGCCAGGCCATCCTTGAACAGGGCTCCACCTGCACCATCTCCGAGATCGCCCTGGGCTGGGGTTTTACCCACCTTGGGCGGTTTTCGGCGGAGTATCGCAAGCTGTTCGATGAGTCTCCGAGCCAGACCCTGCAGCGCAATGATGCGCGGCGCCTGCGTGGCTAGATCAACTCTTCCACCAGTTGCAGGCAATGACTGAGCCCTGGCGACTGGTCATTCACCCGTCGGCTGAGGATGATCGGCGAGGTTGCCGTGGCCTCCACCACCGGCGTGTAGCCGATGTCCGCGCGGTGCAGCACCTGCACCGAGGCAGGCACCAGCGTCACGCCCATGCCGGCGCCGACCAGGCCAATGGCGGTCTGCAATTCGTTGGTCCACTGCGCCACCTTGAGGCTCAAGCCATGGGCGTCGAACAGCGCGATCACATGGTCGGCGTAGCTGGGGCGTGGGTTGCCGGGGTAGAGCACAAAAGGTTCGGCGGCCAGTTGGGCGAGGGTGGCGGGCGCATCGAGCAACGGGTGGCCGGCCGGCAGCACGGCGACCAGCCGATCCTCCACCAGCACGCGCTGGACGATGGCCGAGTCGTCGATGCGAATCCGCCCGAACCCCACATCGATACGCCCGGCCTTGAGCGCTTCGACCTGCTGCAAGGTGGTCATTTCCGACAGCCCCAACTCCAGCTCCAGCGCCTCATGGGTGCGCAGCCGGCGGATCAGTTCCGGCAGCACGCCATACAGGGTCGAGGGCGCAAAACCGATGCCCAGCCAAGTCTTCTCGCCTTGGCCGATGCGCCGGGTGTTGTCGCAGACCTTGCTCAGTTGTTCCAGCAGCACGTTGGCATGCTCATAGAAGAAACGCCCGGCTTCGGTCAGCCGCAACGGTCGGCCGCGCTCCAGCAGGATCACCCCCAACTCATCTTCCAATTGCTGGATCTGCCGGCTCAACGGCGGCTGGGCGATGTGCAAACGTTCGGCGGCGCGGGTGAAGTTGAGGGTTTCCCCCAGCACCTGGAAATAGCGCAGATGACGCAATTCCATAACCACTCCTTTCATACCTTGAGGGTATTGCTTCAGACCCATTCTATATTGGAAGCCTTTAAAAATACGGCACAGAATCGGCTCAAACCTAAAAAGAACCCAACGGGTATAGCCATGCCGATTTGCGCCATCGAGTCGATCGACACGATCATCGTCGACCTCCCCACCATTCGCCCGCACAAGCTGGCGATGCACACGATGCAAAACCAGACCTTGGTGATCATCCGCCTGCGTTGCGCCGACGGTATCGAAGGCATCGGTGAAGCCACCACCATTGGCGGCCTGAGCTACGGCAATGAAAGCCCTGATAGCATCAAGGTCAACATCGACCGCCACTTCGCGCCGCTGCTGATCGGCCAGGACGCGAGCAATATCAACGCGGCCATGGTGCGCCTGGAACGCAGCATTCGCGGCAACACCTTTGCCAAGTCCGGGATCGAAAGCGCCTTGCTCGATGCCCTGGGCAAACGCTTGAACCTGCCGGTCAGCGAACTGCTCGGCGGCCGTGTGCGCGATGCCTTGCCAGTGGCCTGGACCCTGGCCAGCGGCAACACGGAAAAGGACATTGCCGAAGCGGAAAAGATGCTCGACCTGCGCCGCCACCGCATTTTCAAATTGAAGATCGGCGCCGGTGAAGTCAGCCACGACCTGGCCCATGTGATCGCGATCAAAAAAGCCCTGGGCGACCGCGCCAGTGTGCGCGTCGACGTCAACCAGGCCTGGGATGAGGCGATGGCACTGCGTGCCTGCAAGGTGCTCGGCGACAACGGCATCGACCTGATCGAACAACCCATCTCCCGCAACAACCGGGGCGGCATGGCGCGGCTTAATCTGTCGAGCCCGGCGCCGATCATGGCGGATGAGTCCATCGAGTGTGTCGAAGATGCCTTCAACCTCGCCCGCGAAGGTGCGGCCTCGGTGTTTGCGTTGAAGATCGCCAAGAACGGCGGCCCGCGCGCCGTACTGCGTACGGCCGCCATTGCCGAAGCGGCGGGCATCGGCCTGTACGGCGGCACCATGCTCGAAGGCGGCATCGGCACCCTGGCCTCGGCCCATGCCTTTCTCACGTTGAACAAATTGGCATGGGACACCGAGTTGTTCGGCCCGTTGTTGCTCACTGAAGACATCCTCACCGAACCGCCGGTGTACCGCGATTTCCAGCTGCATGTCTCCAACGCACCGGGCCTGGGCCTGGCCATCGATGAAGAGCGCCTGGCGTTCTTCCGTCGTGACAAACACTAAGAGGCGCCTGCCATGTTGTTCCACGTAAAAATGACCGTGAACCTGCCCCTCGATATGAATTCCGAGCGCGCTGCTGCGCTCAAGGCCGAAGAAAAAGCCTTGGCGCAGCGCCTGCAACAGGAAGGCAAATGGCGCCACCTGTGGCGCATCGCCGGGCATTACGCCAACTACAGCGTGTTCGATGTCGACAGCGTGCAGGACCTGCACGATGTGTTGATGCAACTGCCGCTCTTTCCCTACATGGCCGTCGAAGTGAATGCCCTGTGCCGTCACCCGTCGTCGATCCATGAGGATGACCGCTAAGCCGGTTTTCACCCTAATAACTACAAGATGAGGAATGCACCATGTCCATCCGACTGTCCCAGACTGCCCATGCCCAACAGTTTCTCGAAGAAGCCAGCGGCAACCTCAATGACGCCGGTAACCCGCGTACCAAGGCGCTGATCTACCGGATCCTGCGCGACACCGTGAACATCATCGAAGACCTGGAAGTGACCCCGGAAGAGTTCTGGAAGGCGGTCAACTATCTGAACGACTTGGGCAAGAACCAGGAAGCCGGCTTGCTCGCTGCCGGGCTGGGCCTGGAGCATTACCTGGACCTGTTGATGGACGCCGCCGATGAGGAGGCCGGCAAATCCGGTGGTACGCCGCGCACCATCGAAGGCCCGTTGTATGTGGCCGGTGCGCCGCTGTCGAAGTATGAGGCGCGACTGGATGATGGCAAGGACGACGCGGTGCCGCTGTTCATGCGCGGTCAAGTGCGTGACACCGAGGGCAAGCCGCTGGCGGGCGCGATTGTGGATGTGTGGCAGGCCAACACCGGTGGCACCTATTCGTGGTTCGACCCGACGCAATCGGAGTTCAACCTGCGCCGACGCATCGAGACCGATGCCCAGGGCAACTACCGTTTTCGCAGTATCGTACCGTCGGGCTACGGCTGCCCGCCGACCGGGCCGACCCAGCAACTGCTCGATCAACTGGGGCGCCACGGGCAGCGGCCGGCGCATATCCACTTCTTCATTTCGGCGCCAGGGCATCGGCACCTGACCACGCAGATCAACCTGTCGGATGACCCGTACCTGCATGATGATTTTGCCTATGCGACGCGGGATGAATTGATTGCCGAGATTCGCTTCAGTGAAGATCCGCAGCTGGCGCGAGAGTTTGGCGTGGAAGGGCGGTTTGCGCAGATTGATTTTGACTTTGAGTTGCAGGTGGCGGATGCGCCGGTAGAGCAAAAGCGTATGCAGCGCGTGCGTGCTTTGGAAGACTAAACGCGGTAAAAAATGTGGGAGCGGGCTTGCTCGCGAATGCGGTGTATCAGCCAGCATATCCGGCAACTGATGCACCGCATTCGCGAGCAAGCCCGCTCCCACAGGGTTTTGTAGTGTTGCCGCTATTTGCGGATGACCAGATCCAACACCTCATCCCTATCCTTGATCTTCTGCAACACAATCTCCGAGCGTATATCCATCACCCCCGCCGTGCGGTTCAGGTGGTTCACGATAAAGTCCGAAAAATGCTTGAGGTTGCGGGCCTGCACCCGCAGCACATAGTTGCTGGCGCCGGTGATCACGTAGGCGCTGGCGACTTCCGGCCAGCCCTGCACTTTCTTGATGAACGTCTCGTGCCAATCCTCCACATCCTGGCGTAACGACAGGTGGACGATGGCCTCCAGCTCGATCCCCAATTGCTCCGCATTCAGCACTGCGCGGTAGCCGCTGATGATTCCCTCGCTCTCCAGCAAGCGCAAACGGCGCAGGCAGGCGGACGGCGACAGCGCGACTTTTTCCGCCAGTTCCTGGTTGCTGATGCGGCCATCCTGTTGCAGGAAATGCAGGAGGCGCAGGTCGGTGGCGTCGAGAATCATGGTTAGAATAAATCCGCGTGTTTGGGGGTTAAATTCGAATTTCCTACAGCTTAATTAGCCTGTTGCTACTCACTTTGCACGAAAATTCTCTAAAACTTCGTTCATTATTTGGTCCATTCTTACTTATAAAAACCAGGACCGCCCATGACCTCTCGAAGCCATTGCCAAGCCCTCGACGCCCAGGACCCGCTGGCACCGTTGCGCAGCCAGTTCGCCTTGCCGGAGGGCGTGATCTACCTCGACGGCAACTCGCTCGGCGCCCGCCCGGTGGCGGCGTTGGCGCGGGCGCAGGCGGTGATTGCAGAAGAGTGGGGCAACGGGCTGATCCGCAGCTGGAACAGCGCCGGTTGGGCGGATTTGTCCCAGCGCCTGGGCAATCGCCTGGCGCCCTTGATTGGCGCGCGTGACAACGAAGTGGTGATCACCGATACCACCTCGATCAACCTGTTCAAGGTGCTGAGCGCCGCATTGACCGTGCAGCGTCAACGCCAGCCGCATCGCAAGGTGATCGTCAGCGAGGCGAGCAACTTCCCCACCGACTTGTACATCGCAGAAGGCTTGGCTGAACTGCTGCAACAGGGCTATTCCCTGCGCCTGGTGAACAGCCCGGACGAACTGCCCCAGGCGATCGATCAGGACGTGGCGGTGGTAATGCTCACCCACGTCAATTACAAGACCGGCTACATGTACGACATGCAGGCGCTGACCGCCTTGAGCCATGAGTGTGGCGCGTTGAGTATCTGGGACCTGGCGCATTCGGCCGGCGCGGTGCCTATCGACCTGCATCAGGCCGGCGCCGATTATGCGATTGGCTGCACCTACAAATACCTCAACGGCGGCCCGGGTTCCCAGGCGTTTGTGTGGGTCAACCCGGCGTTGGTGGATGTGGTGCGTCAGCCGTTGTCGGGCTGGTTCGGGCATACCCGGCAGTTCGCCATGGAATCGACGTACGCCCCGAGCGCGGGCATCGCTCGCTACCTGTGCGGCACCCAGCCGATTACCTCGTTGGCCATGGTGGAGTGCGGCCTGGAGATTTTTGCCCAGACCGATATGGCGAGTTTGCGCAGCAAGTCCCTGGCGTTGACCGACCTGTTTATCGCGTTGGTCGAAGCCCGTTGCGCCGCCCATGACTTGAAGTTGATCACCCCACGCGAGCACGCAAGGCGCGGCAGTCATGTGAGCTTCGAACACCCTGAAGGCTACGCGGTGATCCAGGCCTTGATCGCCCGCGGGGTGATCGGTGATTACCGTGAGCCGCGCATCATGCGGTTTGGTTTTACGCCGTTGTACACGAGCTTTACCGAGGTGTTTGACGCTGTGGAAATCCTTGGCGACATCCTCGACAACCACACCTGGGACCAGCCGCAATTCAAAGTCCGCAACAGCGTCACCTGACACACCTACCGACCACCTGTGCAATCACAATAATAAAGGGGCACACCACGTGACCACGCCAGACAACGGCTTTGCAGAGATCACCCACCGCGAACTGGGCCTGCGGCGCCAGCTCACTTCCGGCCAGATGAGCATGATCGCCATCGGCGGCGCCATTGGTACCGGGCTGTTCATGGGCAGCGCCTACGCCATCGGCTATGCCGGGCCCAGCGTCTTGGTGAGCTACGCCATCGGCGCGTTGATCACCTTGCTGTTGATGGGCTGCCTGGCGGAGATGACGGTGGCCCACTCCACCTCAGGCTCCTTCGGTGCCTATGCCGAGTTCTACATCAGCCCGCTCGCCGGGTTCCTGGTGCGTTATGCCTACTGGGCGGCGATTGTGTTGGCGGTGGGCGCCGAGGTCACGGCGGTGGCGATGTACATGAAGTACTGGTTCGCCAACGTGCCGGAATGGGTGTGGATCGTGTCGTTTTCCAGCGTGTTGATCCTGCTCAATGCGATCAGCGTGAAGACGTTTGGCAACTTCGAATACTGGTTTTCGACGATCAAGATCAGTGCGATTGTCGGCTTCATCATCCTTGCCGTGTACGTGGTGTTCGGCTCCGGCAACCCGGAGTATGGCGTGCAGAACTACACGGCCCACGACGGCTTTTTCCCCCATGGCCTGAGCGGCATGTGGATGGCGGTGATCGTGTCGATTTTCAGCTATTTGAGTGTGGAGATGATCGCCGTGGCCGCCGGTGAAGCCGCCGACCCGGAACAGGCGGTGAAGAAAGCCTTCCGTGCGACCATCGTGCGCCTGGTGGTGTTTTACCTGCTGACCCTGGCGCTGATGTTGGCCATCGTGCCGTGGAACCAGGCCGGGCAGACCCAGAGCCCGTTCGTCACGGTGATGCAGACCATCGGCATTCCCGGTGCGACCGGCGTGATGAACTTCGTGATCCTGATCGCCGCGCTCTCGGCGATGAACAGCCAGCTCTACATCACCACCCGCATGATGTTCAGCCTGTCCCGCGCCGGCTTTGCGCCCAAGTCCATGGGCGCGTTGAGCAAGAGCGGCATCCCGTTGAACGCGTTGCTGCTGTCCAGTTCGGGCATTGCGCTGGCGACGTTGCTGAACGTGGTGTACCCGGAAAGCTCGTTCACCCTGATGATGGCGATCTCGATGTTTGGCGCGATCTTCACCTGGTTCATGATCTTCCTCACGCACCTGTTCTTCCGGCGCTACCGCAAGCGTCACGGTGGGCCGAAATTGTCGTTCCAACTGCGGCTGTTTCCCTACAGCACGTTGCTGGGGCTGGTGCTGATGGGCGCGGTGATGATCACTACGTATTTCACCGACGCGTTCAAGATGACACTGGTGTTTGGCGTGCCGTTTCTGCTGATTCTGTCGGCGGTGTATTACGGGTTCTTCCGCAAGGGCAGGGCCAAGGCCTCGAACAAGGCCTTGGCATAACCGGGCAGCTGTTCGAACGAGCGCGCACATAACAGCAGCTTCCGACAGGCCCACTCCTCTTGCAGGGGGTAGGCCTTGAAGCGGCGTTCCTGCGGCCAACGTTCCAGCGCGGCCTGGGGCACGATACCCAGGCCAGCGCCGCGGGCGACCATACGGATCACCCCGTCAAAGCCCTCGGCACGGATGCGTGTTTGCAGGCGGAAACCCGCGTGCAATGCCTGTTCTTCGAGGTACACCGTCAACGCGCTGTGAGTGGCGAGGCCGACGAAGTCGTGTTGCAGGCTATCGACAAAGCTCCCTGCGGTGAACGGGTGATCCAGCGGCGCGATCAGCACCAGCGGGTCGTCGCGAAAGGGCAGGGTCTGCAGGCCGTGGGTGTCCACCGCGTCGGAAATGATCCCAATATCCGCCGTGCCTTGGCGCAAGGCCTGGGTGATACGCAGGCTCGGCAGCTCCTGCAGGTCGATATCGAGGTTGGGATGCTCGCATAGAAAGTCCGCCAGCAGTTCCGGCAGG
The DNA here is from genome assembly GCF_049897885.1 of Pseudomonas sp. DWRC2-2. NCBI lineage: Bacteria > Pseudomonadati > Pseudomonadota > Gammaproteobacteria > Pseudomonadales > Pseudomonadaceae > Pseudomonas > Pseudomonas sp. DWRC2-2. The sequence goes on from NZ_JAFCXD010000010.1 coordinate 36,205, forward strand.
TATTCGCTGAGGGCGGTGGTGTTGCACAGCAAGCGCACCTGGCCTTTGATGCCGTTGGCGTATTCTGCCAGGTCCTGCTGCAGGTGTTCGGCTTGTTGCAGCAACAAGCGTGCGTGGCGGGCCAGGGCTTTGCCGGCGGGCGTTGGGGTGACGCCTCGACGGTTACGCTCCAGGAACTCGATACCCAACGAAGCCTCCATCGCCCGGATACGCGCACTCGCGGCGGCCAGGGACAGGTGGCTGCGCCCGGCACCGGCGGTGATGTTGCCGGTGTCGAGGATGTGCAGATAGAGGCGCAGGTCGATCAAGTCAAAGTGCATGGCACCAGCCTAAGGGAAAACAAGAGTCTGTCTCAGTATATGGCGAATTTTCGGCGTCACCGAAAAGCCGCACAATCCCCCCATGAATACCTTCCTCGCGTTCTATCAAGAAATCGGCCCCGCCCTGACCCTGCTGGTGATCGGCACCTTCGTGCTGGCCGGCACTGTCAAGGGTGTGATCGGCCTGGGCCTGCCGACAGTCTCCATGGGCTTGCTCGGCCTGGCTATGTTACCGGCGCAGGCTGCGGCCTTGCTGATCATCCCTTCGACGATCACCAACCTGTGGCAACTGGCGTTCGGCGGGCATTTGAGTGCGCTGCTCAAACGCCTGTGGCCGATGTTGCTGCTGATCTTCCTCGGTACCGGGTTGGGCACCTTGTGGCTGGGCATGAGCGGGGGAAGCTGGGTGGGGCATGCGTTGGGCGGTGCGTTGCTGGTGTATGCACTCAGCGGATTGTTCCTGCCGACGTTCAAGGTAAAACCTGAGACTGAACGTTGGCTGGGTCCTATGTGCGGCATCGTCACGGGAGTCATCACTTCAGCGACCGGCGTGTTCGTGATTCCCGCGGTGCCCTATCTGCAAGCCTTGGGCTTGAACCGTGATCAGTTGGTGCAGGCGCTGGGGCTGTCGTTCACAGTTTCCACCCTGGCATTGGCGGCGGGGCTGGCCTGGCGTGGCACGCTCGGTGGCGGGGAGGTCAACGCCTCGCTGTTGGCGCTGGTACCGGCACTGCTGGGCATGTGGCTGGGCCAGGCGGTGCGGCAGCGCATCAGTGCCGTGTTGTTCAAGCGCGTGTTTTTCGTTGGCATGGCCTTGCTGGGCGCGCATCTGCTGATCAGCGGTTAACAATGGGTGGTGCATTCGTGCTTTGCGGTCAAATGTATTTTGCCGTGCCGCCGCTTATTCCGAGGGGCCAATGTCGATAGCCTGCCGGCAGACATTTTTAACCCTTCCGGATGCCCTCCCATGAAAAAAATCCTCCTGCTCAACGGCGGCAAAAAATTCGCTCACTCCGATGGCCGCTACAACACCACCCTGCATGATGCCGCCGTGGCCGTGCTGGACCGTGCCGGTATCGACGTGAAAGTCACTCACATCGACGAAGGCTACGACGTGGCCGAAGAAGTGGCGAAATACCTCTGGGCCGACGTGATCATCTACCAGATGCCCGGTTGGTGGATGGGCGCGCCGTGGATCGTCAAGAAATACATCGACGAAGTCTTCACCGAAGGCCACGGCAGCCTGTACGCCAGCGACGGTCGCACGCGCTTCGATGCCTCGCAGAAATACGGCAGCGGCGGCCTGATCCAGGGCAAGCAGTACATGCTCTCGCTGACCTGGAACGCGCCGCAGCAAGCCTTCGACGACCCGACCGACTTCTTCGAAGCCAAGGGGGTGGACGCGGTGTACTTCCCGTTCCACAAGGCCAACGAATTCCTTGGCATGACCGGCCTGCCGACCTTCCTGTGCGTGGACGTGATGAAGCGCCCGGCGATCGAGGCTGACGTGGCGCGCTACGAGCAGCATCTGGCGCAGGTGTTCAATTTCTCGGTGTAAGCTGCTGTGAACCGATAACGAGGAGCGCCTGTGAAAGCCCGATCCGATGAGCTACAGATCTTCGTCAGCGTGATTGAATGCGGTTCGATTTCCGCTGCCGCAGAACAGGTCGGGCAAACGCCCTCGGCGGTCAGCCGCACCTTGTCGCGCCTGGAAGCCAAGCTCGATACCACGCTGATCAACCGCACCACGCGACGCATGGACCTGACGGAGGAGGGCAAGTACTTCTTCGAACAGGCCAAGGTGATCCTGGCGCAGATGGATGAGCTGGAAGAGCGCCTGTCGTCGCGCCAGAAAAAACCGGCGGGGCGCCTGCGCATCAATGCGGCGGTGCCCTTTATGCTGCATGGGATCGTGCCGTACATCGCGGAGTTTCGCAGCCTTTATCCGGATATCCAGCTGGAGCTGAACAGCGATGACCTGATCATCGACCTGTTGGAACAGAGTACCGATATCGCCATCCGCATCGGTGCGTTGGCCGACTCCACCCTGCACGCGCGCGCGCTTGGGTGTACGCCGCTGCATATCCTCGCCAGCCCCGACTACCTCAAGCAGTACGGCACACCGACTACGGTCGCCGAATTGGCGAACCACACGTTGCTGGGGTTCACCCAGACCGAAACCCTCAACCACTGGCCGCTGCGCCATGTGGAGGGCGACCGTTGGCTGATCCAGCCGGGCGTGGCCGCGTCCAGTGGCGAGACCGTGCGCCACCTGGCGCTGGAAGGGCAGGGCATCTGCTGCCTGTCGAACTTCATGACCATCGACGACATCGAAGCCGGGCGCCTGGTGCCGGTGCTGGAGGCGTTCAACAGCGGTTACCGCCAGCCGATCCACGCGGTGTTTTACCGTAACTCGCAGCTGGCCTTGCGCATCCAGTGTTTCCTCGACTTCATGCAAACCAAGCTGGCGCGGTATGCCTGCTGATTCGTGACCTTCGCGCAAGAGTGAATTGGGCAATAGGGGCTTATTCGTCAGGGATCGGCCCTTGATACTTGTCCTATCACTTACCCATTCAGGAGCAGTCTCCATGAACGTATTCGTTACCGGCGCAGCAGGTTTTATCGGGGGTTCCATCGCAACCGGCCTGGTCAAGGCTGGCCATAGCGTGACCGGCCTGGTGCGCAGCGCCGAGCAGGCGGCCGAGATGACCGCATTGGGTATTACCCCAGTGATCGGCACCCTGGATGACGCCGCTGTATTGACCGAGCAAGCGCAAAAGGCCGATGCGGTGATCAATGCCGCGAGCAGCGACCATCGCGCTGCCGTGGAAACCCTGCTGGCAGCCTTGAAGGGCTCGAACAAGCCATTCCTGCACACCAGCGGTTCAAGCATTGTCGGTGATGCGTCGGGCGGCAAGTCCAGCGATGTCATCTACTTTGAAGACAAACTGCCGGAGCCGACCGTCGACAAGGCGGCACGCGTTGCCATCGACAACTTGATCCTGGCGGCGGCCAACGACGGCGTGAACTCGGCGGTGATCTGCAACACCCTGATCTACGGCCACAGCCTGGGCGTGAAGCGCGACAGCGTGCAATTGCCACGTCTGCTCAAGCAGGCGCGCAAGAGTGGGGTGGTGCGCCATGTGGGCAGTGGGCAGAACATCTGGTCCAACGTGCATATTGAAGACGTGGTGGCGCTGTACCTGCTGGCACTGACTCAGAACGTACCGGGCACCTTCTACTTCGTGGAAAGCGGCGAGGCGGCGTTTATCGACATGACCACCGCCATTGCCGAAGCCCTGAACCTGGGCAAACCTCAGGATTGGCCATTGGCCGACGCCGAAGCCGAGTGGGGCTATGAAATGGCCAACTATGGCCTGGGCTCCAATAGCCGGGTGCGGGGCAAGCATGCCCGTGAACTGCTGGGCTGGGCGCCGAAGCGGACTTCGGTGGTGGAGTGGATTCGCAACGAGATGGTGTGATGTTCGCTTGATACCGGGGCGCTTCTTTCGCGAGCAAGCCCGCTCCCACACTGACTGCATTCCAAAGCTGGAACTCGGTCAAATGTGGGAGCGGGCTTGCTCGCGAAGGGGACGATACGGTCTTCGAGACTAGCCCCATTCCCTTCAATTCCGTACCATTCCCCGCCTTATCCCCCGCATTACCCTGGTACTTCATGAACCTCACCCGTCTACGCGCCGATGCTCTGGCTGGCCTCACCACGTCGTTTGCGTTGCTGCCCGAATGCATCGCCTTTGCCTTGGTGGCCCACCTCAACCCGCTGATGGGGCTCTATGGCGCTTTTATCATCTGCACACTGACCGCATTGTTTGGCGGCCGCCCCGGCATGGTGTCCGGTGCGGCGGGCTCGATGGCGGTGGTGATCGTGGCGTTGGTGGTGCAACACGGCGTGGAATACCTGCTGGCGACGGTGTTGCTGGGCGGGATGATCATGGTCGCCTTTGGCCTGCTGCGCCTGGGCAAGCTGGTGCGCATGGTGCCGCATCCGGTAATGCTGGGGTTCGTGAATGGCCTGGCGATCATCATCGCCCTGGCGCAGCTGGAGCATTTCAAGAGCGGTGAACACTGGCTCAGCGGCACGCCGCTGTACGTGATGATCGGCCTGGTGCTGGTGACCATGGCCATCGTCTACCTGCTGCCGCGCATCACCCGCGCGGTGCCGCCTGCATTGGTGGCGATCCTCGGCGTGGGCCTGGCGGTCTACCTGCTGGGCTTGCCGACCCGCACCCTGGGCGACATGGCTCACATCGCCGGCGGCTTGCCGACCTTTGCGTTGCCGCAAATTCCCTGGACCCTCGACACCCTCGGCATCATCGCGCCGTACGCGTTCCTGATGGCCATGGTCGGCCTGCTGGAAACCCTGCTGACCCTCAACCTCACCGATGAAATCACCGAGACCCGTGGCTACCCGGACCGCGAAAGCGTGGCCCTGGGCGCGGCGAATATGGTCTCGGGCCTGTTTGGCGGCATGGGCGGCTGCGCGATGATCGGGCAAACCGTGATCAACCTCAGCTCCGGCGGGCGCGGGCGCTTCTCCGGCGTGTTGGCCGGGGTGATGATCCTGTTGTTCATCCTGTTCCTGTCGCCGTTTATCGAGCGGATCCCGCTGGCGGCGCTGGTGGGTGTGATGTTCGTGGTGTCCCAGCAGACCTTCGCCTGGGCGTCCTTGCGGGTGATCAACAAAGTGCCGTTGAATGACGTGTTGGTGATTATCGCGGTGACGGTGATCACAGTGTTCACGGACCTGGCCACGGCCGTGCTGTGCGGGATCGTGATTGCGGCGCTGAACTTCGCCTGGCAACAGGCGCGCGAGTTATACGCCGATGAACACCTGGAGGCCGATGGCAGCAAGCTCTATCGCCTGCACGGCACCTTGTTCTTTGCCTCGACCACGCCGTTCCTCAACCAGTTCGACCCGGCCAACGACCCGCCCCAGGTGACGCTGGATTGCCGTCACCTGAGCTTTGTCGACTATTCAGCGATTGCGGCGCTGATGACCCTGCGTGAGCGTTACACCAAGGCCGGCAAGCACCTGCGGGTGCTGCATTTGTCGGAGCGCTGCAAGAAGCTGCTCAAGCGCGCCCGGGTCCATCATGAGTAAGTGATCACGGCCCGACCAGGTCTTCCAACTCCTGAGCGCGGGTCTGGGTCATGTCCAGCAGGCAAGCGGAGCCGTTGACCTGGTCGATGGTGCCACCGGTCGCGGAGCCGGCGAAGCCGCAATTGGCATCACGGTATTTTATCCACAGGCGCTGCACGTCTTGCAGTTGCTGCTTGCGCGCACCTTCCTGAGCGGCGAGGGCAGTCTTGTAGGCCTTGTTCAGGCGCGTGTCCTGCACCTTGGCTTCCTTGGCGTTGCAATTGACCATGTCCGCGGTCGTGTTGGCGCTGTCCATGCATTTTTTCAACGCCGCGTTATCGGCGGCCGACGCAGTGCCGCACAGGGCGAGAAACAAAGCGCTGACGGCGAGGGAGGTGCGAATCATGGTCGATTTTCCTGGGCATGAGGGGAGGCGCATTCTATGACTCGATGGCGGCGTTTGAGTTTCCAGCATCTTCTGATCTTCATGTAAGAACACCCCTCGAATTTTCATGGGCGACCGTTGGGCATATCCCAACGCGACAGCGCTTATCTGTGGGCGAAAATTACTTTCATAAAAATTGAAAATACTCCTCGGTAATGATTTATGAGTTTCACAACCAATTCGACGTGACCCTTTCCGAGGAGTACCGCATGGCCGCATCACCGGGCTTCGGGCTATTGGCATACGCTGCCATCGCCATCATTGCTTTGATCGTGCTGATTGCACGTTACCGGCTCAACCCGTTTATCGTCATCACCTTGGTGTCCATTGGCCTGGCGCTGATGGCCGGGATGCCGGCGGACACCATCATGGGCTCGTACGAAGCGGGCGTCGGCAAGACCTTGGGGCATATCGCCCTGGTGGTAGCGCTGGGCACCATGCTCGGCAAGATGATGGCCGAGTCCGGCGGCGCCGAGCAGGTGGCGCGCACGTTGATCAACCGTTTTGGCGAGCGTAACGCGCACTGGGCCATGGTGTGCATCGCCTTCCTGGTGGGGCTGCCGCTGTTTTTCGAGGTCGGTTTTGTGCTGCTGGTGCCCATTGCCTTTACCGTGGCGCGGCGTGTGGGCGTATCGATCCTGATGGTCGGTTTGCCGATGGTCGCCGGCCTGTCGGTGGTGCATGCGCTGGTGCCGCCGCACCCGGCGGCGATGATGGCCGTGCTGGCGTACAACGCGTCCGTGGGGCAGACCGTGCTCTACGCCATTCTGATCGGTATCCCCACGGCAATCATCGCCGGTCCCGTCTACGCCAAATTCATCGTGCCGCGTATTCATTTGCCCGCAGAGAATCCGCTGGAACGCCAGTTCATTGACCGCGAACCGCGCACCCGCTTGCCGAGTTTTGCGCTGACCATGGGCACCATCCTGTTGCCGGTGGTGCTGATGATGATCGGCGGTTGGGCCAATGTGATTTCCACGCCGGGCACCGGTTTCAATCAGTTCCTGTTGTTTATCGGTAACTCGGTGATCGCGCTGCTGGTGGCGACTTTGGTGAGCTTCTGGACCTTGGGGATCGCCCAAGGCTTCAACCGCGAATCGATCCTCAAGTTCACCAATGAGTGCCTGGCGCCGACCGCGAGCATCACCTTGCTGGTAGGGGCTGGCGGTGGCTTGAATCGCATCCTGGTGGATGCTGGGGTGACCAACGAAATCCTCGGCCTGGCCCATGCTTTCCATCTGTCGCCGCTGGTGATGGGCTGGCTGTTTGCGGCGCTGATGCGTATTGCCACGGGCTCGGCCACCGTCGCCATGACCACCGCGTCCGGCGTGGTGGCGCCGGTTGCGATGGGCCTGGGTTATCCACACCCCGAATTGCTGGTGCTGGCCACCGGCGCGGGTTCGGTGATCTTTTCCCACGTGAACGACGGCGGCTTCTGGCTGATCAAGGAATACTTCAATATGACGGTGATCCAGACCTTCAAGACCTGGACCGTGCTGGAGACTCTGATATCGGTGGTCGCCTTCGGTCTCACCTATGGTCTGTCCTGTATCTTGTAACCCGGAGCCCCCATGGACATCCTCTACCAGATCCGCGCCCGCCAGGACTCCTTCAGCGCCGGCGAAGGGCGTATCGCCAAGCTGATGCTCGATGACGTGGGCTTTGCCGCGTCGGCCAGCCTGGAGGCGTTGTCCCAACGGGCCGAGGTCAGTACGGCCACCTTGTCACGCTTTGCGCGCAGTGTGGGTTGCCGGGACCTGCGGGATTTACGCCTGCAATTGGCCCAGGCCAGTGGCGTCGGCAGCCGCTTCCTCGACCCTGCGGGGTTGCCGGAGCAATCGGCGTTTCATCGGCAGATCCTGGGCGATATCGAGGGGACCTTGCGTCAGCACTTGTCGGGGTTCAACCAGGCGAGTTTCGTCGATGCGGTCAACCTGCTGGGCAAGGCGCGGATGATCCATGCGTTCGGCATGGGCGGCCCGTCGAGCCTGTGCAGCGATGAGTTGCAGGTGCGCCTGGTGCGCTTGGGTTATCCGATTGCCGCTTGCCATGACCCAGTGATGATGCGCGTCACGGCGGCAACGCTGGGGCCCGAGCATGCGCTGATTGTGTGCTCCCTGACCGGCCTCACCCCTGAGCTGCTCGACGTGGTGACGCTGGCGCGCAACTACGACGCGCGCATCGTCGCCATCACCCTGGCGGATTCGCCCTTGGCGCAGTTGGCGGACGTGCTGCTGCCGCTGCAACCGGCCGAAACCAGTTTTATCTACAAGCCCACCGCAGCGCGCTACGGAATGCTGTTGGCCATCGACCTGCTCGCCACCGAGCTGGCCTTGGCCCTGCCGGACGACAACCAGGAGCGCCTGCGCCGGATCAAGCTGGCCCTGGACGATTATCGCGGCGGCCCCGACAGCCTGCCGCTTGGAGACTGATATGAAGTACGACACGTTGATCCGCCAGGCGCTGATCATTGATGGCAGCAACACCCCCGGCTACGTGGCCGATGTGGGACTGCGGGAGGGACGCATCGAGACGATCGGCGACTTATCGACGGCTGTGGCCGAGCATGAAATCGAAGCGTGCGGACGTGTACTGGCGCCGGGGTTTATCGACGTGCATACCCACGATGACACCGTGGTGATCCGCCATCCGCAGATGCTGCCCAAACTGAGCCAGGGTGTGACCACGGTGATTGTCGGCAACTGTGGCATCAGCGCGTCGCCGGTGACGTTGCGCAGTGATCCGCCGGATCCGATGAACCTGCTGGGCAGCGCTTCGGCGTTTGTTTATCCGCGCTTCAGCGACTATCGAGCGGCGGTCGAAGAGGCTCATCCGGCGGTTAACGTCGCCGCGTTGATCGGCCATACAGCGTTGCGCAGCAACCATATGGACGACCTGCATCGCACTGCCTCAGCGGATGAAATTGCCGCCATGCGCGTGCAGCTGCAAGAGAGCCTCGAAGCCGGTGCCCTCGGCTTATCCACAGGCCTGGCCTACGCCAGTGCGTTCAACGCCGAGACCGATGAGGTGTTGCAACTGAGTGAAGAGCTCACCGCGTTCGGTGCGGTGTACACCACCCATTTGCGCAGCGAGTTCGAGCCGGTGCTGGAGGCGATGGACGAGGCGTTCCTGATCGGCCGGCACGCCAAGGCGCCCGTGATCATTTCCCACCTCAAATGTGCCGGCGCCGGTAACTGGGGGCGTAGCCCGCAGCTGTTGGCGTCGCTGGAGCTGGCGGCGAAAACCCACCCGGTGGGCTGTGATTGCTATCCCTATGCGGCGAGCTCTTCGACCCTGGACCTCAAGCAGGTGACCGACGCGTTTCGGATCACCATCACCTGGTCGACGCCGCATCCCGAAGTGGGCGGGCGTGATTTGCAGGATATTGCCGCTGAGTGGGATGTTGCGTTGATCGACGCAGCCCGTCGGCTACAACCGGCAGGGGCGGTGTACTACGGGATGGATGAAGAGGATGTACGACGGATCCTGGCGCATCCATTGTCGATGGTCGGGTCGGACGGGTTGCCGGAGGATCCGTTTCCGCATCCGCGCTTGTGGGGGGCGTTTCCACGGGTGTTGGGGCACTTCAGCCGGGATGTGGGGTTGTTCCCACTGCACACCGCCGTGCACAAGATGACGGGGTTGTCGGCGGCGCGGTTTGGCTTGGCTGAGCGGGGAGAGATTCGTGAAGGGCACTGGGCCGACCTGGTGCTGTTCGACCCGTTGCGCGTGCGCGATGTGGCGGACTTCAAGGAGCCGCAGCGCGCGGCGGAAGGCATTGATGGGGTGTGGGTCAACGGCGTGTTGAGCTACAGCGACGGGCAGGCTAACGGTCAGCGGCCGGGTCGGTTCCTGGCGCGCAGTGGGGATTTGCGTCGGGGTTTTTCGTCTCTATAGTGGGCGCTCAATTATACGGAGCGGTTGCCATGCACTTAGGAAAAGTCATCCCCATCCTGCGGATTTTCGACGAGGCCAAGGCGTTGGAATTCTACGTCGATTTTTTGGGGTTCAAGGTGGATTGGCAGCATCGTTTCGAGGCGAATTTTCCGCTGTATTTGCAGGTTTCGCTGGGCGAGTGTGTGTTGCATCTGACCGAGCATCATGGTGACGCATCGCCGGGCGCGGCGGTGCGGATTCAGGCGCAGGGTGTGGACGCTTACCAGCAGCAGTTGCTGGGCAAGGATTACCGGTACGCCAAGCCAGGGGTTGAGGAAATGCCGTGGGGCTCGCGGGAGATGAGCATCAAGGATCCGTTTGGGAATCGGGTGGTGTTTGTTGAGGAAGGCGAGGGTTGAGAGGTAAATCGCAGGCAATAAAAAACCGCCTTAGTAGGGCGGTTTTTTTTGCAAACCCAGTTAGTGGCTGGGGGTGCGATCTCAAAGATGCGTTGACCCGCAGGCGGATACTACCGCCAGTCAATTTATCGCGCAAGGTTAGGCGATGGTCGGCACTGATGATCTTGAGCATTTCATTTTGTCGATTTCCGCTGCAAAAGTTTGCAATAGATCTTCGAAACAAATACCGGGTGTTTAACCACTGTCTGTCACACCTTCTTGGCGGATTTTGGTTAAGCTTCACCCCGTTCTGCGTTGGTTGCTTTTAGGTGAGCCGGGTACGCGCGCGCGAATTTTTGGACTGATCGCCACGGGCTAGTAATCCGTGCCGGATTCATGCGAGATGCCCACTAGCCCGGCCGCCTCAAAGATGCGATGACCCGCGTCCAAAGGCTCACATGTTCCGGTAAGTGCGCTGGAGGTAAGGCCCAACTTAAGGAGGGCCGAGTATGTCTAAGTTTGCACGACGTACGTGGAACCTCGTAGTGAACTGCCTGCTTGCTTATCACGTCTGGAAGTTCCTGCGGGACAGCTTCGATGACCGCTAAGGCCTGAGAAGTGGAGCCGCCCCGGTTTAGGCTGAGGCGGCTTTTTGGTTTCTTACACCCGGAAATGGCTGACCATCTGCTGCAACTGGCTACCCAACCGTGCCAGTTCAACACTCGACTTGGCGGTCTCGTCACTTGCCGTAGCGGTCTGCTCCGACACATCCCGCACATTCACAATGCTGCGGCTGATCTCTTCAGCCACGGCGCTCTGCTGCTCGGCGGCGGCGGCGATCTGCTGGTTCATCGACTGGATGTTCGACACCGTACGGGTGATGTTCTCCAGTGACACACCGGCCTTGCGCGTCAACTCGACACTGCTGTCGGTGAGGCTGCGGCTGTTGTTCATCACGTTGGCCACTTGCTGGGTGCCGTTCTGCAAACCGGCGACCAGGCCTTCGATTTCCTCGGTGGATTTTTGCGTGCGCTGGGCCAGGCCGCGCACTTCATCAGCCACCACGGCAAACCCACGGCCTGCTTCACCGGCACGTGCCGCTTCGATGGCCGCGTTGAGGGCCAGCAGGTTGGTCTGTTCCGCGACGGCCTTGATCACGTCCATCACGCTGCCGATCTTGTTGCTCTCTTGTTGCAGGTGCGTCATGGCGTCGGTAGAGCGCGCCACTTCAGCGGCCAAGCGCTCGATCTGCGCGATGGCCTCCGCCACTACCTTGTCACCTGCGCGGGCTTGGCCATCCGCATCGGCGGCAGCCAAGGAAGCCTGCTCGGCGTTGCGCGCCACTTCCTGCACGGTGGCCGTCATTTCGTGCATCGCCGTGGCCACCTGGTCGGTCTCGATTTTCTGGCTGTTCACACCGGCGCTGGTCTGTTCGGTCACAGCCGACAGTTCTTCAGCAGCGCTGGCGATCTGAGTCACGCCGTCGCGGATGCCGCTGATCAATTCACGCAAGGTCGTACCCATGCGCTGGATACCTTGTTGCAGCACGCCCAGCTCATCCCGGCGAGTGACCTGGATGTTGTGGCTCAGATCGCCGGAGGCAATGCGCTCCACCACGGCCAGGGTTTCCTGGATTGGGCGAGTGATCTGGCGGGTGATGACCCATGCTGCGATCACGCCCACCAACAGTGCCAGCAAGGTGCTGATCAATTGCAGGCTGCGGGCCTGAGCGCTCTCGGCGTCGCGGCGAGTCAGCTGGATGTCGTACAGTTTGTCGCTGATCGTGACGATATCAGCGCCTTGGGTGGTCATTTCGGCACGGGCGGTGACGATGTTGGCGTTGGCGGACTTGTAGTTCTGCACGGCGCTGCGGTAGGCACCCAGTGCAGTTTCCAATGCGCTCAGCGCGCTTTGCTGGCTGGCGCCAAAGGCTGCGCTGAGGTCTTTCAAACCGGCGATGGCTTTTTCAATCTGAGCGGCAGCGCGGGCTTCGGTTTCCGGGCTGACGTTGCCGGTGTAGCCACGCACTTCGTAGCGAGCCAACTGGAATTGCATCTTGGCGTCGGCCACCGCCTGGAACTGAGCCAGGTGCTCCGAACTGTCGGGCATCTGCTTAACACTGGTTTCCAGCGCGTTGATTTGTGCGTTGGCGATATCCGCCTTGTCGCCCATCACTTGGCGAGAGGCGTTGCCGTTGCGGTAGGCCTCGCGCATTTTATTCAGTGACTGCTGGTAAGCGGTGATGATGGATTTCTGCTCGTTGAGCAGCTTGAGGTTTTCCGGGCTCTTGAAGCTGTCGAGCAGTTTCTGTTGCTGGGCAGCGAAGGCATCCAGGTTGGTTTGTACGTTCTGGGCCACGGCTTCGTCGCCATTGGCGAGCATATATTGCAGGCGCACGATACGCAGTTTGGTCAACGAAGCATTGAGCTGAGTGATATCGCTCATCCAGTTGCTGCGGTCGATCAGGCCGCCCAGACTGGTCCAGCCGGTCAGTGCCAGGATCGAGGTAAGGACCAGCACCAGGCCGAAGCCCAGGCCCAGTTTGAGATTGACGCTGATGTTGCCGAACCAGCTATTCATCGAATGCTCCGCAAAGTTGATGTCTGTCTGCTGGACGGTGTTGTTGTTTGAGCCAGCCAAAGTGTGTAGGTGGGTATCGGCGGCGAGACGTGAATCTGAAATGGCTTTTTCAACGGTTGACGTAAACGTAGACCCTGCCCGATGAACGGGCAGGGTGGTGAACAGCCTGTCAGGTCAGTTGTGTCATCCCCATGCCAATGGGAGGACGGGCTTTGAGTACCTCGGTGAGTTGCGACAGGTAATAGAACCGCAGCGGTTTGAGAGGCTCCCAGCGCTCAACGAAAAACTGGCCTTTTTCATCTATCTGAATCGGCGTCACCAGGATTTCATTGCTGCGCGAGAAGTGCACCAGGTTGAGTTTACTGTCGGTCGGACGTTCGATGATGAACTGCCCGGGCGCCGTCAGTCGGTCGCGGCTCGGTGGCGGTGGTGCGCGGTGTATCGGCCGTCCGGCAATCCCCACTTCGATCTTGAAGTCGCTGCGCAAGGCCACCCCTGACTCTTCATCGATCGCTTGCCAGGTGGCGCTGTGCAGTGGCCGGGCCAATTCAGGCGCGGTATCGCGCACGTGCAGGCTGACAGCATCCTGCAACTGAGCGAGGCCCGGCACTCCCAGGTGCATATCGGTGTGAATGCTGCCGATGAAGGCGACCCACTTGTGCGGCCCCTGGGCAAGTTGGTCGGCCTTGATCACTTCATGGGCGAAGTAGCTGAACATTTCTCCGCGTACGTTCTGGCCCTTCAGCCCTTTGAGGTAATAGCTGGCGGTGCAATCAAGCGCGCGGATGCGGATCCCGTACTTATTGGCGGCCTTGAGCACATTGGTGAAGGTTAATGGCCCTTTGTAGAGCGGCATTTGGCCTAGGTCCAACTGGGCGAGATAGGTTGCCAAGTTGGGGGGGATTTTCGACGTGGCGTGGAAAGTGTCCAGTGCGCCTTGGTGAAGGTCGGTGAATAGGTGTTCTATATAAAGGGTTTTTACACCCTGTTTTTTCAAGGGTTTCATGTACTCGATCAACAGGCGCTTGCTGGACTGTGCCGAGTGCGCCTCACCGACCACCAGCCCCAGTTTCTGTGCATACACCCGCTCAATAAAGGCGGTTTCGCGGGTCGCCGTGCCGATGTCAGTGAGGGGCGTTCGTTGGGGCGGCGCGAAGTCGGCGAGAAAGGCTTTGGCGCGGGTCAGCAAGCGTTGACGGGTCTGGACGAAGGTTTGCAGGGCCGTGCTTGAGCTTTCGGAGCTATAGCGTGTATCCAGACCACGGTGCTCCATTCGCAGTCGGTCTATGTCGGCGCGCTGGGAGAACGGGATATCGAACTCGGCATAGTGCGTTGCGGCCGATACGGGCGGCACTGCCGCACCTGGTGCTTGCAGCGTTGCGTGAGCCGTCGGTATCGCCAGGGTGTAGTCGCCGCGTGATTGTGCGCTGGGGGCTGTGTCGGGCCACAGACCACTGCGCTGGCCAGGCGCTGCGTCTTCAATGCGCAGGGCCGGGGCGTTTTGCAGGTCTGCCAGACCGCTGACCTGCTCATAAGTCCCCAGGCGGTTCGAATCCACCAGCGCCAGCCAACCCTCGTCGGGATTGTTTTTCAGGGTTTGCTCAAGCACTGAGTGGGAGTAGAAGTTGCGCAGCTTGCTGCTGCGCGGAATAAAGCGTGGGCCATCACCCAGGGCCAATACGTGCTCCATGTGATAGGAGGCGCTCCCGTCGAGGCCATCGACGGCGATCTTCAATCGCTGGGCCTCCAGTAACAATTTGCGATAAGTAAACGGCGCATCCGCCGCGTACCCCAAGGCTTCATCCACGCGTTTGAGGTGTTGCTCGACCTGCTGCAGCGCGTGGGCCTTGTTGCCGCTGAGCTGGTTGTTGAGGATTTTCAGTTTGCGATGAAAAAGGTCGCGGGGCAGGTGCTCGATATACATGCGTTTAAGGCCCTGTTCGACCAGGCCGGGCAGTTGTTCGATCAGTAACTGCTTACTGGCGATGGAGGTGGGCTCGGCGCCGATGATCAAGCGTTTATTGCGGCTGAACAGGGCCTTGAGAATATCGGCGTGCGGCGCATCGGTCGCCAACCAGGGCAGCGCAGCTTTGGGCACCGGTGCGGGCAGCGCCTGGAAGTAGGCATTCGCACGTTCGGTCAGGCGTTCGACCTGTTTGACGTAGGCTGTGCGCAAGGGGGCAGATTGCGCCAGGGCATTGCCCTGGGCAGCTCCACTGTCGTCAGGCTCCATGCTCAGCAACCGTTGCTTGAACTCGGGGTCAAGCAAGGTACGGAAAGTCTTGGCCTGGTCTGGCGCCATGTTGAAAGCATCCAGCGGGCTGCTTTCATCGGCCAACAGTTTTTCGTATTTTTTGCGCCCGCCGCCTGCGACACCTGACCGTACCCATTGGCCCTCGGCATTCTGATTGACCAGCCGTGCAGTCGAGTGCAACTGACTGCTGACTGGGTCGTGGCGATACAGCAGATAGCGGCCCAGCGCATCCGGGGCTTGGGGCGCCCAATAGGGTTGCCCATCAAATAGCACGGGCTGCATGCCTTCTGGGTCCAGCACGTCCAGTTGGCTGACCCGTGCGCTGTCGACGGCCTGCGGGCCGGTGCGGAGGGGCGGGCGCAGTGATTTGAAAGCGCCTTTGAGCGCCGGCCGTACGTCGAACAACAACGCGCCGCCGAAGTTGGCGAGGTAGCCGATGTAGTGCTCCAGGGCCGCGCCCTTATTGTTCTGGTGGTAGGCGTTCAAGGCGAGCATCGCGTCCTTGAAGGCCAGCAACCCACCCAGCGTAAGGCTGAGCAGAGGGAAGGGCATCGTGGCCACGGCGGTCACCCACTCGATGCAGGTCCAGAGAATACCGGTGATCATCTGGGTACGGTTGACTGTCGTGGCCTGCACGTCGTCGATCTTGCGCTGCAGGTTCATGTTGTAGAACTCATGGCGCAGATCGGTGAGCGGCGAGATGTGCTGGATGCTGTCGTGTCGGGCGGGACTTGGAGTGGTGCGGTTGATGTCGTCCGGCAACCCCTGGGCAGCATTTCTGAGGAACAACCCGACTCGCGCTACGGACTGTAGCGGCACGCGCGCGCACCAGTAGGCGGGCATGCCCTCGATTTTTTTCAACAGGTAGTTGAAGAGCCGGGCTTCGCGAAAGCTGATGCCGTCGGGTGCGTCCGGGGTGTAGAGCAGCACCGGGTTGCTGCCATGGCTGAACAAGTAATTGCCTAGCACCCAATCGCCGTCGATGTATAGGCGGTGAACTTTATAGGTGTTGCGCGCGGTGGTGCCGCTGTCCGCCAGGCCGTCGATGGCACGCTCAAGCCAGGCCAGGTCGACACTGGCGATGTCGCCTTGAAGGCGCGATTCCAATGCGGCACTTTTCATCTGTAATTGTTGAATCGCCAGTACCGCATCACGGCGTTCGCCGTAGCCCGGACTGTCACTGTTTTGCAGGCGCCGGCGAACTTCATCGGTATATCGTTGGCCGATCCATACGCCGGTGACAGAGCGGGCAACCTTTTGTGCGGTGAGCGCGCTCAAATCGACGCCGGGCGGGCCACGGAAGGTGGCGGAAGCGGAAAACTTTTCATCGAGAAAACCCACACCGTCTGTGTACCCGTCACGGTACAGCGTGGTGTAGGACACGGACGGTGGTGCGCCGAGCAAAGGCTTGGACGAGTAGACAATGACACTGTCCGGGTCGACGTCGTTTTGTCGGCGGCCCAGGAGCGTATTGAGGCTGAGTTTGGCCTTCTCATACAGAAAACGTTCGAACGGCGGAAAATTGGCTTCGGCGTCGGGCCTGGCGTTGTAAGTTCGCAGGGCGCCGGCCGCGTCGTCCGCCAGGCTCGCCAGGCGCATGCGATCCGCTGCCGAGGCCGCTCGATACCAGGCCGGTGAGCTGAACTGATAGTCGTCCAACTGTACGGCCAGCCGATGTGCCGCCATTGCATCCAGGCAGTCGGTGTGGCTGCAGGGTTGGCCGAACGTTACCTCCAGATACTCTTGCGCGTCGGGGCGCAAACTGATGCCCCTCAGGAAATCGCGCATTTTCGCCTGAAAGCGCAGGGGCACTTGTTCAAATAGGTAGTCCCCGAGGGTTCGCCCATTGACGCGGGCCTTGTGCTCGGTCCAGCCGATGATATGGCTTTGGCATTCACGCAGGGTGTTGAATGCGAAGAACTGTTGATTTCTCGGCGCATCCGGGGTGCACAGCAACAAACGCTTGACCTGGCCGTCTGCATCATCTTCGCGCAGCAGCCACAGATCGTTGAGTTGTGCACCGTGGAGCAGGACCGTCTGTGCACACAGATGTGGGCGCGGGTGTTCGCGCAAGTCTTCGAGCCGTTGTAGATCGTCCTGGCTCAGATGGCCTTGAAGTGCGGCGACGTTGGCCATGGCCACAAGGCGTCGGTCGAAAAAGGTGCGTGCGGCCAGTTTGATTTCTGGTGCGCCCAGCATGGCTTTCTGGATATTGGCGAAGTCCAGGCGCGGTTGCAGGTCTTGCAGCAGGTTGAGCAAGTTTTGCACGCTGAGTTCTGCATAGGCTTCGTCGAGCGGTGCGTCGGCGTAGCTCAGTGTGCTGTTTTCCAGAAAGGCCGAGCCCGGCGTGCTATCGCCGGGGTGCAGGCCGCGCAGGGTCAATTCTACCAGTGAGCGCCGCTGGTCATAGGTGCCGACCTTTGCAACGGTACGCCGGGTGGTGATCTGCAGCAGCTCCGGGTCCAGGTCATAGATGTCCAGCTCGTCGGCCAGGTGTCCGGCCCATTGATGCCGGGCCAGGGCGTGGGGTGTAGCGGCAGGGCCGAACAGGTCGAGGAACGCCTGACGCGCCTGGTTGTAACCGTGCAAGTGCTGGTCGAGCGCGTTGCGTCGGGCCTTGGTCGCGCTGCGATACCAGTCGGGCAGGGCGTTGAACAGGTCGCGCTCCAGCAAGCGTTGGGTGCGAAAGTCCAGGCGCAGGCTCAGGTCCGGCAAGGCGGCCTGGATGGCCTGGTCGAGGTGTTGCTTGAGTTGTACAGCATCGAGTTGGTTGCTTTGCGCCAGGTTCAAGGCGTGGGTGATGTCGAGTGCGCGTTTGTCGAGCAGGGCTTGGTAGACGTGTTCGAACAGCGGCTGGTCCTTGATCGGCTGCAACTCCAACGGGAAAATGCCCATCGGGTCCAGGTGCTGGTAGCGCACCGGCAGATGGCGGTTGAACTCGGCCCGACCGGCGCTCGTCGCCAGTGTCGCCTGCAGGCCTTGGTCAAGGTCGCTGAGTGAGTCGAAGGGCTCCAGCCCGCGTGAAGGCGTGAATAACAACACTGGGCCGACTGGCGCAGTGGCGGTCAGGCTGTCGAGCGTGGGGCTGGCCTGGCGTGTCAGCACGAAGGCACCCGCGAATGCCACCCTGTGGTCCTGGTAGCTGAAGGTCAAGGCGTACATGCCGGGACGGAGCGTCGGCACGCGAGAGCAATCTTCAAGCATCAGCAAGTCGTCGGGCCGCAGCAGTGCGTCGTTGACGTTGAGGCGAGTCTCCTGCTCCAACGCCCTGATACCGGCGGTCGATGTCATGTAGGTCTTGCGGCTTTGGCCATTGACGGTGCTGGTCTCGTCCAGGCTTTGCAAATCGTTGTTCAGGCGGATGCTGAGGGCGGCTGTGTCCAGCCCTTCATAAAGGGCGCGGGCCTGGATCATGTAGGCGTTGTTGATGCGCTTGAGTGCAGCGTTCAGGGTGTCCAGTGCCAGCCGCTCGGCTGACAAGGGGACGGGGCGCCGGCTATGCGCGCGCAGCGTCGGGTCGATCTCCAGCAGATGACGATGGATCTGTTGCAGGGTGGGTAAGGCATGAGGGGAATTCGGCGTACTCATCGGCACGGCACCAGAGTGATGAATGGAATCATCAGCATGGCGAGCGGCGCAGCGTGCCCGGCTGTAGATACGTATGCGCCGGCACGCTCATCAAGGCCCTGTGTTGTGTGCTAGTCTGCGGGCCCTTTTAGATCTGGAGGGCACGGGGAATCGTGCCGTCCTACAGCGGAGCACCTTCATGTCCGAAGTTAATCTGTCCACCGACGAAACCCGCGTCAGCTACGGCATTGGCCGTCAACTGGGCGACCAACTGCGCGACAACCCACCACCGGGCGTGAGCCTGGACGCGATCCTGGCTGGCCTGACCGACGCGTTCGCCGGCAAGCCAAGCCGTGTGGACCAAGAGCAAATGGCCGCCAGCTTCAAAGTGATCCGTGAAGTCATGCAAGCCGAAGCGGCTGCCAAGGCTGAAGCGGCTGCTGGCGCTGGCCTGGCCTTCCTGGCTGAAAACGCCAAGCGCGATGGCATCACCACCCTGGCTTCCGGCCTGCAATTCGAAGTGCTGACCGCAGGTGACGGCGCCAAGCCAACCCGTGAAGACCAGGTACGCACTCACTACCACGGCACCCTGATTGACGGCACTGTGTTCGACAGCTCCTACGAGCGCGGCCAGCCTGCAGAATTCCCGGTAGGCGGCGTGATCGCCGGCTGGACCGAAGCCCTGCAACTGATGAATGCCGGCAGCAAATGGCGCCTGTACGTGCCGAGCGAACTGGCTTACGGCGCTCAAGGCGTTGGTAGCATCCCGCCGCACAGCGTTCTGGTGTTTGACGTCGAGCTGCTCGACGTTCTGTAAGACCTGCTGATTACCTGTGGGAACGAGCCTGCTCGCTCCCACAGTGTTTTACTGGTTTTTTCATGGATGGAACTTGCCATTCAGCTCAGTCGCCGGGCGCAACGCTCGGGCATAGCAGAACAGAAACAGATTGCGCACCACTTCCTTCAGCACGCCGGGTTCGCTCGAACTCAGCCCGTTGACGTCCAGGTCGCCCTGGTCCTGCAGTTCATTCAGCGCTTCTTCTTCCAGTACCGCACAGACTTCACCGGTTTCCCGATGCAGGATCCGCAGGTAAGGGTGTGGGCGGTCCAGCCAGGCATCTATCAAATAAGTCATGAGTCTCATCTCCTTGATGGGTTTCAATGAGAATAATTCTTATTCGTAGAATAGCAAGTGCCTATTGGCGGTTTCTGGGTTTTTCTGTGTGGATATTGCGCGGGATCAAACAAGAGGGCGAAACGCCATCCCGCGGCGGGCGCGGGATGGGGGCAGCCTATTCAGACTTTGCGCACGAACTCGGACTTGAGCTTCATCGGGCCGATACCGTCGATCTTGCAGTCGATATCGTGGTCGCCGTCGCACAGGCGGATGTTCTTGACCTTGGTGCCGACCTTGACCACCAGGGAGGTGCCCTTGACCTTGAGGTCTTTGATCACGGTGATGGTGTCGCCGTCCTGCAGCACATTGCCGACGGAGTCTTTTTTCACGGCGTCGTCGCTGGCCGCTTCGGCCTCGCCATTGGCGGACCACTCATGGGCGCATTCCGGGCAGATCAGCTGGGCGCCGTCTTCGTAGGTGTATTCGGAATTGCATTTCGGGCAGGGTGGCAACGTGCTCACTAAGGCTCCTTGAGAGTCAGGATGGCTAAAGGGCGCACATTATATAGGGTTTTGCGGTCTTACAGGTTGTATGAAATCTAAATGTGGGAGGGGGCCCTCCCACATAGGCCCGCGTTTTAGTGCGTACGCGCAACCGCGAACTCACTCAGCTCGACCAGGGCGTCGCGGTATTCGCTGGCGGGAAGGGCTTCCAGGCACTGGATGGCACGGGCCACGTAGTCACGCGCCAGTTGCGCGGTGTACTCCAGCGAACCCGAGGCTTCCACGGCGGCGCGGATGGCCTCCAGGTCTTCGATCCCGCCTTTCTGGATCGCCTTGCGCACCAGGGCGGCCTGTTCCGGCGTGCCTTCGCGCATGGTGTAGATCAGCGGCAGGGTTGGCTTGCCTTCAGCCAGGTCATCACCGACGTTCTTGCCCAGGGTTTCAGCGTCGCCCTTGTAGTCGAGCAGGTCGTCGACCAGTTGGAACGCTACGCCCAGGTGGTCGCCAAAGGTGCGCAAGGCTTCGGCCTGTTCGGCCGTTGCACCGCACAACGCAGCGGCGCTGTGGGTGGAGGCTTCGAAGAGCATCGCGGTTTTGCCGCGGATCACTTCCATGTAGGTTTCTTCGGTGGTGCTGGCGTCACGGACCTTCGACAGTTGCAACACTTCGCCTTCGGCGATGATGCGGGTGGCCTGTGAAAGAATCTTCATCACCGGCATCGAGCCGAGTTCAACCATCATTTCGAACGAGCGCGAGTACAGGAAGTCGCCCACCAGCACGCTTGGGGCATTGCCCCACATGGCGTTGGCGGTCTCGCGGCCACGGCGCATGCCGGACATGTCGACCACGTCGTCATGCAGCAGGGTCGCGGTGTGCAGGAATTCGATCGTGGCTGCCAGCAGACGCAGGTCATCGCCTTCGCGACCCAGGGCCTTGCCGCACAGCAGCACTAATAAAGGACGCAGGCGCTTACCGCCCGCCGACGTAATATAGTCGCCAATTTTGGAGACCAGCGGCACTTTAGACGTCAGCTGCTGCTTGATGATGCCGTCGACGGCGCTAAAATCGTCCGCGACCGCGCGGTAGAAAGCTTGGGGTTGCATCAGCGACAGTCGCTCCAGAAGGGTTGCGCGGCATGCTAGGACCCAGGCCCCCCAGTGTCAAGGCGCGATAGACGGCCCCTTGCAACACCCATTTACCTTGCGTACAATCGCGCACCCTGAACTTCCTGGGCAGCACCTGCCTTACGCAATTGCATTAGGGAC
This sequence comes from Pseudomonas sp. DWRC2-2, assembly GCF_049897885.1. Taxonomy (NCBI): domain Bacteria; kingdom Pseudomonadati; phylum Pseudomonadota; class Gammaproteobacteria; order Pseudomonadales; family Pseudomonadaceae; genus Pseudomonas; species Pseudomonas sp. DWRC2-2. The sequence goes on from NZ_JAFCXD010000010.1 coordinate 57,631, forward strand.
GTCCATCCCATGCAGCCATGCCAGCCAATACCTCTTCTTATAAAGCGCTGGGTGAGCAGGATTATCGGAGAAATACCATGTCGTACGCAGTAATTGTTACTGGTGGCAAGCAATACAAAGTCGCCCCAGGTGAATACCTGAAGATCGAAAAACTGGAAGTCGCTACCGGCGAATCCGTTACTTTTGATCGCGTTCTGTTGGTCGCCAATGGCGATGACGTGAACATCGGCGCTCCAGTTGTTGCTGGCGCTACCGTTGTGGCTGAAGTGATCTCCCAAGGTCGTCACGATAAAGTCCGCATCATCAAGTTCCGTCGTCGTAAGCACCACATGAAGCGTATGGGCCACCGCCAGTGGTACACCGAGATCAAAATCACCGGTATTCAGGCTTAATTTCAGCCTAATTCCTCACTAGGAGAATTGACTCATGGCACACAAAAAAGCTGGTGGTAGTACCCGTAACGGTCGCGACTCAGAAGCCAAACGCCTTGGCGTGAAGATGTATGGCGGCCAGAAAATCATTCCGGGCAACATCATCGTGCGTCAGCGCGGCACCCAATTCCACGCCGGTTACGGTGTAGGCATGGGTAAAGATCACACCCTCTTCGCGAAAATCGAAGGCGTGATCAAGTTTGAAGTAAAAGGCGCGTTCAACCGCCGTTACGTGAGCGTTGTCGCAGCTTAATTGCGAGATCGCTGGAAAAGCCCTGTCTTGCGACGGGGCTTTTTCGTTTGTGGGGTGAGTCTCTTGCAAAGCTGTTTGTAATGGGCTCAGGCGCTGGTTTTGCGGTCGCTGATTGAGGTCGCTGCGCTCATTTTTGCAAGAGTCTTATGTCTTGGTTTCTTAAGCTCGTCCGTGCGGCGAGAGGCGTTTTGTTATGAAGTTCGTTGATGAAGTTTCCATCCGAGTAAAAGCAGGCGACGGCGGTAACGGTTGCATGAGTTTCCGTCGCGAAAAATTCATCGAAAACGGTGGCCCCAACGGCGGTGACGGCGGTGACGGCGGTTCCATCTACATGATGGCCGACGAAAACCTCAACACCCTGGTCGACTACCGTTACACCCGGCACTTCGATGCCGAGCGTGGCTCCAACGGCGGCAGCACCGACTGCACCGGTAAAAAAGGTGAAGACCTGGTACTGCGCGTACCGGTTGGCACCACGATCATCGACTCCGCGACCCAGGAAGTGATCGGCGACCTGACCAAGGCCGGCCAGAAGCTGATGGTTGTGCAGGGCGGCTGGCACGGTCTGGGTAACACCCGATTCAAGTCCAGTACCAACCGTGCGCCACGCCAGACAACGCCAGGCAAGCCGGGCGAGCAGCGTGACCTCAAGCTGGAAATGAAAGTACTCGCTGACGTGGGCCTGCTGGGTCTGCCGAACGCTGGCAAAAGTACCTTCATCCGCTCGGTTTCGGCCGCCAAGCCGAAAGTCGCCGACTACCCGTTCACCACCCTGGTGCCAAACCTCGGTGTGGTCAGCGTCGACCGTTGGAAAAGCTTCGTGATCGCCGACATTCCCGGCCTGATCGAAGGGGCTTCCGATGGCGCAGGCCTGGGGATCCGCTTCCTCAAGCACTTGTCGCGTACCCGTTTGCTGCTGCACCTCGTCGACATGGCGCCGCTGGATGACACCAGCGCACCGGACGCCGCCGAAGTGATCGTCAGCGAACTGACCAAGTTCAGCCCGGCCCTGGCCGAGCGTGATCGCTGGTTGGTGCTGAACAAGTGCGACCAGATCCTGGAAGAAGAGCACGAAGAGCGCGTCAAGGAAATCGTGGACCGCCTGGAGTGGGAAGGTCCGGTCTACGTGATCTCGGCCATCGCCAAAGAAGGCACCGAGCGCCTGACCCGCGACATCATGCGCTACCTCGAAGACCGTGCCGACCGCCTGGCGGCCGACCCGGTGTTCAAGGCTGAGCTGGCTGAGCTCGATCAACAGATCGAAGACGAAGCCCGTGCCCAGCTGCAAGCCCTGGACGACCAGCGTGCCCTGCGCCGCAGCGGCGTGAAGTCGGTCCATGACATCGGTGACGATGATTGGGACGAAGAAGACGTGGATGATGAAGACGGTCCTGAAATCATTTACGTGCGCGACTGATTCGTTGCGATAAACTTGAACGCCGCTCCTGTTAGAGCGGCGTTTTAGTATCCGGGTTTAACGTTATGGGCCGCGCTGGGTCGCGCAGCCCTCAATCTAAGGTTGAAGATGATGCGGAGCAAAGTGACAGGTGCGCAGCGCTGGGTCGTGAAGATCGGCAGTGCGTTGCTGACGGCGGATGGCAAGGGGCTCGATCGCGCAGCCATGAGCGTCTGGGTCGAGCAGATGGTGGCCTTGCATGAGGCCGGTGTGGAGTTGGTGCTGGTGTCGTCCGGGGCGGTTGCCGCCGGGATGAGCCGCCTCGGCTGGACCGCGCGACCCAGCGCGATGCACGAACTGCAAGCCGCCGCCGCCATTGGTCAGATGGGCCTGGTGCAAGCCTGGGAATCCAGCTTTGCCGAGCACGGCCGCCATACGGCGCAGATCCTGCTGACCCACGACGACCTGTCCGACCGCAAGCGCTACCTCAACGCCCGCAGCACCTTGCGCGCGCTGGTGGAGCTGAAAGTCATCCCGGTGATCAACGAAAACGACACCGTGGTCACCGACGAAATCCGCTTTGGCGACAACGACACCTTGGCCGCCCTGGTGGCCAATCTGGTGGAAGCCGACCTGCTGGTGATCCTCACTGACCGCGACGGCATGTTCGACGCCGACCCGCGCAACAATCCCGAAGCCCAGCTTATTTATGAGGCTCGCGCCGATGACCCGGCGTTGGACGCCGTGGCCGGCAGTGTCGGTGGGGCCCTGGGCCGTGGTGGCATGCAGACCAAGTTGCGTGCGGCGCGTCTGGCGGCGCGTTCCGGTGCCCACACGATCATCGTCGGCGGGCGCATCGAGCGCGTGCTGGATCGTCTCAAGGCCGGCGAGCGCATCGGTACGCTGTTGTCGCCGGAACGCGGCATGTTGGCGGCGCGCAAACAATGGCTGGCCGGTCATCTGCAAACCCGTGGCACTTTGGTGCTGGACGATGGTGCGGTGTCGGCGCTGTCCCAAGGTAACAAGAGCCTGCTGCCGGTCGGCGTCAAGTTGGTACAGGGCAGCTTCCGCCGGGGCGAGATGGTGGTGTGTGTGGCGCCGGACGGTCGTGAGATCGCCCGTGGCCTGGCCAACTACAGCGCGCTCGAAGCGCAGAAAATCATTGGACAATCTTCTGATGCGATTGTCGGACTATTGGGTTACATGGCCGAACCTGAACTGGTTCACCGCGATAACCTGATCCTGGTCTAACCAAAGGAATACACGATGCGTTTAATGAAGGGATTGCTTGGCCTGTTGTTGGCGATGCCACTGTTGGCCTCGGCCGAAGAAATCGGCCAGGTGTCGACGGTGTTCAAGTTTGTCGGCCCCAACGACCGGATCGTGGTTGAAGCCTTCGATGACCCCAAGGTCGACGGCGTGACCTGCTACCTGTCCCGCGCCAAGACCGGCGGCGTCAAAGGTGGCCTCGGGCTGGCCGAAGACCGCGCCGAAGCCTCGATTGCTTGCCGTCAGGTCGGCCCGATCCGCTTCAAGGGCGAACTCAAGGACGGCGACGAAGTGTTCAAGGAGCGCACCTCCCTGGTGTTCAAGACGATGCAGGTGGTGCGCTTCCTCGACAAGAAGCGCAACACCCTGGTTTACCTGGTGTACAGCGACCGCCTGATCGAAGGCAGCCCGCAAAACGCCGTGACCGCCATTCCAATTTTGCCCTGGCCGACCGCTCAGTAACCTGCAGGCGGGTTTTGTAATCGGCGTCTATGATTGCAGGCTTGCGGGTTGTAATCTCGACGTGCCGCAATGCGAAGAACATGGGATATCTGGAGTTCGTCATGAGTGCTTTCCACGACCTGAAACTCAAAGCTTTGGACGGACAAGAGCTGCCGCTGGCGCCCTTCAAGGGGCAAGTGGTGCTGGTGGTCAACGTGGCCTCCAAATGTGGCTTGACCCCGCAATACGCCGCGCTGGAGAACCTCTACCAGCAGTACAAGGACCAGGGATTTACCGTGCTTGGCCTGCCGTGCAACCAGTTTGCCGGACAGGAGCCGGGCTCTGAAGAAGAGATCCAGGAGTTCTGCAGCCTGAACTATGGGGTGACCTTCCCGTTGGGCAGCAAGCTTGAGGTCAATGGGCCGGATCGTCATCAGCTCTACCGCTTGCTGGCGGGCGAGGGGGCCGAGTTCCCTGGGGACATCACCTGGAATTTCGAGAAATTCCTGTTAGGCAAGGATGGGCGAGTGCTTGCACGTTTCTCCCCGCGCACTGCACCGGATGATCCGACGATCGTCCAGGCCATCGAAAAAGCCCTGAGCTGAACCCCTTCTGCAGGAGCCAGGCGGGCTCCTGCACTTTTACCCCTTAATCACCCAGATCAATAGTGCTACCCAGCACGCTGCACTCCCCATATTATCCACATCATAAACCCCGACTTCCGTGGAGTGCCCCCATGCCCGTCCAAGCCTTGTTCAAACCCTTCCAGCTCGGTGCGTTGCAACTGTCGACCCGTGTCGTCATGGCGCCGATGACCCGCTCGTTTTCGCCGGGCGGTGTCCCCAACTCCAAAGTCATCGAGTACTACCGCCGCCGCGCCGCTGCTGGAGTGGGCCTGATCATCACCGAAGGCACCGTGGTCGGCCACCAGGCCTCGAACGGTTACCCCAACGTCCCGCACTTCTACGGTGAAGCCGCCCTGGCTGGCTGGAAGAAAGTCGTCGACGCGGTACATGCCGAAGGCGGCAAGATCGTCCCGCAGCTGTGGCATGTGGGCAGCGTACGTCGCATCGGCACCGAGCCGGATGCCAGCGTGCCAGCCTACGGCCCGATGGAAAAACTCAAGGATGGCAACGTGGTCGTGCACGGCATGACCCATCAAGACATCAAGGAGGTGATCAACGCCTTCGCCCAAGCCGCCAAGGATGCCCAGAGCATCGGTATGGATGGCGTTGAGATCCACGGCGCCCACGGCTATCTGGTCGATCAGTTCTTCTGGGAAGGCAGCAATCAGCGTACCGACGAATACGGCGGCAGTCTGGCCAACCGCTCGCGCTTTGCCATCGAGCTGATCCAGGCCACCCGCGCCGCCGTCGGTCCGGACTTCCCGATCATCTTCCGTTTCTCCCAGTGGAAGCAGCAGGATTACACCGCGCGGCTGGTACAAACTCCTGAGGCGTTGGGCGAATTTCTCAAGCCGTTGTCTGACGCGGGTGTGGATATTTTCCACTGCTCCACGCGCCGTTTCTGGGAGCCTGAATTCGAAGGGTCCGACCTCAACCTGGCCGGCTGGACCCGTCAGCTCACCGGCAAGCCGACCATTACCGTGGGCAGCGTCGGCCTGGATGGCGAGTTCCTGCAGTTCATGGTCAACACCGACAAGGTCGCGCAACCGGCCAGCCTCGAGAAGCTGCTGGAGCGCCTGAATAATGACGAGTTCGACTTGGTGGCGGTAGGTCGTGCGCTTCTGGTCGACCCGGATTGGGCCTTGAAGGTGCGCGAAGGCCGCGAGGGCGACATCCTGCCCTTCAGTCGTGAGGCGTTGACGACTCTGGTGTGAGTGGCTGGACTCCCTGTGAAGACACAGGGAGTTTTATGGCGTTAGGCGTCAGTACTGCGGGCCTTTGTACAGTTCTTTTGTGTGATCGGTTTTGTTTGGGTCTTTATGCCCCGGTTGACCGTAGACAGGCGGTTCTGCTCGAGATTTATCCAACCATTGTTGCTGACGCGTCCATTCGGCGTTTGGCATGTTGACGCCATTGCGTACACCCATTCCGTAAGCTGACATATACCGTATCTCCATTATTGAAAGCCCTGCTCAGATAACAGGTATCAATAATTGGTATTTCGCTTTAAGCAGTTCCTGACTTAAATATAAGGAAAGACTTAGGGTTTCATCGTACGTAAGGCTGTGTAGGAAGCGCAAAGTTTTCGCTGCATACACCCCGTAATTGATGCTCGAACTGTTCGATAATCGCTGGCCAACCCTGGCGACTCGCATGCTGACGTGCATTCAGGCGCATGCGACGCAGGCTTTCGGCGTCCTCCAGCAGCCAGTTGGCCGCCTCGCAAAACGCGTTCTCATCCCCCGGCATCGCCAGCACGCCGTTGTAGCCATGGCGAATATGCTGCGTCGCCGCTGCCTGATCGTAGGCCACCACACCCAACCCCGACGCCATCGCTTCCAGCACCACATTGCCGAAGGTTTCGGTCAGGCTGGGGAACAGGAACACATCACCTGACGCGTAGTGCCGCGCCAGTTCCTCACCGCGCAAGGTGCCGCAGAAGATCGCCTCCGGCAGTTCTTTCTCCATCGTCGCGCGTTGCGGGCCATCACCGACGATGATCAGCTTCATCTGACGCAGAGGATAGGTGTCCTGCAAGGTCTCGAAGCAGCGCTTGAGCAACCCCAGGTTTTTCTCCTGGGCCAGCCGTCCCACATAGAGCACGGCGGTTTGCTCACTGTTCAGCGCCCAACTTTCCCGTAATGCATTGTCGCGTTTGGCCGGGTGGAACAACTGGCTGTCCACTCCGCGCGACAACATGCCCAGACGCTCGAAATGCTTGCGCTCCAGCTCCAGGCGCTGGCTGGCGCTGGGCACCAGGGTCAGGGTCGAGCGGTTATGGAACCAGCGCAGATAGTGAGTGACCATCCGGCTCAGCATACTCATGCCATATTGGTTCGAGTACTGCTGGAAGTTGGTGTGAAAGCCGCTGACCACGCTGATCCCCAAACGACGCGCGGCGCGCAGCGCGGACAAACCTAGCGGTCCTTCCGTGGCGATGTATAGCACGTCCGGGCGCTGACGGGTCCAGCGACGCAGCAATTTGTGCATCGACGACTGCCCCCATTGCAGGCCCGGATAACCCGGCAGCGGCCAGCCACGGCACAGCAGCAAGGCGTCGTCGCTGGGGCGGCTCTGGTCGACGCCCTGGCGCGGACGCACCAGCTCGACTTGATGGCCACGGGCACGCAAACCCTCGCACAGGCGACCAAGGGTATTGGCCACCCCGTTGATCTCTGGCGGGAAGGTTTCGGTGATGAGGGTGATGTGAAGCGAGGCTGTCGTCATGACCCACAGTGTCGCCGTGGGCCATGTCGTCATTGTGTCATCGAGATGATGGATTTATGACTGGGTCACTTTTTGCTGCTGAGCCATTGCCTCGGCACCTTGTTCACGCACCCAGAACAACGTGGCGCCGGCCACCGCTGCCGGCATCATCAACAGGTTGACCACCGGCACCAGCAGCACCAGGTAAACAATCCCACCGAAGCTCATGCTCTGCCAGCGTTTCTGGCGCAGCCAGGCGAGCATTTCGTTCCAGCCCAGCTTGTGGTTATCCGCCGGGTAGTCGATGTACTGGATCGCCATCATCCACACGCCAAACAACAGCCACAGAGGTGCGGCGATCAGGTTGACCACGGGTATGAACGACAGGATAAACAGGCCGATGGCCCGTGGCAGGAAGTAGCCCAGCTTGCGCATCTCGCGGGCCAGGGTGCGCGGGACCATGGCGATCAACTCGCCCCAACTGAAGGCCGGGAAATCATCGGTGCCGCGTACCACCACTTCCACTTTCTCCGAGAGAAAACCGTTGAAGGGCGCGGCGATGATGTTGGCCAGCATGGTGAACGTGAAAAACACCATCAACACCACCAACACGACAAACAGGGGCCAGAGCAGGTAGTTCAGAAAGCTCAGCCAAGTCGGCAGCGTCGGCATCAGATGATCGACCCACAAGCTGAACTGATGACCGGCGAAATAGATCAAGCCGACGAACAGCACCAGGTTGATCACCAGCGGCAGCAGCACAAACAGGCGCAGGCCGGGGCTCAACACCAGTTTGAGGCCTTCACGCAGGTATTGCGGGCCGGAAAGAGCAGGGGCGGGCATGGAGAACTCCGAACAAAGTGACGAACGCGCCGACCTTACCGGCTTTGTTTAACAGGCGAAAGCGGCGACATCAGTGGTAACAAAGGTGTTGATCAACAGCGGTGACTGCATAGAGACCACCTATGAGCTGGATTGTTATTCCGTATTTCCTTAATCTTGCCCCCCTCGATACGCTGCACCCATTATTTTTCAGGGTCTGCGAGTTGAAGCCTTCCCCAAGTGCTTCGTGGTCCCTTTTTTATTCCAGCCGCCTTGTAGTCCGGGCGGTCGATAGGAGTGAGTCATGTCTGATACCCGTCATTCGCGAGTGATTATCCTGGGTTCCGGCCCTGCCGGTTACAGCGCTGCGGTCTACGCTGCCCGGGCCAACCTCAAGCCGCTGCTGATCACTGGCATGCAGGCGGGTGGTCAACTGACCACCACCACCGAAGTCGACAACTGGCCGGGCGACGTCCACGGCCTGACAGGCCCGGTGCTGATGGAACGCATGAAAGAACACGCTGAACGTTTCGAAACCGAGATCGTGTTTGACCACATCAACCAGGTCGACTTCTCCAAGAAGCCTTACAGCCTGACCGGCGACAGCGGCGTGTACACCTGTGACGCGCTGATCATCGCTACCGGCGCCAGCGCCCGCTACCTGGGCCTGCCATCGGAAGAAGCGTTCATGGGCAAGGGCGTTTCCGCCTGCGCGACCTGCGATGGTTTCTTCTACCGCAACAAGCCAGTCGCCGTAGTCGGTGGCGGCAACACCGCCGTGGAAGAAGCACTGTACCTGGCCAACATCGCCAGCACCGTGACCCTGGTTCACCGCCGCGAGACCTTCCGCGCCGAGAAGATCCTGATCGACAAGCTGCACGCCCGTGTGGCTGAAGGCAAGATCATCCTTAAGCTCAACGCCACCCTGGACGAAGTCCTGGGCGACAACATGGGCGTGACCGGTGCCCGCCTGAAGAACAACGACGGTAGCTTCGACGAGCTGAAAGTCGACGGCGTGTTCATCGCTATCGGCCACACCCCGAACACTTCGCTGTTCGAAGGCGTGCTGGAAGCCAAAGACGGTTATCTGGTAGTGCAGGGCGGCCGCGAAGGCAACGCGACTGCCACCAACATCGAAGGCATCTTCGCTGCCGGTGACGTGGCCGACCACGTCTACCGCCAGGCCATTACCTCGGCCGGTGCCGGTTGCATGGCGGCACTGGATGCCGAGCGTTACCTCGATGGTTTGAAGGACGCTTCGTTCTAAATCGTTAAAACAAAAAACCGGCTGAGAGGCCGGTTTTTTTATGTCCGCGATTTGATCAGCGACGGGTCAGCGGCAGTGCGCTGAATTTCACACCGGCCAAGCCATTCGCAATCAACGCACGGATATTGCCGTGATCGCTGCCCTCAGGCGTCGCCACTACCGAGCGGTAATGCTCACCAAACGCCAGCAGTGCTTCCTGATCGCTCAAGCCTTCCAGCAACGCCAGGCCTAAGGTCTTGCACGAGCCTTCATTCTGCCCAGCGGCATTTTCCACGTCGCCATTGGTAAAGGCTTGCGGCTGGTAGTCATAACCGGCAGCGACAAATGCCAGGGTATCGGCAAAAACATGTTCGCCACTGTTGAGGCTGGCGCGCAGGGTGTTCAGATCAGTCATGGGTTTTTCCTTTGGCGAACGCCGCCTGTTGGTCGGCGCTGGCTTCTTTCTGGTATTGGGCTTTCCACTCGGCGTACGGCATGCCGTACACCACTTCACGGGCGTCATCGAGGCTCAGCTCGATCTGGCGCTCGTCGGCCTCCGCCTTGTACCACTTGGACAAGCAGTTGCGGCAGAAGCCCGAGAGGTTCATCAGGTCGATGTTCTGCACATCCTTGCGGCTGTCCAGGTGCGCCACCAATCGGCGGAAGGCGGCGGCTTCGAGTTCGAGGCGTTGTTGGTCGTTCATAGGGCTCACTGATAATTCAGGGGTTAGCGGCTGGCCGCCAAAGTAATCGAAACCGACTCCGCAAAGCGCAAGGCATGGGGCTTGTCCACTTCGACTTCGGCGTACAGCACCGACTCATTGCTCATCACCAGGTCCAGCAGCTCCTGGGTCAGGCGCTCCAGCAGGGCAAAGCGGTTGCCCTCGACGTGGGCGATGATCGCCTTGGTGATGGTGCGGTAGTTCAGCGCATGGTCAATGTCGTTGTCGCGCACGGCTTCCTGGGCGGCATACAGGATGGTCAGGTTGATCAGCACATCCTGCTTGTTGAGGATCTCGTCCTCGTTGATGCCGATGTACGTGCGCAGGCACAGGTCCTTGACCCGGATGCGCGCCATGCCTGGTTGAAGTTGTGGCATTGCTACTTGCTCCGTCCGATCAGTTGCAGGAACTCCATGCGCGTGGTGTTCGACTCGCGGAACGCGCCGAGCATCACCGAGGTGTTCATGGTTGAATTCTGTTTTTCCACGCCGCGCATCATCATGCACATGTGCTGGGCTTCGATCACCACGGCTACCCCGGCGGCCTGGGTCACGTCCTGGATCGCGTCGGCGATCTGTCGGGTGAGGTTTTCCTGGATCTGCAGGCGCCGGGCGAACATGTCGACGATGCGCGCCAGTTTCGACAGGCCCAGCACCTTGCCGGTGGGGATATAGGCCACATGGGCCTTGCCGATGAAGGGCAGCAGGTGGTGCTCGCACAACGAGTACAACTCGATGTCCTTGAGGATCACCATCTCGTCATTGTCGGAGGTGAACAGCGCACCGTTGACGATCGTTTCCAGGCTCTGCTCGTAGCCGTGACACAGGTACTGCATGGCCTTGGCGGCGCGCTTGGGGGTGTCGAGCAGGCCTTCGCGCTCCGGGTCTTCGCCCAGGCCTTTGAGGATCTCGCGGTAGTGATGGGGCAGGGTCATACAACATCCTCACAAACGGCTTACTTGATATGCCGCCCGCCGTTGACGGTCAGGGTGGTACCGGTGACATAGGGGTTATCCAGCAAATAGCGAACGCTCTGGTAGATCACCTCGGGGCCGGGTTCGATGCCCAGTGCCGACTTGGCCAGTACCTTGGCGCGGTAGGCTGCGTCGTCGCCGTCGTTGAACATCACCATCGCCGGAGCAATGCCATTGACCTTGATCGTCGGCGCGAACTGCGCGGCAAACGACAACGTGAGGCTGTCGAGGCCGGCCTTGGTGGCGCAATAGGCGATGTGCTGGCGGCTGCCCTTGCGCACCACGTCATCGCTGATATGCACGATGTCGGCGGGTGTCGAGCGTTGCAGCAAAGGTGAACAATGCAGGTTGATCAAGTACGGCGCAAGCATGTGCACGCTGAACATGTCGGTAAAGGCGCGGCTTTCGTCGTCGGGCGTTTCCGCGATCCAGGCCGAGGCGTTGTGGATGATCGCGCGCAGGCGTTGGGTATGGTTGTTCAGTTCAGCGATAAACGCCAGGATGCCGGCCTCGCTGGAGAAATCGGCAAACACCCCGATCGCTCCGCGCTCGCGCAGGGCCTGTACGCCGGGCCGTTCGCTGCGGTAGCTGAAAATCACCGGATGGCCTTCGTCCAGCAGGCGCTGGGCGCAATGCAGGCCGACCCGCTGGCCGGCGCCGGTGATCAGGATCGGGGCGTTTGTTGCAGTCATGGGAGGCTCGAGTCGCTGGCAGATTGAAACTATACCAGCGACCGAGCGCCCCTGTACTCAAGCAGCGGCTTCGCTGGCCTTGCGTGGGGTCGGGGCAGGGTGCAGCCAATTGGCCAACAGATGGGTCGACAGTGGGATGAACCAGTACACCATCAGTGGCGTAAGGGCCATGGTACTGACCAGCACGCGTGGCGCCAGGTCGAGCTCGCTGAGCAGGGGTCCCAGGACAAAATTGAACAGTAGCGACACCGGGAAAAACGCCAGCCAGATCGCCACCGCCTGCTTCCAGCGGGGAGGGCGCGCGCCGACCGCACCGAACCAGCCATCGATACCGCGTACGCGGTGCTCGGACGGGTTGGCAAACAGCTCGCTGCCACGGCTCAACCAAGCACTGCGGGAGGCCGAAAATTCCCAGGCATGCAGCGTCTTTTCATCGGCGAATCGGAAAATGATCTGGAATTCATCATCGTTGGGCGGCGGCGCGAGGACACCTGAACCCAGGTAGCCGGGAAAGTCCGTGGCCAATTGCTCGCCTTCGCGCAGCCAGGCCATCAGTTCTTCGTAGCGACCCTTGGCCACGCGGCGCGCAACCATCAGGGTGACGGGAGAGGTAGACATTGTGTATCTCCAAATAAGCGAGTGCGCTGGGCCGGGTAGGCGGCACACAAACGAGGCTGCGGGGTGTTGCAGCGACGTAGAAAAAACAGGCAAGGATTATTCCTGTTTTAGCGAAATACACCAGATACTTTGGTCGGTTCGTCGTTCAGCTTGTGTCGATCTGCTGAAAAAGCGTTAAATGGGATCCAAATCGACACGGATGTTTTTGACCTCTGATGCCCGAAACTATTGCTCCTCAACGCGAAACGATTTCCGACAACGGAAGCGCTTGCGACGATCTTTTCCCTATCCGCGAAGTCGCTCGGCTCACCGGCGTCAACCCGGTGACCTTGCGTGCCTGGGAACGGCGCTATGGCCTGATCCAACCCACTCGCACCGAAAGTGGGCATCGATTGTACTCGCGCACAGACATCGACACTGTGCACCGGATTCTCGACTGGATTGAACGCGGCGTGGCGGTGAGCAAAGTGGGGCGGATCCTGGCGCGCGACGCGTTGCTCAGCGAACCGGATGCCGCCCTCGGCGCGGAAGTGGAATGGGAGCAATGGCGCGGGCAATTGCGCCAGGCAATCAGCGCGTTCGATGACCGCCAATTGGACCGTTTGTACGGCCAGATCTTTTCCGCCTATCCCCTCGCCGTGGTGTTCCAGGACATTCTCATGCCGCTCTGGCAGGCATTGTTGCGTCATCAAGGCCGCTTCGGCCAGGCCAGCGAGTGGCTGTTCTTCGATAATTTCCTGCGTTCGCGTACCGCACAACGTTTGCAGATGGCCGCCGCCGCACCGCTGCCTCGAGTGTTGCTCGCGGCCGTTGCGGGGGAATGCCGCGAGCTGGAGTTGCTGGTCGCGGGCTTGCTGATGTCGGGGGAGAAACAGGCGGTCAAGATCTTGGGCGTGGGCCAGCCATTCGATGAGTTGACCCTGATCTGTGAAAAGACCCAGCCCCAAGCCTTGGTGCTGTTTTCCAATCGCGCCCCCGGCAGTGAGTTGCCGTTGCGGCTCAGGCGTCTGGCGCTGACCCTGAATTGCCCGCTATTGTTGGCCGGCGATGCAGCGGACTTGGCGCAGGAAAGCCTCGCCGGTTCATCCATCGGCTGCCTGGGCAATGAAGGCCGGTTGATGCAGCGCCGCTTGCAGCAATTTCTGGGTGGTGGCCTGGATACCTGATCTCAGGCGTGGACTTCAGGATGGACCAGGCGGTGCTGGTGCAGGATGAACTGGCGCAGGCGCTCGGTTTCGTCGATGTCGCCCTGGCTCAGCCGATAGGCGAACAGCCCGCGCGCGGTTTCTCGTTCGAAGGTTCCGCGCAACGCAATGCGCTCGTAACCTGAAGGACTGAACCACAGTGAAAAGGTTTTCGGCGGCTTGACCCGGCCCCGAATCTCCACCAGCACACCCTTGAACGACACCTCGTGCACCCACAATGCACCCGGGGTGCCCTTGATATTTTCCAGTGCCACCGGCGTTTCCAGCGCCAGGCGCCAGGGGCGGATCATCGGCCCGTCCTCGAAAATACTCGGTACGCCCAGGCGCAGGTGAACCGCATGGAACTCATCTTCCACCAAGTGCAGCGGGAAGGTCAGTTGCTGGTTGTCAAATTGCGCCTGGAGGGTGACGTGGTCATGAGCGGCGAGCCGAGTCAGCAAGTCGCGAATCTGCGCACCGCCGTTGTCGGTCAGGCTCGACGAGGCATCCCGCAGGTTCAGTTGCGGGTTGTGTTGCATGTTCTGAATGAAGTCCAGTTCATCTTGGGTCAGAAGCGCGTCACGTTGCATCGCTCATGCTCATTAAAGGGTATTAAAATGCCATTATCCCCCCTAATGACCTCCTTACCTAAATTTTGTTAGATCCGCTCGTCGTCTTGAGCGCCGTCAGTTCAGCCTTGAGCTGCGCCAGTTCGGTCTCAAGCTGGGCGACGCGTTGCTGTGCTTTGACTTGCAGGGTGACGTCCTTTTGCACCGCGACGAAATATGTCTGTTTGTCCGCCTCGTTGTACACCGACGACAGCGACAGTTCGTTCCAGAAGAGGGTGCCGTCCTTGCGGTAGTTGCGCAGGATTTCCCGGCAAGCCCCGCCACTTTCCATCGCTTCCCGAATCGCCATCAGCGCAGGCTGGTCACGGTCGCCCGACTGCAGGAAACGGCAATCCTGATAGAGGATTTCATCCGGGGTGTAGCCGGTCATGCGCTCGAATGCCGGGTTGACGTAGATCAGCGGCTTGTCTTTACCTTCGCGCTCGGCGATGACGATACCGTCATTGGAGGCATTGACGACCAGTTGCATCAGCTTGGCATTAATCATTGAGCGGTCCATGGCTTGTTTTCGAGCCTGGAGTTTATGGCAACTGTCGAATGTTGCACGGGCTGCGCCGAAATATTTGCCTCAGCTGTTAATATCCCAGGCTTTCGCTCAACTACAGGATCAGATTGATGAAAGTCGCCATCCTTTCCGGCTCGGTCTACGGCACAGCTGAAGAAGTCGCCCGCCACGCTGCCGATATTCTCAAGGCCGCCGGCTTCGAGGCCTGGCACAACCCCCGCGCCACGTTGGCGGATGTGCAAGCGTTCGGCCCCGAGGCGTTTCTGGCGGTGACGTCCACCACCGGCATGGGCGAGTTGCCCGACAACCTGCAGCCCCTGTATTCGATGATTCGCGATCAACTGCCTGCCGCCTGGCGTGGCCTGCCCGGTGCGGTGATCGGCCTGGGCGACGCCAGCTATGGCGATACCTTCTGCGGCGGCGGCGAGCAAATGCGCGAGCTGTTTGGTGAACTCGGCGTGCGCGAAGTGCTGCCGATGCTGCGCCTGGACGCCAGCGAAAGCGTCACCCCGGAAGCCGACGCTGAACCGTGGCTGGCTGAGTTGGTTACTGCACTGCGCGGCTGACCGGAAATTCCCGCAATAACGCCAGCCAGGCCTGGGCGGCTTTCGACAGATAGGCGCCCGCACGCCAGGTAAACGCAATGTCCCAGCGCAGGTCGTCGGGCGCCTTGAGCGTCAGGCGCACCACGCCCGGTCGCACCAGCCCACGGGCAACCACACTGGGCAACAGCACCACGCCCTGGCCCGCCGCGACCAGGGCGGCGAGGAAATCCGCCTGGCCGCTACGGCCGATTTCCCTCGGAGTGAAACCCACCTGCTGGCAAGCCTGGATCAACCGATCATTGAGCACAAAGCTGCGCTGGTACATCAGGAACGGCGTGTCCGCCAGTTCCTCCAGGCGCACCTGGGCGTTCTGCGCCAGCGGGTGATCCATCGGCAGCAAGGCGTCGAGCGGCTCATCGCAGAAGGCTTGCCGGGCGAAGGCTGGATCACTGGAATTCAGGCAGCCACCCACATCCAGTTCACCATTGAGAATGGCCTGTTCGATCGTGCGGCTGCCGCCTTCCAGCAGTTGGATGGTGACCTTCGGGTAGCGCCTGCGGTACTCGGCAAACAGTCCCGCAAACAACGTATCCCCCGCCATTAGCGGCAGGCCCAGGCGCAACTCGCCGCGGGCCAGTTGCTGCATGTCATCCAGCTCACTCAGCAATTCCGTCTGCAAGCGCAGCATGGCTTCAGCCCGTTGCAGCACCACGTCGCCGGCAGCGGTCAGGCGAATGTGTGAACCGGTGCGCTCCAACAGCGGGGTGCCCAGGCTTTGTTCCAGTTGCGCCACCTGTTTACTGACGGCGGATTGACTGATGTGCAGGGTTTTCCCCGCTTGGGTAAAACCGCCTCGGTGGATCACTTCGACTAAGCTGCGCAGCTGTTTGAATTCCATGATCAGGATTCCCATTTGGAATAGTCGGCAGTCTAACAATTCGCTGTGGGGATGGGGTGCGCGTCTCTAAAATGGAGGCCTGCGAGGAACCAAAGCCCATGAAACGTTTCACCCGTCTGTTGATTGAATTGGTCGTGCTGTTGGCCATTTACCTGCTCGGTTGCCAATTGGCCGTGTGGCTGGCGTGGCCGATCCCTGGCGGCGTGGTGGGGCTGGGCCTGCTGCTGGCAACCTTCGCCAGCGGCCTGGTCAAGCCGGCGACCCTGCAATTGGGCGCCGGTGTGTTGATGGCTGAAATGTTGCTGTTCTTCATTCCTGCGCTGATGAGCCTGCTGGACTATGGCGGCCTGTTGCGCAATGACGGCTGGCGTATCCTGCTGGTGATTGGCTTCAGCACCTTGGCGGTGATGCTGGTGACCGCGTTCACCGTCGAACTGGTGTGCCGCTGGAGGCTGCGCCATGAAGCTTGAGCTGATGCCGGTGTTCTGGCTCGCCTTGACCTTGGGCGCGTATGTCTTCAGCCGGTGGATCTACCGTCGCACCGGGCGTTACCTGTTGTCGCCGCTGATCCTGGTGCCGGTACTCTTGCTGGCCGTGGCGGTGCCGATGAACACCGCCTACGCGGAATACTCCGCTGACACCCATTGGTTGATGCTGGTGCTGGGCCCGGTGACCGTGGCCTTCGCGGTGCCAATCTGGCAGCAGCGCACGTTGCTGGCGCGTTACTGGTCGGCCTTGTTGCTGGGCATGATCGCCGGCAGCGTGGCCTCCATCGCCACCTCATTCGGCTTGGCCAAGGCGTTGGCGCTGGACACCTCGGTGACGATGTCCCTGGTGCCGCGCTCCATCACCACGCCGTTCGCCATGCCCGTGTCGTCCGACCTCGGTGGTGTGCCTGAACTGACGGCCGTGTTCGTGATGTTCACCGGCGTGTTCGGCGCCATGCTCGGTGGTGTGCTGCTCAAATGGTTGCCATTGCGCACCCCCTTGGCGCGCGGTGCATTGTTTGGGGTGGGTGCCCACGGTGCGGGCGTGAGCCGGGCCCATGAAGTGGGCGGTGAAGAGGGCTCCGTCGCGGGCTTGGTGATGGTGCTGACGGGGCTGCTCAACCTGTTCGCCGCGCCTTTATTGGCGGCACTTCTCTGACGTCGCGTGTACGCATTTAAACTATTCTCAACACTGACTCGTACGGTCATCAAGCTGGCTGCCAAGGCAACTACGGCGGCCACGGCGTCTGACTAGACTGGCCCATCACTCAAAAAAACAATAAGAAAATGCGCCAAGGAGGTCGTTGCCGTGAGCCTAGCCCCCGTTCTATCGCCACAGAATGTCAAAGATCAGGTCAGCGCCGCCGAATGGCAGACCCGTGTCGACCTGGCTGCCTGCTACCGCCTAGTGGCGATGCATGGTTGGGATGACCTGATCTTCACCCACATCTCGGCCAAGGTGCCGGGCACTGATGATTTCCTGATCAACCCCTACGGCCTCATGTTCCACGAGATCACTGCGTCGAGCCTGGTCAAGGTCGACCAGGCCGGCAACAAGCTGATGGACAGCCCCTACGAGATCAATCCGGCGGGCTACACCATCCACAGCGCCATCCACGAAGTGCGCCACGACGTAACCTGCGTGCTGCACACCCACACCGCTGCCGGTGTTGCGGTGGCGGCGCAGAAGCAAGGCGTGTTGCCGATCAGCCAGCAATCGATATTCGTGCTGTCGAGCCTGGCCTATCACGCCTACGAAGGCGTGGCGCTGAATCACGAAGAAAAGGCCCGCCTGCAGGCCGATCTGGGTGACAACAATTTCCTGATGCTGCACAACCACGGCCTGCTGACCTGCGGCAGCACCATCGCCGACACCTTCCTGATGATGTTCACGTTCCAGCGCGCCTGCGATATCCAGGTGCTGGCGCAAAACGGTGGTGCTGAATTGATCGGCATCGGCCCCCAGATTCTCGCTGGCGCCAAGGCAATGGTGGCGGCTGTCACAAAGAGCGCACAAGGTATGGGGGGCGCGCTGGCCTGGCCGGCGTTGCTGCGTAAGCTGGACACTCAAGACCCTGGGTATAGAAGCTGATGCCACTCGCCGAGATCCCGCTGAGAGCCTGGCGCAAACGCAGCCAGACGTTCGACTTCCACGGCCGCACCATCCGTTATTGGGTGGCGGGGCAGGGTGAACCGTTGCTGCTGATCCATGGCTTTCCCACCGCCAGCTGGGACTGGCACTACCTGTGGCAGCCCCTGGCCCAGCGCAACCTGGTGATTGCCTGCGACATGCTCGGTTTTGGTGACTCGGCCAAGCCACTCGATCACGGATACTGCCTGCTGGAGCAGGCGGATTTGCAACAAGCCCTGCTGGAACATCTGCGCGTGGAGCAGCCGGTGCATGTGCTGGCCCACGACTACGGTGACAGCGTCGCCCAGGAACTGCTGGCCCGGCACTACGAAGGTCGCTTTCAGATGGCCAGCTGCGTGTTTCTCAACGGCGGGCTGTTTCCCGAAACCCATCGCCCGGCATTGGTGCAAAAACTCTTGCTCAGCCCGCTGGGCTGGATGATCGGCCGTGCCTTTGGGCGCAATGCCCTGGCGAACAGTTTCAGCCAGATCTTCGGCCCCAACACCCGCCCCAGCGAAAGCGCCCTGGATGATTTCTGGAGTTTGATCGACTGCCATGAAGGCACGCGCATCCTGCACAAACTCATTGCCTACATCCCTCAACGCAGGCGTATGCGTGAGCGTTGGGTGGCGGCGATGCAACAGGATGAAGTGCCACTGCGGGTGATCGATGGCGAGATCGACCCGATCTCCGGCGCTCATATGGTGGAGCGTTACCGCGAGTTGGTGCCTCACGCCGACACGGTGCTGCTGGCCAATATCGGCCACTACCCGCAGATCGAGGCGCCGGTTCAGGTGCTCAAGCACTACCTGGCGTTCCGTGATCGGATTGGGCAACCGGCACCACGATTGGCCTATTCCTGAGCTGACGATTATCCCCCAGCCTTATCGAGCACCATTCAGCCCTGGCCGGCTTTATTGTGACCAAAGCCCCCGTGCCTGACACTCGACCCATTCCCATTGTCGCCTTTGGAGTTCGGTATGAGTCAGTCAGTGCAGTTCCAGGATAAGGTCGTGATCGTCACCGGTGCCGGCGGCGGGTTGGGCCGGGCGCATGCGCTGCTGTTCGCCAAACATGGCGCCAAGGTGCTGGTCAACGATCTGGGCGGTTCCACCCAGGGCGAAGGCGCCAATGCTTCGGCTGCCGACCGTGTGGTGGCGCAGATCCGCGAAGCCGGTGGTATCGCCGAAGCCAACCATGACTCTGTCACCGACGGTGACAAGATCGTGCAGAACGCCCTCGACGCCTTTGGCCGTATCGACGTGGTGGTCAACAACGCCGGCATCCTGCGCGACAAGACCTTCCACAAAATGGACGACAGCGACTGGGACCTGGTTTACCGGGTACATGTCGAAGGCGCCTACAAAGTCACCCGCGCCGCCTGGCCCCATCTGCGCGAGCAAGGTTATGGCCGGGTGATCTTCACTGCATCCACCTCGGGCATCTACGGCAACTTCGGCCAGTCCAACTACGGCATGGCCAAGCTGGGCTTGTATGGACTGACGCGCACCCTGGCGCTGGAGGGCCGCAAGAACAACATTCTGGTCAACGCCATCGCCCCAACCGGTGGCACGCGCATGACCGAAGGCTTGATCCCGCCGCAGGTGTTCGAGCGCCTCAAGCCGGAGTTGGTCAGCCCATTGGTGGTGTACCTGGGCAGCGAGGCCTGTGAGGAAACCTCGGGGCTGTTTGAAGTGGGCGGCGGCTGGATCGGCAAGACCCGCTGGGAGCGTAGCCTGGGCGTGGGCTTTGATCCGCAAGCGGGCTTCTCGCCCGATGACGTGGCGGCGCATTGGCAGCAGATTTGCGACTTCGAGGGGGCGGCTCACCCCAAGGACAACATCGAGGCGTTGAAGGAGATGATGGCCAATTTGCAGAAATTCAGCCTGTGATCGTTGCTTGAAAAAGCTTGAATGCTACGGGGCGCTGAGGGCGCCCCGTTTTATTCCAGGCATAAAAAAGGCCGCTGCATAGGCAGCGGCCGAAGTAAGACGTTGGATCAAGGAGCGACAAATCAACGTCAGTGAACACCGGTAACAGACTGAAAACAGGCATCAATCCATTTGAATCTGGCTTTTCTTCCGGTTGTGGAAGCGGGCCGTTTGCCCTGAAAGCCCGGTAAGAATAGCCGCTTGTAACAAAATGAGTAATGCCGATTCGTGACAAGGACTGTTGCGCAATCAGCAACAGTTGCGCGGTCCTCCATACATTCCCCTGATAACCCACCATCCACCCAATGCATGCCTGTGCCCGAAGCCCAGGCCAGAGCGCCCTGTCATCCTTTCGAGCGACAACACGAATCCCTCCTTGGTGCGCTTATCGCTCCTGATGGGCGGCAGTAGGGTGGGGCCTTCTGTCACTCACCGGGGAAGACGCATGACAAGAACAACAATGCGCGCCATCTTCAGGCCACAGGCGCTGGCCGCTGCGGTTGCGTTGGGGTGCTGTGCCCAGGCACAGGCTGTTTCATTCAACATTGGCGAGATCGAAGGGCAATTCGATTCCTCGCTGTCGGTGGGCGCGAGCTGGGGCATGCGCGACGCCGATAAAAAGCTGGTGGGCACCGTCAATGGCGGCACTGGCCAGGCGTCTACCGGGGATGACGGGCGCTTGAATTTCAAGAAGGGCGAGACCTTCTCCAAGATCTTCAAGGGTATTCACGACCTGGAACTCAAGTACGGCGACAGCGGCGTGTTCGTGCGTGGCAAGTACTGGTACGACTTCGAGTTGCAGGATGAAGATCGCGAATTCAAACAGATCAGCAATCACCACCGCGATGAGGGCGCACGTTCCTCCGGCTACGAGTTGCTCGATGCCTTCGTCTATCACAACTATTCGATTGGCGACCAACCGGGCAACGTGCGCCTCGGCAAGCAAGTGGTCAGCTGGGGCGAAAGTACCTTTATCGGTAACTCCATCAACAGCATCAACCCCATCGACGTCTCAGCCTTCCGCCGCCCCGGTGCGGAGATCAAGGAAGGGCTGATTCCGGTGAACATGCTGTTCGCCTCCCAGAGCTTGACCAACCAGCTGACAGTGGAAGGTTTTTACCAACTGAACTGGGAAAATACCGTACTGGATAACTGCGGCACATTTTTTGGTGGGGATGTGGCGGCCCACGGCTGTAATGACAACTACACGGTGGGTAACCCGGCGATTGCGCCGTTGCAGCCGGTGGCCGCCGCGTTTGGGCAGGGCTTTCAAGTGACCCGTGAAGGTGTGATCGTGCAGCGTGCACGGGATCGTGATGCCCGTGACAGTGGTCAGTTCGGTACGGCGTTGCGTTGGTTGGGGGATGACACCGAATACGGCCTGTACTTCATGAACTACCACAGCCGCACCCCGACGGTGGGCACCATCACCAACAATACAAGCCTGGCCAGGCTCGGTGCGATCTCCGGTGCAGCCAATGGTATCGCGCCCGGCTCGGGTGCAGGGCTGGTCCAGAGCCTGATGCTCGGTCGTGGCCAGTATTATCTCGACTACCCGGAAGACATCCGCCTGTTCGGTGCGAGCTTCTCCACCACCTTGCCCACCGGCACGGCGTGGACCGGCGAGATCAGCTACCGCCCCAATGCCCCGGTGCAACTCAATACCACCGACCTGACCCTGGCCCTGATCAACCCGGTTGCAGGCCAACTGGCCTCGCCAATCCGCAGCAACTTTGGCGACGACAACAAAGGCTATCGCCGCAAGGAAATCACCCAGATCCAAAGCACCATGACCCAGTTCTTCGACCAGGTGCTGGGCGCCGAACGCCTGACGCTGGTAGGCGAGGCTGCGTACGTGCATGTCGGTGGGCTGGAAGACAAATCCAAACTGCGCTACGGCCGAGACTCGGTCTACGGTGCCTATGGTTTCCAAGGCGACACCGATGGTTTCGTCACCGCCAATTCCTGGGGTTACCGTGCGCGGGCGATCCTTGACTACAACAACGCGATTTTCGGGGTGAACCTCAAGCCCAACCTGTCCTGGTCCCATGACGTGGCCGGCTACGGCCCCAATGGCCTGTTCAACAAAGGCGCCAAGGCCATCAGCATCGGCGTGGATGCGGACTACCGCAGCACCTACACCGCCAGCCTGAGCTACACCGACTTCTTCGGCGGCGACTACAACACCCTGACCGACCGCGACTTCCTCGCCCTCAGCTTCGGCGCGAACTTCTGATCTGGCTTAAAGAAGGACAAGCATCCATGCGTAAGACAATTGCAGTGTTGGCCATCAGCCTGTTGGCTGCCAACGTGATGGCAGCGGTGTCGCCGGAAGAGGCGGCCAAGCTCGGCACCACCCTGACCCCGGTAGGCGCCGAAAAAGCCGGCAACGCCGACGGCTCGATCCCGGCCTGGACCGGTGGCATCCCGAAAAATGCCGGCGCCGTGGACAGCAAGGGCTTCCTGGCCGACCCATTCGCCAGTGAGAAACCGCTGTTCGTGATCACCGCGGCCACCGTCGACAAATACAAGGACAAACTCTCCGACGGCCAGGTGGCGATGTTCAAGCGCTACCCCGAGACCTACAAGATCCCGGTGTATCCAACCCACCGTACGGTCAACCTGCCACCGGAGATCTACGAATCGATCAAGCGCAGCGCGCTGAACGTCAAGCCGATCAATGACGGCAATGGCCTGGAAGGTTTCACCGGTAACCGCTACTACGCGTTCCCGATTCCGAAGAATGGCGTGGAAGTGCTGTGGAACCACATCACCCGTTACCACGGTGGCAACCTGCGCCGCATCATCACCCAGGCCACGCCGCAGACCAACGGCAGCTACACGCCGATCCGCTTCGAAGAAGAAGTGGCAGTGCCGCAATTGATCCCGGACATGGACCCGGCCAAGGCGGCCAACGTGCTGACCTTCTTCAAGCAATCGGTGACCGCGCCGGCGCGCCTGGCGGGCAACGTGCTACTGGTGCATGAAACCCTCGACCAGGTGAAGGAGCCGCGCCTGGCGTGGATCTACAACGCCGGCCAACGTCGCGTGCGCCGCGCGCCGCAAGTGGCGTATGACGGGCCGGGCACCGCCTCCGACGGCCTGCGCACCTCGGACAACTTCGACATGTTCTCCGGCGCCCCGGACCGCTACGACTGGAAGCTGGTGGGCAAGAAAGAGATGTACATCCCCTACAACAGCTACAAGCTCGACCAGCCGACCCTCAAGTACGACGACATCATCAAGGCCGGCCACATCAACCAGGACCTGACCCGCTATGAGCTGCACCGCGTGTGGGAAGTGGTCGGCACGGTCAAGCCGAGTGAGCGACACATCTACGCCAAGCGCCACATGTACATCGACGAGGACAGCTGGCAGGTGGCACTGGTGGATCACTACGACGGCCGTGGCCAACTGTGGCGTGTCGCCGAAGGTCATGCGCAGTTCTATTACGACCACCAGACCCCGGCCTACACCGTGGAAACCCTCTACGACATCATTGCCGGGCGCTACATCGCGTTGGGCATGAAGAATGAGGAGAAGAGCAGCTTTGTGTTCGGTTTCGCGGCCAAGGCGGCCGATTACACCCCGGCAGCGTTGAGGGCCGAAGGGGTTCGCTGATCACCCTTTGATCTGGCCGGGACCCTTTAGGCTCCCGGCTTTTTTATGCCCGCCAATCACCCCGCTGAATACTTCTTCAACAACCGCCGACCACAGGACTAGGGTAGGCGCCACGTTGCATAACAATAAAAAAGCAGGATGCAGCAATGACCGCCATGACACGCTGCCTGGACCGTCCTGGATTCATGCCTCGGCTGTCCGCCCATCATTTGTTGCGCCCACGTTTGGCCGCGCCCTTGCTGGCGGCGCAGGTCAGGGTCAAGTTGCTGTGCGCGCCCGGCGGCAGTGGCAAGAGCGCGCTGCTCGCCGAATGCGCGTTGCAGGCACCCAAGGATTGCCCGGTGTACTGGTTGCCGCTCAATGGTGTTGCCCTGAGCCCCCTCGATCTTTGCCAGCGCCTGGCGCAGAACCTGGGTTTGCCGTTCACCGATGAGGTGACACTGCTGTCGGACCTTGCGCGTTGGCAGGCTCCGGCCTGGCTGTTCCTCGATGACTTCTGCCGCTTGCCCGCGCCGGACACCGACGCCTTGCTGGATCGCCTGCTCACCGCCAGCAGCCCGGCCCTGACCTGGTGGCTGGGCGCGCGGCGTCGCCCGCTGTGCAATTGGCCGAGGTTGCTGCTGGACGATGAGCTGCTGGAGTTTGGCGCAGACTTGGCGTTCAGCCCTGCCGAGGTCCAGCAATTGCTCATTCATGCGCGCGGGCAGTCCGTCGACAGCGTGTTGCAGTTCAGTGCCGGCTGGTGTGCCGGTACGCGCATCGCTTTGCTGGGGGACGGCCACCCGGAAAAGACCTTGCTCGATTACCTGCAACACGAGCTGTTCAGCACCTTGCCAGCCGAGCTGGCCGAAGCCTGGCGCGTGCTGGCGCATCTGCCGCGTTTCAACGCAGGGTTGTGCGAGCACCTGTTCGGCTTTGGCGACGGCGATCAGTACTTGCACGATCTGCAAGCCCTCGGCGCGTTTATCCAGCCTTGGGAAGACACCGAGTGGCTGCAGGTCTTTCCACCCCTCGCCGATTTGCTGCGTGACGAGCCCTGGCCAGCCAAGCGTTCATGGCACCGCCGCGCCTGCCAATGGTTCACCGCCGAACAGGACTGGCAGGCCGCGTTTGAACAAGCCTTGCTCGCCGAAGAATACGAAGTGGCGGTGAGCCTGTTGCAGCACTTCAGTTTCGAAGACCTGTTCCGCCAGCAGAACGCGATGTTGCTGTTGCGCCTGCATGAACAGCAGGGCGATGAGCTGATGCTCGGCTCGGCGCAATTGGTCGGGTTGCTGACGGCGGCGTTGCTGTTCGCCGGGCGCTTCGAGCAAGCCGCGCAATGCATCCATCAACTGGCACGCTTCGCGCCGCAACCGACGGCGGCGCAACAGCGCTACCTGCTGGCGCGCTGGCAGGCGCAGTGGGGCTGGTTGCTGCATCTTGGCGGTGATGCCGAGCGCTCTCGCGAGCATTTTCTGGAAGCGCTGCAAGCCTTGCCCGACAGCGCTTGGACGTCGCGGTTGATGTGCCTTTCGGGCCTGACCCAGCAAGCCTTGCTGCGCGGTGAACTGGACGTTGCCCAAGCCCTGAGTCGCGAAGCCTTGTGCCTGGCCCGTGCCCATGGGTCGTTGCTGCTCGAAGCCTTGTTGGAGCTGGACCACGCGCAACTGCTGGAGCAGCGTGGCGCCCCTTATCGGGCGCAAAGCCTGCTGGAAAGTGTGCAGGCGATGTTGCTCAAACAGCGACTCAAGGCCGGGCCCTTGGTCGGGCGCATCGCCCTGCGGCGCGGGCACTTGGCGTTGCGTCAGGGGCAGGACAGCCTGGCCGCCGAGTGTTTCGAGGCGGGCTTGAAGATGTGCCTGCACAGCCAGGACAAACGCGTACTTTACGGATTTCTCGGCCTGGCCCTGCTGGCCGCCAACCGTGGTGATTACGCCCAGGCCTTTGTGCAACTGCGCGATGCCGAGCGGCTGATGCAGCAGCGTCAGGTGCCCGACACGGTGTACCGCGCGGTGTTACTGCTGGTCAGCGGGCATTTCTGGTTGCAGCAGGGGCGTGCCGAATTGACGGTGGAAGCGGTGCGCCGTGTGCTTCGTCACTTCCGTGGGCCTCAGGCCCGGCAGGCGCCACCGGCCACGTTGGAGCTGGTGCCACGCCTGGAGTACCTGCTGGTGCTGGCGGAAGTGAAGCTGGGTTGCGCCGATCAGCCGGTGGCGCGGCTCACGGCCTTGCTGGACACCACCCGCCAGCGCGGCATGCTCTGCCTGGAAACCGAGCTGCACCTGGTGCTGGGGGAGGTGGCCTGGCAAATCGGTGAGTCCACGCTGGCGCGCCGCTCGCTGCAAACCGGGTTGGCGTTGGCGGCACGCTGCCAGGTGCAGCAGGCGATTCGTGAACTGCGCTTGCGCTCGCCGGGGTTGTTGAGTGAGCTGGGCATGGAGCCGCAAACGCCAGTGTCAGGTGTGACAGAAAGCCCACTCAGCCAGCGTGAACTGGAAGTCCTGCAGTTGATCGCCCTGGGCTATTCCAACCTGGAAATCGCCGACCGGCTGTTTATCTCCCTGCATACGGTCAAGACCCACGCGCGGCGTATCCACAGCAAGCTCGGCGTGGAGCGGCGCACGCAAGCGGTGGCCAAGGCCAAGACGTTGGGGTTGATGACCTAGGCGCAGAACGCCTGTCGGTACTCGCCGGGCGTGGCGCCCAGGGCCTGGCGGAAGCGATGGGTGAAGTGGCTGGCGCTGGAGAAACCGCACATCAAGGCGATTTCACTCAAGGGCAGGGCGCCACTGCGCAACAGGGCCTGGGCGCGGGTCAGTCGGCGTGCCAACACGTACTGATGGGGCGGCAGGCCGAAGCTTTGGCGGAACATCCGCGCGAAGTGGTATTCCGACAGCGCACACATCCCGGCCAGTTGGCCCAGGCTGATCGGGTCTTCCAGGTGCTGGTCGATGTACTCCACCAACAGCCGTCGCTGATGCGCCGCCAGCCCGCCTTTCAACCGCAGCCCCTCGCGGGCGCCGACCTGGCTGAGCAGGGTGTGGCTGAGCATTTCATGGGCCAGGCTGCTGGTCAGCAGGCGCTCGGCGGGTTCGTGCCAGTTCAGTGCGATCAACTGGTGAAAGCGCCGGGCCTGGCTGGCGTCTTCCAGGAAGGTGCTTTCGCGCAGTTGCAGGGTGCGCGGTTCGCGGTCGAGCAGGGTGACGCAGCCGAGGGCGAACTGCTCCGGGCTGAAGTACACGTGGGCCAGGCGGATTTCGCCGTTGATCACCCAGGCCGACTGATGCTCGGCGGGCAGGATGCACAGCTTGTCGGGCCCCCCCTTGGTGCCGGGCCGGTCACGCCGAAAGGTGCCGGTGCCGCCGCCGATGTAGCAGGACAAGGTGTGATGGCTGGGCGCCTGGTAATCCTGGGCATCGTGATGGTTGCTCCACAAGGCTGCAGACAAGCCGTCACCAAGCTCGGCGCAGGCTTCAAGGCGTGCATTGGGCGAGCGGTTAAGGGCTTGAAAGACTTGCAGGGATTCCAGATCAGGCATGGTTCGTACTCTCCGACGCCTTGCATCCTACTCCGCGCGGCGCGTGCTGTGCGCCCACCGCCCGACAAAAGCGCAAGATTGTGCAAGAGCGCGGCATGGATCGCGGGCCACACTGTGGCTCAATCGATGGAGCCCGCTATGAACCTTTCCCTGTATTTACTCACCGTGCTGATCTGGGGCACCACCTGGATCGCCCTCAAATGGCAACTGGGCGTGGTGGCGATTCCCGTGTCCATCGTCTATCGCTTCGGCCTGGCGGCGCTGGTGTTGTTTGCGCTGTTGCTGGTCAGCCGCAAGCTGCAGGTGATGAACCGGCGCGGGCATTTGATCTGCCTGGCCCAGGGGCTGTGTCTGTTTTGCGTGAACTTCATGTGCTTCCTGACGGCCAGTCAATGGATCCCGAGTGGGTTGGTGGCGGTGGTGTTTTCTACGGCCACGCTGTGGAACGCGCTGAATGCCCGGGTATTTTTCGGCCAGCGGGTGGCGCGCAATGTGTTGATGGGCGGCGGCTTGGGCTTGCTGGGCTTGGGCCTGTTGTTCTGGCCGGAGCTGGTGGGGCATACCGCCAGCCCGCAGACCTTGCTCGGATTGGGGTTGGCGTTGCTGGGGACCATGTGTTTCTCGGCGGGCAATATGCTGTCGAGTCTGCAACAGAAGGCCGGTCTGAGACCGCTGACCACCAATGCCTGGGGCATGTTGTATGGTTCGTTGATGCTGGCGACCTACTGTGTGGTGCGTGGGATTCCGTTTGAGATGGACTGGAGCGCGCGGTATGTCGGCGCATTGTGGTACCTGGTGATCCCTGGTTCGGTGATCGGGTTTACCGCGTACCTGACCCTGGTCGGGCGCATGGGGCCGGAGCGCGCGGCGTATTGCACGGTGCTGTTCCCGGTGGTGGCGCTGAATGTCTCGGCGTTTGCCGAGGGCTACCAGTGGACCGCGCCGGCGTTGGCGGGGTTGGTGCTGGTGATGCTGGGCAATGTGTTGGTGTTTCGTAAGCCCAAGCCCGCCCCTGTTCCCACCGAGAAAGCCTTACTTCAGCCCTAGGCGCTTGGACATCCGTCCGAGGTTGGCGCGGTCCAGGCCGAGTTCACGGGCGGCGCTGGCCCAGTTGTGCTGGTGGCGTTCCAGGCAGGCGCTGATGACCTGGCGTTGGTAGTGCTCGGTGGCCTGGCGCAGGTCGCCGGTTAGGACGGGTATCGCGTCGGTGTGTGCTTCGTTCACGGGTGCGCTGACATCGGGCAGGTCCAGGTCCTGGGCATTCAAGCTGAGAATCTTCGGACGCTCGCGACAGTTTCCCAGGGCTTTCAGCGCGCTGCGTCCGATCAAATGCTCCAGCTCTCGTACATTCCCCGGCCAGTTATAGGCCAGCAGCGCCGCCTGGGCGTCGCTGGTCAGGCGCAGGCTGCCCAGGCCCATGCGTGACCTGTTCTGCTCAAGGAAAAAGCCGGCCAGCAGCAGCACATCGCGCCCGCGTTCGTGCAGCGCCGGCACTTGCAGCGGATAGACGCTGAGGCGGTGATAGAAGTCGGCGCGGTAGCGGCCATTGCGTACTTCGTCAGCGAGGTCGCGGTTGGTGGCGGCGATCAGGCGCACATCCACCTGGTGTTCCTTGTCCGAGCCCAGGCGTTGTAACTGACCGCTTTGCAGCACCCGCAGCAGTTTTGCTTGCACGGTCAGTGACAGTTCGCCCACTTCATCGAGGAACAGCGTGCCGCCGTTGGCCAGTTCGAACTTGCCACGGCGTTCGTTCAAGGCGCCAGTGAAGGCGCCGCGCACATGACCGAACAGCTCGCTCTCCACCAGGGTTTCCGGCAGGGCGGCGCAGTTGAGGCTGATCAGCGGTTTATCTGCGCGCGTCGAAGCGGCGTGGATGGCCTGGGCCACCAATTCCTTGCCCACCCCGGTTTCGCCGGTGATCAGCACGGTGAGGTCACTGCCGCCCACCAGCTTGATCTCTTCCACCAGGCGCTTGTGGGGTTTGCTCTGGCCGATCATCTCCTTGTGCTGCTGGCCGCTGGCCTCGCGGTAGATTTCGGCGCGCAGGGTCAGGCGTTCAATGCGTTCGGCCACGTTGACGGTAGCCGCGGCGAGGCTGGCGAAGGCTTGCAGGGCATCCAGTTCCACGCGCTCGAAGCGCTCGGTGTCGAGGGCGTCCAGGGTCAGCAGGCCCCAGGGCTGATCGTCGACGAACAGCGGGCAGCCCATGCAATCGTGGACTTCCAGGTGCCCGTGCAGGCCATCGACCAATCCGTCATAGGGGTCGGGCAGTTCGCTGTCACTGTCAAATCGCGTAGGGCCGGGGCTGCTCAGCAACACGGCGAAACGTGGGTGTTCGCTGACCTTGAAGCGCCGACCCAGGGTGTCGGCGCTCAGACCGTCGACGGCCAACGGCACCAGCCATTCGCCGTCCAGGCGCAACAGCGCGGCGGCGTCACAGGGCAGCAGGGCGCGCATGGCTTGTAACAGGCGGCGGTAACGCTCGCCTTCGGGCAGTTCGCGGGACAGGTCAGCGACCAGGGGCAGCAGAGTGGTGAGCAGCGATTGCGCAGTCATAATGACTCCTTGTAGTCCTTATGACTATACGTTGTAGGAAGTCATACTGACTACGAATTAAATAAGTTATTGAAATATATAGGTTTATTAGTTGGCACGAATACTGAGTAGGTAGAGGCAATCAGTAAAGAAGCCCAGGAGGCTCCCATGCTTAGTGCCCAAGACCGTGCCATCGTCAAATCCACCGTGCCCCTGCTGGAAAGCGGCGGCGAAGCGCTGATCACCCATTTCTACCGCATGATGCTTTCCGAGTACCCGCAAGTTCGCCCGCTGTTCAACCAGGCCCACCAGGCCAGCGGCGACCAACCCCGCGCCTTGGCTAATGGCGTGTTGATGTATGCGCGGCATATCGACCAGTTGGACCAACTGGGTGACCTGGTGGCCAAGATCATCAACAAACATGTGGCCTTGCAGATCCTGCCGGAGCATTACCCGATCGTGGGCGCCTGCCTGCTGCGCGCGATTTCCGAAGTGCTGGGTAGCGAGATTGCGACCCCTGAAGTGATGAGTGCCTGGGGCGCGGCCTACGGCCAATTGGCGGATATACTGATCGGCGCCGAGGCAGCGATCTATGACGAGAAAGCCCAGGCGCCCGGTGGCTGGCGCGGCGCACGGCCGTTCATCGTGGTCAAGCGCGTGGTGGAGAGTGACGAAATCATCTCCTTCTACTTTGCCCCGGTAGATAACGGCCCGATTCTCGCCGCCGCGCCAGGCCAATACATCGGCATGAAATTGGTGCTCGATGGCGAGGAAGTGCGCCGCAACTATTCGCTGTCGGCCCTGACCGATTCGGGCCTGTACCGCATCAGCGTCAAGCGCGAGGCCGGCGGGCGGGTGTCCAACTACTTGCACGACCAGTTGCACGTCGGTGCGACCATCGATCTGTTCACGCCTTCGGGTGAGTTCACCCTGGCAGCCAGCGACAAACCGCTGGTGCTGATCAGTGGCGGAGTCGGCATTACGCCAACCTTGCCGATGCTCGAAGCCGCCCTGGCTACCCAGCGCCCGGTGCACTTCATTCACTGCGCGCGCAATGGCGGGGTGCATGCGTTCCGTGATTGGGTTGATGCGCTGGCGGCCAAGCACCCGCAGCTCAAGCGCTTCTACTGCTACTCCGAAGATGATGGTGTGAGCCCGGCGGCGGACAAGGTGGGCTTGCTCAGCCAGGAACAGCTTGCGGCGTGGTTGCCAGAGCAGCGCGACGTCGATGCCTACTTCCTTGGCCCTAAAGGTTTCATGGGCGCGATCAAGCGCCACCTCAAGGCCTTGGGCGTGCCAGAGAAGCAAAGCCGCTACGAGTTCTTCGGCCCGGCTGCGGCGCTGGAATAACACGGTCAAAAATGTGGGAGCGAGCTTGCTCGCGAATGCAGTGTGTCAGTCGATGCATGAGTGACTGACACAACGCTTTCGCGGGCAAGCCCGCTCCCACATTTTGTTTTGCATTTTCCAAGATTAATCCCCCGTTAACCCCCCTCTGTTTAAACCACTCCCTGTGTGTAAACTTGCGGCCATTGGCACAACCAAACAAAGGGAAACGGTGATGAGTGACGAATTGCGTTTAGGCAGGGAGCGGCGCTTTCTGGTGTTGCTGGGCATCATCTGCCTGGCGCTGATCGGCGGTGCGCTGTATATGCAGGTGGTACTGGGCGAGGCGCCATGCCCGCTGTGCATCCTGCAACGCTACGCCTTGCTGTTGATCGCGATCTTCGCGTTCATCGGCGCAGCCATGCGCACCAAAGGGGCGCTCACGTTTTTCGAAGGGCTGGTGATCCTCAGCGCCCTGGGCGGTGTGGCCGCAGCCGGTCACCACGTGTACACCCAGTTCTTCCCCCAAGTCAGCTGCGGCATCGATGTGCTGCAACCGATCGTCGATGACCTGCCACTGGCCAAGGTGTTTCCCCTGGGCTTCCAGGTCGACGGCTTCTGCAGCACCCCGTATCCGCCCGTGCTGGGCCTGTCCCTGGCGCAGTGGGCGCTGGTCGCGTTCGTGCTGACGGTGATCCTGGTGCCGTTGGGCATTTACCGGAATCGCCAGCGCAAAGCCTGAGCCCATTGCTGAAACGCCCCGGTCCTTCTTGAGGGAAGGCCGGGGCGTTTTTGTGTGTAGGGATTTGTGAATAGAACGTGACGTCGGACAACTTTGGGTGTGCGCAGTGTGCGACATGTTGTCACACGGAAGCTGCCGCAGGACGTTTCTGATCCGCCGAACGGCCGCTTAAATTTGCATAAAACGGCCAAGATGTGCTGTCAGTTCGTGGTTCTGACGAGGCCACGGACCTCGCGCCGCGCCAGCAATTGGGTGATGTCCGAATGCCTTGTTTTATGGGGGCTTGCATCGGTTTGGCATGCCCTTACAGCGCGTAAGGACTGTGGCGGCTTGCCCTATAACACGGCAATTTTTGTGGTTTTTGTTGAGAATCGAACGCGATAAGATCGCGAACCTTTGCAATATTGGTGAAGGATTATTGCTGTAATCGATAAAAATTATTTCTTTATAAGACATGGTTTATACATCGCTAGCTAACTACAATCGCCCGCACTGAATGTCCGGTGCTGTTCACTATTTGAGCACTGGAGCGGTCGAGGGGCAGATGGACGGCTCTGTGCGACCCCAAGGTTCCGACAGCCTTTCAACTATCCGCACCAAATGGAATTGGTCTGTAACAAGGCCTTTAACCACGAAATCGAATAAGAACTCACCGCAGGTCCGTGAAACGCCTCCTTATGGCGCGATGGGCAGGCTCTTATTCAATCGAAGAGAAATGCCAACCCTTGGCAGGGTGAAGTGTTGGCGATCAAAACCCAACTGCATTGCGCAAGCTGCTTTAGAGGTCGTGAGATGAGTAAAAACAGGTACCCCCGATTACTAGGCTTTTTGCCGCTGCTGGGCATGATGTTAATGCTGGGAGGCTGCAAGTGGACCTTGATGGACCCAAAAGGACAGATCGGTCTGGATCAACGAAACCTGATCATCACCGCCACCCTGCTGATGTTGTTGGTTGTGGTGCCTGTGATCATCATGACCTTCGCCTTCGCCTGGAAATACCGCGCGTCGAACACCAGCGCGACCTACGCGCCGAAGTGGTCGCACTCCACCAAGATTGAAATCGCAGTGTGGCTGGTGCCGATCCTCATCATCATCGCCCTGGGTTACATCACCTATAAGTCGACCCACGAGCTGGACCCGTACCGTCCGCTGGAGTCCGACGTCAAGCCGATCAACATCGAAGTGGTCGCGCTGGACTGGAAGTGGCTGTTCATCTACCCGGACCTGGGTATCGCCACGGTCAACGAAATCCAGTTCCCGGAGAACACTCCGCTGAACTTCCGGATCACCTCCGACGCCGTGATGAACTCGTTCTTCATCCCAGCCCTGGGCGGTCAGATCTACGCGATGGCAGGCATGCAGACTCGCCTGCACCTGATCGCCAACGAAAAAGCTGAAATGGAAGGCATCTCCGCAAACTACAGCGGCGCTGGCTTCACCGGCATGAAATTCAAAGCGATCTCGACGAGCCAGGAAGGTTTCAACGCCTGGGTAGCCGAAGTCAAGGCCGCACCTAAACAGCTTGATCAAGCTGAATACGATGCCCTGACCAAACCAAGCCAGAACAACCCAGTCGCTCTGTACTCCGCGTATGAGCCGGACCTGTTTCAGAAAATCGTCGACAAGTACGAAGGTATGAAGCCAGGCAAGCCGGTCAAGCACGAGAAGAAAGAAGTGGCCGCGGTTGAAGGTTCTGACACGGGCTCGCATTCAACTGCTGGGGCAGAGGAGTAAACGATGTTTGGTAAATTAAGTTGGGATGCGGTCCCGTTCCACGAGCCGATCGTAATGGTGACTATCGCCATGATCGCGCTGGGTGGTCTGGCACTGTTTGCAGGTATCACGTACTTCAAGAAGTGGACCTACCTGTGGACCGAGTGGCTGACTTCGGTCGACCACAAGAAAATCGGCGTCATGTACGTCATCGTTGCCATGGTCATGCTGCTGCGTGGTTTTGCCGACGCCATCATGATGCGTACCCAGTTGGCCATGGCCACCGAGGGTTCGCCTGGCTACCTGCCACCTGAACACTATGACCAGATCTTCACCGCTCACGGTGTGATCATGATCATCTTCATGGCGATGCCATTCTTCACCGGTCTGATGAACCTGGCCTTGCCGCTGCAGATCGGTGCGCGTGACGTTGCCTACCCGTTCCTGAACTCCCTGAGCTTCTGGCTGCTGGTTTCCGGCGTAGTGCTGATCAACGTGTCCCTGGGCGTCGGCGAATTCGCCAAGACCGGTTGGGTTGCGTATCCGCCATTGTCGGGCCTGCAATACAGCCCTGGCGTGGGGGTGGACTACTACATCTGGGCCCTACAGCTATCAGGACTCGGGACGACATTGACGGGGGTCAACTTCCTGGCCACCGTCCTGAAAATGCGCGCCCCTGGCATGAAACTGATGGACATGCCGATCTTCACCTGGACCTGCACCTGGGCCAACGTCCTGATCGTGGCTTCGTTCCCGATCCTGGCCGCTACCATGGCGCTGCTGTCGCTTGACCGTTACCTGGATTTCCACATTTTCACCAATGAACTTGGTGGCAATCCAATGATGTACGTGAACCTGTTCTGGGCATGGGGTCACCCTGAGGTGTACATCCTGATCCTGCCAGCGTTCGGTATCTTCTCCGAAGTGATCTCGACCTTTACCGGCAAGCGCCTGTTCGGTCACCACTCGATGGTTTACGCATCGGGCGCAATCTCTGTACTGGGCTTCATGGTGTGGCTGCACCACTTCTTCACCATGGGTTCGGGGGCCAGCGTCAACGCCTTCTTCGGCCTGGCGACGATGCTGATTTCCATCCCGACGGGGGTGAAGCTATTCAACTGGCTGTTCACCATCTACCACGGTCGTCTGCGCATGACCAGCCAGGTCCTGTGGACCCTGGGCTTCATGGTGACCTTCGCCATCGGCGGCATGACCGGCGTACTGCTGGCCATCCCGGGTGCTGACTTCGTCCTGCACAACAGCCTGTTCGTGATCGCTCACTTCCACAACGTGATCATCGGTGGTGCTGTCTTCGGTTACATCGCTGGTTTCAGCTTCTACTTCCCGAAAGCGTTCGGCTTCAAGCTGCACGAAGGTTGGGGCAAGGCTGCATTCTGGTTCTGGATCTCGGGCTTCTTCGTCGCGTTCATGCCGCTCTATGCACTGGGCTTCATGGGCATGACCCGTCGTCTGAACGCCACCACCAACCCTGAGTGGGTGCCGTACCTGTACGTTGCCATGTTCGGTGCGGTGATGATCGCTGTGGGCATCGCCTGCCAGCTGATCCAGCTGTACGTGAGTGTCCGTGACCGTAAGCAGAACGCTTGCGACTCTGGTGACCCATGGAATGGCCACACCCTGGAGTGGTCGACTTCGTCGCCACCGCCGTTCTACAACTTCGCCGTGATCCCGACTGCGAACACCATTGATGCGTTCACCGAAGCCAAGGAAGACGGTACTGCGTACCAGCGTCCTAAGCACTACGAGCCGATCCACATGCCAAACAACACCGCCACTGGCGTGGTGATGGGTGCGCTGTTGACCGTGTTCGGTTTCGCGATGATCTGGCACATCTGGTGGCTGGCAATCGCGAGCCTGGTGGGCACTATCGGTTACTTCATCATTCACGCTGCCCGTGATGATCAAGGCTACATGGTGCCGGTCGAGACGATCGAACGCATCGAAGCCGAGCAGCACGCTCGCCTGGTAGCCGAGAAGAAAATCCCGGCCAACCGTGTAGAAACCTCGTTGGAACAGGCTTAAACCATGTCGAACTTAGTGACCAATGCTGGACACGCCCATGTCGATGACCATGGGCACGATGACCATCACCACGACTCGGGGCCGATGACCGTTTTCGGTTTCTGGCTCTACCTGATGACCGACTGCATCTTGTTTGCGTCGATCTTCGCGGTGTACGCGGTACTGGTAAACAACGTAGCGGGTGGCCCGTCGGGCCACGACATCTTCGAACTGCCTTACGTGCTCGGCGAAACCGCCTTGCTGTTGTTCAGTTCGATCACCTACGGCTTCGCCATGTTGGCCTTCTACAAGGGCAACAAGAAAGGCGTACTGAGCTGGTTGGCACTGACCTTCCTGTTCGGCCTGGGCTTCATCGGCATGGAGATCAATGAGTTCCACCTGCTGATCTCCGAAGGCTACGGCCCGCACCGTTCCGGCTTCCTGTCCGCGTTCTTCACGCTGGTAGGTACCCACGGTCTGCACGTAACGGCTGGCCTGCTGTGGATGGCGGTGATGATGTATCAGGTCAATAAACACGGCCTGACCAACACCAACAAGACTCGCCTGAGCTGCCTGAGCCTGTTCTGGCACTTCCTGGACGTGGTCTGGATCTGCGTCTTCACCGTTGTTTACCTGATGGGGACTCTGTAATGGCTAATGCACACTCCCATGACCATGACAGCCATGATGCGAGCCACGGCAGCGTAAAGTCGTACGCTATCGGCTTCATCCTGTCGGTAATCCTGACGCTCATCCCGTTCGGTCTGGTGATGTACCCGACCCTGCCTAAGTCGATCACCTTGATGATCGTGCTGGCATTCGCGGTGATCCAGGTTCTGGTTCACCTGGTGTACTTCCTGCACCTGGACCGTTCCAAAGAGCAACGCGATAACGTGATTGCGTTCGTGTTCGCAGGGTTGGTAATCCTGCTGCTGGTTGGCCTGTCGATATGGATCATGTTCAGCATCCATACGTTCATGATGGCGAAGTGAGGTAAGACCCGATGTCGCTTAAGCACTTTATCCAAATCACCAAACCGGGGATCATTTTCGGTAACGTGCTTTCTGTGGCGGGCGGTTTCTTCCTGGCCTCCAAGGGACATGTCGATCTGGCCATCTTCCTGGCTGCAATGATCGGCACTTCCCTGGTGGTAGCTTCCGGATGCGTGTTCAACAACTGCATCGACCGTGACATCGATATCAAGATGGAACGCACCAAGAATCGCGTGCTGGTGCAGGGCCTTATCTCCCTGAAACTGGCACTGATCTACGCGACCGTCCTGGGTGTTGCCGGTGTGGCGTTGTTGTACAAGGTGGCCAACCCGCTGGCGGCGCTGTTTGCCGTGATCGGTTTTGTCATCTACGTCGGCCTCTACAGCCTGTACCTCAAGCGCAAGTCGGTTCACGGCACGCTGGTGGGCAGTCTGTCGGGGGCGATGCCGCCGGTGATTGGTTATGTGGCTGTAACCAATAGCTTCGACATGGCCGCGCTGACGCTACTGGTGATGTTCAGCCTGTGGCAGATGCCGCATTCCTACGCCATCGCGATTTTCCGCTTCAATGACTACCTGGCTGCGTCGATTCCGGTTCTTCCAGTTAAACGTGGCATCCAGGTGGCCAAGAAACACATCCTGCTGTACATCCTGGCCTTCCTCGTGGCGACCTTGATGTTGACCTTCAGTGGCTACGCCGGCATGAGCTACCTTGCCGTCGCCGCCGCCATGGGCATGTACTGGTTGTACATGGCCTGGACCGGCTACAAGGCGGTGGATGACACCGTCTGGGCACGCAAGCTGTTCGTGTTCTCGATCTTCACCATCACCGCGCTCAGCGTGATGATGTCCCTGGATTTCCAAGTGCCGAAAGAGCTGTTGTTGACCTACGCTCACTGAGTGGTCCCGCAGTGAAAAAGCCCCGCCTTCGAGAGAAGCGCGGGGCTTTTTCTTGGGCGATGGTTTAAATCCCTGGGTATTTTTATCGTCATACCCTTGAGTACGAGCTGTGCGAATCCATCCCTCGCCAACAAGGAGTTGCCACATGGTCAGCGTTAGTCGTCGGTCCCTTCTCGCTATAAGTGCTGCCCTGCCATTGCTGGGGCGGCTGGATTGGGCGATGGCAGCGCCGCCGCCAGCAAAGTCTGACAAGGTACGCCTCAACTACAACGAAAGCCCCTACGGCCCCTCAGGTGCTGCGCGTGAAGCGATGCAGCGAGGCATCGCCACCTCCGGACGCTACCCTTACGGGCATATGTACCGGTTGGCCGGGCTGTTTGCCCAGCAGCAGGGTATTGCCGAAGAACAGGTGGCAGTGTTTGCAGGCTCCATGGCCGCGTTGCGTTATGCGGTACTCGCCTTCACCACCGAAACCCGCGGCCTGGTGATGGCCACACCGTCTTATGAAGTGCCGCGCCAGGCCGCCGAGTCGAACAAGGCGCCGGTGAAGGAAGTCAGCCTGGATGCCGAGCATGCCCACGACATTCCGACCATGCTCGCCGCCGATCCGCAGGCCGGCATGCTCTACCTGTGCAACCCCAACAATCCCACTGGCACCATCACTCCCATCGAGGCCATCCGCCACGCCTTGGCGAACAAACCCCAAGGCAGTGTGTTGGTGGTGGACGAGGCTTACATCGACTTCGCTGACGTACCCAGCGTGGTCAGTTGGGTCAAGGACCACGACGACCTGCTGGTGCTGCGCACCTTCTCGAAAATCTACGGCATGGCCGGCGCGCGCCTGGGCTTGGCCATTGGGCATCCAGCGTTGCTGGAACGTCTGGCCGTGTTTGGTGGCGACAACGTGCCGGCCGGCACCACCCTGCTCGGTGGTCTGGCCAGCCTGGAGGACGTGAAGCTGTTGCCACAACGCAAGGCGCTCAACAATCAACTGCGTGATGAAACCGTAGCCTGGTTGAAGGGGCGTGGATTCACCTGCACCGCCTCCCAGGCCAATTGCTTCATGATCGACGTGAAGCAACCGGCGGAGCAGGTGATCGAAAAGCTGGCGGCGCAGGGTGTGCTGATCGGACGAGTGTTTAAAGGCTGGCCGCAGTGGGTGCGGGTGACGGTGGGGAACAAGCGGGAGATGGCGCGGTTTCGCGAGGTGTTTGCTGCACAGATGAGTTGACACGACGCAAAGCAAATGTGGGAGCTGCCTGCGATGCAGACGCCTCGGTATATCAATGAAGCCGAGGTGATGCTATCGCAGTCAAGCCAGCGCCCACATTTGGTTCTGCCGGTGTAGCTTGCTTTGGGTTACTGCTGCGCGATGCTGTACCCATCAAACGCAGTCTGCTGCTGCAACGCAGTAATCACGCTCTTGCGACTCAGCGGCTGCTCAGCGCCGGCGTTATCCACAAAACTCTCAACGTCCAACTCCGCCTCATCCCCTTCACCCACAAAGCTGAATCCCAAAAACTCGAACGCCTCACGGTCGACGTTCAGTTTCGAGCGCGGTGTGCGCAGCGGCAAGGTGACGCTGATGCCATCCTTGCTGATCACAAACACTTCAGCTTCTTTCTTGGGGCGTGAGGCCTTGCTCTTGCCGGCGCTCGGGTTGCTGATGGCCTGGTGGCTCTGGTTCAGCACCTTCAGTGCCAGGCCATAAACCAGCTCCTGGAATTCAGGGTCGTCCTTGAAGCTGGACAGGATGCGGCTGATCGAGAATTGGCTGCTCAGGTTCTCCAGGGCGGCGTTGTCAGCGGCCTCGGCGTCCTTGAGTTGTTTGAGCTGGCCCATCAGGTCGTAGGCCTTGTCGTCGTCGAAGGCATCGTGGGCCTGACGGATGGCCACGCGCAGTTCGCGGATCTGGTCGCTTTCCTTGGACGTGTGGAACGCGTCCAGCACCATCTCGCTGATGATCTTGGCCGCAGGCAGATGCTGTGAAAGATTGATGGCGTTTTCGTATTCAGCTTTGGCGTGCAAGGCGGCTACGGATTCTTCGGGGGCGGATTGTTCGGTGTAAGAATCGGACATTGAAATTTCACTACTTCAGTAAACGAGGACAAAAAAGCGTCGGGCATTTTCAGGGGGCAGGGAGGTCAGGTCAAGGCAGCACAATGCCCTTATCCCGACGCAACGCCGTCAGCGCCCGCTGCAACCGTACGGCCCGTCCGCAAAACAGACCTACGGTAAACCCCGACACGCCTCCCACTGCCATCAGCATCGACGGCGTGCTCAGCAGCAGCGGATGCACGGCTTGCTGGTAACCGAAGTAGTACTTCACCGCGAAGAACAGTTGCGAGATCAGCAGGGTTTTCCAGGTGCCCGGCAATACCAGGGTCTCGCCATTGGCATCCAGTTGCGCCCCTTCAGCGTTGAACAACACCATCCCCACCAGGCTGCCCAGCACCGCGCCGGCAACCCAGGCGCCGCTCGACAGGATTGAAGGCGCCAGTGACATCAACGACCACACCACCAGCACCACCGGCAGGATCACCAGCGAGCGACGATTCTCGCGTCCGCCCAGGCAGGCCTTGATGCCGTAGTAGCAAATCCACAAGTAGACGGCGTAGA
Organism: Pseudomonas sp. DWRC2-2; assembly: GCF_049897885.1. Taxonomy (NCBI): domain Bacteria; kingdom Pseudomonadati; phylum Pseudomonadota; class Gammaproteobacteria; order Pseudomonadales; family Pseudomonadaceae; genus Pseudomonas; species Pseudomonas sp. DWRC2-2. The sequence continues at coordinate 97,625 of NZ_JAFCXD010000010.1, forward strand.
CCCACAGGGGCGTGCCTTGGAGGATGTCGAGCATGGTGTGCGTCCGTGCAGTAGGGAGGTGGCGGATAGTCGTTGAGTACTGATGGCTTTGTCCAGCGATCTGCCCCTGACGCACATCAACACTCCCCGCCCACAAAACCGTTACAACACAGAAGCCTGATGACCCCATAAAAACGACCACTGGCCTGCGCTGAGGGGACCGCCCCACGCCAGGTTATTAAAGGACTAATGCGATGGCGCTTTCCCTTTCCCGCCTGGCCTTGCTAGGGGCGACGCTCTGCTTGTCTCTTCCTCTGCACGCCAACGTTCCCGACGCTTCGCTGATCGAACAAGGCAAATATGTCGCGCAACTGGGCGACTGCATCGCCTGCCACACCGCCAAGCAAGGCAAGGTGATGGCCGGTGGCCTGAAACTGAGCACGCCAATGGGCACGATCTTTTCGAGCAACATCACGCCGGACCGCGAGACTGGCATTGGCGCCTACACCTTCGAGCAATTTGACCGCGTCATGCGCGAAGGCGTGACGCCGATGGGGATGAACCTGTACCCGGCGATGCCGTATCCGTCCTACGCCAAGATGAGCGAAACCGACATGCGTGCCCTGTTCGCTTATTTGATGCAAGGCGTCGAACCGGTGCAGCAGGCCAATCTTGAGGCGGACATGGGCTTTCCGTTCAACCAGCGCTGGGGCCTGGCCCTGTGGAATTTCGCCTTCCTCGATAAACGGCCTTTCAAGCCGGATCCGGCACGCGACGAACCACTCAACCGTGGCGCCTACCTGGTCCAGGGCCTGGGCCACTGTGGCTCCTGCCACACGCCACGGGGCATCGCGTTCCAGGAAAAAGCCATGAGCGACGAGGGCTCCAGCGGCCAGCACTACCTGGCCGGTGAAACCGTCGAGCATTGGCGTGCCCTGAGCCTGCGCAACCTGTGGACGGTGGAAGACACCGTGCAACTGCTCAAGACCGGGCAAAACCGCTTTGCCACGGTCGCCGGCAACATGGCCGATGTGATTCACCACAGCACCCAGCACTTCAGCGATGATGACCTGACCGCCATCGCTAGCTATCTGAAGTCGCTGCCGCCCGGCAAGGACGACCTGCCCATGCCGTCCGTGGCCCTGGCGCCTGCCACGCCACCGGCAGATCTGTTCACCAGCCGTGGCGGCCTGGGGTACCTGCAGTTCTGCAGCGACTGTCATCGCAGCGACGGTGCGGGTGTGAAAGGTCTGTTCCCACCCCTGGCCGGCAACCCGAGCATTGCGTCCAGCAACCCGACGTCACTGTTGCACATCACCCTGACGGGCTGGGAAACCGCACAAACGGCAACGCATCCACGGGTCTACACCATGCCGGGTTTCGCCCGTTTGAAGGATCAGGAAATCGCCGAGATCCTCAGTTTCGTGCGCACCCGCTGGGGTAACGAAGGCACGCCTATCAGCGCTGCTCAGGTGAAGAAACTGCGCGATCAACTCAACCCAGCTACCACCGATTCGTCGGCCTTCGAAACCCCGCGCCTGGCCGAGTTGCTCGCGGCGCCCAACGCCGACCAGGTGGTTCGAGGTATGCGCCTGCACCTGCAAACCAAGGAGTTGCTGCCTAACAACGTCGGTAACTCGCTCAATTGCACCAGTTGCCATCTCAATGCCGGCACGGTGGCGGATGGCTCGCCGTTTGTCGGCGTCTCGGCGTTTTTCCCCAGCTATGCGCCGCGCGCGGGCAAGGTGGTGACACTGGAAGAGCGCATCAATGGCTGCTTCCGTCGCTCGATGAACGGCAAACCCCTGCCGCCGCAATCGGCGGACATGCAAGCGATGGTCGCCTACTTCGACTGGATGAAAAACAACACCCGCCCCGAAGACAAGGTGGCCGGGCGCGGCGTGGGCAAGGTCGACCCGGCGATCAAACCGAACCTGGCCAATGGCAAACAGGTTTACGCCAAGCAATGCGCTGTGTGCCATGGCGACAACGGCCAGGGACTGGCACGGGCCGATGGCGAACTGATCTACCCGCCGCTGTGGGGCGATCAATCGTTCAACATCGGTGCCGGCATGGCGCGCACCTACACGGCCGCGGCGTTCGTCAAACGCAATATGCCGATTGGCTTCCACGAGAAATTCCCGTTGGGGCAGGGCGGCTTGTCGGACCAGGAAGCGGTGGATGTGGCGGCGTATTTCTCCGGCCAACCGCGCCCGGACTTCCCGGACAAGGTCAAGGATTGGCCGAAAGGCGGTAAACCTGTCGATGCGCGTTACTAGTCCAACTGTTTGAGGCAGGCCTCGAGAATGTCCAGGCCTTCCTCCAGCACCGCAGGCTCGATGGTCAGCGGTGCCAGCAGGCGGATAATGTGCCGCGACTTGCCGCTGGGCATCAGCAACAAACCGGCGTCCCGCGCCAGGCCGAGTAGTTGGGCCAGCTGTTTCGGCGCGGGTGTGCCGTCGGTGTTGGCCAGTTCGATACCGCGCATGGAACCAACGCCGGTCAGGCGGCCGAGGTAGGGTGTGAGGCCTTGTGCACGCCAGGTCTCATAACGGCTGACGATGGCTTCTTCCTGCTGTGAGCCCCAGGTTTTCAGCTGTTCATCGGTCATTGCATCCAGCGTTGCCAGCGCTGCTGCACAGGCGATGGGATTGCCGGAGTACGTGCCGCCCAGGCCACCTTTTGGCAGATTGTCCATCAACGCCTTGCGCCCTACGACGGCGCCCAGCGGTACACCGCCGGCGATGCTTTTACCCAGCAGGATCAAGTCCGGCTCGATCCCCAGGCGCGAGAACGCAAAACGCTCGCCGGTACGGCCAAAGCCCGATTGGATTTCATCGGCAATCAGCAGAATGTTGTTTTCGTCGCAAAAGCGCCGCAGCGCTTGGGCGAATTCGATGTCCAGCGCGAGGAATCCCCCTTCGCCCTGCACCGGTTCGATGATGAAGCAGGCCACGTCGTTGACGTCGATTTCCACGCTGAACAGGCGGTCCATGGCCTTCAGCGCTTCGGCGCTGGTCACGCCGTTATCGGCACTGGGGTAGGGCAGGTGATACACAGGGCCGGGCAGTACTCCAACCTTTTGCTTGTAGGGCGCGACTTTGCCATTCAGGTTGAGCGTGGTCAGGGTGCGACCGTGAAAGGCACCATCAAACGCGATCACTGCGGTGCGACCGGTGGCGCCGCGCACGATCTTCAGCGCGTTTTCCGCCGCCTCCGCGCCGCTGTTGGTGAGCATGCCGCTGACGGGGTAGTCCACCGGGATAAACGCAGTAAGACGATCCATCAGCTCGAGGTAGGGCGCGTGAGGTGCTGCGTTGAACGCGTAGTGGGTCAACTGAGTCGCCTGGTCACGGATGGCTTCGACCACGCCGGGGTGGCAATGACCCAGGTTGAGCACACCAATGCCGCCGACAAAATCGATATAGCGTTTGCCCGAGGTGTCCCAGACCTCAGCATTTTTGCCGTGGCTGAGGCTGATGGGGTGAACGATGGAAATCGACTGGCTGATGGTTTCGCGGCTCATGAATCGGGGACTCGGCAGTGACGGGCTTGTTTTTATCTAAGCCGGCCGGCCGCCCTTGCTGCAAACGAAATAAAGTCGCCGGGTCATGACTGAAAGTCAGGATGTGCGCCGACGTACTCCACCATCCAGTTGAGGAAGGCTTTCACCTTGGGGATCTCGCCGGCATGTTCGGCATGGGCGATGAAGTGCGCGCCGCTGCTGGGCATTGCATAGTTCCAGGGAATCATCAGGCTGCCCTGGGCCAATTCATCCGCCACCAGATACTGCGGCACCAGCGCCACGCCATAGCCTGATTGTGCCGCCCGGATGCACATGTAGAACGTGTCGAAACGCGGCCCATGGTAGCTATTCTGTGAGTGCAGGCCCTGTTCCAGGAACCATTCGTGCCAGGCTTCCGGGCGCGAGGTGCATTGCAACAAGGTGTGGTGTGACGAGGCATCGCTGCCATCGGCGACAAAACCCGGTGCACACACCGGGACGACCGCCTCACGGAACAGTTCGATGCAGGTCGCCCCCGGCCAGGAGCCCTGACCGAAGAAAAATGCGATGTCGGCCTTGGCCTGCAACACGTCGAAAGGCTCCAGCTCGTTGCGCACGTCCAAATGGATATTCGGATGTTTCGCCGCGAAATCCTTGAGCTTGGGTACCAGCCAGCGGTCACCGAAGGTTGGCTGGGTGGCGATGCGCAGCACTTCAGTTTCGCCGCCGTAGGTGAGGATGTAGCGGCTGGAGATATCCACCTGGGTGAGGATCTTGTGCACCTCGGCCAGGTACAGCGAGCCCGCCGGCGACAGGTACAGGCGCTGGCGCACCCGATCGAACAGGTTGTGGCAAAGCATCTCCTCCAGCTGCGCCACCTGCTTGCTCACCGCACTCTGGGTCAGGTGCAGCTCTTCGGCGGCGCGAGTGAAACTCAAATGGCGGGCGGCGGCCTCGAAGCATTGCAGGGCCGTCATCGAGGGGGTCAAGCGTTTTGAAATCATGCACTTCATTCCAAATCTGAAGGAGCCTTTGCCTAAAGGTCGTTTGTGGCAGTGGCGCAAAGCCGTTGATACTGCCCGGCAGCACTATAAACCGGCGCGGGCTGTGGAGCGCCGAATAATAAGGAATGACAGGGAGCGCCTTGCATGAACCCATTCAAAACTACTTTGGCCGCCATCGGTGCCACCGCCGTGCTGGGCTTGGCGAGTACCGCCCAGGCGGGCACGACCCTGGACGCTATCCAGAAAAAAGGCTTTATCCAGTGTGGCGTCAGTGACGGGCTGCCGGGCTTCGGCGTACCGGACAGCAAGGGCAAGATGACCGGTATCGATGTGGACGTGTGCCACGCGGTAGCGGCGGCTGTTTTCGGCGACGCGTCGAAAGTGAAATTCACCCAGTTGACCGCCAAGGAGCGCTTCACCGCGCTGCAATCCGGTGAAATCGACCTGATCTCACGCAACACCACCTGGACCAGTTCCCGTGATTCGGGCATGGGCCTGGTGTTCACCGGCGTGACCTACTACGACGGCATCGGTTTCCTGGTGAACAACAAGTTGGGCGTCACCGCAGCCAAGCAACTGGACGGCGCCACCGTGTGCATCCAGGCCGGTACCACCACCGAACTCAACGTGTCCGATTACTTCCGCACCCACGGCATGAAATACACGCCGATCACCTTCGACACCGCTGATGAAAGCGCCAAGGGACTTGAGGCCGGGCGTTGCGACGTGCTGACCACCGACCAGTCGGGCCTGTACGCCCAGCGCATCAAGATGGCCCACCCGGATGAGTTCGTGGTGTTGCCGGAAGTGATTTCCAAGGAACCGCTGGGGCCGTTGGTGCGCAAGGGGGATGACGAGTGGTTCAGCATCGTCAAATGGACCCTTTTTGCGATGCTCAATGCCGAGGAAATGGGCATCACCTCGCAGAACGTCGAAGAACAGGCCAAGACCACCAAGAACCCGGATGTCGCGCGGTTGCTGGGGGCGGACGGCGAATACGGCAAGGACCTTAAACTGCGCAAGGATTGGGTGGTGCAGATCGTCAAGCAAGTGGGCAACTATGGCGAAGTGTTCGAGCGCAACATCGGCCAGGGCAGCGTGCTGAAGATCAAGCGCGGGCTCAACGCGCTGTGGAACAACGGCGGCATCCAGTACGCGCCGCCGGTTCGCTGACACGCTGGGGTGTCATTCGGACACCCCATCCTTCCCCGCCGCTTTGGCGCGATACAACGCCTGATCGGCACGCGCTATCAGGGCGGCGGGGGTCTCATCCGTTTGACGCTCGGCTACGCCCAGGCTCAGGGTGACTTTGAAGTCGTCCCGGTGCGGGCTGTTCTTCAACTTCAGACGGATACTCGTCGCTATTGTTGTGGCGATCTCCAGCGAGGTTTTGGGCAGGACCAGCACAAATTCATCGCCACCCCATCGTGCCAGCAGGTCACCTGGGCGGATACAGCTTTGCAGGCATTCAACCACCTGCACGAGCGTCTGATCGCCCACACCATGGCCGTATCGGTCATTGATCGACTTGAAGTCGTCGATATCCATCGCAATCAGCACCAGTGGCAGGCGAAAGCGCTGGGCGCGGTCGCACTCTTCCAGCAACACTTTTTCCAGGCGGTAGCGATTGGCGACCAGGGTCAGGGCATCCCTTTCGGCGAGGGAGCGGTTTTCATCCAACTGTAGCTGCAACTGCTGATTGACCCGCGACAGCTCGCGCGTGCGTTCGGCCACCAGGGCTTCAAGGGACTGATTACGCTGCTCCAACTGCTCGACGGAGCATTTGCGCAGATGAATATCGCGATGGGCACCGACCATGCGCGCGACCGAGCCATCCGTATTGCGCGCAATCACGTAGCCGCGGTCTTCGATCCACAGGTAGCTGCCATCTTTTTTTCGGCAACGATACTCGGCTTGGTAGTGGGGCGCGCGGCGGTGGATATAGTCGTCGAACAGCTTCATCACGTGAGGATAGTCATCCGGGTGAATCACGTTCTCCCAGGTGAACACACTGTTCTCCAGCGCATGGCGGTGATAGCCGAGCATTTCGTACCAGCCGGGGTTGCGGTAGACGAACCCGGTATTGGCGTTCCAATCCCAGATCCCGTCGCTGACCAGCTCCAGGACGGTGTGCAGCATGTCGGCGTTGAAGTGAGAGAAATCCTGCTTCAACGGGTTATTGTCGGAGGTATCGTTCATCTGCGCATTCCCTTGCATAGGCAGGCACCTGAAGCCTGCCATCGTTTTCGCCGATACTCCGTGGCTGGGGCTACTTTACAGCGCGGGCTAGCAGCTTTGAATAGGACAGATGTACGGCTTACGATTGATGGCTATAGGCTATTAATTTGGGGCCACCATTCTCGTTGGTACCTTCCCATCCGCGTTGTGCTGGTAAATCGCTTCTGGCTGGCCCTGATCATTAAAAAATACTTGGCCGATACCCGCCGAATTCCATAACCGTTCGCCCGCTTCGGCATGCTCAGGAATATGTGGCACCACCTGCATGGTGCGGCGGCGCGTGAACCAGTTGAGGGGCGAACGGGGCGAGTAGAGCCAGCGGTTGAGGCGGTCGAACCACTCCAGTAACCGTGGTGGGAATTCGTTCTTGATACCGCTGCTGGTGATCTGCCAGATCCTGGGACCGGCGTTGCGATGGCGGATCAGCACTTCGTAGACGAACGAGTAGTGCACGTCACCGGAGAGGATCACGTAGTTACCTGGCGTGCGTGAGTGGCGGAAGATATTGAGGATCACCTGTGCAGCGCCGCGATGGGCCATCCAGTTTTCCGCATCCACCAGCAGGGGGTGGCCGCACCAGCTGAAGACTTTCTGTACGGTCTCGATCAGCTTGACGCCAAAGATCGGCGCGGGTGAGACGATGATGGCCGAGGGGTGGTCCAGCAGTTCCTGTTGAAGTTCGCTCAAGGCTTCCCAGTCCAGCAGGCCGGACGGTTGCTTGAGGGTGAACTCGCTGCGCCAACGACGGGTGCGGGTGTCGAGCACCACCAGGGCAGGGGTGGTAGGCAGTACGTAGTGCCAGCGTTGAAATTTCAGCAGTGTTTCGAGCAGTTCATCCTGCGCCGTGGCGTCGAGATGGTTGGCTTGGGGCTGAGCAGTGAGCGCTTGGGTTTGGTTGATCAGTTCGCCAAACGCATCCGGCTGGTTGCCCCAGCCTTGGCACAGCAGGTAAGCCAGCAGGGCGTTGCCGATGATGCGTTTGGAAAAGGGATGGTCATAGGCGGTCTCTTCCCATTGGGCGCTGAGGTTCCAGTCATCGGTGATGTCGTGATCATCAAAGATCATCAAGGTGGACAGGTGGGCGAAGACCCGCGCGACGCCTGGCAGGCCGTCGCGGAATCGATCTATTTGTATTTGTTCGCGGGCGTAACGCTGCTGTCGTTCTGTATTCAGACGCGGCGGTTGAGGCGTGATCAGCGTCCAGGGCGTTGGCGACCACACCAGCAAGTACATCGCGATGACTTCGGCAAAGGTCACTAGGTGGTTGTCGGCGGTGCTGCTGGTGAAGATCGGTTTTTTCACACCGCCAAAGAAGCGTTCGCGCAGGGTTTCGTTGCTGTCCAACGCAGGCAGCAAGTCGGCGCGATGGTAATAACTGGCGTGATGTTCATAGAGGCTGGCGCTGTCATCGATTACGGCGCCTTCCAGGTATTCGTCGAACAGGCCCAGGCGTGCGATCAATGCGTGAATCGCCCGCAACATCGGCCCGGCGACATCATCGGCGTAGACCTGATCGCCACTCATCATCAGCAGGGCCGGGCGGTCGCTCGGGCTTTGGGCGTCGGCCAATAGGCGGTCTACACACAGCAGACCCTCATCGGCGCTGTGGTGGGGTTTGCGGCAGGAGCCATGGACCAATTGATGGATGCTGCTGTGCAAAACGAAACTTGGGAATTGGGCGTTGGCGTACAGCAGGTGCGGTGCCCAGTCGGCGAGGCCGGTGTTGTCGAACAACAGGTCGTAGCTGATCGCCTCGTCCAGAGGCAGTGCGTTGTCCAGTGTCACATCGATCAGGTGGATAAAGGCATGGCGCCCCACGCGTACGACCTGGCAGTTGTCCAGGGGGACCTCCAGGGTTCGGGCAGGCAGATGCAGCTTCAACATCAATTCGAGTGCTCGGCTCCCCACCAGCCACAGCACCAGGCGCCGAGGTTCGAGGCGTCGCAACAGTGGGCCGGCCAGTACGGCGGGCAGTGTCTCGGTGAGCGGCATGCAGGCAAGATTTCCAGGCGGGATTGGACCGGAAAGATTAATCCAGTGAATGTCATGGTTTTGTTAAGGGAGAGTACGAAGGGCCGTGCACTGCCCTTCGCATGAGGCGGTTACAGCACTCGGCCTCGACCCAGGCTGTCCATCCCACCGCCGTTTCTGCGTCGGTCACTGTTCGTGGTGCGATCAGGGTCAGCGGCGTTCAGTTGTGTTGCGTCAATGCTGCGCTTCCTGCGCTGGGGCGCTGCATCATCCTGCTGCAGTGGGGGGTATTGAAAGTTGCCCAGTGAGTGATTGATTGCGCTAAGCATGGATGTTTCCTTCTATAGGAGTAGAGGATTACTTCGCCTTTCGCAGCGAAGTGAGGCCAAACCTATAGAGGATGAGAAAGACCGGCTATAAACGCGCTGCTGCAAGATATGACTGGTGTTGGCGCCGTTTTTCAAAAGTCGTCAGAGGCGCCATTCGCGCAACTGTCTAGACCGGGAGATGTAGCGCCTTGCTTGCCCTCCCGCACAAACGCCGCCCGATTTTCCGCTACCACATTACGCAACGCGCTGTAGTAATCCGGCAGCTTCTGCAGGCTGTCGGTAAGCGGCAAGAGCGATGCCCGTGTATCGACCGTTCCGCCGACCAGGCTGAGGGTGCCCAGGGTCTGTACCGTATCGCTGTCGCCCAGCGGCGAGACCAGGAAGCTCAAGACCTTGCCCGCTGCGTCCCGGCTGTTGCTGGTGCCCAACAAGGGCAATTCGACAATGGGGCCGCTGCCCATGCCCCACACGCCAAATGTCTGGCCGAAGTCTGCTTTGTGGCGTGGGATACCAAGACGGTCGGAAACATCGAATAGTCCCACCACGCCTATCGTCGTGTTCACGGCAAAACGCCCCAGGGTATTGACCGAACGTCGCGGGTTGCCTTGCAGCAGATCATTGATAAACACCTTTGGCTCGCTGAAGTTGCTCGCGAAGTTATGCACACCCTGCTGGAAAAAATCCGGCAGGTAACGGTAGCCGCGAGCCACGGGAGCCAGGGCGTAGTCGTCCACCGCACGGTTGAATGCAAACACCCCCCGGTTGACCGGTTCGGCCGGGTCATACACCGGGTAGTTCACCTGTGCACATTGCGTGGTGGGCGTTACGGGCGCCGGGCTCGCACAGCCCGTCAGGTAAGACACAGTCAGCAACAGCACGGCCTGGCGGGCCAGATGCTGGGGGTAGGTCAGCGAGCGCATGGGCACAGTCTCCGCAAAAGGGAGGCCGATGCTGGCATTGCGGCCTTGCGCAAAGATGTCTGGTTTATTGCGCGGTTGACGCTTTATTGCAGGGTTGAAATATATGACGGGCCGCGCCGAATGGTTTTAGATGGCACCTTGTCCCAGCCCAGTGAAGACCGTCGGTGAGCAACCTGTTGATCGTGGACGATGACCTTGAAGTCCTCGCCCTGCTGAAGAAATTTTTCCTGCAACACGGCTATACGGTCGAGACCGTGGCCAGTGGCATCCAACTGTGGGCGGCCATGGAGCGCCAGCCCGCCGACCTGATCATCCTCGACCTGATGCTCCCCGGCGACAACGGCTTGCTGTTGTGCCAGCGCCTGCGCCAGCAATACGCCACGCCGGTGATCATGCTCACCGCGATGGGCGAACTCAGTGACCGTGTGGTGGGCCTGGAAATGGGCGCCGATGATTACCTGAGCAAGCCTTTCGACGCGCGTGAATTGCTGGCCCGAGTGCGTGCGGTGTTGCGCCGGGCGGGGGAGAGCCGGCCGCCCTTGGGCGATGCCGCGCGCCCGCTGATCCGTTTTGCCGGCTGGCAACTGGACCTCACGCGCCGCGAACTGCGTTCACCCGACCAAGTGATGATCCCATTGTCGTCCGGCGAGTTCGACCTGCTGCTGGTGTTTGTCGAACACCCGCAACGGGTGCTCAGTCGCGAACAATTGCTGAACCTGGCGCGCGGCCACAGCCATGATGCGTTCGACCGCAGCATCGACGTGCAAGTGAGCCGCCTGCGTCGCAAGCTGGAATTCGATACCAAGCGTCCGGCGATGATTCGCACGGTGCGCAACGGTGGCTACCAATTCACCGCCAGCGTGACCCGTTCATGAGGCGCCCACGCGATACCGTGGCGCGCTGGATCGCCCTGACCATCCTGATTGCGATGTTGACTGCATTGGCGTTCAACGCCTTGTTTGTGCAATTAGCTGGTGTGTGGGCCCGACCCCCACTGACCGAAATCGGGTTGTTGGAAAGGATCGCCGTGGTGGTGCGCGTGGTCGAGGCCTCCGAACCGTCGCAACGTCCACATCTGGCCCAAGCAGTCGGTGACGAAGGGTTCAGCGTGGTGTGGGCCGCCCAGCGCCAGGCCTTGGGGTTGCCCGTTCTGTCCGACCCTGATTTTCACTCGGGCGAGCAGGTGTTCAAACACCTGCTCCAAGGGCCACCTCGTCCGATGGAGGCGTATGAACCGTCTGACTGGCCTGGCGGCAACGGCCGCTACGCGCTGCTGGTGCGACTGGCCGACCAATCCTGGCTGATGTTCAGCGCGCCGTCGCGCAGTTGGGGGCTGGACGATGGCGCACGTAGCCTGATCGTGGTGCTGCTGGTGCTGATTTCGACCGCGCTGGTCACCCTGGTCGCGACCCGTCGCCTGGCCCGACCTCTGCAGCACTTTACTCAGGGCGCGCGGCGCTTTGGTGCCGACTTTCGGGCGCCGCCCATCGAGCCGGTCGGCCCGCACGAAATCCGCCAGGCGATCCTCGCCTTCAACAGCATGCAAGCGCAACTACGGCATTTCATCCAGGACCGCACCCAAATGCTCGCCGCCATTTCCCACGACTTGCGTGCGCCGCTGACCCGGCTGCGTCTGCGCGGTGAGTTCATCGAGGACGCCGATCAACAGCAAAAGCTGTTTCGCGACGTGGACGAAATGCAGGCCATGATCAACACCGCTCTGGAGTTTTTCCGCGATGACGCCCGGCTGGAACAAGCCACCCAACTGGACCTGGCGGAATTACTGCAAACCCTGATCGACGACTACCGTGACCAAGCCATCGAACTGACCTTTTACGGCCCGCCGCGCCTGGTGTATTTCGGCCGTCCACTGGGCCTAAAGCGCGTGATGACTAACCTGATGGACAACGCGATTCACTACGGCACCGCGCCGCAGATCGAGTTGCAGCAGAGGAATGGAGAGGTGGTGGTTCGCGTACTGGATCGCGGGCCAGGCATTCCCGTTGAACATCGCGAGCGGGTGTTCCTGCCGTTCTATCGCCTTGAAGGGTCACGCAACAAAAGCACGGGCGGTGTCGGCTTGGGGCTCTCCACCGCTCGGGCGATTGTGCTGGAACATGGCGGCACCTTGACCCTGGCCGAGCGCCAGGGTGGAGGATTGGAGGCGGTAGTGGTGTTACCCGTTTAGCCCAAGGTCCGTCAGGTATGCGAGTCGTCAATCACCTTCGGCACCGTAAATCGAAACTCGCTGCCACGGCCCACCTCACTTTCGGCAACGATCTTGCCGCCATGGGCCTGGACGATGCCTTGTGTGATGTACAGCCCCAGCCCGCTACCGGTCGGGTTGTTTTCCGCCTGGGTCCAGTAGCGATCGAACACATGGGGCAGCTGTTCCGGCGCAATACCTTCGCCGGAATCGCGCACGGAGAATACGATTTCTTCACCATTGCTCATGGCGCTGATCCCGATATTGCCCTGGCGTGGGGTGAACTTGATGGCGTTGCCAATCAGGTTCGACAGCACCTGGAACAGGCGCTCCGGGTCGGCATTGATCTGCAGGCCCGGCTCGGCGTTGAACGACAGATCAATGCCTTTCTCCATCGCCAGGGGCGCCAGCAACGAGTAGGCCTCATCGAAAATCTGGCTCACATCCAGTATCACCGGCCGCACCACATAGCGCCCCGCCTCGATTTTCGAGGTGTCGAGCAAGTCTTCCAGCAGCACGTTCATACGTCCGGCGGCCTGTTGCATGGTGTCGATGGCCGAGGAAATCCGCCGCGAAGTGTGTGGGCCATCGGAGCTGAAGGCCTTCTGCATCATGCCGCACAGCATGGAGATCACCGTCATCGGGTTGCGCAGGTCGTGGGACACCACCGCCACCAGCTCATCGCGGGCGCGCACCGCTTGTTGCTCGCGCAGCACCTGGCGAGCCAGGTCGTTTTCCAGGGCCGAGCGGCGCAGGTCGTTGGCGGCAAAGTGGTCGCCATGGCTCCACTTGGTGGAGATGCCGGCCATTTCCACCTTCCAGATTTCAAACGATGTGCGTGGGCGAAGGCGCAGGCCGGCGTCGGAGTTTTCCAGGTCCAGCGGTTTTTTCGGGTCGCCGCTCCAGTTGATGTTCTCTTTCACTTCCGGGCGGAACCACAGCACGCCGTTGTCCACCGGCTTGGGCAGGCTCATCGCCAATACGCCACTGGCCACCTGCTGGAACTCGACGGCCGGCAGGTACACCGACGACAGGTTATGGCTGGAGAACACCGGCTCGCCACCTTCTTGCAGCCACCTGTGCAAGGCACGGATCTGCGCCGGCTCCGGGCAGTTACCGTAGCGGTGCAGTTGCTTGTCTTCGATGATCGCCACACCGCCGGACAGGGTCAGATCCATCAGTAATTGCGGTTGCTGGGCCAGGCCGTCGAACACATTGGCTTCGGAGGCTTTCATCGCGCGATCCAGCTGGGCGAGGGCCTCGACTTTCTCTTCACGCTGACGGCTCAGGTCCAGGGCTTCCATGGCGCTGATCTGCAGCGACAGCACCTGGCCGATGGTTTGGCAGGCTGTGCGCAGGTCATTGGGCACCAGCAACGGCTCACGGTTGCCGCAGCTGATCAGGCCCCACAGTTTGTCGCCCTTCATCAACGAAATGCTCATGGACGACAACACGCCCATGTTCTGCATGTACTGGCAATGAATCGGCGACACGCTGCGCAGGGTGGCGAAGCTCAAGTCCAGGGGCTGGCCGGTATCCGGGCGCAGCTTGGGCAGCAGGGGCACAGGCTCGTAGGCCGCGTTCGGGATGATGCGTAGCCAATTGGTGCGATACAGCTCACGGGCTTGCTCCGGGATGTCGGACGCGGGGAAGAACAACCCGTTGAACAGTTCCATGGACGGTGCCGACGCTTCGGCGATCACCTGGCCATGGCCTTCGTCTTCGAAGCGGTAGATGAGTACCCGGTCGTACCCGGTCATGGCCTGGATTTCATTCACGCTGATTTCGTACAGTGCTTGCAGGGTTTTCGCCGACTGCAAGCGCTGCAGCATTTTGCCCAGGTCACTGGTGCGACCATTCAGCGCCCGTGGGCGGAAATCCTTGAGCAGCGGCTCGAACTCCAGTACCAGCACCTGCTGATGGCGATGCAACAGGCCTTCGAATTCCGCGCCGTTAAACGTGACGTGCAAGGGCGGCGCATCGAAAAACGTATTGTTTTGCGCCATGTCGGCAACCGCCTTGGCGCGCTCTGCGCCTACCAGCGTGTGCAGTGGCTGGCCTAGCAACGCCTCGGCGGCATGGCCGAACAAAGTGGCAACGTTGGCGCTGACCTGGATGATGTTCAGGTCCGGCTCCGACAACGTCAGCAGCACACCGTGGGGCTGGATGGCGCCGGGGAAACGGATGGGCTCGTCGGCACAGTTGGCAAGCAGCTCTTCAAAATCTTCGGGTTTCATAGCAGTACCTCCTGGCTGTCGAGCCATTGCTCAAAGCAGCTGAATGTTGATCGGGCAGCGTCCACTGCGCGCTGTTTGGCTGGCGCGTCGAGTGGCTGGTTGCCCAGGTAATCAAGAAAGTCTTTCCAGCGTCGGCCGGTCTCTACCCCGTAGATATTGAGAAACGCACCGCCGTTGTCGGCATTCACGTTCAGGCGCTGGTCCATTTCCCGGCGCAGTACTTGGCCGCCCAGGGTCGCGCCTTCGAGTACATACAAGGCGCCCAGGCAGGCAGCGGGGGTGTCGAACGTGGGGAGTTCAAGGCAACGGGGGAGGGTGTCGACAGCTCGGTCATCCGGGGCCAAGGCATTGAGATCACTGACCAGCGTCGGCGTTTTCACACGCAACGCGCAGTCGTAGCCGTCAGGAATCAAGCCACTGTCGTACAGTGCTGACTCGACTGGACCATAAAACCCGTAATACGCCTGGAGTAAGCGCTGGTACCAATCGGCATCCAGTTGCTCGGAGAAAAACGGCAGGCGCTTTTCCAGCGCCACATGCAACAGGGCCGTGCCTGTGCGCAACGCTTCCAGCAATGAGGGCGCACCAACGTCATGGGCCTGTGAATGCATTCAATGAGCTCGAACTGTGGGCCTCTCGGCCATGAATGACGCGTGGAAATGGGCGACGATTCTACACACCTCAAAGCCTTATTCTGTACGCACAAGGCGAAAAGGCTGACCAGCGGATCAGAAAAGTCGCTCCTTGCCTCATTAATGACCGCAGCGCTTGCCGCGAAGTTCGGTTAAAGCGATGTCGCAACGCCATTAATGCATGGACAACCCCTGTTGGGTCAACGCGGTTTGCACGCACTCAATCAAATGTTCGCTGCTCCACGGCTTAGGCAGGAAGCGAACCGATCCCCCCAACTGAGCCGCCAACTTGGTGTTACCCGAGGTGAGCACCACCGGGACGCTCGGCCAACGATGCGCCACTACCCGGCTCAAGTCATAACCATTGAGCAAACCCGGCATCTGGATATCACTGACAATCAAGTCCACCGGATCATCGCCCCGTTCCAGGTAAATCATCCCTTCATCCGCTGAAGGAAACGACGTCACCAGCGCGCCGAAATCCTCCAGTACATCCACCATTAACGATCGAATGATCTCGTCGTCTTCCAACACTAAAATCGATGGCTGAGCCATGATCCTTACTCCACCATCAGGGTTCATAGAGGTGGAGTAGAACACGTCTATATAGGTTCGATTGGATATCTATAGGGCGATGGATGGTCGTTTAAGAGGTGCTATCCGGTAAAGTGCAGGGCTCGCTGCTACGTGCTCAAGGATTGACATGTTTGTCCGCAACCCTTTGGTTCCAGAACTGATCTAGAAGTGGAGTCCCCATGAAGTACCGCGCTTTGATGACCCTCGCCCTGATCCTCACCACAAGCCCAGCCTTCGCAGCCGGTGACGCCGAGGCCGGCGGCAAGCTCTTCACCAAGACTTGCGGAGGTTGCCACAGCATCGGTGAGGGCGCTCGCGGTGGATTCGGGCCGGAGCTCAACGGCATCATCGGAAGGCCCGCCGGGACCACCACGGACTATCAGTACTCCGACGCGATGAAAAACTCCGGCGTGGTCTGGACCCGGGACAAACTTGCCGCCTACATCGAGGCGCCGAAGAAGGTGGTGAGTGGCACGCGGATGATCTTCTGGGGCATCAGTGATCAGGAGAAGATTGAAAACATTCTGGCGTACCTTGAGACCTTTCAGCCCAAGTGACCGTGTTGCTGGCGCGAAACATTATGTTTAAAAGCCGGTCCAGTCATCACACCTATTCACTGATAAGGACATCTCACCGTGAAACGAATTGCACTGCTCTCCCTCATTACCCTGGCCCTGTGCGCCTGCCAATCCAACCAACGCGACTCCTCGCCCAGCCTGCTCAAGGACGGCATCCAACTGCGCCAGAAAACCGTGGCCGTGGATGCGGAGCACGCCAAGGTCATCATGAAGGCCACCGGCGGCACCAACCCCGTCGAATTCGCCATCCGCCGCGAAGGCGACCCCGACCAACGCCTGGAAACCCTTGGCACTGTGATGGATACCGGCGAAGGGAAAGTCTTCAACTGGATCGCCAAGCTGAACCAGACGGTGGCGAGTGCGGGGTTCAAGCGGTTTCCACAATTGGAGATTCAGGCGGACCCTGGCAAGAAACTCACCGTGTCCAGCTCGGCGAGAAGTCAGGGCAATGGGGTTTACTACAGCTGCGGGCCGGTGATGAACACGTTCAGCCCGGAGAAGGCGAAGGTGTATTTGGTGGAGTTCCAGTTCCGGCTCAACCGTGCGGCGTGTGCGCTGCAGGTGTTTGATATTACGGATCCGGGGAATCGGGTGTTGATTGGGGGGGCGGGGAGTGAGGTGAAGGAGGGGTAAGGGGCGAGGGGGACGACCAACCCCCCCATTCGCAAGCATCTGAGATGCCTGGGGACGTTGTGGAGTTTTTTATTGGTCAGTGACAGTCCCGAAGACCTTGGGACGCCAAGGTCTTTTTTTACCTGTTGATCATCCCAACAGGTGCTTGGAAATCAACCGTGAGATTTCGACGATCGAGGTCTTCCCCGTAAACTCGAATTTCACCTTCCCCAACGACGAAAAGTAAATCTCCAACTCCGAATCCAGGTCAAACGTCCCGGACGTCTCCACCGAATACGCGACGATGTTCTTGTACGGCAGCGACGTGAAATCCTTCTTGCTACCGGTGATCCCCTGCACATTCACCGCAATAATCCGCTTGGTGGTAAACACCACCCCATCACGCATGGCCTTGTACGCATCCACCACTTCTTCACCGTCCAGCAGCAGGTCGGCGACGCGTTCGGCGTATTCGTTGTTTTGCTTGAGTTTGAAGAAACCTTTGTTGTTGAAGTCGATCATGGGCCTGCCTCTTGGGTGTATGCCGTTTTGCTCGCGGATCTGTATCTAACGCGGGCATTTTGAACGCCCTACCATGGCGGCCAAGCTTACAATCTTGGCCAGATGTTTCAAAAAACGGAGCCTCATCATGCCTGAACTGTCCAGCTGGCTGGCCTATGCGCTGATCTCACTCGGCATGGTGCTCACGCCCGGCCCTAATATGATCTACCTCATTTCCCGCTCGATCTGCCAGGGGCGCACGGCCGGATTGATTTCACTGGGCGGCGTGGCGTTGGGTTTTCTGGTTTATATGTTGTGCGCGGCATTGGGGATCACCGCTTTGGTGATGGCGGTGCCGTTTGCCTACGACGCGTTGCGCTTCGGCGGGGCGATGTACCTGGCGTATATGGCTTGGCAGGCGATCCGTCCGGGGGGACGCTCACCGTTCCAGGTGCGGGACTTGCCCAAGGACAGCCCGCGCAAGCTGTTCACCATGGGCCTGGTGACCAATCTGCTAAACCCCAAGGTGGCGGTGATGTACTTGTCGTTGCTGCCCCAATTCATCGACCCGAACGGTCATAGCAGTGTGCTGGCGCAATCGCTGGTGCTGGGTTTTACGCAGATTTTTATCAGTGTGAGCGTCAATGCGGTGATTGCCACGATGGCGGGCTCCATCGCGGTGTTTTTTGTCACCCGGCCGGGGTGGCAGGTGGTGCAGCGTTGGTTGATGGGGTCGGTGTTGATGGGGTTGGCGGTGCGGATGGCGGTGGAAGGGCGGCGGTAAGTTGTGCTTTATAGGATGGCTTTGAGATAGTCCTTGAGTGCGCCGAGCGGGGCGTTGAGTTCATCCAATGTCGACGCTTGATGTGCATCCACCGCCAGCCGTTGCAGTTCGCGGCCCATCACGGTATCGGCGCCACCCAGGGAATCGAGCGCCAGCGTCAGGCATTCATTGAGCTTCATTTGAATCCCAACCCAATCCCCCTGCCGCACCAACAACCCAAACACCTCGCGGTCATACCCCTCCATCACCGGATCATCCCGTAAAACCGGGCTGCCGCCGTCCGTCTCGTGCACCAGCTTCAGTGCAAAGAGCGCAACCGCTTCCAGCGTCAATTCCATGGTTTTGGTTCCTCGGCGTCTTTGGGGAATAGTAGGGGAGGGCGATGATCCCTGTTCTGTGGCGGAAAAAAAAGACCTGGGGCTACTTGCCTGCTGCAGCAATGGGGTCGCTTTTGCTCGTTGTAGTGGCCAGTTTTTCTCATTACCATTGGGAACAATTCTTATTCGTAGGGCTTTGTATGCCCCCGCTTCCCGAGCCCGTCGCCGCACCTTTCAGCGTTGGCAGCCTGTATTCGGCCCATCACGGTTGGATTCAACGCTGGCTGGCCCGAAAACTCGGCAATGTCAGTGATGCCGCCGAGCTGGCTCACGATGTCTTCGTCAGGCTGTTGAGCCATCCGCGTGAATTCGGCAGCGAAGGGCATGCGCGTGCGTATCTCAGCACTTTGTCGCGCAATGTGTGTGTGGATTTTTTCCGACGCAAGCAGGTGGAGCAGGCCTGGCTTGAGGTGTTGGCGAGCCGGCCTGAAGACTGCGCGCCTTCGGAGGAGCATCGCGCATTGGTGCTGGAGGCCTTGGTGCATTTGCAGGCGATGCTTGATCGCTTGCCGGTCAAGGTGTCCGAGGCATTTTGCCTGGCTCAGCTCGAGGGCTTGAGCTATCGCGAGATCGCGCTGCGTATTGATGTGAGCGAGCGTACTGTCACCAAATATATTGGCCAGGCCATGTTCCAGTGCATGGTGCTGGAGGCTGAGCTGGACGGTGCCTTGTCATGAGCACTAACCCCGGTGGTCTCGATCACGCCACCTTGCAGCAAGCCGCCGACTGGTTTGCCCGCCTGAGTGCCGAGCCCAATGCCCTGCCGTTGCAGGAGGCCTGGCGCCAATGGCATGCCCACAGTGAGGTCAACCGGCTGGCCTGGAGTTATGTCGCACGTGTAGGACAACGCTTTGCGCCGTTGCAGGACGATGCCGTTGGAGCCAACAAGACGCTGGAGAGTCTGCGACATTCGCAACGTTCGCGGCGCCAGGTGTTGCGCGGGTTGTCGGTGGTCATGGGCGGCACGCTGTTGGGGTGGGCCGGTTGGCAACAGCGCTGGTTGGCGGGGGGCTGGAGCACGGATTTCCATACGAGTACCACGGTGTTGGGTGAGCAGCTGTTGGCCGACGGGACGCGCATCTGGCTTAACAGCGGTACGGCGTTGGATGTGAATTTCAGCGCCAGCCAGCGCGAGTTGAAACTCTATAGCGGCGAAATCCTGATCAACACCGGCAAGGACGGGCGACCGTTCGTGGTGCAAACACCCCAAGGCCGTTTGCGTCCTTTGGGGACGCGTTTCAGTGTGCGTGAGCAGGACGGGCACACGTTGCTCAATGTGTTCGAGGGTAGTGTGGAGGCTGCCTGTGGGGACACTGATCAACGCCGCATCCTATCGGCGGGGCAGGGCGTTCTATTTGATCGACAGCGTCTGGCCGCAACGCAACGCGCTCAACCTGGGCGCGAGGCTTGGTCAAAAGGCGTGCTGATGGCGAACGATATGCGGCTGGGGGACTTCATTGGTGAACTCGCCAGCTACCGACATGGCCATCTGGGCATCGACCCCCAGGTCGCCAATCTTCGGGTGATGGGCACTTATCCACTGCAAGACACCGATCAGGTACTGGCAATGCTTGAGCAGGTCTTGCCCGTGCGCATCGAGCGGCGCTTCGCCTGGTGGACCACGGTGGTTGCGCGCTGACATTTTTTTGCATCTTGTGCTTCCGGTTTTGATTGCTCATACGAATTAGAGAAGGACAACGGCTTGACGCCTCCTTCGACCGGAACTGTTTTATGTCCTCATTCCTGCGTAACTCACCACAACCTTTGGCGCTGGCTATCGCGATTGCCTTGGTCATCCCCGCCAGCCTGGGCATGGCGCCACTCGTGGCAGCCGCTGAGCAGTCGAGCGTGCAGACCTACGATCTGCCCGCCGGTGCATTGGCCGACCAACTCAACCAGCTCGCCGCCCAAGCCGGCATCTACCTGGCGGGCAATGCCGCGCTCACCGCCGGCAAGACCGGTCCGACGCTGCGCGGCAGTTACACGGTTGACCAGGCGCTGCAAACGCTATTGGTGGGGAGTGACCTCACGGTAGTGCAGACCGGCGAGGGGCGCTATCAACTACAGCCGGGTGCAGGCGGCGCGTTGCAACTGGGTACGGTGTCGATCTCCGGCATGGCACCGGGTTCGACGACCGAAGGCACTGGTTTGTACACCACGTACTCGTCCAGCAGTTCGACGCGGTTGAACCTCACGCAGAAAGAAACCCCGCAATCGCTCACGGTGATCACCCGCCAGCGCCTCGATGACCAGAAACTCACCAACCTTACCGAAGTGCTGGAAGCCACGCCGGGCATCACTGTGCTGCGCGTCGGCGTGGGCGCGGAGAACGATACTTACTGGTCCCGTGGTTTCCAGATCAACAACTTCGAAATCGATGGCGTCCCCACCTCGGCGCGGTTGGACAACACCACGCAGAACACTGCGATGTACGATCGTGTTGAAGTGGTGCGCGGCGCCACCGGCCTGATCAGCGGTTCGGGTACGCCCTCAGCGACTATTAACCTGATCCGCAAGCGCCCGACCGCCGAAACGCAGGCCAGCATCACTGGCGAGGCGGGCAGTTGGGACCGGTATGGCACCGGTTTTGATGTGTCCGGGCCTTTGAACGACAGGGGCAATCTTCGCGGGCGCCTGGTGGTGGACTACAAGAAGCAGAACTCCTGGGTCGACCGCGTCAACACCGACTCGCAACTGGTGTATGGCATTTCCGAGTTTGACCTGAGCGACGCCACCATGCTCACGGTGGGTTTCAGTTATATCAACAATCAGGTCAACGACCCGCTGCGCACCGGCTTCCAGATGTTCTACAGCAATGGCAATCGCACAAACTTCAGTCGTTCGGCCAACAGCGCACCGGACTGGGCTTACAACGACCGCAAGCAGACCAACGTCTTCACTTCTATAGAGCACCAGTTCGATAACGGCTGGGGTGGCAAGGTGGAAGTCAGTCACACCCAGAATGAATTCGACGAACTGATCAACTATATGAATGGTGATATCGACCAGGTCACCGGGCAGGGCGCCTATCTATATCCCAACCGCTGGTCCGGCACGCCGCGCCAGAACAACCTTGATGCTTACCTTACGGGCCCTTTCAGCCTGTTTGGGCGCGAGCATGAGTTGATCGCTGGCGTCACGATGTCGCGCTATAACGAAAATACCCCGAGCCACGGCGGTTGGTTTGGTTCCTGGACCGGCTACGACGGTACTGTGCCTAACATTTTCAACTGGAACGGCAGCGGCGCCAACCGCCCGGATACCACGCCCGTTGGTAAGACGCATATTGAAGAAAACCAATACGCCGCCTACCTGACCTCGCGCTTTCATGTCACCGACAGTACCGCCGTCATCCTCGGCGGTCGCGTCACCGAGTGGAAGCGCAACAACGAAGTCAGCGTGTACGCCGATCCGACCCAGGACACCGAAAGCAAGGAAACCCGCAACGGTGTCTTCCTGCCGTACGCCGGTATTGTCTATGACCTGAGCGACACTTGGGCGGTGTACGCCAGCTACACCAAAATCTTCAACCCGCAGGCCTATGGCGTTCACGACGAAAACAACAAAGCCCTCGACCCGCAGGAAGGCACTGGCTACGAGGTTGGGGTAAAAGGCAGTTTCAACGACGACAAACTCAACGCCAGCCTGGCGCTGTTCAAGATCGACCAGGACAACTTGGCGGTGTATGTGCGGGCGCCGGATATCTACCGCCTGGAACAGGGCACTACCACCCAAGGCGTCGAGTTGGAACTTAACGGTGAGTTGAGCGAAGGCTGGCAGGCGTCGGCGGGGTATGCGTACAGCGTGAGCACCAATCAGGACGATCAGCGCATTGTCACGACCAGCCCGCGGCATAGTCTCAAGACGTTCACCACTTACCGGCTGCGGGGAGTGTTCGACAAGGTCACCGTGGGCGGCGGCGTGAACTGGCAGAGCAAGACGGGGATGGACCTGCACACGTTCGAGCAGGGGAGTTATGCGCTGACCAATGTGATGGCGCGGTACGACATCAGCAAGAACCTGAGTGCGACGCTGAATGTGAATAACGTATTTGATCGTAGCTACTATGCGTATGCGGACAGTTGGAGTGTTTATGGCGCGCCGCGCAATTTCATGACGAGTTTCAAGTACACCTTCTGACGGTGCCGCCCGGGCGGGTGCTTCGGTTATGAAAAGAATTTCTACGCAGGGGTTGACCACGAATTTTAAAGCTGTATTATTCGCCTCCCGCTGACGAGAGATCGGAAGCGCAAGTGGTTGAAGTTGTTGAAGAAATCTTCGAAAGCTTCTGAAAATAATCACTTGACAGCAAATGAGGCTGCTGTAGAATGCGCGCC
>NZ_JAFCXD010000011.1:0-102846 GCF_049897885.1 Pseudomonas sp. DWRC2-2
TCAGCAGTGAAACGATGCATCGCCGATGGTAGTGTGGGGTTTCCCCATGTGAGAGTAGGTCATCGTCAAGATTAAATTCCGAAACCCCATTTGCGAAAGCAGATGGGGTTTTGTTTTGGGCGGTCGAAAATCCAGCCACCATACATCAACCTCATAACACCAAGCGTCCTCTGCGCAACTCCTCTCAAAAACGGCTCATTAGCATGCCGTTCGGGAATTCGATGCAAAGTGTTTCCGCATTTTTGGTATGGTGCAGCACATTTTCACAGGGATTGATCTTTTATCCGCAGGACGCGGCGTCGACCTTCTTCAACGAGATGCTGTAGAAATGCCTGAACCGATACCGATCAAAGATCACGAAAAAGAGAACCGCCTAGTCAACAAGCGCCTGCTCGCCTGTGCGCTGTTGGTGATTGGCATCACCTGCGCCCTGGTAGGGCGCATGTACTTCCTGCAGGTCGTACAGTTTGACTACCACTCCACGATTTCCGAAAACAACCGTGTCCACGTGTTGCCGATCACCCCGACGCGTGGGTTGATCTACGACCGTAACGGCGTGGTACTGGCCGACAACCGCCCCAGCTACAACCTGACAATCACCCGTGAACGCACCACTGACCTCAAGGGCGAGCTGGACGCTATCGTCAGCCTGCTGCACCTGCCGGCCGAAGACCGCGCGGTCTTCGACAAAGCACTGAAGCAGGCACGCCATCCCTTCGTCCCTGTGACCTTGTTCTACGAACTGACCGAAGAGCAGATCGCTCTACTGGCCGTGAACGAGTTCCGCCTCCCTGGCGTAGACGTAGAACCGCAGTTCGTCCGCCATTACCCCCTGGGCGCTCACTTTGCGCACTCCATCGGTTACGTAGGCCGGATCAACGAGAAAGAATCCAAAGCCCTCGACTCCGTGGAGTACCGCGGTACGCAGTCCATCGGCAAGACCGGTATCGAGCGCTTTTACGAGTCGGAGCTACATGGCCACGTCGGCTATGAAGAAGTCGAGACCAATGCGCAAGGCCGCGTACTGCGCGTACTCAAGCACACCGACCCGATTCCCGGCAAAAACATCGTGCTGAGTCTCGATGTGCACCTTCAGGAAGCAGCAGAAGAAGCCCTGGGGGATCGCCGTGGCTCGGTGGTTGCACTGGACCCGCAAACCGGCGAAGTTCTCGCCATGGTCAGCAAACCCAGTTTCGATCCGAACTTGTTTGTTACCGGTATCAGCTTCAAGGAATACGCTGCACTGCACGATTCCATCGACCGGCCGCTGTTCAACCGCGTGCTACGGGGTCTCTACGCGCCAGGCTCGACGATCAAACCGGAAGTCGCCATCGCCGGCTTGGACAGTGGCGTTGTCACTGCACAAACCCGCGTGTTCGATCCTGGCTACTACCAATTGCCGGACTTTGACCATAAATACCGCAACTGGAACCACAGCGGTGACGGCTGGGTAGATATGGACGCGGCCATCATGCGCTCCAACGACACCTATTTTTACGACCTGGCCCACAAGCTGGGCATCGATCGCCTGCATGACTATCTGGCTGAGTTCGGCCTGGGCCAGAAAGTCTCATTGGACATGTTCGAAGAGTCCGCCGGCCTGATGCCTTCCCAGGCCTGGAAGCGCGCCACGCGCCGCCAACCCTGGTTCCCGGGCGAAACCGTGATCCTCGGCATTGGCCAGGGCTACATGCAGGTCACGCCACTGCAACTGGCCCAGGCCACCGCACTGATTGCCAACAAAGGCGTGTGGAACCGACCGCACCTGGCCAAGACCATCAACGGCGTGCCGCCGGTGGATGAAAACCCGATGCCCAACGTGGTCCTCAAGGATCCACGTGATTGGGAACAGGTCAATCACGGCATGCAGTTGGTGATGCACGACCCACGCGGCATTGCACGTGCTGCCGCACAAGGCGCGCAATATCGCATTGCCGGCAAGAGTGGTACGGCGCAAGTGGTGGCGATCAAACAGGGCGAGCGTTACAACCGTGAGAAGACCCTCGAGCGCCATCGCGACAACGCCCTGTTCGTCGGCTTCGCGCCAGCGGAACACCCGAAGATCGTGATTTCGGTGATGATCGAAAACGGCGAGGCCGGCGGTCGCGTGGCAGGTCCGGTGGTGCGCCAGATCATGGACGCCTGGCTGCTCGACCAGGAAGGCCACCTGAAACCCCAATATGCGACGCCAGCCAAAGCGCCGGGCGACCCCAAGGTGTGATTCAGGCTTTCCACTCATCCCACTGGTCTACGCCTTCGTAGGCCAGCCAAGGCACATCATGGACCGTCCAGATGTGCGCGGTGGGCCTGACGCCCGGATCATCGTCCAGCGTCGCCACCCGTACAATGACGTGGGGCTGATGCCCACGCTCCGCCATCAGGTGTGAGCCGCAGCGCGAGCAGAAATGCCGAAGTTTGCCCGGCGACGATTCGAAGGACGCCAGCCACTCCTGGCCCTGTGTCCAGCGAAAGTGCTCACGCATCACGCCGGCTGTCGCCACAAATGCCGCCGCATGCACCTTGCGGCAGCTGTCGCAATGGCAGTGGCTGATAGGCATATCCAAGCTGTCTAACTGGTACCGCACAGCCTTGCAGAAACAACTGCCATTGAGTGGTTGGGTCATCACACGTCACCTCAGAGGAGAGGAGACAATCTACCTTTTGCCACCACGCGGCGCATAGCCATTGCCTTTGTTCCGCCAAGTGGACGTTCTGAAGCAAGTCGCAACACCAATGCGTGGCCGAAAGGTTGCGCATTGTTCGATGTCGCCTACTGTCAATGGAGGAGGTGACTTATGCACGTATTGGATCGAATCGAACGAAAAGTCCTGCTCAACGCTACACGTAAACAGGTCTGGGAAGCCCTCACCGATGCCGAGCAATTCGGCCGTTGGTTCGGTATCGCACTCAAGGGTCAAACCTTCGTTGCTGGGCAAAGTATCGAGGCGCCGATCACTTATCCGGGCTACGAACATGTGATCTGGAAGGCCAGGATCGAACGTATCCTGCCGCAAACACTGTTTTCTTTCTGGTGGCATCCCTTCGCGGTAGAGGAGGGTATCGACTACGACCAGGAAACCCCAACCTTGGTGGAGTTCACGATTGAGGATCGGGCGCCGGGCATTCTGCTGCGGGTGGTCGAATCCGGGTTCGATGCCGTGCCTGAGGCACGACGGCAGAAGGCCTTCAAAATGAATTCCCGTGGTTGGGACGAACAGATGGGCAACATCGAAAACTACCTGAGCCAGGCCCGCCAGGCTTGAGGGTAGCGGGCATCCTCAGTGATGCCCGCCTTTCACCGGTCTCAGCCTTCGTGAACGGTGGTGATCTCCAGGGTGTCGGTGTAAGTCACCACCACACTCTGCCCGACCTTGAGGTCTTTGAGGCCGGCGCGGATTTCCGGTTTCTCAACCTTCAACACTTTCGTCGCGCCGGCTGGATTCTCCAGAGTGACCTGGTTTTTCTTCAGGTCGATATGGGTGATCTTCAGCTGCACCTGCACCTGGCGGAAGGCCGCGCCGCCTGGGTTGGGGTTGTCGGCGGTGGCGCGGATCACGCCGGCTTTTTCGCTGGCGTCCGGAGCGCTCTTGTCCACGTCGGTGTCCAGCACGGCCGCGACCGAGTGGGTGGTCAACACCTTGACCTGGTCGCCGACCTTGAGGTTGCCCAGGTCCTTGGCGGCATCGGTGAGTTGCACATGCACCTCACGGCCCTCGGCACCCGCAAGCACGACTTGATGCTTGGCGGCATCTACCGCCAGCACCTTGGTGGTGACTTCATCGGCTTCAAGGGATTTGGACAGCGGGATATCGGCGGCATGGGCCACCAGGTTGCCGGCGGACAGTAGAGTGGCCAAGGCGATTGCCTGGCGAAGGGAGCGAGATAACTTCATTGTCAGGACTTCCATGTGAGAGAAGCCCTGAGTCTAGTGGTGAGCCGGCGATGCGCAAATCTGCCGACTCACGTTGTTGCCGTTCTGTTAGAAGTCCACGCTGGCCGACAGCTTGGCGACGCGCGGATCGCCTTGGCTCAGGAAACCGCCCTGGGCCGATTCCCAGTACTTCTCGTTGGCGACGTTCTCCACGGTGGCGCCGAGGGTGACATCACGCTGGGCCACCTTGAAGTTGTAGCGCGCGCCGATATCGAAGCGGTTCCATGCGGGCAGGCTCAGGTTGTTCGCGGCGTCGGCGTACTGCCCACCGGTGCGCAACATGCGACCGTTGAGGGTTACACCTTGCAGGCCGGGCACATCCCAATCCACGCCGGCATTGAGCTGGAACGAAGGCACACCGATGGCGCGGTTACCGTCGTTGGCGCCGTTTTGCGTGTCCTTGAGTTCGGTCTTCATGACGGTCACGCCTCCCAGCAAGCGCAGGCCGCTGACCGGTTCGCCGAAGACGTTCAACTCAACGCCTTTGTTGATCTGCAGGCCTTCGCGAACGTAGCGCGCTGTCGTTGCATCGATGACCTGAACGTAACCGGCCCCAGGTTGTTCGATACGGTAAACACCCAGCGTTGCCCCATAGGTGCCCATATCAACTTTCACGCCGGCCTCAATCTGCTTGGAGCGCGCTGGCGCAAACACCTCGCCGCCGCCGATGATGGTCCGGTTACCCGAGTTGACGGGGGAGGTCGGGCCCTGGGCCAAACCTTCGATGCGGTTGGCGTAGAAGGACACATGCTCCCACGGCTTGAAGACCAGGCCGTAGACCGGCGTGGTGATCGATTCGTCATAGTTGGCGGTACGCGTGCCGCTCATGTAGTTGTAGCCCTGCACCACGATCTGCTGGCGGCGTGCACCGACCGTCACTAGCAGGCGGTCATCGAAGAACCCCAGTGTGTCGGACACCGCCGTACTGCGCACAAAGGTCTTGGCGGTAATGGTCGGGTCGCTGAAATCCGTGCCTGGCGTATTGCGTGGGTTGTTCAGGGCCGGTGGCGCACCGGTCACAGGGTTGTAGATATTGGTGAGGGTGCGTGGGCTGGCGAACACATAAGCGTTGCGCGCCTGGGTCCAGATGCCGGCCAAGCCGAAGTTGAGTCGATGGCTCACAGGGCCGGTCTGGAACTTGCCGTTCAGGCCGCCCATGACGCTGCTGTTGTCTTCTTCATGGGCGATGGTCGAACCGCTGGCGGTGGCATTGCCCAGGTTATCGGTCAGGGTCACCGACGAGTAGCGCCCCATTTCGCGGGTGTGCTTGGCGCCTGCCGCCGCATAGGCCGTCCAGTTATCGTTCAAGTCATACTCGGCACGCAGCATCCCCAGGGTGTCCTCAAGGTTGGTGCTGCTCCAGCTCGGCGCGTAGTTGGTGTCGGCCGACGGTGCATCCGGGACATGGGTGGCGGTGCCCAGGAAGACCGAGTTACGCCCGCCGTTGATGCGCTGCTTTTGGTACACAAAGTCACTCGACAAGCGCAACGCATCGCCACGGTAGTCCAGGCCGACGGCAAACAGCTTCGAGCGCTGGCTTTCATCATCGATACCGGTATCGCCTTCGCGCTGGGACAGGTTCACCCGTGCGCCAAAACGGTTGTCTTCACCGAAGCGCTGGCCAATATCCAAGTGTTCGCCCACCCGGCCATCACTGCTGATATCAGTGCTGAATCGACGCAACGGCACATCATCGGCACGCTTGGGTTGCAGGTTCACACCACCGCCGATCCCCGAGCCGCCGGGCGTCACGCCGTTGATGAAGGCGTTCGGGCCCTTGAACACTTCCACGCGCTCCAAGGCGTCGGTGGAGATGATCTGGCGCGGCAGGATGCCGTACAAGCCGTTGAAGGAAATGTCGTCGCCATTCAGTGGCAGGCCTCGGATCATGAAGGTCTGCGCCTGGTTGGCAAACCCCGACGCCTGGCGCACGGACGAATCATTGAGCAGCACATCGCCGACGGTTTCGGCCTGCTGGTCGCGAATCAGTTTCTCGGTGTAGGAAGCCATGCTGAACGGCACGTCCATGATGTCCTGGTTGCCCAGCACACCCAATTGACCGCCGCGTGCCACTTGGCCACCCGCATATACAGGGGGCAGGGCGCTTGGCGCGGGGGCATCGGCGTTGATGTTGGTGGCGCCCAGTTCCAGCGTGTTGCCTTCCTGGCCGGTGTTCGCATCCTGCGGGGTGGCTGGGGTTGCAGCGTGAGCGCTGAGGCTCAGGGAGCAGCACAGGGCGAGCAGGGTTGGGCGCAACGGCACGGCGAATGGGGCGGGCATGGGCGATCCTGACGGCTAACCGTCATGTGTGAGGAAAAGGGCAACGGCGTTGCGCGTCCTCACTGCGCGGATACGACTCCGGCGCGAATGATAGTAATTATTATTAACGTCGCGCAACAAATTTTTACTGACACGGTCTGCGCGCGTGGATGCCGAGTAGAATCACGCCCTGAAAGCGATTCCTGAGGTGCGGTACGGTGGATTTACAGCAGGGTTTTGTCCTGACCCGGCATTGGCGCGATACCCCGGCGGGCACGGAGGTCAGCTTCTGGCTGGCCACCGACCAGGGCCCGAGGTTTGTCCGCCTACCCGTGCAGACCTCGGTGATGTTCATCCCTGAGGCCCATCGCAAGCCGCTGGATTGGCTGCTCAAGGGCGAGCGCGACATCGAGTTGCGCCCCTTGCAACTGTGCGATTTCCATCACCGCCCCGTCCTCGGCCTGTACACCCGCCAGCATCGCCAGGCGATGGACGTGGAAAAACGCCTGCGCGCGGCGGGCGTCGACGTCTACGAAGGTGACGTGCGCCCGCCCGAACGCTACATGATGGAGCGTTTCATCACCGCCCCGGTGTGGTTCGGCGGCACGCCCGACGCCAACGGCGTACTGTGCGACGCACAGATGAAACCCGCGCCCGACTACCGTCCGCCGCTGAAACTGGTGTCCCTCGACATCGAGACCACCGCCCAGGGCGATCTCTATTCCATCGCCCTCGAAGGCTGCGGCGAGCGTCAGGTGTACATGCTCGGCCCGCCGAACAAAACCGACGCCGTGGACTTCAAGCTCGACTATTGCGACACCCGTGCCCAACTGCTCGAACGCCTCAACCAGTGGCTGGCGCTGCACGACCCCGATGCGATCATCGGCTGGAACGTGGTGCAGTTCGACCTGCGCGTGCTGCACGAACATGCCCAGCGCCTCAATGTGCCGCTCATGCTCGGCCGGGGCGAAGAACCGATGGCTTGGCGCGAACACGGCAGCCGCAATCATTACTTTGCCGCCGCAGCGGGGCGCTTGATCATCGATGGCATCGAAGCCCTGCGTTCGGCCACCTGGAGCTTCGAATCCTTCAGCCTGGAGAACGTCGCGCAAACCCTGCTGGGCGAAGGCAAGGACATTTCCACGCCGTACCAGCGCATGGACGAGATCAACCGCATGTTCGCCGAGGACAAGCCCGCCCTGGCGCGCTACAACCTCAAGGACTGCGAGCTGGTCACGCGGATTTTCGAGAAGACCGAACTGCTCAAGTTCCTGCTGGAGCGCGCCAGCGTCACCGGCTTGCCGGCCGACCGCAACGGCGGCTCCGTCGCCGCGTTCACCCATTTGTACATGCCGTTGATGCATCGCCAGGGCTTCGTCGCGCCGAACCTGGGCGACAAACCGCCCCAGGCCAGCCCCGGCGGATTTGTCATGGACTCACGCCCCGGCCTTTACGAATCGGTGTTGGTGCTCGACTACAAAAGCCTCTACCCGTCGATCATCCGCAGTTTCCTGATCGACCCGGTGGGTCTCATCGAAGGCCTCAAGTACCCCGACGACAGTGCCTCGGTAGAAGGCTTTCGCGGCGCACGGTTTTCCCGCACCCGGCATTGTTTGCCGTCCATTGTCGCGCGGGTTTCCGAAGGCCGCGAAGAGGCCAAGCGCGAACACAACGCGCCGCTGTCCCAGGCCCTGAAAATCATCATGAACGCCTTCTACGGCGTACTCGGCTCCAGCGGCTGCCGCTTCTTCGATACACGCCTGGCCTCGTCGATCACGATGCGTGGCCACCAGATCATGCGCCAGACCCGCGAACTGGTCGAAGCCCAAGGCTATGAGGTGATCTACGGCGACACTGATTCCACCTTCGTGTGGCTCGGCAGCGCGCATTCCCAGGAGGATGCCAGCCGTATCGGCAGGGCCTTGGTGCAGCACGTCAACGATTGGTGGCGCGAACACTTGCTCACCGCGTTCGGCCTGCAAAGCGCTTTGGAGTTGCAGTACGAAACCCACTTCACGCGGTTCCTCATGCCGACCATCCGTGGCGCGGAGGAGGGCAGCAAAAAACGCTATGCCGGTCTGGTGGTGCGCAGCGATGGCAGCGAAGAAATGGTCTATAAAGGCCTGGAAACCGTGCGCAGCGACTGGTCGCCCCTGGCCCGTCGATTCCAGCAGGAACTCTACCAGCGCATCTTCCATCGCCAGCCGCATCAGGACTACATCCGCGACTACGTGCGCCGTACCCTCAGTGGCGAATTCGATGAATTGCTGATCTACCGCAAACGTCTGCGCCGCCGGCTGGACGACTACGAGCGCAACGTGCCGCCCCATGTGCGCGCCGCGCGTCTGGCCGATGAGTACAACGACCGCCTGAACCGCCCGCGCCAGTACCAGCGCGGTGGCTGGATCAGCTACGTGATCAGCGTCAACGGCCCGGAACCGCTGGAAGTGCGGCAAGCGCCCATCGATTACGACCACTACGTCACCCGGCAATTACAGCCGGTGGCGGATGCGATCCTGCCGTTCGTGAATGACGATTTCAGCACCCTGGTGGGCGGTCAGATGGGCCTGTTTTAAAACGCTTGATTCGTCAGGGCGGCAGCCTGCACTCTCTGTCTCTGATGACCACCCAGACGGCGCTGCCACCATGACCCTGATCACACTGACCGGCACCACGGTCGAACTCCTGCCCCTGCAAAGGGAGCACAAGGCCGCCTTGCTCGACGCCGCCGCCGATGGCGAATTGTGGAACCTGAAGGTCACCAACGTACCGGGCCCGGACACGGTTGATCAGTACATCGACACCGCCCTGGCGGGGCGTGACGCCGGTAGCGTGATCCCGTTCACCCTGGTGCGTCGTGAAGACGGCCAAGTGGTCGGCAGTACGCGGTTCTGGAAGGTCGACCGGGTCAATCGCAAGTTGGAAATCGGCCATACCTGGCTGGCGCTGTCCACGCAGAAAAGCGCGATCAACACCGAAGCCAAGCTGCTGTTGCTGACCTACGCGTTCGAAGTGCTCGACTGCGTGCGCGTGCAATTCACCACCGATGAACTCAACGAAAAGTCCCGCGCCGCGATCCTGCGCCTCGGCGCCGTGCAGGAAGGCATCGTGCGCCACGAACGCATCATGCCCGACGGGCGCAAGCGCAACTCGGTGCGGTTCAGCATCATCGATTCTGAATGGCCGCAGGTGAAGGCCAACTTGCAGGCCAAACTGCACCGTTAGGAGGAAAAGCCCATGTACACGCTGTATGGCATCGACGAATCCGGCTCCTGCATGATCGAAATCGCCTTGCAGCGCTGTGCAGTGCCTTGGCGACGGGTGGACGCGGCCTCCTGGGCGGAGGGTGAGGGCAGTGATGAACTGGCCCGGATCAACCCGCTCAAGCAGGTGCCCACCCTGGTCACCGCCGATGGCCAGGTGCTGACCGAAAGTGCCGCGATCCTGATCCACCTCGGCCTGGAATATCCCGCCTCGGACCTGCTGGCCGGCAATCGCGCGCAGATCATCCGCGGCCTGGTGTACATCGCCGCCAATTGCTATTCGGCGATCGGCATCATCGACTACCCGCAACGCTGGCTCGGCAATGTCAACGAAACCGTGCAGGCGCAATTGGTGACCGGCACCCGACGTTACCTGCACCAGGCCTGGGTGGTGTTCGCCGATCAGTTCGACGAGCAATTGTTTGCGCCCAACGGCGTGCCGAATGCGTTGGGCCTTATGGCGGCGGCGGTGTCGCGCTGGGATGAAGCGCGAGAGGCATTGAACGGCTTGGCGCCGGGCTTTGCCCAGAGCCTGGCGCAGGTGGATGCCGACCCCATCGTCGCCCCCGTATTTGCACGGCATTGGCCCGAGTGGAAGGTCTCATGATGTTTCCGAAATCAGTGGAAACAATGACACTTGAGCCTACCAAACCCTTGCGTAGCGGGCGTCCTGTCCTACGCTTTCTTAAAGTGGTGTAGGAATCATCCTTGAATTTGACTGTCGCAGACATGAAACTCAAGAACCCTGCATGGAATACAAAGGAGGTGCGCATGCTCATCCGGTCGCTGACCCTGGCTACCTTGATGGCTTTTACGGGGCCGCTGTTGGCTGCTGATGATATCAACCCGCTCAAGCAAGACTTGGGCAAGGCCCGGCCGCTGGTGGTGGTAGAGCTTGATTCCGGCAACGACACCTTGGCGACCCTCAAGAAACAGTTGGACGAGCCTGCGACCAAGCAGTCTTTCGAAGAACGCAACATGGTGTTCTACACCGTGAAGTTCGGCAGCATCGGCGCCGAAGGCGAGAAGTTCGCCAAGGACCCCAAGGACAATAAAAAGCTCACGCCTCCGGAAACGAATGCACTGATCCGTGCCCTCAAGCTGGGTGCCGGCAGTGGCACCAAAGTGATCCTGGTGGGCAAGGACGGCGAGAAGAAAGTCGAGAAGACCGTGCCACCGGATACCCTCGACCTGAAAGAGTTCTTCAGCGCCATCGACCAGATGCCGATGGCCGAGAAAGAAACCGACGCCGCCCCGGAGCCTGAACCTGCTGCCCCGGCTCCAGCCAAGGGCGCCAAGCCTGCCAAACACGGCGCCAAGCCAGCCCCGCAACAACTCGACGACTGAACCCAAGACCCTGTAGGTGCGAACGCCTACAGGGTTTTTTGTGGCTTGCGCACCGGAAACGGAAAGTAGAAAAACCGCAAAAACGCCACCCGCTTGATCACTTCCCCGATCAACAAAGGCACCACCACGGCCACCCCAAAACCCACGCAGGCCGCCACAAGTGCGTGCAGCCCCAGGCGCTCCAGCAGGTCCACGGTCTTGTGCTGGATCTCGCCGTGGAAGATCAGCAGGATCAAGGTGTTCTGGCCAATGTAGGTCATCGCCCGTGTGATGACGGTCGACACCATCAGCACCCGCGCCAGCGACCAGCATGCGTACACGCCGAGCACCGCGAGCAGGCTGGTCCACAGCCAGTGGTCGTAGCGGCGCTGCGCCAGGTCCATGGTGGCGTGGCTGTAGAGGAACACGGCGGCGAACAACGCCACCGACATCAGCAGCCCCAGCCACGATCCCTCATGTCGACGCAGCCAGTCGCGCAGCAGGTAGCCGCAGATGAAGTAGGTGCTGCTGATCAGGGTGATTTCCAGGCCGAAGGGCAGGCCGGGCAACGTCCAGGTCTGCCCGCCGACGCTCACCGGGATTTGCCAGAACCACGGCAGAACCCAGATGCCGATCAACAGTTGTACCGCCATCAGCAGGCAGCCTACCGGCAGTGACAGCTTCAGGCGCTGGATCAAGCGCAGCATCACCCAACTGAACAGGATCGCCACCCAGAAGTGCGGCAGAAACCACAGCGCCTGCCAAGGAATGGTATCCACCGAGGCATACAGCACGCCGCCGATGTCCGGCAGCAGGGGTTGGCCGCGCAGCACGTCGCGTACGATCACATACACCAGCATGGTGAAGAAAAACGGCTTGAGCAGACCGTCGGCCTTGCGCACGGCCATTTCCACAAACGGCTGCTCGGGCTTGAAGAACACGCCGGAGAGGAAAAAGAACAACGGCAAGATGAACGAGGCGATGATCGGGTACTGCAGCTCCAGCGAGTTCGCCACGAACCAACTGTGACCGTACACGATCATCAGGATGCCGATGCCCTTGGCAATGTCCATTTGAATCCAACGATGTTTCATCCGCCTATCCCCGATCGATCATTCATGCCTTGCGCCACGGCTTGAGCCACAGCCCCATGCCCAGCAACACCACGGCGCCGGCCAGGGTGCTCAGCCCCAGTTGCAGCCACACGCCTTCTATCCGAAACAGCGCCAACGCCGCGACGCCCATCAGCACGGCACTGAGCAGCCAGCTCCGGGCCCAGGGCAGGGCGCCGAGCAAGGCCTGGCGTTGCATCAGCAGCAGCGCGGTGCAGATCACCCCGGCCAGTGCGGCCAACGGAATCCCCGCCAGGCCGAACACAAACGGCAGCACGCCGAGCAGCAATACGTTGACCAGGCTGCCGAGCAATTCGCAGCGCAGTGGCTGGCGCGTGTCCCCGGCCGCGTAGGCATACCGCGCGAGCAACGCGTTCCAGGCGCCGAATACCAGCGGCACGGCAAACCAGGCCAGCAGCAGCGGCAATGGCGAGTCCAGCGATTGCTTGGGCAGCAGCAACGCCACCAGGCTCGGGGCCGCCGCCACCAGGCCGACACCGGCGGGCAGGGTCAGTACGCTGGCGGTTTCCAGGCCGCGCTTGAGCAGGGCCAGGCGCTCATCGCCCTGACGGCGGCTCATCATGCCCAGCAGTACTTGGTTGAGGCTCATCAGCGCAATCAGCGGCAGGTTCATCAGCTTGCGCGCCAGGTTGACCCAGGTCACCGCGCCTTCACCCAGCAGCGACGCCACCAGCCGTTCGATCAGGGCCAGGCCCTGGCTGGCGCCGTTGCTCAGCAACAATGGACCGATGCGCTGGCCCAACTCCCGCAGCGGCGCCAGCGACCATTGGCAGCGCCACGGCCGCCAGCCCTGGCGCCACATCGATGGCAGCAGCGCCAACGGCATCAACAGGCTACCGACCAGGCAGGCCAGGGCCAGCGAGTGCGGTTGGGTCGCGGTGCCAGCGAGGGCGAGGTAGGTCACCGGCGGCAGGTTGAACAGCAACGAACCCAGGCCGGCCAGCACAAAACGTTCGCTGGCCTGCAACGGGATGCTGAACAGCGCGTGCAGCATCAACCCCGGCACGCACCAGGCAACGATCTGCAAGTTGCTGCTGGCGAGCGCCGTGGCGCTCGCCGCCAAGCCCGGTCCGAGCAGTTGCACCAGCCACGGCGCCAGCAGCGTCAGCAATAGGCTGGTGGCCAGCGCGATCAGCAGCAGCGCCGGGAACAACACGGCCAGCCAACCCAGTCGCTCGTGGTCCTTGCGCGCCAGGTACAGCGGCAGCGCGGCCGCACTCAGCACGCCGCCGGCGAGTGACATGCGCAGCGCTTCCGGCAAAAACAGCGCAATCAGGAACGCATCACTGCGCTCGCCCGCGCCCCAGGCCGCCACCAGCAACCATTCGCGGGCAAAGCCCAGGCACAGGCCCAGCAGTGTCGCCAGCGTCAGCCAGACGGCGGAGCCCAGCATCAGGGCTTCGCGCCATCAAGCACGGGTTTTCGAAAGACCACCGGTTTCACCTGCGGTAGGCGTGCCGGAAACAACCGGCGTGCCTCCAGCACGTTGATGCCGACCATCAGCCAGAACAGCGCGACCATCACCACGGCGAAGCTGAAGTAGTGGTCGAACAGGCCGCTGACCAGCGCCGAGAGAATCCCGGCCGTGGTGCCCAGCCACAGCGCATTGTCTTTGGTCAGACGGATCGGGCCGTTTTCCGGGCGGGCTTCACGCCACCAGCGCACGGTCACCGCGATGAAGAACAGCATGCCAACAATGCCGGTCTTGTAGATGTAGTTCAGCCACAGGTTGGAGATGCCCAGCAGGTGGGTGTCAGGCACCGGTGGGTCGACCTTGAAGCCGATGCCGAACGGGTACGACGCCACCGCCTGCGGGAACATGCGGTATTCGTCGAAACGTACTTCGGTACTGGCGTTGCTCGAAGAGAAGATCGTCGCCAAGCGTTCCTGCAACGGTGGGTAGGCCATCACCAGCACGACGGTCAACACCGCGCCGATCATCAGCAGACGCCCGGTGTAGGGCACCCGGCGCGTGGCCATCCATAGCAGCACCAACGCCAGGCTGACCATCGCCCCCCGGCTACTCGCCAGCAGCAAGGCCGCCGCGCCCAGGCACGCCACGCCCAGGCCCAATGCACGTTTCCAGCCTTGTTCGGTCATGCCGAAACAGAAGGCCAGGGGCAGCAACAGCGCCATGATCCCGCCGATGGCATTCGGGTGCATCCACGGCGAGCCCATGCGCGAAGCCATGGCTTCCAGGCCGAATTTCAGCATGTCGAAGTTGCCGTAGTTGAACAGCGCCAGCACCGGCGCGATGCCAGCCCCGGAGCGCGTGCGCACGAACACTGCGATCGACAGCACCAGCATCGCCAGGCTACCCAGCAGCAGGGCGATCACCAGGGATTCGCGGTGCTTGTGGTCCACCAGCAACTTGGCGCAGAGGAATACGCCCGACAAGTTCAGCAACCAACGCAGCCAGTTGGCCACGCCGCTGCTGTCGGCGTGAATGGTGACTTGGCCGACAATGAAGGGAAACACACTGAACAGCATCAGCCACAACAGCATCTGGTCGGTCGGGCGCCGGGTGAGGCTCGGCGTATCCTGCAGGCGTACCAGGAAACTGTTCCACAGCACGGCGCCCCAGGTCATCGCCAAAATGGCTTCGCTGACGGTACTGCGAATGCCCAGGTTGATCGTGGAATACGGCATGAACGTAGCGACCAGCGCGAACAGCAACAGGCCCCAGAATGGAAAGCGCAAGATAGTCACCGCCCCGGCCAGGCCGATCACGGCGAGGAACGCCTTGGCCGGCGACAACAGCAGGGCAACGGCGCCAAACAACAGGCCGAAGAGGATGGCGACGAGGCTGGGCAGGGTCATTCTCACTTCAGTTCCTCGATCAATTCGGCCAGGCGTCGGCGGTAGGCGTGATGGTTGAAGCGTTGCGCCCATTGCCGGTGTTGCTCGGGGGATGCTTCTTCAGTGCGTTCGCCGAGGCTGAGCATCAGTTGCGTCAATGCCGGGCCGTCGGTGGGCGAAAAGCGCGGCGCCGAAGGCGGCGTGATTTCATCCAGCGAGGTACCGCTGGCCACCGCCACTGGGGTGCCGACGTTCAAAGCTTCGATCACCGGCAGGCCGAAACCTTCGGCATAGGAAGGCTGCCACAGGCGCGAGGCCTGGCGGTACAGCGCATGCAATTCGGCGTCCGACACGCCACTGAGTGCGCGTATCCCCGGCAGGGTACGCTGGGCCTCGGGCAAATGCTCAAGACTGCCCACCAGCACCAACTCCGGCACGGCGGCGGATTGCTGCCGCGCCTGCTGCCAGGCGTCGACCAGGAACGGCACGTTCTTGCGCAGTTCACGCGTGCCCACCAGCA
This sequence comes from Pseudomonas sp. DWRC2-2, assembly GCF_049897885.1. Lineage (NCBI taxonomy): Bacteria > Pseudomonadati > Pseudomonadota > Gammaproteobacteria > Pseudomonadales > Pseudomonadaceae > Pseudomonas > Pseudomonas sp. DWRC2-2. The sequence continues at coordinate 15,232 of NZ_JAFCXD010000011.1, forward strand.
ACCAAAAGCGCTCGGGCAATTGGCGAGCGCTGAGGTCCGCCGCCAGGTCGGCAAAGCCATCGACCTGATTGGGCAGTACGCGAATCTTGCCGGCCGCCTTGGGAAACAACCGCGCGGTTTCATCGGCGCTGTATTGCGACGGCGTCCACACCCGGTCGGCGCTGTGCACCGCGTAGGCAATCGACAGGCGATCGCAGGTCTTGTAGATCAGCGCCTTCAGACGGTTGGCGTGGTAGTTGTTCAGCGTGATCTGAAACAGGTCATGCAACAGCACCACCGTGCGCAGCCCCTTCGGCTTGGGCGGCAAAGGCAGGCCCATATTGAAGGTGCTGATGTACAGGTCGATCTGCTGTTCACGCAACGCACGCGGCAGAAAACCGGCCTCGAACCGCAGGCGATTCTGCGGCTGGTGCATCGCGGTCTTGGCGCAGCCCCAGGCCGGGCAATGGGCCTGCAAACGGGTTTCATCGCCCAGGGGCGCCACGGTAAACCGCTCAAGCTCGATGCCTGGCAGACCGTGCAGGGCGCTTTCCAGCGCGTACACCTGGCGGCTGATGCCCGATTGCGGCGAGGTGCCGACGGTGCGGTAATCCAGGCCTACACGCATGCGGGCTCCTTGTGAATCAGGGGCGAAAGGCTGGCGTACACTTTTTCCAACTGGCTGGCGGCGACGCTCCAGTCATGGGCGCGGCGTACGTAGGCACGGCCGGCTTCGCCCATGGGCGCGGCGGCGTCGGGAAATTGCAGCAGGCGCACCACGGCATCGGCCAGGCTCACGGCGGTCTGCCCGCCGAGGTAGTCCAGGCCTTCGACCAGGTCCAACCCCGACACGCCTTGTTCGGTACTTGCCAACGGCAAGCCGGCGGCCAACGCCTCCAGCACCTTGAGCTTGGAACCGCCGCCGTGACGCAACGGCGCCAGAAACACCGAACAGCTCGACTGCAATTTCAGCAGGTTGGGCACAAAACCCTGCCATTCAATGCGCGGGTCCGGCCAGCGTTCACGCCAACTGTCCGGCATGCCGAAGCCGCACACACTCATGCGCGCATCCGGGCAACGCGCCCAGACCTTGGGCAGGATTTCATCCAGGGCCCACTCGATGGCGTCGACGTTGGGCGCGTATTCATAGTTGCCCAGGAACAGCACGCGGCGGGTCGACGGGTCGGGACGCGCCGCTGCGAAGTGATCGCAATCCACGCCATTGACCACCACCGACACCGGTTTGCCGGCGATTTTTTCCAGGGTCTGGGCATCGCTGTCGGTCACCGCCACCACCTGCGTGGCCTGGCGCATCACCCTGCGTTCCCAGCGGGTATAGCGCCATTGATCGTAGCGAATGAACGGCAGCGCCCAGCCTGGCAGGCGGTCATAGGTGGCCGCGCCGAGCGCGGACTCGACATTGTGTTCGGTCAGCACGAACGGCTGGGATTTACGCGCCAGCGCATCTTCATACGGTTGAAAGGTGTACGTGTGCTCGATCTGCACCACATCCCAGTATTCGTTGAGCAGTTGGTTGAAGCGGTCCTGCAACGCGCCCGACAAGCCATTCACGCTGGCCAGCAGCGGGTAGGGCGCGAACAGCCCGGCGATCAGGGTCTTAACGCTGCGCAACGGGCGACGCGGCAGGATGATCAGTTGCTCGAGAAAGGCCTCCAGCACCTGGCGGTCGGTGAGCGACACCGGGTGCTTGTCATGCAGCAGCAAGGTGATCCGATGCCCACGTGCGGCCAGGCTGCGCAGCAGGTGGAACTGGCGCGTCTTGCCACCGCTGGTGGCGGGCCAGGGCGAGTAGGGCAGGATCCATAAAATGCGCATGGCAGGCCTCACTCCCATAACAGAATTTGCAGGTTCGACTTGACCGGAACGGTCAGGCCGTTGGCGCCGCTCACCGGGGTTTGTGTGCCGCGCAGCGGGTCGTACAGGGTGGCGCTGGCCAAGCCCGGCAAGTGCGCGTTGCCGCCCTGGGCCGACCAGAAGAACCACAGCTTGCGCCCGTCGGTGCGGGTCCAGCCGATGCTGAACAGGCCGTCGGGCAATGCGTCGGCAGCCGGCGGATCGCCCGGCGTGAGCTTCGGCCCGCTGATATCGAGGAAGTTCTTCAGCGCGGTGTAGACCGGCTTGGGGTTGGTGTCGATGTCCAGCAAGCCATAGGAGCGGTCACGCACACTGGCGCGCTGGTCGAGGTCGCTCAAGGTGAACAGGAAAATCTTGTCGTAATCCATCGCGCTCATCAGCGCCAGGCGGCGCACCACGTAGTCGGCCTGTGCCTGTGGCGTGATGATGTCCTGGGCGTCTTTTGGGCCCTTGTAGGTCGACCAGCCCCACTCGGTGCTCCACAAGGTTTGCACGCCGCCGTTGCGCAGGACCTGGTTGAGCTGGGTGGTCTTGGCGATGAAATCCAGGTTGGCCGGGTCGTTGCCTTCGGGCAATTGGGTGTAGGGGTGGTAGGAGATGATCGTGTTCAGACTGACCACGCCCAGCGCGCCCAAGGCGTCGAACATGGTCTGGCCGTTGGGCATTTCACTGAAGAACGCCATGCCGGCGGCGACCACCGGTTTGGTCGGGTTCACTGAGCGCAAGGCGTTGGTGGTGACGGTCAACAGGCTCGCGTAGCCGGCAGGATCCGCCACCGGGCGCCAGAAGCCGATCAGGTTCGGTTCGTTCCAGACTTGCCAGGCGTCGACGCTGGGGTAGCGCTGGGAGAGCAACGCCATGCGGTTGGCGAACACGTTGGGGTCTTTTGGCGGGTACTGGTCCGGGTACAGCGACAGCGGTGGCGCGCTGGTGATAAAGCGTGCCGAACCCACCAGGTAAAACACCGACTTGATCTGGTTCTGTTGCAGTTTGCCCACCAGTTCATCGAGGGTGGCGAGCTTGTATTGGTTCTGCGCGGTTTCCAGTTGATCCCAGTGCAAATCCAGGCGCACCCACTCCAGGCCCAGGGCCTTGAGGCGGTCGATCTGCTTCTGGTAACGCTCGGGGCTGAACCACAGGAACTGCGCATTCACCCCCAGGAAATCCTTCCACACCACCTCCTTGCTGCCCTTGAGCACATGGCTTTCGGCGTCCGCTTGGCGTCCCCATAAGAATGCGGTCAGGCCCAGGGCGGCGACCAGCGCAAAGGTGGCGAGGTAGGTGCGTTTACGCGCCATAAGGGTCTCCGCTGATGGCCTGCTCGAAGAGCTGTTTGAATTTCTGCGCGGTCAACGGCCACAGGCGTTCGCGACCGATTTCCCCGGCACGCTCGGCCCAATCCCTTGCCAGCAGTGGCGTGCGCGCCAGGCGCAGCAGTTGTTCGCCCAGCGCGGCCACATCGCCTTCGGGGTAGATCGCGCCGTTGCCGCTGGCGACTTCCTCGGCAAACGCGCGCGCGTCAGAGGTGATCGCGCCACGCCCGCAGGCGGTGGCCCAGGACAACGCGCCACTGGTGCCGCGCTGGCGCCCGAGCAGGCCGAGTTTTTTCGATTCACGGTAGGGCAGCACCATCACATGGTGGGCCTGGATGGTCTGGGCGATCTCATCGGCCGGCAGGTTCAGGCGCCAGTCAATGGCGTCGGTCAGGCCCAGTGTCGCGATCTGCGCGTTCAGTTGTTCCAGGTAGTTGCCGCCCGCGCCAAACGCCATTTCGGCGGCCGTGCCGCCGGCCAGGGTCAGGCGCACGCGGGCGCGCAATTCGGGGGCTTGCTTGAACACATCCGCCAAGGCTTGCACCAGATCTTCGATGCCTTTGCCACGGTAGATAAAGCCGAAATACAGCAGCCGCAGGGTGTCCAGTGACGGTAGCGGCGCCGGCGCAATCGCCAGGTTGGCATGGTTGATCACCGCGACTTTGCCGGCCGGCAGTTGCATGCGTTGGGTCAAGCAGTCGGCGCCCAGGCGGGTGAGGGTTACCAACCGGGTCAGCCCCTTGGCGACTTGGCGTTCTTCGCGCAGGGTCAGCGGGTCGGCCAGCACCACTGCCGCCTGGGGCAATGGGCTCGGCAAACGTTCCATCAGGTTCAAGGGGAAGGGCAGGTGTTCACGTCGCCACACGATGCGCTCCGGGTCATGCACGGTGGCGGTCAACGGCAGCTGCGGGTAGGCCTTGCGCAGTTCACGCAAGGCCAGGAATTCCCCCAGCCGCCCGCCGCCCAACTCAGCGTGCACCAAGTCGACGGACTGCCAGGCGAACGCCGCGATGGCGTGCTGGATCGCCTCGGAATTGCCCGCCACCCCGGCCAACGGTGTCAGCACCGTCACGCCGAGTTGTTCCAGTGCCGTGCGGAAATGGTTCGCGTAGTCGGCGATCCCGTTCTTTTCCGGCGGCAAGGGCGCGAGCAGGGCGATACGCATCAGAACGCTCCTCGGTATTTGCCGATGGTGTGCAGTACTTTGCTCGGCACTTCGAACTTGCGGCGGTTGATGATGATGCCGTCCACCTTGCCAAACGCGGTGTTGAGGATCGACAGCGCATGCTCCACCACCGGCACGGTACTTTTGCGCGCTTCCACCACCAGGCCGATCAGGTCGGCGCGGCGCAGGTTGACGAACGCCTCGCGGTTGTCCAGCAGGGCCGAGGCGTCGAGCAGCACCACTTCACCCGGCGCGGCGGCTTCCAGCCCGCCGACCCGCACGTTGATGCCGTTCTCGTGCAGCAACTGGCGCAGTTGTTCGACCACAAAGGTCACCCCTTCGCCATGGCGCGCCGAGGTCAGGCCCAGGGTCAGGCCTTGCTCGGCAATGCGGTCGGGCTGCAGCAGGCTGTACAAGCGATAGATGCTCGCATTGAACGCGTTGGTACTTTGCGCGGTGGAGGTGTCCAGCTCCGGCAGGGTGGTCCACAGGGGCAGGCCGAACTTGCGCTCCACCAGGCCACCGTCGTGAATCCGCTGGTCGAGCAGGTAGCACAGGTAGATCACCAGCAGGCCGACCACGATGGCAAACGGGATCGCCAACACCAGCATCACCAGGGTTTTCGGGAAGATGCGACCCGGGTTCAGGGTGGCTTCTTCGATCACGGCGATGTTGCTGATCTGGCTGTTGTCCAGCTCGCGGTCGATGCGCGATTTTTCCAGGTTATCCACGTACAGCGCGTAGTTGCGCTCGGTGGTGTTCAGCTCGCGGGAGAGGCGGGCCAGCTCCGGTTCAATCTCCAGGGCCTCTTTGCGTTGCGCTTCCAGGTTCACCAGTTGTTTCTGCTGTTGAACCAGTTGGGTGCGCAGCGCCAGGTTGTTGCTGGTTTCATCCAGCAACACGCGCTGCAAGTGGATTTCCAGGGTGTTCGGCGCACGGTTTTCCGAGGCTTGCACGGTGCTGGCCTCGCTGTTGACCTGCACCTGCATCGCCCGAATCGACGCGTCCAGGGCTTTGACCGGCGGCGCGTTGTCGGTGTAGGTGCGCATCATGTCGGCCTTTTCCAGCAGCTTCTGGTTGAGCAGGCGACGCAAATCCTGTTGCTGCGGGTTCAGTGCGATCTGGCGTACCGTGGTGACTTCCTTGGGCTGGCCCTTGAGCTGGGTGCGCGTGCTCGCAATGGCGCTGTCGGAGGACGCGATCAGCCGCGTGGTATTGAAGGTCTCGCCACGCAGCACGTTGATGCGCTCGGACAAGTCTTCCAGGCGGTCGGTGATACTCGCCGCGCCGATCTCGTTCAGGTGGGTGAGGATCTGTTCCTTGTAGCTCTTGATCTCGGTCGCGCTGTTGGCCACCTGGCCCTCATAGAAGGCATAAAGGCTCTTGCGGCCCAAGGCCTCGGTGCGCTCATTGATGTAGGTCTCGACCCAATCCTTGACCACCGCCTGGGCGATTTCCGGGTCGCTCCACTTGAACGTGATGTCCATCACCGTGGAACCGGCGGCGTGGCTCACCTCGAAGTTCTTCTCCAGGCCGGCGGCCAGACGTTCGACCGGGGTGGTTTTCTCAACGATACCCACGGTTTCCATGACCACGCGCACGCCGTCGAACACTGCCCCCACGCCGCTCTTGACGTAGTACTTGGTGCGCTTCCAGAAGCCCTCTGGCGGCGGCGCGTTTTCGATCACTTCCAGGTAATGCTCGGCCACCGCACGCACGATGGGCCGGCCGGTGAGCAGGCGCTCCTCGTCGACAATCGGGTCGCGCTGGGTGCTGGGCATCACCAGCGCCTGGCGGTTGCTGATCTCGATAGGCAAGGTCGAATCACGCCCCGGTTTCACCAACAGCCGCGCGGTGGACTCGTACTTGGCCGGCAGCAGGAACGCCCCCAGCAGGATGATCACCAGCGCGGCAATCGCCGCGAGTTTGAACTCGTGCCGGAAGATGAAGAACAAGCGCAGAAGATCACGAAAAGAACGGATCTCGATCATGGGATGTCGCTCCTTTAGTTATTGCCGCCGCTGGTTCGGGTGTAGTTGTAGCCCACCCCAATGGACTTGGTGAACGGGATCAGTTGGTTCATGTAGGTATCCACCCCTTGGATGCGCTCGCCCACGTTGGATTTGGGCACGAACACCACATCGCCGCGTTGCAGGCGCACTGGTTTGCGGCCGTTGGGGCCGGTCTTGAGCAGTTGGCTGAAGTCCAGGAAGTACGCGCGATACGCGCCCTGGGCGTCTTCGCGCAGCAGGGCGACCATGCTCGCGTTGCCCGCCGCGCTGACCCCGCCGGCACCGAGGATGGCCTGCTCCAGGGTGTTGGCCGTGCCGAGCTGCACCGCCGTCGGGTTGTTCACCGCGCCGCCGACGATGATCGAGCTGCCAGGCGCCTGGTTGATGTTCACCGTCACGCGTGGTTCGCGGTAAATGGGTGCGAGTTTGCCGGTCAACTCCGTGGCCAGTTCCGAAGGCTGGCGACCGGCGACCTGTACCGGCCCCAGGAACGGATAGTTGATCTTGCCGTCGGTCTGCACCGTGTACAGCGTCAGCTCATAAATGGTGCTGACGTTGAACGCCGACAGCGTCGGCATTTCGCCGGCATCGCGCACGATGCGCAACTGGTCGCCGATGCGGATGCGTTCCACCGCCGGCGGCAGTTGGGCAAGCTGCTCGAGGGCGCGTTTGCCTTCCTCGACCGTCTTGCCATCGGGCGGGACGATGCGTGCCGGCGTATTGCAGGCGGCCAGGGCCATCATGGCCACGACGAGCAGGGTTCGTTTCATCAAGGGGGACTTCCTGTAGGTCATGATGCTCACCTCCAATAACCGGGAAACATGCTGATGCGCCGCTTGAGGGCGAGGGGGAGGCGACGCTCCAGATGGCCCAGCCGGTAGCCGAGCAGTTTGAATGCACTGCGCACCAGCACTTCGGGGACGCGGTGCAAGGCCCCGGCTTTGCGCAAGGCCGCGAGTTCGGCCAGCACATAGCGCTTGCCTTCGCCCCCCGCGTCGCCAAAGGCCTGTTTGATCCACGGTTCGCGGCCGTAGAACACGCCGATATCGAAGTAGCGGTGAAACTCATCCATGAGTTTGTAATCGTGGGAGTGATGCACCAGCGCCGTGGCGGCGTAGCGCACCTTGTAGCCTTCAAGCAGCATGCGCGCAGCGACAAAGGCGTCTTCGCTGCCGATCACATCCGCTGGAAAACCGCCCACTGCTTCCAGCACGCTGCGCCGGTACACGGAAAACGAGTCGGAACTGAAGCAGGTCTTGATGCCCAACTCCGGCGCATCGGCGAGGCTCTTGCTGCGGCTCTGTTCCGGATAGTTAAAGTGCCGCGATTGCGCACCCAGCACACCCGCATCGGGATGCGGCAACTGGCGACCGTAGGCTACGCCGTTGAGCGGGTCCTGCTGCAATTCGGCGAGCAGGTTGGCGAAGGTCTCGGGGGTGGCGGGAATCGCGTCCTGGGTCATGACGATCAGTGCATCGCCGCCCACCTGTTGGCTGGCCCAGCGCCGGGTGCCGCCATGGTTGAAATCACGCGCGTCGATCACCTCGACCCGTGCGCCGAACTCGCGAAAGCGCGCCACGGTGTCATCGCTGGAGGCGCTGTCCACCACCAGCATTTCGTCAGGTTGCAGGGTTTGCATGCGCAGCGCCGGCAGCAGGCGTGCCAGGTGGCTGGAGGCGTTACGGGTCGGAATGATCAGAGACGTACGCATATCATTTTTTCACTTCAGCCGGGGCGCGCCCGTAGATGTCGTCGAAGCGCACGATGTCGTCCTCGCCCAAGTACTCGCCGCTCTGCACCTCGATCATCACCAGGTCGATGATGCCGGGGTTGGTCAGGCGGTGTTTGTGCCCGGCGGGGATGTAGGTGGACTCGTTGGCGTTGATCAGGAATTCGCGCTCGCCGTTGGTGATCTGCGCCGCACCGCTGACCACCACCCAGTGCTCGCTGCGGTGGTGGTGCATCTGCAACGACAGCGACGCCTGGGGCTTGACCACGATGCGCTTGATCTTGAAGCGGCTGCTTTCTTCCAGCACGGTGTAGGTGCCCCAAGGCCGGGTGACCGTGCGGTGCAGGCTGTACGCCGGATGGTTCTGGCGCTTGAGCTCGGCGACGATGTAGCGCACATCCTGGCTGCGGTGGGCGTCGGCGATCAGCAGGGCGTCCGGGGTGTCGACGATGATCAGGTCGCGCACGCCCACGGCACCGAGTACGCGCTTGGGCGAGTCGATGTAGCAGTTGTGTACGTCATGCAGAATCGCTTCGCCATTGACCTGGTTGCCATGGGCGTCGCTGGGGGTGAGCTGGCGCAGGGCTTCCCAGGAACCGATGTCGCTCCAGCCGATGTCGCAGGGCACCACGGCGACTTGCCTGGACTTCTCCATCAGCGCCACGTCGATGGAAATATCCGGCGCGCTGCCAAAGGCCTCCGAGTCCAGTTCGCGCTGGCGCGAGGTCTTGTTCTGCAGACTCTGGCTGTGGTCGAGGGCGGCGCGCGCAGCTTCCAGCACGTCGGGCGCATGGGCCGCGAGCTCGTCCACCAGCGTGCTGGCCTTGAAGCAGAACATGCCGGCGTTCCACAGGTGTTTGCCGCCGTCGAGGTAGGCCTGGGCAGTGGCCAGGTCGGGTTTTTCGACGAAGCGTTTGACCCGGTTGCCCGTGCTCAACGGCTCGCCTTGTTCGATGTAGCCAAAGCCGGTTTCCGGATGATCCGGCTGGATGCCGAAGGTCACCAGGTAGCCGGCTTCGGCCAGGTCGCGGGCCTGGGTCACGGCTTCGGCGAACGCCACCTCGTTGAGGATCAAATGATCGGCGGGCATCACCAGCAACTGTGCGTCGCCGCCGAAGTGTTCCTGCACGTGCAACGCCGCCACGGCAATTGCCGCCGCCGTGTTGCGGCCGAACGGCTCCAGCAACAGGTCCAGGGGCAGGTGGGCCTTATTGACCAGGCGATAGTCATCCAGGGTGCGGAACAGCAGGTCGCGGTTGGTCACCGTCAACACGCTTTCCACGCCGGGCAATTTGGCGGCGCGCTGGAAGGTTTTTTGCAGCAGGCTCTGGCCGTCGCGCATGCGCATGAACGGCTTGGGCATGTTCTGCCGGGACACCGGCCACAGCCGCGTGCCCGAACCACCGGAAATGATGCAGGGAATTAATCCGTTGAGGGTATTCATCAATAGACTTCCTTGGTGGAAAGGACGGCCGGGACCGTCATGAAGACGATGTACAAGTCAAACCACACCGACCACTTGGAGATGTACTCCAGGTCGTACTCGACACGTTTCTGGATCTTGAACAGGGTGTCGGTCTCGCCCCGGTAACCATTGATCTGCGCCCAGCCGGTGATACCCGGCTTGACCCGGTGCCGTGAGCTGTACTCGCTGACCGCCACTTCAAAGGGAATGCCGGCCGCCTTGGTCGCCGTGGCATGCGGGCGCGGGCCGACCATGGACATGTTGCCCAGCAGCACATTGAACAGTTGCGGCAGCTCGTCAATGCTGGTCTTGCGGATGATGCGGCCCACGCGGGTGATGCGCGGATCTTCGCGGGTGGTCTGGCGTTCGGCGGTGAAGTCGCTCTGGTCGGTGTACATCGAGCGGAACTTGAACACGCGGATTTCATTGTCGTTGTAGCCGTAGCGATTCTGGCGAAACAGCACCGGGCCCTTGGAGTCGAGCTTGATCGCAATCGCCGTCGCCAGCATCACCGGCGACAGCGTGACCAAGGCCAGGCTGGCGAGCAGCAAATCCTCACAGCGCTTGATCACCGGCGACCAGCCGCGCAGCGGCAGTTGCGAAGTGTTGAACATCAGGATGCCGCCCACGTCGGTAATCTTGCTGTGGCCGTAGCGCAGGGCGGCCATGTCCGGCACCAGCATCACGTTCACCGACAACTGCCGCAGGCGGTTGACCAAACCGTGGATGCGCTGCTCGGCGGCCCAGGGCAGGCAGATCATCACTTGATTGACCTGCTCTGCGCGGATCAGTTTTTCCAGGTCGCGGGTGTTGCCCAGCAACGGCAGGTTGCTCAGTTCCTTGGGAATGCGCTCGGTGCGGTCGTCGATGAAACCGATCAGGCCGGAACGGATATCCCCGTTGCGCTGCAAGTGATCAGCGACGTGTACGGCCGTGTCGGTAAAGCCCAGGATCACCGTGCGTTGCAGGTATTTGCCGGACTGCATCAGCCGACGGTACAGGCGCAACATCACCAGGCGTTCAAGGCAGAACAGCGCCAGGCTGGCGACGTACCAGGTCACTAGGTTGCGCGGGGTCAACTGTGGGAAGAACTGCAGGATCTGGTACATGAACAGCAGGATGCAAAAGGCCGCCGTCCAGGCCTTGATCTTGGTTTTCAAGCGCAGCCGGTTGCTGAACAATTCTTCGGAATAGATGCCCAGGGCCTGGAACAGAATAATGGTCAGGACCGCGAAAAACACCAGCAGCCCCAGGAAATGGGCGCGCAGCTCGGGGTCCATCGGGTCCAGGAAGAGCACCAGGACCAGTGGGGGCAAAATGGCCGTCAGGCCATGGATCAACTTGACGAAAACAACAAAGAACTCAACAAAACCGGCGCGTGTTAAAAACAAACTGTCGACGGACGACTTCTCTCGCATAAAAACATCCCTCATTGCACTCCAGACTTCGCTGTTTGAGGGTGTGTTCAATAAAGCAGCAGGCTGCTTTAGAGCTCAGATCAAACCGGCTACTCTGGGTAATACGCAACTTTCCATTCCAAATGCAGCTATCCATTTGAAGGGATTTTGCGGGGGTAGTGACTAAAGGAGTGTTCCCTTACTGTATTCAGTCAATGAATTGACTATGGTGCGGAGGTGGCATGCTAGACAGGTTAATGAGTCTTTTCTTCGGCATTTTATTGACGTTCCTTGTCTGAACACTCGGTCATTAGCTGTGTTTTTGAGTGTAGGAACAAATGTGAGATTTTTCCTGCTTAATGGAAAAACCTTTTTCGAAACGAGGTGGGAAAGGGGGACAGGGAGGGATTGGCAGGGCACGCTAAGTGCCCCACCTGCGGGATTTTCGCCGGATCAGAAGTTGCCTTTCAAACTCACGGTGAAATTACGCGGTTCACCGTAGAAGTTGCCCCAGGAGGCGGTACCGACGGTGTTGTAGTAGCTTTTATCAAACAGGTTATTACCGTTGAGCGCGACCGTCCAAGTGTCGTCGATGCGGTACGCCACGCGTGCGCTCCAGGTCGCATAACCGGCCTGTTCGAGCTTGATGCCCTGCACGCGGTAGTTGCTGCTTTGTGCATTGACACCGGTGCCTACGCTCCATTTCGACAACGCGCCGTCGAGCTGGTAGTCACCCCACAGCCGTAGCATGTGCCGAGGCACGTAGGTGTTGGACACGCCACCTTCTTTAGTGGTGTCGAGGGTGTTCAGGGACTGGGTCTGGGTGTAGGTGTAGCCGCCGAATACTTGCAGGCGTTCGAGCACTTCACCGCTGATTTCGGCCTCCACGCCCTGGGCGCGCACTTTGCCTTTGTCTGTGTAGCAATAGCCATCGGCGGAGGTCGGGCAGAAACTGGCGTAGTCGGTTTCGGCGCCGTTTTTCTCGATGGCGCGGAACAGGGCCAGGGAGCTGTTGAGGCGCCCATCGAACCATTCGCCCTTGATGCCCAGCTCGTAGTTGTCACCGATCTTGGGTTTGAGCGCCGCGCCATCGGCGGTGGCGTAGGAACTTTGCGGCTGGAAGATATCCGCGTAGCTGGCGTACACCGACAGGTGCTCATCAAGGTCATAGATCAGTGCGGCGAACGGCGTGACCTCGCCGGTTTCCTTGCTGTGTGCATCCTGCAGCGACCACTCGCCCCAACCCAGGTTGTAGGACTCGCGGCGGTTGTCGTACCAGCTCACACGGCTGCCCACGATGAACATCAACGGCTCGGCCAGACGCAGGCGCAAGGTGGCGTAGGTGCCGTATTGCGTGGCGGTTTCCTTGACCGTGCCGCCGCGGTACATGTTCGGCCAGAAGGTGTTGTTGGCCGGTTCCGGGAAGTGGTGGTCGGGCTGATAGATGTTTTGGCGCTTGGGCAGGTTCTGGATCGCGTAGACGTCGTCCTGGGTGCCACGGCTGCCGTTGGCGCCGAGGATCAGTTCATGCTCCAGGCCGAAGGCTTCGAACTTGCCGTCGATATAGGCGTCGAGGCCGTAGTCCTTGTGGTCGTAGTCCATCAATGCGGCGTAGGAGTTGGCGGTGGGCGCCGGGTCGCCGTGGTTGACGGTGCCTTCGCTGGCGGCATATTTGGTGTCTTGCAGGTTGCGGCTGTGCACCGCCGCGACCTTGAGTGTCCAGTCATCGTTGAAGTGGTGGGTCACGTCAGCGAAGAACGTGGTGCGCCGGCTTTGCCAGTCGTTCCAGGATTGGCCCAGGCAAGTCGAGCGGCTCAGGTTGGCGCTTTTGCCGTCGGCGTAGCGCGGCAGGCCACCCCAGCACGGGCTGGCGTCGACATCTTCGTAGCTGGCGCCGACGCCCAGGGTGGTGTCTGGCGTGAGGTCAAAATCCAGCGCGCTGTAGAATGCCTGGTCATGGCGCTTGGCGATGTCCATGTAAGAGCCGCGAGTCTGCTGGCTCACCGCCGCGCGACCGCGCAGGGTGCCGCTGTCATTCAGCGGGCCGCCGGTGTCGACATCGGCGCGGTAGTTGTCCCAGGTGCCGGCGGACAACGACAGGCTGGTGGTGGGCTTGGCCTGGGGCCGCTTGCGCACGAAGTTCACCGCACCGCTGGCGGTGCCGGCCCCCTTGAGCATGCCGGCGGCGCCCTTGAGCACTTCCACACGGTCGTAGATCGCCATGTTCGCACTGAAACTGTCGGCCTGGACGTAGTCCTTGCCCATGTCCAGGGGCACGCCGTCGTATTGGTATTGGCCGAGCATTTTGAAGCCTCGGGAGTAGAAATACTTGCCGCCCATGGGTGATTCGTAGGAGGTGATGCCGGGCGTGCGTTCCATCACGTCATCGATGGTGGTGACGTTCTGGTCGTCCATGAATTGGCGGGTCATCACACTCACCGATTGCGGGGTTTCCCGCAGGCTGTGTTCGCCCTTGCCGATGGTGACCGCGCCGGTAGTGTAGGAACCGGTGCCGTCGGTGGTGGCGCCCAAACGTTCGCCGTTGATCAATGTGGCGCCCAGGTTCAGTGTGCTGGCGTCGCCTGCTTGCGGCAGCAGCATCCAGGTGCTGTTGCCTTGGCGTTGGGCTTGCAGGCCCTGGCCGCGCAGCAGTTGTTCGAGCGCTTGCTGAGGATCAAAGCGTCCATTGAGGCCCGAGCTGGTTTTACCGGCCACGCTGGTGGCGTCGTACGACAGGCTGATGCCGGCCTGACGGGCGAACTGGTCCAGCGCACTGGCCAGGGCGCCGGAGGCGATATTCCAGTCGCGGGCCTGGGTGTCGTTGGCCGGTGTTTCGGCCATCACGGCCAGTGGCAGGGCGCCGCTCAGGCAGACGCCAAGCAAGGCGGCCTGGACCGCGCGCTTGAGGGGGGAACGTGGGGAGGGGAACGCTTGCATGACCGCGGAATGCTCCTGAAGGAAGTGGACAAAACCGGCCTGTTGATCGGCCTTTCCTTACAGGTCGAGCGGCAATGAGTATTCACCTCATTTATTTTTTTAAACAATCACGCGCGCGGTGAAACGGTCACCCAATAGCGGCTTCGGTAAGTGACATCGAGCTTGAGCGATTGCGCCACCAGGCCCAGCACCTGGTCGGTGTCGTCCAACTGATAAGTCCCCGACACCCGCAACCCGGCCACTGCCTCGCTGCAGCGCAACACGCCGTTGCGGTAGCGGGCCAGTTCGGTGAGAAAGTCGTCCAGGCGCATGTTGTGGGCGCTGATCACACCCTCACTCCAGGCCCAGGGGTCCAGGCCGTTGGCGACCGCCGGGCGAATGCCGCTGCGGTTGAACACCACCGTTTCGCCGGGCTTTAAGACCTGGCGTGCGCTGGCCGCTTGGCTGTCGGCAAATACCGCCACCGCGCCTTGCTGCACGGCAAGCAGGGTGCCCTGGGCTTCTTCGCGCACCAGGCATCGCGTGCCGAGGGCGCGCAGGTAACCGTCGCGGGTCTGGACCCAGAAGGGGCGGTTGTCGGTCCCGGTGTTCACCACGATTTCGCCCTGGCGCAACTGCACCAGACGTCGTTCTGTGTTGAACGACGCATCGATCGCGCTGGCGCTGTTGAGCTGGATTCGGCTGCCGTCGCTCAATGCCACCCAACGTCGTTCACCGGTGGCGGTGCGGTAGTCGGCCATCAAGGCGGGCAGGGGCGTGTAGTCGCGACCGAACCAGGTCAAACCGGCGGCGCCGACCACCAGGCCCAGCAGTTTCAAGCCTTCACGGCGACTGATGCGTTGACGTGCTCCACGCAGTGCATGCCGGCCGACCTGGGCCGGTAGTTGGCTGAAATCGTCATTCATCGCCGCCACGCGCTGCCACACCCGTTGATGTTCGGCGCTGGTGTGCAGCCAGCGTTCGAACGCGACCGTGGCGGCGTCGTCAGCGACATTGAAACGCAGGGTGATCATCCACTGAATGGCCTGGTCGACCAGTTGCGCGTCAGCCTTCGACATAACGCAACCGGTAACACGCGTGCAGGGCTTTGGACAGGTCGCGCTCCACCGTGGCTTTGGACACGCCGAGGCGCAGGGCGATCTGTGCACACGTCAGGCCGTCCAGTTGCGCGAGCAAAAAGGCTTCGCGCACGCGCGGCTTGAGCTGGTCGAGCAGGCGGTCGATGCGCTCCAGGCTGTCGAGGATCAATAGGCGGGTTTCTTCCGACGGCACCTCGACTTGCGGGAAATACGCGAGGCTTTCGAGGTAGGCGCGTTCCAGTTCACGGCGCCGGTATTGGTCGATCATCAGGCTGCGGGCGATGCTGCTGAGGTACGCGCGCGGCTGCTGCAAGGTTTGCTGGCGGCGTGCATTGAGCAAGCGCACGAAGGTTTCCTGGGCCAGGTCGGCGGCGTGTTCACGACAGCCCGTGCGGCGGCTCAACCAGCCGCGCAGCCAGGCATGATGGGTATGGTAGAGCTGGCCGATGGCGGCGTGGTCCAGTGGGTGATCGCTCGACATGGGCATCCTGGCGCAACTATCTTAATTGATAATGTTTCGCATTCTAGTCGTTGGTCGTGGCGATTCGCAATTACCTGAGAAGAATGTATCCAGCACAATTTTTTGTCCGCTTAACGTGCACGGACTAATCTGCGGACTTTCCCGGTGGAGGGCTTGAGCATGATCGACCTTGCGACCCTGGCGGTATTTTCCGGTGCGGTGCTGTTGTTGCTGTTATCGCCGGGGCCGAATATGGCCTTCGTGATCAGTCATGGCGTGACCCACGGCTGGCGCGGTGGGATGGCGTCGGCCTTGGGCATCGGCGTGGCTGATCTGCTGTTGACCGCCTTGACTGCCACCGGGGTGACGGCGTTGGTTGCCAGCTGGCCGCCCTCATTTGACCTGATTCGGTATGCCGGGGTGGTCTACTTGCTGTGGTTGGTGTTCAAGACGGTGCAGAAAAATGCTGGAGGCGACGCTGTGCAGGTCAGTCGTGTGCCCTTGGGGCGGGTGTTTCTGCAAGCCATGCTCAACAGCTTGCTCAATCCCAAGGCTTTGCTGTTTTTTCTGGTGTTCTTGCCGCGGTTTGTAAGGCCGGAGGCGGGGTCTATTGCGGTGCAGTTGATGGTGCTGGGGGGCGTGCTGACCTTGATTGCAGCGGTGTTTCATGTGCTGCTGGGGGTGTTTGGTGGAGCGCTCAGCCGGTTTTTTGCCAGGCGCTCGAAAGGTGCCTGGCTGCAGAAGTGGGGGTTGGCGACGGTGCTGACGGTGCTGGCGGTGCGTTTGGCGGTGATGTCTCGGCCATCCTGAGTACATATCCGTTACCCAAATAACGGATATGTCCCCGACCCGACCCAAACATCGCTTTTGCAGTATCCACAGGTGCTATGCCGAATCACCCCAACCGAGCCGCAGCCCGCGCAACGATCTCCCCACGCACCCTGCGCGATTCCGCCGTGCGCTTGTTGGCTTCCTCCAACACATGCTTGGGCGCCGTGTCCGGACGCCCGGAATCGAACGGCGGTGCCGGCGCATATTCAATCTGCAACTGCACCAGCTGCGCCGCCGCTTCGCTGTACAACTCGCCCGCCAACGTCAGGGCGAAGTCGATGCCAGCCGTAATGCCGCCACCGGTCAACAGGTTGCCGTCGCGTACCACGCGTTCTTGCACCGGGATCGCACCGAGCGGGGCGAGCAGGTCGTGATAGGCCCAGTGCGTCGTCGCCTTGCGCCCGCGCAACAAACCGGCGGCGCCGAGTACCAGCGAGCCGGTGCACACCGACGTCACATAGCGCGCGGTCTGAGCTTGAACCTTGAGGAAGTCCAACGTCAGCGGATCTTCCATCAGCGCCCCAACACCTGAGCCTCCGGGCACGCAAATCACATCCAGGCGCGGGCAGTCGGCGTAGGTCATGGTCGGTGTAAACACCAGGCCGGTGCTGGAAGTGACCGGTTCCAGGTCTTTCCACACCAGGTGCAACTTCACATCCGGCAACGAACCCAACACGTCATAAGGACCGGTGAGGTCCAGTTGCTGGATGCCGGGGAACAACACAAAGCCAATCTGCAAGGTCATGAATAGCGCTCCGTCAAAGGGGTGGACGGCTTCACTTTAGAGGCCTAGGCTTTGGCGAGTACGCCATTGAACCCACGAATCACGCCAATCATGCCCAGAATCGTCCACGTACTCGCTTTCGATAACGCCCAGGTGCTGGATGTCACCGGGCCGTTGCAGGTGTTCGCCTCCACCAATGACCTGGCGCGTCAACGCGGCCTGCCGTTGCCCTACGCCGTGTCGGTGATCGCCGCGCAAGCGGAGCCGGTGATGACGTCGGCTGGCTTGGCACTGCTGGCCCAGCCGCTGCCCGCCGTCGATGCATCGTGCGATACGTTGGTGATTGCCGGTGGCTGGGGCGTTTACGGCGCCGCCGAAGACCCGGCGCTGGTGGAGTGGGTGCGCGAGAAAGCCAGGCATACCCGGCGCATGACCTCGGTGTGTACCGGCGCGTTTTTGCTGGCCGCCAGCGGCATGCTCGATGGCTGTCGCGTAGCCACCCACTGGACGCGTTGTGAAGAACTGGCGCGCAAATTCCCGGCGTTGACGGTGGAGTCCAACCCGATCTTTATCCAGCAAGGCGCCGTCTGGACATCCGCCGGCGTCACTGCTGGCATCGACCTGTGCCTGGCGCTGGTGGAAGAAGACCTGGGCCGCGCCGTGGCCCTGGAAGTGGCGCGGCACCTGGTGGTGTTCCTCAAGCGTCCCGGCGGCCAGTCCCAATTCAGCGTGACCCTGTCCCTGCAAAAAGACGACAGCCGCTTCGCCGAACTCCACGCCTGGATCGCCGAACACCTCACCCTGGATTTGAGCATCTCGACCCTGGCCGCCCAAGCCGGCATGAGCGAACGCAGCTTTGTACGCCACTACCGCGCCGAAACCGGCCAGACCCCGGCACGCGCCGTCGAATTGATCCGCGTCGAAACCGCGCGCCGGCAGTTGGCTGACAGCGCAGTCTCGATCAAACGCATCGCCGTGCAGTGTGGCTTTGGCAGCGAAGAGACCCTGCGTCGCAGCTTCCTGCGCGCCTTGTCGGTCACACCCCAGGCTTACCGCGAACGCTTTTCGCCCAGCAATTCCAGCAGTGCGTCGAGCGTGGCCTGCGGCGCTTCCTGAGGAAAGTTGTGGCCCACGCCGGGGAGTACCTGGCGTCGGTAAAACCCGCTGAAATGCTCGACATCATCATCCACTTCAGGCGGCGGGCCCACGCCATCATCGGCACCGCACAGCGAAATGCTCGGCACCGAAATCGGCGGCTGCAACGCCAACGCCTGTTCAAAGGCTTCCAGCGCCGGGTCACCGGGCGCATACATGAAGCGGTGGCGATAGGAGTGAATCACCACCTCGACAAAATCCGGGTTATCGAACGACGGCGCCGTCTGGTCATACAAGCTCGGCCCCTCTGCCCAGGAGGGCGACCAAAGCGCCCACAGTAACTTGCACAGTTCGCCACGGTTGGCGGTCAACCCGTCTACGCCGCGTTGGGTATGGAAGTAGAACTGGTACCACAAGCGATGCTCCGTCACAGGCGCCCGTGGCATGAGGGATTTGGCAATGTCCTGGATGTTGTAGCCATCCCCGGTCACCAACCCGCGCACCCGCTCGGGCCATAGGGCCGCAACGATGCACGCGGCTCGCCCACCCCAGTCGTAGCCGGCGAGGGTGGCCTGCGGGATCGCCAATGCATCCATGAAATCCAGCAGATCCTTGCCCAACGCCGCCTGCTGCCCGGAACGCATCACCTGCTCGTTAATAAACCGCGTCGGGCCGTAACCGCGCAGGTACGGCACCAGTACCCGGTAACCACGCTCGGCCAGTACCGGCGCAATCGCGTCATAGCCGCGCGGGTCATAGGGGAAACCATGCAGCAGGATCACCGGCTCACCGTCGAGGGGGCCGTGGGCTTCGTAGGCGATATCGAGCATGGGCGTGCGTACGTAGAGCAGTGGGGCGGTAATGGTCATGGTGAGCGTTCATCGGCTTGCCAGAGAGACTGGAACTCTAGTCGAAAGCCGTGACGGGTAGGGGTGGGATTTGCGGCAGTGGGCTTACTTGTCTAGGCCGAGCTGGCGCAACCCGATGCAATTGCCCCACGGATCGCGCACCTGGCAAATCCGATCCCCTCCTTCAATCGCCATTGGTCCGCGATACAGGATTGCCCCCAGTTTCTCCAGCCGTTGCACTGTTTGTGGCAAGTCTTCTACCCGCCAATACACAACCGACCCCGCGGCTCCGCAGGCGACCTTGCTATCGGCGTTGACGATTTCGATAGCCACGCCCTCTACATCCAGATGGCCAAAATCATCCGGCTGGTGGTAGATGCGTGTCGCCAGTGGAAAGGCCGCGCAGTACCACTGCGTGGCTACGCGCCAGTCCGGGACATGTATGAGCACGGAGACAATAGGTTTCAACCGAACAACACCTGCTGCCAATGGGTTTCGCTGATGATTGCGATGGGCACACCGCTGTTTCGCAATTCTACGGCTTTTTTGATTTTGGTCCCGTAGGAGCTGTGCAGCCATTGCTCATTACCGATGCTGCCCACCACCAGAAAGTGCACCTTTTTACTGACCGAATTACCGATCACGCCGCCGCGTTCGGTGACGAGCGATTCGCAGTCTTTCCGAGGCCCGTAAGCCATGACCCCTGTAAACAGAAACACCCTATCGAGCCAGTCGAGTTCGGGAATCGGATCATTCAGCGGTAGGCTGCTGACGTTTGCAGTGCGTTGAGGCGCCCCGACGGGAAGCCCTGCAAACTGATGCAGTATTTCCAACAATTCGATTGACTCATCTTCATCCAACACTCCATCGCTCAACATATCAGCGAGGCGTTGGTACAGAATATTCACCACGGGATCTTCCAGATGTACCAGGTGGTTTTCTATCCAGCTCTTGAGAAACTCGGCCTCCAACTGATTGATTTTTCCATCGGCGGTCAAACCGGCGGTGATACCAATCAGAGCATCGGCAGAGCGCCGATCGATCCGTGCCTGATGGAAGAACACGCTTTTTTCGAATTCCTGATGAAGATCGACCATGCGTCCTTGCTCCTTAATTCTTCAGTTTCTATCGTCTGATTGATGTACTTGGCTTTGTCGGGAGTGAAGGTGAGGTTCAACAGCACGGGGGATGCGTGAGGTCATATTCTTTCCTTGAATACCGAATGGAGTGTGCGCTTCAGATACCGCTATATACCTTGCTTTTTCATGTCCGACCATTCTTGCGCCAGTAGCCCCAGCACCTCAAGGTCATGCCGCTGGCCGTTCCAGAATCCGGCTTCTCGCAGTTTTCCTTCGACTTTGAAGCCCAGACGCTCCAGCAACGCGCGGGACGCGTGGTTGTGTGGATGAACCAGCGCTTCGACACGGTGCAAGTGCATCTGCATGAAACCCCATTCCAGTGTGGCGCGCAGGGCTTCGCTCATCAGGCCTTGCCCTCGGAGGTCGGGTGCAAGCTCGCAGGCCAGCGCGCAACTGTTCCATCCACGGTTCCACTTGAATAAGCCACAACTGCCGATCAGCCTGCCCTCGAACTCAAGCCCCCAGCGAGTGCCCGGATTAGGCTGGGTACGCCATTGGGTAAAGGTCTCGATCAGGGCTTGTGCCTGGCTGATTTCGGTCATCGGGTCAGCGCCGAACCAGCGCATGCTGTCGCTATCGCGGTAGATGGCGAATAGCGCCTGGGCATCTTGAGCCACTAATTCCCGCAACTGCAGGCGTGGCGTGCGCAGGGTAGGGAAGGGGGTCATAAGGTGGCAGCGACCTGGTCCCGATCAACCACTTGCCCAAAATGATGCCGCCACAGATCCACCCCCAACTGCCCCGACCGATCCAGCGACGAACCCATCGTCAGGTCGCTGATCAAGGTCGGCTGCAATCCCGCGTCAAACAACGCAAACCCGGCCGCCAGCACGCAGGTGTCGGTCTGGATACCACACACCAGCACGCGTTGCGGCGCGAGGCTTTTGAGGTAGGCGACGGTCTCGGGTGTTGGCGCATAGCCGTGTTTGATAAAGATGCGATCGGCGGCCACCAGGCTCTGGTCGTTCGGCGCCGGTTGCCAGCCGAGTTGCCGGGCGAAGGGCGTGACGCTCTCGTCGTGGCGCTCCACGGTGGCGACTGACGGCATACGCCCCAGCAGGGCGTTGATGCCGTCCACCAGCCACGCGGGCGGGTTGAAGGAGGGTTGCACATCGATGATCAGCAGTACCTGGCGCATGGCGTTCCTGTCCGTGGTCGAGGGGCTGCCCATTGTGCACAGGCCACTTCAGGGTTGCCAGGTGGTTTTCTCCCCGCTGAGTTTACGGTCCAGGAACGTCGCCGCGCTGATCAACGCCAGGTGACTCAGGGCCTGGGGCGTGTTGCCCAGGTGGCGGGCCTGGTTGTCGAACTCTTCGGCGTACAAACCCAAGGGGTTGGCGTAGCGCAGCAGTTGCTCGAATTCCAGGTGGGCCTTTTCCACTTGTCCGGCGCGGGCCAGGCATTCGACGTACCAGAACGAGCAGGCCGCAAATGCGCCTTCGGTGCCTTGCAGGCCGTCGATCTGGCTGTCGTCGTTGCGGTAGCGGTAGACCATGCCGTCGCGCACCAGGCTTTCCTGGATGGCTTCCAGGGTCGAGAGCCAGCGCGGGTCGGTGGCCGCGACAAACCTCACCAACGGCATCAATAGCATCGAACCGTCGAGCGCGGTGGTGCCGGTATGCTGCACGAAATGCCCGCGCTCTTCGTTCCAGAAGTTGCTCCAGATGTCGGCGTAGATCGCTTGGCGGGTCTGGTCCCAGCGTGCGAACGGCGCCGGCAGCGAACGTTTGGAAGCCAAACGGATGGCGCGATCCAGCGCTACCCAACACATCAGTCGTGAGTGCAGGAAGTGATGCTGCTCGCCGCGCATTTCCCAGATGCCCACGTCTTTGGTGTTCCAGATTTCACAGACTTGATCAGCCACCTCCACGGTGTGTTTCCAGCCTTCATGGGAGATGGCCTCGCCGTATTTGTTGACCAGGTACACCGCGTCCATCAGCTCGCCATAGATGTCCAGCTGGATCTGGTCGAAGGCTTCGTTGCCGATGCGTACCGGCTTGGCGCCGCCATGGCCGCTGAAATGTTCCAACTCGGCTTCCGGCAGTTCCTGGCGACCGTCGATCCCATACAAGATGTTGATCTTGGTCGGTTGGCCACAGCAGTCGCTCACGCGGCCTTTGAGCCAGCGCATATAGGCGTTGGCTTCCTCGACAAACCCCAGGCGCATGAAGGCGTAGACGGTGAAGGATGCGTCGCGGATCCAGGTGTAGCGGTAGTCCCAGTTGCGTTCGCCGCCCGGCGTTTCCGGCAGGCCGAAGGTGGCGGCGGCGATGATCGCGCCGTGTTTGCGCGACGTCAGGAGCTTAAGCGCCAGGGCCGAGCGGTTGACCATTTCGCGCCAGCGCCCACGGTAGTTCGATTGCGCGATCCAGCCGCGCCAGAACTTCAAGGTGTGGGCCAGCGCCAAGTCGGTGCAGCTGCTGTCCACCCGTTCATCCTCTTGGCCGCCGAGGACGAATTCGGCACCTTCTTCCTGCTCCAGGGTAAAGCTGGCCACGGCGGCACCGTCTTTGATCTGCAGTGGATGGCTACTGGACAAACGCAGGCCGGGTTGGCCTTCGGCGCTGAAGCACACCGTGCCGTTGTCACGGGTGGTCTGGGTGGGCGTGCGCGCATAGTCATGGCGCACCGCACAGCGCAGATGAATGTCGGCCTTGCCGCTGACCACCCGCACGCGGCGGATCAACAGCGGCAAGTCGTCGATCTCTTCGCTGATGGCCAACAGGTCGGTGATCTCTACCACGGCCTCGTCGCTGAGCCAGCGGGTTTGCAGCACGTTGGTGTCGGGCAGGTAGATCTGTTCGCGGCGCGCGTTGGGCAGGTCCGGTGTGAGTTGGAAAATGCCGGCGTCGGGGCTGTCCAGCAGCGAGCAGAAGATAGAGGGGCTGTCGAATTCCGGCCAGCAGAAGAAGTCGATACTGCCTTTGTCGTTCACCAATGCCGCACTGCGCATATCGCCAATGATGCCGTGGGCATCGATGGCGCTTTGTGGTTCGTTCAGATCAACCATTGCCACGGAACTCCGGATACAGGCTCATGCCGCCATCAATAAAGAGCGTACTGCCGACCACATAATCGGACGCATCGCTGGCCAGCCACACCACCGCGTTGGCGACGTCTTCCACGTCGCCGATCCGCCCGTAGGGAATCAACTTGAGCAGCTCTTGTGCTGCCGCGCCTTCGGTGGCGGCTCGGTTGATCGCGGTGCGAATCGCCCCCGGCGCAATGCCGTTGATGCGGATGCGTTGCTCACTGACTTCCTGGGCGAGGGTGCGCATCAACATCTCCACGCCACCCTTGGACGCTGCGTAGTTCACGTGCCCGGCCCAGGGGATCAGTTGGTGCACCGAACTCATGTGGATGATTTTGCCCGCCGCCCGCGACACGCCTTCGCGCACGCCCTGGCGGTTGAAGAGGCGCACCGCCGCGCGGGCACACAGGAATTGGCCGGTGAGGTTGACGCCGATCACCGCATTCCAGTCATCCAGGCTCATGTCCACCAGGTTGGCGTCCTTCTGCATCCCAGAGTTGGCCACCAGGATGTCCAAGTGGCCGAAGGCATCGAGGGTCTGGGCAAAAAGCCGTTCTACCTCTTCTTCTTTAGCCACGTTGGCGCCGATGGCAATCGCCCGGCCACCCTCGGCTCTGATCTGTTCTGCCAGTGCCTCGGCCGGCGCGGCCTGGCTGTTGTAATTCAGCACTACCGCCGCTCCGGCTTGCGCCAGAGCCTTGGCCGCGCCGGCACCGATTCCGGAACTGGCACCGGTCACCAGCGCCACTTGTTGCTCCAACGAGATACGCATTGCTCACCGACCTTGAATTCGCGAGTTCAAGTAGCTGACTGATCGCGCGCAAGGGAAGTTCACCCGTGTGAAATTAGCGACTACAACCATGGTGAAAAATGGAATAACAGAACTATAAAAAATAACCATAAGATACTAAAAAACCGCTCAAAAGCGTTTGACAGGCTTTTTCGCCGCGTGTCTTATAGGCACACATCAACCCGCTCCGTTGGTAGTTCGGAAGTCATCGCGGGGCCACCTATAAGAGATTTCTATGTGCCTTTCGGCCGATATAGGGGAACTACCAGTTCAGGTAAAAGCAGCGGCCTTAGTTGGCGTGCCTAAGTTAGTTATCTTCGATTGCGACGGTGTTCTGGTCCAAAGTGAAGAAATAACCCTGTCTGTATTGATTTCCATGCTTAATGCCCTGACTCAGGGCGACACGCTGCTTGATGTCACACGTTTTATCGAACACTTTCGTGGGCGCAAGATTGCTGAGTGTTTGCGCGAAGCTGAGGGATTATTAAATGTCAGTGTGGACGACGCGTTTGAACAGCGTTTTCGTGAGCGGGCGCTGCACGCACTGACACTCAGTTTAAAAGCCACGGATGGAATGTTGGAAGTCCTGGAAAGTTTGGACGTGCCTTATTGCGTTGCTTCGAGTGCGCCACGCAACAAGATAGAGCATTGCTTGCGCCTGGCGGGACTGTTTTCTTATTTCGAAGGGCGAATATTCAGCTGTTATGAATTGGGTAGTTGGAAACCTGATCCCTTGGTGTTCCTGACGGCCTGCCGGACTTACAGCATTGATGTGAGTGATGCGCTGGTGGTGGAAGACAGTGTGACGGGTATCCAGGCTGCGGTAGCGGCCAATATAAAAGTGTTGGGCTTTGGTCCTGCGCATCGGCACTCGCAGTTGGCCGCGGCAGGGGCATTGCCGATTGCCGACATACGTGAAGTATTGACCATTTTTAATTGACTCAGGGAGGAGGCGTCGTGAATACACTTGGTTACCTGGAACGGCTCAAACGCAACGATCAATCTTCGCAAGTGTGGTGGGATTCATCGCCTGCCGTCTACCTGCCGTATAAACAACACCTGCTGGAAAAGTACCCGGCGGCCGCGACCTATATCCAAGCGTTGATGCCGGATGAGTTCTCCCAGCCCTGGGGCTTGTGCAGTGCGACCACTAACCCTCGGTTGGTAACGGCTGTCATCCTCGAAAAGCGCGAGTATTGGTCTTCACGTTTCAACCTGGTCAAGCTGTCGCCTAATGAGTTGCGCAAGCAGCTGTACAACGAAGTCATCGTCGAAGGGGCTGCCACGCTCAAGTCGCGGTGGGTTCAATCGGCACAGGCTGAAGGTTGGATTTCTGCCCAGGTTGACCCGGTGGACGTGCGTTGCACCGAGCGCATGACCACCCGAGGGTTGGAACTGCAGCGCCTGGCGCCGAACGTGATGGTCAAGGTGCCGGGCAGCCTGGAAGGGATGGCCACCGTCGAGCAACTGGTGGCTCAGGGCGCTTCGATTAATATCACTTTTTGCTTCACGGTTGCCCAGTTCCAGGCCGGTATCCAGGCCATCGAGCGTGGCAGGGCGACGGCGCGCAGCAACGGTATCGACACCAGTCGCTGCAAGTACGTGATCACTTTCATGATTGGGCGTTTCGCCTGCCAGCCCGAGTTCACCCTGCAGGCTGCCGAGCGTGGCCTTGTCTTGAGCGCCGATGATCTGCGTTGGGCCGAGTTGATGATCTACGAACAGATCCAGGCGTTGGTGGCAGCCTCGAAGGTGCCGGTCAAGACTCTGCTTTCCAGCATAAAGGTCGATGTGGACGAACGGGGCAACAAGCATTGCTGGCACTTGGAAAAGACCGGGCAAACCGCGACCTGCTACACACTGACGCCGGACGTAGTGGAGTTCCTGATTGAGCGCGAAAGCCACGGCAAACCGGTCGTACCCGCGCAAGAACCCCAGAAACCCCCGGCCTCGACCTTCGCGAAGCTGATCCGTATCCCGTATTTCTACGAAGCCTACTTTGTCGATAGCATCGAACCGTACGACTTCGGCAACCATGAAGCCTTTATCAACGCCTGCAATGAAGCCAATAGCGCGCACCGGCGCCTGGCGGATTACTGCGTTCGGCTCTGCCCCGTGACGACACCGTTCAAGCGCGCATTCAACGCATTGCTCGCCGCTGAATTTGGGGTGATCGCATGAACCGGATGATCGGGTTGTGGGCCCACCCACGTTCGCGCTCCACGGTGCTCGAACGCGTGTTTATCGAGCGGGGCGATTTTGAGGTCTTCCATGAACCTTTTGCGCACATGGCGTTTTCCGAGGACTCGGCGATTCCTTCGGATGAGTGGGATCACAGTTTGCCCACGACTTACCCAGGTATAAAAGAATATCTACTGAATGCCCGTGAGCGTGCGAACGTCTTCCATAAAGACATGTGTTACCACTGTTTGGACGATTTGAAAGTTGATGTTGGCTTTCTCGCGCAACAGGACAATATCTTTCTGATTCGTGAACCTGCCAGCAGTATTATTTCCCATCATCGGGTGCATCCCGATATGCCCTTGCAGGCCATTGGGCATAAAGCACTGTATGACATATTTTGTGTGGTCACCAAACTGACCGGCAAAGTGCCCTATGTGATCAATGCGGATGATCTGGCCGCAGAACCAGAACGAGTGATCCGTAAACTCTGTGATCATTTGAATATAGAGTTTCTGCCACACGCCATGACATGGAAACGTGAGTGTCCCCAACAATGGAAAACGTGGCGTAGTTGGCATGTCGACGCGGAAAACAGTGAGCGGATTGTTTCTCCAGATAATCCGCACGTTGATATCAAGCTATTTGATCAATATCCGAATTTAAAGGCGATGTACGAGTATCACCGTACGTATTACGCGCGCATGAATGAATTTTGCCAATAGGGATTGTTGTATGAAAAAGTTGATTGTTACCGGAGCGGCCAATGGAATTGGTCGGGCGACTGTGGAACTGGCGATTCAACAGGGTTATTTCGTTATCGGTGCGGACAAGGATGCCGAGGGTCTGAAAGTGCTGCAAGGTGTCTATGGCGCTGACGTGTTTGAAGCGCATATTGCTGACTTTTCGGACATGGCCGTTATCAAGGGCTTTATTCCAAAACTGTATGAGCGGCATCCAAGTATTTACGGTTTGGTCAACAACGCCGGTATTTATCACGGTAAAAGTGTCTACGCCTACTCCGATGAGCAGATCGACGAGATCCTCACCGTTAACCTCAAGGCGCTGGTCTACCTCTCCAAAGACTTTGCCGAACGGGAGATGAAGCGCGAAGCCCCGCGCAGCATCGTCAACATCGCTTCAGTGGCCGGTGAAGTGGGCAGTTGCGACGCGCTCTACGGCGCCACCAAGGCCGCGGTGATCGGCCTGACCAAGGCCAACGCCTGGAACTTCGCGCCGTTCGTGCGGGTGAACGTGGTGTCCCCGGCGCTGATCCATGACACCGCGATCTACGGCACCATCCCCGAATACCGACGCGCCGAGTACGCCCGCCAGGAAGTCCTCAAGGACCCGATCCTGCCCAGTGGCGTGGCCGAGGTCATCTTGCTGCTGGTGGGTGATGCGATGCGTCACATCACCGGCCGTGTGATTCCGGTCGACAACGGAGCCTACCCACGATGAGCCTTCCGGTGCGCAAGAAAAAGCTGCTGCTGGTAGGCGCCGGCAACCTATGCCTGCAGATCCTGAAGATTCTGGGGCCGAAAAACGCGTTCGACTTTGTGGTGTTGGGGCGCAATGAAGAAGCCACGATCCGCTTGTGCAACCTGGTGACGTTGTCGTGTGCGCAGTTGGGCCAGTTTATCGACATCAAGCCCGTGGTTGCCGACCTGACGGATATCGGCAGGGTCACGCAGCTGCTACGTGAAGAAGCCCCGGATATGCTGGTGAACTGCGCGTCGCTGCAGTCCTGGCGGGTGATCACCGGACTGCCCAAGCTGTCGTTCGAGAAGCTCGACCAGGCCCAGTTCGGCCCCTGGCTGCCCATGCACCTGACGTTGATGCATTGCCTGATGCGGGCGGTGAAAGCCTCTGGCATCACCACTAAAACCGTGAATGCGGCGTTCCCGGATGCGGTCAACCCGATCTTGGCGCGCATCGGCCTGGCGCCGGATATTGGCGTGGGTAATGTGGCCAACCTGATTCCAGCGGTGCGTTTCTCCATCGCACGGTTGCTCGAATGTGCGCCTGCGGATGTGCAAGTGCAGCTGTATGCCCAGCATTACTTCAGCCACTACGTGCCGCGTGGTGGGTTACCTGCGCGGGCCAGCTACCGTCTGTTGTATGAAGTGCGTGACCGGCCAGAGGTGGTGCGTCTGCCGGCCGAGGCGATTTTCTCGACGGTGAAATCCGAGTTCCGTCGCCTGGGCGGAGTGGACGGGCAGTTCCTCACCGCCTGCTCTGCCGTCACGGTCATCGAAGGGCTGTTCTCGCCCGTGCCGGTCCTGGTGCATGCGCCGGGGCCTCTGGGGCTTCCGGGTGGGTATCCGGTGCGGCTGCACGATGGGCAGATCCAGGTGCAGTTCTCCGACGCCTGCCCACAGGATGAGGCGGTGCGCATCAACAGCATCTGCCAGAGCCAGGATGGCATCGACGAAATCCATTGTGATGGTTCGGTGACTTACAACCCGCAGTGCATGGCTGTCATGCAATCGATGCTGGGGTATTCCAAGAACACCATGTCCATCGAGCAGTCCGCCGAGTTTGCCCGCGAGCTGGCGAGCAAGTACCTGTCCTTCAAAAATTCAACCTGGTAGGTGTGTGATGAATCAGATATCGGGGCGCAAGCACAACGAAGTCGCCAGTTATGCCAAGCAGTACTCGGAGGATTTCGTCGAGCGCTGGGATGAATTGATCGATTGGGAAAAACGCAAAGCGGGGGAGGACGGGTTCTTCGAAAACCTGCTGCGCAGCCACGGCGTGCGGTCGGTGATCGACGTGTCGACGGGCAGCGGCTTCCACGCCGTCCAACTCAAGCAGGCGGGCTTTGAGGTGGTGGCCACGGACGGCAGCAGCACCATGCTGACCAAGGCGCGGGCGAACTTTCGCAAGCATGGCTTGGACATTCAGTCCCATTACCGCGACTGGCACTCGCTGGACTCCCAGGAACTTGGCCAGTTCGATGCGGTGGTGTGCCTGGGCAGCTCGTTGTGCCATGTCTTCGCTGCCCACGATCGGTTGCGGGTGCTGACGAAGTTCAGGGCCTTGCTCAAGCCGGGCGGCTTGCTGATCGTGGACCAACGCAATTTTTTCGCCATTCGTGCCGGCAACTACAAGGCCAGCGGCAATTACTATTACTGCGGTACAAATGCTTCGGTCAGCCTGGGAGAGGTCGATGAGCACCTGTGTGAGTTCATCTATTCCTTTGATGACACGGAACAATACCGGCTGCAGGTGTATCCCCTTTTGCCGGGCGAGTTGAAGGGGGAAGTGCTCAAGTCCGGGTTTACCGACCATGAGAGTTACGGCGACTTCGAACGTGACTACGACATGATGGATTGCGACTTCGTCATCCACACCGCGCGCGCCGAATAAGGAGGGTTTGATGAGTACACTCGTACAGAGCAATGCCCGGCCACTGGACAGCATCGTGCTGGCGGTGGTCCTCACCGGGTTCGTGGCCAGCACCTATGGCTTTGGCGTCTACCTGTTCGCCAACCTGGTGGTGGACATGCGCCGCGACATCGGTTTTGACTACACCACGGTGGGCTTGATCACTGGCGGCGCGCAGATTGGCTTCCTGCTGTTTTCATCGGTGACCAGTTATATCAGCCGGTTTTTCGAGGGGTGGAAAATCAGCCTGGTGTCGACGGTGATGACGTCCCTGGCGCTGCTGGGGTTGAGTGTCAGCAACAGCATCTGGTTGTCGGGGGCGCTGTTGATCCTGCTCGGTGGTTGTTCCGCCTCGGTGTACATCCCGTTGGCAGAGATCGTCACCAAGGGCTTCAGTCCCGGTAATCGCTCGCGGGTCATGGGGCTGATTTCCAGTGGCACCAGCTACGGCGTATTCATCAACGGTTTGCTGGTGTCGTTCCTGACATTGAATGGTGGCTGGCGCTCGATCTGGCTCACCGCCGGCCTGATCTCGGTGGCCCTGTGCGTGGTGGCCTGGTTTCTATTGCGTAACTTCGCTGCGAGCCAAGACACCGGGTTTTCCGGGGAACGCGCCACCGCGTTTGACAGCCACCAGCCCTGGCTCAGCCGCTCGTTGTACCTGACCTGGGCCATCGCCTTTCTCAATGGCATGGCGTTGCTGCCGTTCCAGACGTACCTGGCGCCGTTCCTGCGCGATGAATTGGGTGTGTCGGTACAGGATGCCGGGTTTATCTGGACCACCATCGGCGCGGTGGGCATGGCGTCGGGCTTCCTGGTGGGCTGGATTGCCGACAAGGTCGGGGTGCGCGCGTCGCTGGCGATGTGTTTCCTGAGTGCGGGGCTGGCTGCCACCCTGGTATTCAGTTTCAACAGCCTGCCGTTGTTCTACCTGGCGGCATTTTTGTTTGCGTTGGCGTTTTATCCCATCTTCGGGCTGGTGCCCAGTTACATCGGGCAGATCGTCCCGGTCAGTCGGCTGACCCAGGCCTTTGGCATTGCCAACGTGTTGATCGGCCTGGGAGGCGTGTGCGGCAATTTCCTGGGCGGATTTTCCAAGGACCTGACCGGGTCGTTCTCGACCGTCTACTGGGTGGTGGCGCTGTTGTTGTTCGTGCAATGCGTGATGGTGTTCCTGTTGGGCAAACAGCCTGTTTCGGTCAAGGAGGGTGAACAGTCATGAGTTATTTTCCAGACACGCCGCACCGGAACCTGCACGCGTTTGCGTTCAGTCACCGCTCTGGCATGAAACATAACCCCGTGGTCATCTGGATGACCGGCCTCTCCGCGTCCGGCAAGTCGACCATTGCCGATGCGTTGGACAATGCCCTGCAGGAACAGGGCCGGATCACTGCCATTATCGACGGCGACTCGGTGCGTGGCGGGCTGTGCCGAGACCTGGGTTTTACCGACAGCGACCGTGACGAGAATATCCGCCGGGTCGCCGAAGTGGCGCGGTTGATGCTGGAGGCAGGGCTGATCGTGATCGTGGCGCTGATTTCTCCCTCGTCGGCCAGTCGGCACTACGCGCGCTCGATCATCGGCAATGAGTTTTTTGTTGAGGTGCATGTGGACGCGCTGTTGGAAACCGCCGAACAACGTGACCCCAAGGGCCTGTATAAAAAAGCCCGTGCGGGGTTGATCAAGCACTTCACTGGCATCGACTCCCACTACGATGTGCCGGTGTTTCCGGAAGTGCACCTGGATACCCAGGCGCTTTCAGTGGAACAGTCGGTCGCGACGATTCTTGATTGGATCGCGCATAACGACGATCGCACTTAGCCGTCTGTCTTTGCGCAGGGATGACAGTGTCTGCAACTCGAAAAAACAGGGTAATCTGCGCCATCGCAGGGAGAACGCGTTTTTTCAGGAGCAGGCATGACACATTTTACGGGCACTGCAAAATCGATCCGTCTGATTGGTGGGGCCCGGGTATTGGACTTTATCAATACCACCAATGGCCGTCGTCCCGGCACTTCGCTCAAGGTCATGGAAGAGCGGCTCACCAGCTTTCAGTTCTTCTTCGAATGGGCATTGCATGCGTCGTTGATCTCGGCCCGAGAGTTCGACGACTACAAACCGATGGTGTTTGCCTCCTCCATGGCTTACCAGCCGGACCTGGACGCGATCATTGCGTTCAGGGAATGCCTGTACGCGGTGTTCTATCCGTTGTCGTTACAGGGTGCCGCGCCCGATGAGGCTTTGCAGCAGATCAACCAGGTGTTCCAGCAAGGTGTTGCCTGGCGGGTGCTGCGGTCCGTGGAGGGCAAGCCTGCCTGGGCGTGGAAGCCCTGCGCGACGGCTCAGGAGCTGACAGCTATGGTGCTCGGGCGCCTGGCCATTGAGGCCACGCAGTTACTGATGTCCGGTGATCTGCACGCGTTGCGCATTTGCGGTGCCGCTGACTGCGACTGGGTGTTCTTCGACATCTCCAAGAACAAGCAGCGCAAATGGTGCCAGATGAGTGTGTGTGGTAGCCGCGAAAAACTCAGCCGTCTCAAGCAGGTGGGCAGCACGCAATAGTTTCCAGGTGTACGACGGGTAGCAATTGCTCCACTTAATAGGAAGCATTACTATTCACGCCCCGCCTCCCCAGTGCACCCGCGATGATCCCTCAGCCGCCCCGCAGAACAGGCTTTTTCGAACATTACGAAGAGTTGATCGGAACCTGGACGCGCCGCCTGAGAAACCGTCAACAGGCCGAAGACCTGGCCCATGACACCTTTGTGCGGGTGCTGGAGTCGAAATCCGATCAGGTGGAGCAACCGCGCGCCTACCTGCATCAGACCGCGCGCAATATCGCAGTGGACGCCTATCGACGCGAAGATCGGCGTGAAGCCATCACGCTGGAAGCCTTTGATCAGTGCTCGCCCCACAGCGGCGACCCGGAGCATTTCATGCACGCGATCCAGTTGGCGGACTCCATCGAGCGGGCCTTGGCCGAGCTGCCGCTCAACTGCCGCAAGATTTTCATCTGGCAGAAGATCGAAGGCCTGACCCAGCAGGAAATCGCCGAACGCCTGGGGCTGTCTAAAAACATGGTGGAAAAGTATATGATCCGCACCCTGCGGCATCTGCGCGACCGCCTGGACGCGATGGCGCCATGACTGCCCGCTTTGAAACAGGATCTTCCATGATGGATAACCGTGCCCGAGACGAAGCCGCGCAATGGTTTGTGCGCCTTCAAGACACCGAGTTTAGCGCTGCCGAGCGCCAGCGCTTTGATGCGTGGCGCAACGAGCATCCCGATCATCAATACGAATTTGATGTGCTACAAGGCCTGTGGAGTGCCACCGATTTGCTGCCCAAGGCACGCTTGCAGGCGTTATGCGAGGCCCCGGTGGAACGACCCAAGCGCCGCGCCGTGTTGCGTTACGCGGTGGCCGCCAGTGTGGTCGCCGTCGCGTTGGGCTTGGGGCTGTTCAGCGGGCTCGATCATCCCAAACCCTACAGTGCCGAGTTCAGCACGCGCCTGGGTGAACATCGCCAGGTGGCCTTGCCCGACGGTTCGGTGATGGACCTCAACAGCCGCAGCGTGGTTGCGGTGCGTTATGAAAAGGGCCGGCGCGGCGTGGAACTCAAGCAGGGCGAGGCAATGTTCAGCGTTGAGCATGACACCACTCGACCCTTTGTAGTGGCCGCTGGGGCAGGGCAGGTGACGGTGACCGGCACGCGCTTTGATGTGCGTCGTGATGACGACCAGACTCGCGTGATGGTCGAGGCCGGCACTGTGAAAGTGCAAGGGCATTCACCGGACAAGGTGGTCACGTTGACGGCAGGCCTGGGGACCCACGTCGACAACACAGGATCGGTGGCTGTTGCCTACGCAGTGAACACTGAAGAATTGACCGCCTGGCGCACGGGCAAGCTGGTCTTCAACAACGCGTCGCTGGGCGAAGTGGTACGGGAAGTTTCGCGCTATCGCGAGCAACCGCTGCGGGTCAGTACGCCCGCGGTGGGCAACCTGCGCCTGACCAGCGTGTTCAAGGCCAATGACACCGACGCCTTGCTCAAGGCCTTGCCGCATATCCTGCCGGTGGCCTTGCGCACCTTGCCGGACGGCAGCCAGGAAATTATTTCACGCTGACATTCAGGTTTTTTTCGAGTTCTTCGTCTTCTCCTGCAACTGCAACTGGTTTGCATTAACAGCCGCATACTCTTGCGATCACAGGACTAGGTTCGACGTGAAAAAACTTGCCGTTAACAACAATAAAATCTCCCGCTGGGCGCCGCTGGCCCTGGCGCTTGCGGTCAGTGCCGCGCTGCCTACGGCCGACGCCGCCGACGCCATTCACATCCAGGCCCAGCCCTTGGGCGCGGCGCTGAGCCAATTGGGCCAGCAGACTGCCCTGCAAGTGTTCTTCAGCCCCGAGTTGGTCGCGGGCAAGCAGGCACCGGCGGTAGACGGCAACCTTTCCCCCGAACAAGCCCTGCGCCAATTGCTGCAAGGCAGCGGCCTGGACTACCAGATCGACGCCGGTTCCGTGACCCTGCGCCCGCTGAACAGCGGCACCGGTGAAGCCGGCTCGCCCCTGGAACTGGGCGCCACCGATATCAAGGTGGTCGGCGACTGGCTCGGCGACGCCAACGCTGAAGTGGTGCAGAACCATCCCGGCGCACGCACGGTGATCCGTCGCGAAGCCATGGTGGAGCAAGGCGCAATGAACGTCGGTGACGTACTGCGTCGCGTGCCTGGCGTGCAGGTGCAGGAATCCAACGGCACTGGCGGCAGTGATATTTCCCTCAACGTCGGCGTACGTGGCCTGACGTCGCGCCTGTCGCCACGTTCTACCGTGCTGATCGACGGCGTGCCGGCTGCGTTTGCGCCTTATGGCCAGCCGCAGCTGTCGATGGCACCGATTTCCGCCGGCAACCTGGAGAGTATCGACGTGGTGCGCGGTGCCGGTTCCGTGCGTTATGGGCCACAAAACGTCGGCGGCGTGATCAACTTCGTGACCCGTGCCATCCCCGAGAAATTGTCCGGCGAAGTCGGCACCACCCTGCAAACCTCTGCCCACGGCGGTTGGAAGCACGTGGACAACGCCTTTATCGGCGGCACCGCCGACAACGGCATCGGCGCCGCTTTGCTGTACTCCGGGGTCAATGGCAACGGTTACCGCAACAGCAACAATTCCAACGACATCGACGACGTCATCTTCAAGACCCACTGGGCGCCGACCGATCAAGACGACTTCTCGCTGAACTTCCACTACTACGACGCCAGCGCCGATATGCCCGGCGGCCTGACCCAGAAGCAGTTCGATGCCAACCCGTACCAATCGGTGCGTGACTGGGACAATTTCAGCGGACGCCGCAAGGACGTATCCTTCAAGTACATCCGCCAGATCGACGACCGCACCCAGGCCGAAGTGCTGACTTATTACTCCGACAGCTTCCGCGGCAGCAACATCGCCAACCGCGACCTCAAGACGATCGGCTCCTACCCGCGCACCTACTACACCTTTGGCATCGAGCCACGGGTGTCCCATGTGTTCGACGTAGGCCCGAGCACCCAGGAAGTCAGCCTGGGCTATCGCTACCTCAAGGAAGGCATGCATGAGCAGGCCACCAGCCTGAACCTGGTCAACAATGTGCCGACGCCGGGTGGGCAGAGCGACGGTCACGTCTACCAGGACCGCACCGGGGGCACCGAGGCCAACGCGTTCTATATCGATAACAAGGTCGATATCGGCAAGTGGACCATCACGCCGGGCATCCGCTTCGAAGACATCCGTACCGAATGGCACGATCGCCCGGTGGTTGCCTTGAACGGCACGCGTACCCAGGAAAAACGCCGCGAAGTCCACAACAATGAACCGCTGCCGGCACTGAGCGTGATGTACCACGTCTCCGACGCCTGGAAACTGTTCGCCAACTACGAGACGTCGTTTGGCAGCCTGCAATATTTCCAACTGGGCCAGGGCGGCACCGGCGACCAGACCGCGAATGGTCTGAACCCCGAAAAGGCCAAGACCTACGAGGTGGGTACGCGCTACAACGACAATGTGTGGGGCGGCGAACTGACGTTCTTCTACATCGACTTCTCGGATGAGCTGCAATACGTCAGCAACGATGTGGGCTGGACCAACCTCGGTGCGACCAAGCACACCGGCATCGAAGCGTCCGCCCACTATGACCTGTCGAACCTGGACCCGCGCCTGGACGGCCTGACCGCCAATGCCGGCTTCACCTACACCAAGGCCACCTCGGAAGGCGACGTACCGTTCAAGGGCCGTGACCTGCCGCTGTACTCCCGTGAAGTGGCCACCTTGGGCCTGCGCTATGACGTCAACCGTTGGACCCACAACCTGGATGTGTACGCCCAGTCGGGCCAGCGTGCGCCAGGCACGACCAGCACTTACGTCACCCAGGGCACGGCTGACGGTCAGTACGGTGATATCCCCGGTTATGTCTCGGTCAACGTGCGCAGCGGTTATGACTTTGGCGAACAGTTGTCCAACCTGAAATTGGGTGTGGGCGTAAAAAACGTCTTTGACCAGCAGCACTACACCCGTTCCAGTGACAACAATGCCGGGCTGTACCTGGGCGAGCCTCGAACCTTCTTCGTACAGGCCAGCGTCGGGTTTTGATTGAAATGTTGCCGCTCTTCCTGCTCGGGTTGAGCGGCACTGCCTGCCGATAGAGTGGCTTGTCTCTCACTCGATCAGATGTTCTTCCTACTTCGATTCTGGTTACTTTCAGCGGTCTCAGGAACCGGTTCCCACCGTTCGGCCACACAGGATATGCCTGCCTTCGCTGGTTACCTTGACGACTCAAGGCCAGGCACCTGAATAGACCGAACTGGAGAACTGGAATGTCGGTATCAGCATACAATCAGAGCGTCGCTCTTTCCCCCGATAACGCCTCCCTTGGAGATGCAAAACCCGCTGCCGAGCGGTCTGTCACCGGGTCAAATGTCCAGGTCACGGTAGGCGTCAATTTCACTGCGCAGTCCAATCAAGCCGGACCGATATTCGGTAGCCCGCCGCCGCGGCCGTTGCCCGGAAACCTGCGTCCGAATCCTGGCCCGCCGCCGCGTCCGACGCCGACGTTGCCGGACCCTTATTACTCGAAACAGAGCAACGAACAACTGGCGCAAGGCCTCTTGAATAATTATGGCGCGTTCAAGGGACGCTGGCCTTCGCGCGACATCACGCAACAGAGCCTGCAGAAAGTCGCCAATCAACCGTTGACCGGCAATCCTTACAAAGACCCGAACATACGACTGGCGAACGAACTGCTGCGGCGCCCCGGACTGCTGCAATCCCTCGATAGAAATGGCAGCACCGGTGCTCTGGATGGTCGTTTGTCCAAAGACGATATCAGGAGCTTTGTTCGCTCGGACAATCCGCTGAAACTGAGTGACGACAAGCAAATCATCCAAGACGTACTGAACAATTTCAATGCGTTGAAAGGAGGGTACTTCAGCAGCACGATAAAACTCAGGGATCTTAATGCACGTGCGATGCAACCGTTGACCGGCAATCCGTACAACGACCATCTCACCCAGCTTTCGCGGGAAGTCATGGCGCGCTCTGATCTGAGGTCAGCGATGGATAACATCTACAGTTGGCAGCGCGATGGCAGGATTTCTCGCCAGGAACTCTACACATTGCTTCGTTAGACCCGGGTCCCCTGCTGTGCACTACACGGCTGGGGGCTACAAGTGCTGGCGCAGCCAATACACCCCAATCATGTGGAACTGTTCGCGAAGACGTACCACAAAGACAATATCCACCGGCCATTGAATGCCGATGGGGGCCTTCATCTACCGGATTAGGTCTGGACCATGAACTCGACATCATTTGATTCCCGTCACTCTCCGTATACCGCATCGACCGTGACTGCACTGGCGCATGAGGCGCAAAACTCCAGAAAACCTCAAGAGCTGAACCTCACATCCTCACCCAGGTTCAGCTTCAAGGCGCCCACCGCCGAGGATTTTGACAAAGGTTCTCGTTTGTTTACGGAGCAGTCGGCGCCCAACCCTGTGTTTTCAATGTTAGCGAGCCTTTGGAGCAAGGTGTCCCGGCGCTAGGTTTCACCCTGTCACACAGCAGGATTTTCCAGAGCATGGGTGCGCGGCAGGGCAGTTGGTTACAAGCGCTTAAGATTCCGAGGGGCATATCCAGTGTTTTGGACGACCCTCTTCGGAACCCTTGTTTTCTCAGGACCACTCAATCGCTGCTTGTGCCATCTTGATTTCGAGGCCCTTTCGAGGATCAGGCAATCAAGACCCAGGCTACGGAATCTAGATAGGGTGGAGGTGAGTCATGATTGGTAGTGTCAATAATCTGAGCTATACGCAAGCAGCTGGGTCCAACACACCTGAGCCAACGGGGAGTGGTCAGTCTCGCTTTGAGGTCGATGCCCGTGCACTGGGTAAGGCGCTGCCGGCCACGCAGCCAATCAACCCCCGTTTCGCGAACGGCGCCGACCGGCACTTCGACGGCCAGAACCTGTATGGAGGCATGACGAAAGTTGGCAACCCCTTCGTCAGCTCGGACGACCATCTGCTGGCGACCGACTTGAAAAACAACCTGTCATTGCTGGACGCTTTCAAGAAGGATGGCCGACTGACCCAAGGTTCATTGCAGGAGATCGCCAAAGAAGAACCCAGCAGTAGCAAAGTCTCTGAGCGCACCATCATGTTGGCGCGAGAGATACTCAACCGACCTCGATTGAACGATGCGATCACCGCAAAGGGCGGTGAAATCACGCATGACAGCTTGACCAAGGCAGGCGACTCGCAGATTGGCAATACCAACCCCAATACGCAGAGCGCGGACCCGTTCCATGCGAAAACCGATGCTCAGGTTGTCCAGGCGTTCAAGGGCATGTTTGATGACTGGCGGGACAAATCGGAAGACCGCACGTTCTTTTTCGGTACACAAAGGCATCGGTACGTGAATAAAGACACGATTATTGAAATCGCCAAGGATCCCAATCAAATAGGCAATAACGGTGAACCTCTGCGGGATGTGCGCACCGGGTTTCCTTTGAAAAAGTACAGCGAGCAACAGGTGTACCTGGCCAAGAACCTGATGGAGAGGCCGGGTTTGATGGCCTCTCTGGACAGTTACAAAGCCAATGGTTACAGCCCTTTCGGAAGCCTGAATGACGATGGCTGGCTGAAGAACTACAGCATTGATCGCTGGCTTGAAAACGATAAAGAAGAGAAGGGGAAGTAGCCTACGCAAGCCCGCATGAGCCGCTTGAAGGACACAATCTGCTCATGCCGCTTGGTGTTCATACGCGCAGTATCTTCCCGCTCACCGCCACCGCCGCCAGCAGCACACCGATCAACAGGAACGCAGTCGCCAGGCTGCTGCCATGGGCGATGAACCCGATCACGGCCGGTCCAGCCAATATCCCCGCATAGCCCAGGGTGGTAATGGCCGGCACGGCGATATGTTCTGGCATGACCGTCTGCTTGCCGACAGCGGTATAGAGCACTGGCACGATGTTGGAGCAACCGGCGCCTATCAATGCATAACCCAGCAGGGCCATTTCCCAAGCCGGTGACAAGGTGGCGAGGAATGTGCCGGCGGCCGCCAGCGCGCCGCCGGACACAATCACCCGGGTAGCGCCCAGCCGACGCACGATGGCATCTCCGGTCAATCGACCCGCAGTCATGGTCAAGGCAAAGGCCGCGTAACCCAGTCCCGCATAGGCTTCGTCCAAGCCGCGTTCGGCACTGAGGAACACCGCGCTCCAGTCGAGTACCGCACCTTCGGCCAGGAACACGATAAAACACAGGCAACCGATGAACAGCACCACGCCGTGGGGCACGGCAAACGCCGGGCCCGAACTCTCGCTGCCGTAGGGCAGCAGGTGCGGCGCGGCCTTGAGCAGTGCCGCCAGCGTGATGACGATCACCACCAGGGTCGCTTGCAGTGGCGAAAGTCCTAGTCCTAGTAACGCTGAAACGCCCGCTGCACCGACAATCCCACCCAGGCTGAACAGCCCGTGAAAGCCTGACATCATGGTCTTGCCGCTGGCCCGCTCGACGATCACCGCCTGTAGGTTGACGGTGGAATCCACCGTGCCCAGGCCGGCGCCAAACAGAAACAACCCGGCCATCAATAACGGAATAGAACTGACCGTCGCCAGCATCGGCAATGCCAGGCAGATCATGATCGTCCCGGCGCTGAGCACGCGTCGGCAGCCAAAACGTGAGGCCAACGCACCGGCGGCAGGCATGGCGATGATCGAACCGACGCCCAGGCACAACAGCAGCAGGCCAAGAGTGCCTTCGCTCAAATCGGCACGGGCCTTGGCATAGGGCACCAGCGGCGCCCAGGCTGCGATGCCGAAGCCGGCAATGAAGAAAGCGATACGGGTCGACATTTGCTCCAGCCGCCCGGGAACCACGGGCGCTGAGGTGGGGATGGCAGTCATGAAAAATCCTTGGTTTTGCGTTCTACGAACGATGTCCGGCGTGACATCCTTGCACATCAGGCCATGGGGCGCGAGCCGCGTTCCCTTGAGATGGCGATGGTCATGAATTTTATTTTTACACATCTGGAACGTCACGACGGTTCGTCGCCACACAAGCAGTATCGAGTGCGTAGGAGACGGTCTGGAAGGTGCGTAATCCCTGTGGGGGCTTTTGAACCCCTGGGTTCTCGCGGTGGATTACCACCTTCCAGGCCGCCTCCCGCTGTAGGTCGCTTCTGTAATACGCTGTTGTCTCAATATTCAGGCAACGACAAGGACCCACCGATGAAGATCTTCAGGTGCACAGCGGCATGACCCTTTTCTACGACGCCCGCGGCAACATCTACGGTGTGGTCAGCCCGACCTCATTGAGAAACATGGGCATTGATGTGCCCGAGAACGCTGCACAGGCCGCGTACACTCGCAACGTCTGGACCTCGTCGGCCATCGCGTCCGAATGCGAATGGGGCTCAATGCCACGTCCGGTTGGTGCCAAGGCCCATCGCTGTGATGGCTTGCTGGTCGGGCCGTTCCAGGCCGAGCCGCCATTTGACCTGCTGATCGTCAACACCGACGGTTCCCTGGCCGAGCGCAGTGGCAACGGCCTGACGATTTTCGCCCAGGCACTCACTGACCAGGCCCTGATGAGCGAGGCCTGTGAGTTGCGGGTGCACCACGACAAATCGGACGCGGTCTCACCTGTGTCGACTTGGGTTGAACCGGCAGTCCGTGAGCAGGTTTCAGGGTTCTGGCTTGAGTTGGGAGCCCCCGCTTTCGGGGCTGCGGCAGTGGGGGCGCAGGCGGATGTGAATGACACTGAACGGAGCCATGTGAGCGAGTTGGCGGCGATCAACCCCCAGTGGGCAACCAGCCAATTCGTGCGGGTGGGCAACCCCCATTGTGTGACGCTGGTCGAGCGGGTATCTGCATTGCCGGATAACGCACAGATGCAGCAGCCGGCCCTGTTCGAGCCCTTGAAGAACATTGCGTTTGCGCCCCCGGCGGGTGGTGGTCGGCCTTGTGCGGCAGGCGTCAACTTGCAATGGGCGGCACGCCAGCCCGGCAATCGAGTCATCGCGCGGGTCTTCGAGCGAGGAGAGGGACCCACCGCGTCTTCCGGAACCAGCGCCAGTGCGGTGGCTTGTGCGGCGTGGCGGGCGGGCTGGGTCGAGAGTGGCGAGGTAGCAGTAGTGATGCCTGGTGGCATTGCGCCGGTTCGCTTGCACACCGAGGGCGAGACGGTACTGAACGTCAGTCTGTTCGGGGCCGCAGAGCCGCAACCGTGAAGTTGTTTAACGGCTGATACTGTGATTCGGTGTCGGCTGTTTCTATATCGGTTAGTCATGTTGATGAATTGCGGTGTAGGGCGTTTCTTGTTCATAAACAGTGTTTCATGGGCTCGTTTTATTATCTTGTAAAAGATACTTCTAACTTCGTCGTACGAAACTTCTGTTTTATTTTGGAACGGCCGATTTTCGCCCGGAATAGCTAAGCTTTGAGATATTCAAGCGCTTGCTCTTGCTGACTGATTCGATGTCCAGCAAGGGGAAGTATCTCAGGGTTTTCATTCATTAACGGCGGGTGCCCACGGATGGTTAACGCGTTTGTTTCGTCACGTTTCAATTTGGTTCTTCCACAGATAAACACTGCTTTGCAAGTCCTGGCATTCAAAGGTAATGAAGTCCTCGATCAACCCTTTTTCATCCATATACAGGTGGTCAGCGAAAACCCTTCCCTTGATCTGGAGGCGCTGCTCCACCAACCCGCTTACCTGGATCTTGGTGAAGCGAACGAAGGCTTGCATGGGCAGGTTTACGCCATCGGACGGGACGACCCAGGTCGGCGCATCACGCGTTATCACCTGACCCTGGCGCCCCGGCTGGCCTGTCTTGCACATCGGCATGACCAGAGGATTTTCCAGCAACGCAGTGTGCCGCAGATCATTGCGCAGGTCCTTGAGCAGCATGGCATCCTGGCGGATGCCTACGTGTTTGAACTTGGCCCGGTGGTTTATCCGGCGCGTACGTTCTGCGTGCAGTACGCAGAAAGCGACCTGCACTTCATCCAGCGGCTCTGTGAAGAGGAAGGCATTCACTACCATTTTCGTCACAGCCTAGACAATCATCTGCTGGTATTTGGTGATGACCAGACGGTGTTTGGGCGTTTACCCGGGCAACGCTATAGCGCTCCCGGCGGACCCCAAGTCGAGACAAGGGTTATCCAGCGATTCGACGTGCGCTTGGCCACCCGCAGCCAAAGGACGGTGCGCCGTGATTACGACTTCGAACATCCTTCCTTGCACCTGCACGACAGCGCAGGTGTCGCGTCGACACTCCCCCTTGAGGACTATCAGTACCCGGCAGGATTCACCGGTCATACCCGTGGCAAGCAATTGGCGCAGCGGGGCCTGGAGCGTCACCAGCGCGACCGGCATCGGGCATTGGGCAAGAGTGATCAGCCAGTGCTGCGCAGTGGGCACTTCCTTGAGATACGAGATCATCCCGATCCATCCTGCAACGACCTGTGGCTGATCACGTCGGTGCGTCATGAGGGTTATCAACCCCAGGTGCTGGAGGAAGCAACGCCGGCAACCGACGCGTTCCACGGCTATCGCAATCGCTTTACCGCAACACCTTGGCAGGCCGTGCGTCGGCCGTCTCTCAGGCATCCCAAGCCGACCATCAATGGCAGCCAGACCGCAACCGTGACCGGGCCCGCCGGTGAGGATGTGCATTGCGACGCCTATGGTCGGGTAAAGGTGCGCTTTCATTGGGACCGCCTGGACACTGCGGATGATAAAAGCAGTTGCTGGGTGCGAGTGGCATCTGGCTGGGCCGGTGACGGGTTTGGCGCAATGATGATCCCGCGTGTG
The DNA here is from genome assembly GCF_049897885.1 of Pseudomonas sp. DWRC2-2. Lineage (NCBI taxonomy): Bacteria > Pseudomonadati > Pseudomonadota > Gammaproteobacteria > Pseudomonadales > Pseudomonadaceae > Pseudomonas > Pseudomonas sp. DWRC2-2. The sequence continues at coordinate 58,023 of NZ_JAFCXD010000011.1, forward strand.
GGCATGGAGGTGTTGGTGACCTTCCTGGACGGGGATCCCGACCGCCCGTTGATCAACGGCTGCCTGCCGAATGCGTTGCACCGGCCGGCCTATCCCTTGCCGCAGCACAAGACCCGTAGCGTTTTGCGCAGCCGCAGTTCCCTTGGGGGCGAAGGCGCCAACGAGATGTACCTGGAAGATCGCCGTGGCGAGGAGCTTGTCTACCTGCGTGCACATCGGGACCTGGAGCAAAGGGTCGGCCATGACAGTCGGTTGGAGGTCATGGGGGAGCGGCGAGAAGTCGTCCATGGCTTGAGCACGGCTCACTTGGAAGGCGAAGAACATCGCCACATCACCGGCGACCGCAAAGTGGTGCTCAAGGCCAATGACTACCTTGATGTACAAGGCGATAGCCGGACCCAGGTGGCGCAGACCCTGGTCATCGAGGCTGGGCAGCAACTTCACCTCAAGTCCGGTGCCAGCCTGGTAATCGATGCCGGTGCGCAGCTGAGTCTCAAGGCTGGTGGAGAGCATCTGGTCATCCAGGCTGGTGGCATTTTCAGCAGTCGTCCCATTGCCGTTGGCGGCTCACCGTCTGCGACCCCGTTGGCGAGCGCCTTGAGAATGTCCGGTGCGCCAGAGGTCTCCAAGGCACAAGGCTCGACCATGAACCTGGCCCGGCAACTGGGGGCGGACTACTGCCCAGTGTGCGAACGCTGCCGTGAAGGCCTCTGTGATCTGCCGGGGAGGGCTGCCTGATGCAGGACATGCCAGGCCAATGGATGGCCCAACAACAGCAGGCAGGGCGGCATCTGTGTTTGATCCTTGAGGGACAGAACGCCGCACGCGAACGACTGCTGGCGGTGCGCAGCTTGTCGGACTACCGCAGCTTCTATGGTGAGACTTTGCTGGCGGAACTCATGATGGAAGGTCCCGTCATCCTACTGCTGAAGCAGATGAGCGAGCCTGCATTACGAGACCTCTTGCAACAGCCCGAGGGTCACTGGGGCTGGCTGGGCAGCTTGCCAGGCGAGGACCTGACAAGCGTGACCCGGCACTGGCGCGACCGTTTGCTGACGGGGCCGGAGGGCGAGCAATCGCTGTACCGCTTTCACGACAACCGTACCCTCGCGCGTGCGCTGGACTATCTATGTCCTGAGCACTGGCCGGTATTCCTCGGCCCCTTGATCAGCCTGTGTTACTGGCACGAAGACCGCTGGCGAATGGCTGATAACCCGGCTCCCGGCGAGTATCCGCTGCCTGATCCGGTCCCTTGGCTGAACACACCCAACCCAAACGCCGAAGCGATCCTGCACGCCAATATCCTGCGTTATCTGTTGGCCGAACACAGCGAAGACCTAGTCGCATTGGTGGAATTCCAGGACCCGAAAATCTGGCTGAGCCAGGTGCTGGAGCAGGCACGTGCCTGGCAATGGCGGGGGCCGGAGCGATTGGAGTTTCTGGTGGTACGACGGTTGGAGGAGACCACCCGAAGCAGTGTCATTCGGTGGCAACCGTTGGTTGGGGAAGCACCGGCGGATCACTTTGAGCGGGTGGTGGAGCAGTGGCGAACAATGGAAGGAAAGGATGAATAAAGGAAGCCTGGGTGTATGGGGTGTGGTGGGGATGCTGGGGCTGACAGGGTGTGCGGGCAAGCCGGTTGATAGCTTTACGCTGGAGGTGGATCTGCCGGCGGAGTTCCGCTTCATCGGTGGTGCCAACTACGGGCCTGCGACAGGGGAAACCTGCATGTTGCCTAGGCGTCGGGGCAAGCGACCGGAGCGAAAGATTTTTATTGCGAGCTACAAGCCTGTGGCCGAACGCGTGAGTTTTCAGTTGCCGTTGAGTGAGATGATTGAAGGTTGCCCTACGGTTTTACGAAGTGTGGACTTTGATCTGTATGCGAAGTGGGGGAAGCGAGATACGGATGTTGGGGGAGACCTCACAGGTTTCCCAATTTTAGATGATTCGGACGTTGATGAATTGGGGATGCCAGCGACGGGGGTTCAGGAGTTGCATCGGCGTTGTCAGTGGTCGTTTCGGACGGTGGGGCCCCAGCACGCGATCATCAAGATTCTAAAATGCAGTTATGCGAGCAAAGTGAGTTCGTTGTCAGGTCTTGTGCAAAGAGATCAGCTACCAGGGAAAACGCTCAGGATGGTAGTGACTGTCGTTGGTGAGGAAGAACCCGCTGTTGGTGACAACTGGGTAGCAGTACCAGGCGGCTGGAAGCGTTGTAAAGGTAAAAACTTTGAGGATCTTTATGCGTTTTGTAACGGCAACACCTCCGACTTTAAACCAGTAAAAATGCCGGATGGTCGCGTCTGTGATGTCTATCCGTCATGTGAATAACAAGGAGCAAGGCCATGAAGCTGGATGCAAGGAAGCAAGCTTTTTTCAGTGATAGCAAACCAGCCTGTTCGTTGCGCGGGCATTGGGTGAGCTTTAGCCTGGTCGATGAACTGGGCGTGGGAACGTTATACGGTGGCCTGCCTTACACCGTCTACGATAGTGCAGGGCAGGAGTACAAAGGCAGGCTCAATGGAGAAGGGTTTGGCAAGGTGCAAGATATTTACTGTGGGCCCGTGGTACTTATTTTTGATGACCTGTATTCAGGCGAAGAGCAGCCATATCATTGGCTGATGTTGCGTTCTACCTACAAGCTCCCTATCACCGAGCTTCAAGTTCGGGCTGAGCAGGCTCGCTTTGCTGCCGCTGATGGTCAGCGCCCCAAAAGTAATCCTGCTCAGCAAAAGGCCAACCGGTTCTATCAGGTGGAAGTGCGTGATTTAGTCCGGCATGTCGCCCACTTGCCACCGATTGCACCTCGGAGTCATGAGCCCCAGCGGCACGCATTGAAAATGATGGGCGACCTGGGGTTCGGACCACCCCAATCAAACTTGGCGGGAATCGTATTGTTTCCCAACAACCACACCGCTCTGGAGGTTCGACCACTACGGGCCTTCCGTCCGATACTTTCAACCGACGACAGCTTTTGCGCCTTGAATCTCTATCAACTAGCATTGATGGCGACTTTGAGTTACTGCAATTTCGGTCAGGAGCCATCTAAAAGTCCCCAAGACCAAGTTGGCTTCCCCCACGATCCCAGTGTTGGGCATCTATTCGCTGAAAGTCTTTCGGGTTACCAACAGGCTTGGCGGTTTGATGCAGAACAAGTGAAGCGTTTCTACCCCATTTACGAAGAGGTCTCTTACTCTCAGCGCTTCGAGATTCTGCCCTTCGATCCCTCGTTGTACCCACAAAACCGACCAGAGCTTAGGGAAAAGCAAGAACATCCAGCGCGGTTGCATTTTTTCGATGATGAGCATTTTGGTACAGATACCCAAGCGTTTATCACCCACCACGATGAAGCAATCCTGATTGCAGTGCGTGGAACTGCCAGCGCCGCAGACGGGATGCGAGATGCAAACGCCCATCAGGTCCCTTTCACAGAAGGTGTCGGCAAGGCCCACCAAGGTTTTTATCAGGCTTACCGGGCAATGCGTGATTTCGTGCTGCGGTATCTCGATCAATTCCATACCGACCAACGAATAATCATCTGCGGCCACAGCCTTGGCGGTGCAATTGCCTTGTTATTGGCAGAAGGGCTACGTCGTACCCAGGACCGTAACTACAACATCCTCCTCTACACCTACGGCGCCCCCCGTGCCGCCGACTCCGAATTTACCGAGGGCGCCTCAACCCTGGTCCACCATCGCATCGTCAATCACAACGACCCCGTCCCCAGCGTGCCGGCCCCGTGGATGAACACCACCGCCAAACTCTGGATCCCCGGCGCCATCACCCTGTTCAGCGCCCCCGCGCCGGGCGGCCTGCTGTTCGCCGCCGGTTTGGTTCGCCTTGGTGGAAACCCTTACCAACACCACGGCGAACAACACCACTTCATGCCGATCATGCTGCCAGACGGCATACAGTCTTCGGTGTTGTGGAAGCCCGGTTGTGAGTCCATCCAGGAGGCGGGTTGCAACCGAGCCTTGCAACTCCATGGCGATATGCCCGAGCGGGATAACCTGCTGAAACAGCTGTTCCAGGCCAACCAGCACTTCATGACTGCCAGCTACATCCCGGCGGCCTGGGCGACGCTCCGTCGCTGGCAACAAACCCAGGAAAGCAACGGCCCGCTGGTCACGCCAAGAGAGTTCGAGTTGCTCGACCTGGCACTTGAAACCATGCGCGAGCAACTGCGCAACAAGCGTCGGGAGCTGGCCCGTCTCAGGCCCGCCAACGATCGGGGCTATGAACATCATGATGCCTTGAACAGCGAGATCGACCGCTTGCACACCAGCCGTGAGCGCCTTGCGACCCTGCGCTGGCGACGCCTGGAAGCCCGTGATGTCTACGGCAGCCAGGCCCATAGCGCCCACTTGCAACCCAGCCTCAAGCGCTGGTTCAGCCACCGTGAAAACCGTGAACTGTCGCAAGTCGCCCGCATTCCTCCCGCGTTGCATCACGAATGGGGGAGGGCGCAAACGCTGGATATCGACTCGATCGTCTGAGCCTGGCGTTTACACAAACTCCACCTGCGCCGGCTGACGCTTCATCAACACCTTGCCGTTGCGGATCGAGTACAGCGGCAAGCCCTGGCTGCGAATGACCTCATAGTCGCTGTCCGCCGAGAGGATCAACAGGTTGGCTGGCCGTCCGGGCTCCAGGCCGTAACGCTCACCCAGGGCCATGGCCTTGGCGCTGTTGTCGGTCACCAGGTCCAAGGCGCTTTGCAGGTTGCGGTAGCCGAGCATGTGGCAGATGTGCAAACCGGCTTCCAATACCCGCAGGATGTTGCCGTTGCCCAGGGGGTACCAGGGATCGACGATGGAGTCCTGGCCGAAACACACGTTCATGCCGGCTTCCAATAGTTCATTGACCCGGGTGACACCACGGCGTTTCGGGAAGCTGTCGAAGCGGCCTTGCAGGTGAATGCTCTCGGTGGGACAAGAGACGAAGCTGATCCCCGAGTGCCCCAGCAGACGGAAGAGTTTGGCGCAGTAGGCGTTGTCGTAGGAGCCCATGGCGGTGGTGTGGCTGGCGGTGACGCGGGCCCCCATGTCGCGGCTGCGGGCTTCTTCGGCCAGCACTTCGAGAAAGCGCGAGTGCGGGTCGTCGGTTTCGTCGCAATGCACGTCCACCAGGCAGCCGGTACGTTCGGCCAGGTCCATCAGGAACTTCACCGAACTCACGCCCTGGTCGCGGGTGTATTCAAAGTGGGGGATGCCACCGATCACGTCGGCGCCCAGGCGGATGGCTTCTTCCATCAGTTCGCGGCCGTTGCGATAGGACTCGATGCCTTCCTGGGGGAATGCCACGATCTGCAGGTCGATCAGGTGCGTGCTTTCTTCACGTACTTGCAGCATGGCCTTGAGCGCGGTGAGGTCCGGGTCGGTGACGTCAACGTGGGTGCGCACATGCTGGATCCCGTGGGCGGCGAGGGCCTGGATCGTCTTCTTGGCGCGGGTCTTGGTGTCTTCCTGGGTGATGGTGGCTTTGCGTTCGCCCCAGCACTCGATGCCTTCGAAGAGGGTGCCGCTCATGTTCCAGCGCGGTTCGCCAGCGGTCAGGGTGGCGTCGAGATGGATATGCGGCTCGACGAAAGGCGGGATCACCAGATTGCCGGCTGCGTCCAGGTCGTCGGCCGCCGCAATCGTTGACCCCGATTGCAATGTGATATTGGCGATCCGGCCATGTTCCAGGTGCAGATCATGCAGGCCTTCACGGTTGCGCAGGCGGGCGTTGATGATGTGCATGGGCAAGTTCCTCTTGGCTAAAAACAATCAGGCGGACAGTCGCCAGATCATCAGCGCGATACCGATGTCCAGGCGATCATAAGCATTATCCAGCGTCAGCCCGCACAGGGCTTCGATGCGCTGGACGCGGTGTGTCAGGGTGTTGCGGTGCACGGCCAGCCGCTGGGCGGCGGCCACAAGGTTACCATTCTCATGGAACCAGGCTTCCAGGGTGGGCATCAGGCTGGGGCCGTGGTGCAGGTCGTGGCGCAGCAATGGACCCAGGCGTTCATTCAGGAATTGGTCGAGCAGGGCGCGATCACGCACGCCGCTGAGCAATTTGAGTACGCCCAGTTCGTCGTACACGCATAACCCGGCGCGTTCGCTGAAGCGTCGTGCAGCCGCCAGCGCCTGGCGGGCCTCATCCTGCCCCTGGGCCAGGCGTGCCGGTGGGTGAGCGGCGGCGCTCAGGCCGATAAACAATTTGAGCGGTGCCAGGCGCAGGTTCAATGGGTTGAGCCAGTTGGCCAATTGCTGGCGGTTAGCCAATGCTGCGACAGCATCCGGAGCCGGGAGCAGCATCGTCCATTGCCCGGCCCGCCCCAGTACCGGCAAACCGGCCGAGAGTTGACGCAATCGACGGCTGATACCGTCATGTTGGCGGGCCAATTGCACCTCCACAGAAGCCGCATCACCCTGGGCAAACAGCAACTCACTGCCTTCCAGTTGCAGTTGAACCACCTGCCAATGCCCGGCCAATGCCATGCCCAGTTGTGACGCCCGATGCAGCAACAAATCCAGTGACTGGTAATCGCCGGTCAGCAAGCGCTCCAGCACATCATGCCGCGAGCGTCCCAATTGCTCGGACTGGATCAGCGCCGAGCCAATGGCCTGGGTCACCAGCACCATTTTCAACGAGTAGGGCTGTTCGATCAGCGGCATGCCGGCGGCTTCGGCGGCGTCGAGCAAACGCTGGGGAATCGCCTGGATATAAGCGGGCCCCGTCAGAATCACCAGTCCGGCCACCTGACGTTCGCAGGCTTCCTCCAGCAGTTGCAGCAGGTTGGTTTCGTCGCGTGGGTGATTGATCCCGGTGACGAACACTAGTTCGCCGCCCAGCACCCACTCAGCGATCCCGCTGTTTTCCGCCACATACGGCCAACGCACGCGATTATCCAGGCCAGCGGCGCCGGCACGCAGGTGCATGGACTCCAGGCCCGGCAAGGCCAGCACATCGGCGAGGGTCAGGCTCATGCCTGGGCGTCAGCCAAGGGCGCACGCACGCGCATTACGGCGGTGAGCACGATGTAGGTCAACGACGCGGCCACGATACCCACCAATGGAGCGACCCAAGGCGAGTTGAACGCCAGCAACGTGCCCACCCCATAGGCCACCAGCCCCGGCCAGTTGAATGCCGGCAGACGCGCATCCGCCAGGCGCGGGTAGTGGCCGCGATAGCGATAGAAGAAGTCCGCCATGATCACCCCGCCAATCGGCGGAATCACCGTGCCCAGTAGAATCAAGTACGGCACCAGCATGTCGTACATGCCAAGCAACGCCAGCAGCGTGCCGATCACCGCGCCGGCCAGGGTCACGGTCTTGCGGCGTTTGGTGCGCAGCAGGTTGCAGCCGGCCACCGCGAAGTTGTAGATGGTGTTGTCCTGGGTGCTCCAGATGTTGAGCAGCAACATGGCCATCGCCGCCATGGCAAAACCTTGCAGCAGCAACACTTCGACCACGTCCGGTTGCTGATAGACGATGGCACCGTAGGCGCCGATCAGCACCATCAAGCCGTTGCCTACGAAGAAACCGATCAGGCTGGCCAACACCGCCACCTTGGCCGAGCGCGAAAAGCGCGTCCAGTTGGTGGCCTGGGTCGCACCGCTGACAAAGGTGCCAAACACCAGGGTGATCGCCGTGGACAAGTCCAGTTCACCAGTCGGCACCACCGCCAGCAGCCCATCCAGCCCGCCGACTTTGACCGTGGCCACCCACATCGACAGAAACAGCAGGATACCCATGGCCGGTACCGCGATGTAGGACAGGATCTCCAGCCCGCGATAGCCAATGTACGCCGTGGCGCAGAACACCAGGCCGAACAGCACCATCAACGCAAGGACGCTGCCCTGGCCCAGCTCGAAATACTTGCCCAGCACCACGGCGGCCGTGGCGGTGCCCCAGGCGTACCAGCCGATCTGGGTGAAACCGAGGATCAAGTCACTGAGCTTGCTGCCCACTTCGCCAAAGCAGAAGCGCCCCATCAACACCGAATTCAGCCCGCTCTTGAAGGCAATGTAACCCAGGCCTGCGGCGTAAATGCCCAGCAGCAGGTTACCCATGGCTACGACGCCAAGCATGTCGGTGAAGCTGAACGCCACCCCCAGCTTGCCGCCAGCAAACATGGTCGCGGTAAAAAAGGTAAAGCCCAGCAGCACCATGGCGGTAGACGCCAGGCCTTTGCGCGCATGCATCGGGACTTCGCTGAGGGGGTAATCGTTGCCCGGTTCTTGCTGCGTCATGTGCTTGCTCCCTGAGTGAGTGACGCAGGCCTATTGCACCGCGCGTGCCAAACCGGCGGCAGTGATGTGCGCACGGCGGGCGCTGTGCACCGTGCACAGTATTTATAGCCAAACAGGGGAGAAACGCTGGAAGGAGTGTTCGCCGTGCCCAGTCGGGCACGAAAGCGGTGCAGCAGTGATACAAATTGGATCAGTCGAACAGCGTCTGGGTGGTCTGGCCACGATGGAAGGCGAATGCGGCTTCCAGGTCACTTTCAATGGTGCGCCCGCGGGACAGCGGCGGCAGCGCGTCCAGGCGGAAAAAGCCCACCTCGGTGGTCTCGAACCCCGCCATCGGCGCCGACTGGTCTACCGGTTCACAGAGGAAGTACAGCTTGTAGAAATCGCGCACATCCGGCCGATACAAGCCCTTGGCCTTGTGCGTCACGCTGTACAGGGCCCGCGCGGTCACCGTCAGCCCGGCTTCTTCGCGAATCTCCTTGACGATGTTTTCCGCCGCCGACAAGCCGATATCCGCATAACCCCCTGGCAGCGCCCAGCAGCCGTCGGTCAACTCCCGTACCAACAGAATCCGATCGCCTTGGATCACCGCACCGCGCACATCGATCATCGGCGTCGAGTAGCGTTTGGCGAAGTCCGTAACCAACCCGGTGATGCGCTCCAAGGGCACATTGCCCAACTGCGCGAGCATGCTGTGGGCAATCTCGGCAATTTCTTCCAGGCGCTCGCGCTCGAAATCATCGGTGCAAAAGTGCAGCCCCGTGGACGCCAACGCCTGCAAGCGTTTGGCCTGGGTCAGCCAAGTGTTCTCCATGGGTTACTCCGCGAGTTGTTTGGTCATGTACACCCGGCGCAGGCCGTGTTCTTTGGCCCGGTGGGTCTCGACATAGCCTCGACGGGTGTACAGCGTGATGTTCTCGGTCATGGCTTCGTTGGTGTATAGGCGAATGGCCATGAAGCCGGCATCGAGCGCTTGGCGTTCGGCAAAATCCATCAGCAGTCGGCCCAAGCCCAGCCCTTGGGCGTCCGGGGCGACCGCCAGGTTATCCAGCAACAGTGCGTCACCATCCGCCAGCAGCACAATAAACCCCTGAACCTGCCCGGCATGCTCCAGTACGTGCACGCCACCGGCCTGCACCCGCGCGCGGTAATCCTCCAGCATCGGCCCGGGCTTGCGGCCGATCCGCTTGATATACGGTGAATAGGCGGCCTGGACAATCGCCTCAATGGCAGCAACATCATCAGCAGTGGCGGGGCGCATCATTGCAGCGGGCTCCTCTGGACAGTCGATCAGTCTGCCGGCGCTTCGAAGATGCCTTCGATAGGCCGCTCGAACACCTTGGCGATCTTGAACGCCAAGGGCAAGCTTGGATCGTAGCGGCCGGTCTCGATGGCGTTGACGGTTTGACGCGACACCCCCAGGCGTTCGGCGAGGTCGGCCTGGGACCAGCCCAGTTCCGAGCGCAACTGGCGCATCAGGTTGTTCATTGGTAGCGCCTTGCGCCGATGATCGTGGCGACGCACCAGACGCCGCCCATGATCGGCCATACCATAAAGGCCGACAGCCGTGGGAAGCCAGCGGTTTCCAGGAAGCCATAGCTGAAGGTCGTCAGCGCCGTGCACACAAAGGCCACGGCCAGCGCGTCCAACTGGATCTTGCGGCCCATTTCATCCATGGCGTTCAGCCGACGGATGATCGCAATTGCCATGGCGATCATCGGGATGACCGGCAGCAAAGCCAGGGCAATTTTGCCGGCGCCGTCGGGTATGGACGACATGTAGGCACTGGAAACCACGACGCAGGCTATATACGCCAGCAGGGTCACGGTGAATTCCACTAAGGAGCGCTTGACCGACATAACCATCTCCATGAGTAAAAGGTGCTTTACATTAGGCGCAGGCTATTGGTGTGTCAAGGGTGCTTTACATGGATGACTGGCAGGCGCAAAAAAACCACCCGCAGGTGGTTCTTTTGCACGCAGCTGATTACTCGCCGCGATAGATGCAACCGCTGGTGCAGGTTTCGTGGATACGAATTGCACTGAGCTCAGGCAGCAGGGGCTTCAACTCGTTCCAGATCCACTTGGCCAGCACTTCGCTGGTTGGGTTTTCCAGGCCTGGGATGTCATTGAGGTAGTTGTGGTCGAGGCGTTCATAGAGCGGCTTGAAAATCGCCTTGATCTCCGAGAAGTCGCGAATCCAGCCGGTATGGGGATCCAGGTCACCGCTCAGGTGGATCGCCACCTTGAACGAGTGCCCATGCAGGCGCCCGCATTTGTGGCCTTCCGGTACGTGGGGCAGGCGGTGGGCGGACTCGAAGGTAAATTCTTTGAAGATTTCCACAGTGTTTTCAGCTCGGTCAGGTATCTGGCAGGCGGCGAGTTTAACAGCTTGAGCCATTGCCGCGCATACCGTCCCTCTGTAGGCATCGGCTTGCTGGCGGATAACGGCCAATTGGGCCAGCGGCTACAGGGGCTGTAGGCGCTCGCCCAATTGGCCGTTATCCGCCAGTTCCAGAAACTCATCGCCTAGCCGCTGGCTCTCGCTCATCGCGGTCTGCCAGTACTTGTTACGGCTTGGGTCGTCGCCCATGAAGCGCTTGAAGTCGCTGCGGTCTGGCAGCTTGCCGTGGGGCAGGCGGGCGAGGTAGTCCCTGGACGGCGCCAGCAGCAACACATCCTGCAAACCCTGCGGGTTGCTGCGCCGCCATGGCAGGCCCTTGTCGAACCAGCCGGGGATGACCCGATCGGTGAAGTGTGGGTACAGCACGATGTCGTCGCCGTGGTAAGGCAGGTCGAGGTGATAGTCCAGCAGGCCGCCGTCGCGGTAGGTGCCGGCGCCTGCGCCCGGCAGGTCGCGCACGCCTTGCATCACCATGGGAATCGAGCCCGAGGCCAGCAGGGCCTGGCGCAGGTTGCCCAGTTCCAGGGCCAGGAAGCGCGACGGGAAGTCTTTCAGGGGATGCACCGGGGGCGCCTGGCGAGGGTCGTGGATGATCAGCCGTTCAAAGTGCCGCGACAGCCGCGCGCGGCCGCGCAGGTTGTCGGCGATTACTGACGACAGGCCCAGCCCCAGGCGCCCACGGTGGTCATCAGCGAGCAGGCCGTGGCTCTTGACCACCATGATGTTCAGGCGATAGTTCGGGTTGTCCAGCACCCGTGCATCGCGACCGGCCAGCAGGTCGTCGAGCATGCGCTGGCAGCTCTGGCTGACCTCGGCCATGGTCACGCCCTTGGCAAAGCGTTGTTCGTTGTACAGGCGGCCGAGGTCCAGCAGGCCTTGCACCGGGTCGGGCAGGCACGCACTGGCAAACCGCCAGGAGCCGATGGACGCGCCGACCAATGCCCGTTCCCGTGGCGCGCGGGGTAGCCAATCACCGAACAGCGCCAGGTCCAGGCCCTGGATGCCCAATGCCTTGGGGCCGCCGGCCGCGCCGGGCAGGATACCGACGTCGGCGGGTTTGAGACCTTGCTCGCGAATGCGGGCAAAGGCGCGTTTGCCGGCCTTCAGGGTCAGGGCGGGAAACTTGATGTGGATGGCTGTCATTCCGGTCTCTCATGCAACGAGCGGGGCAGTATAGGAAATCTCTCACGGCGATGGGTGAAGAGGCTTGTGGGAAATTGCCATGGTGGCAATTCAGTTTCAGTTAAGTTGCAGACGGTACGGTGGCGGACGTAGGAAAAATCTTGAAACGGAGACTCTCATGAAGCGACTTACAGTGCTGGTCGCCACCGGTATCATCGCTCTCACGGCGACCCAGGCCCGAGCCGTGGACCCCGACAAGTCACTGAAAGTGCCTGCCACTGTTACTATTATCGCCTTTGATCAACTGGAAGCCACGGCCCTGGCCCTGCATCCCGGTTCGACGCTGCTGGATACCGATCTGGACGAGGAGTACGGCAAGTACCTGTACCAAGTTGAACTGGAAGACACCAACGGCATCGAGTGGGAGATTGAATTGGACGCGCTGACCGGGCAGATTCTCAAGAATCATCAGGAAACGTAATGAAGGTAAATCTAAACACCGGCAGTCGAATGGCGTTGGTGCTTCTGGTTTTTTGCTCCAGTCTGGCGGCCCGCGATCTCGATCAGGACGAGGCCTTGGCGCTGCGCCAGCAAGGGGTCATCCTGCCTTTGGAACAGTTACTGGAGCAGGCCATGGGGCGTCATCCGGGTTCGCGTCTGCTGGAGGCCGAACTTGAAAAAAAGCACGGCAAATATGCCTATGAAGTGGAACTGGTCACCGCCGACGGCGTGGTGCGCGAGATCAAGCTGGACGCATCCACGGGTGTGCTGATCAAAGACGAGGAAGACTGATGCGCCTGCTCTTGGTGGAAGACAACGTTCCCCTGGCCGATGAACTGCTGGCCGGGCTGCAACGCCAGGGTTATGCCGTCGACTGGCTCGCCGATGGTCGCGACGCCGCGTACCAGGGGCGCAGCGAACCCTATGACCTGATCATTCTTGACCTGGGCCTGCCGGGATTGCCTGGGCTTGAGGTACTGGCGCAATGGCGTGCCGCCGCGCTGGCTATCCCGGTGCTGATCCTCACGGCTCGCGATTCCTGGGCCGAGCGCATCGAAGGGCTTAAGGCGGGTGCCGATGATTACCTGAGCAAACCCTTTCACCCCGAGGAACTGCACCTGCGCATCCAGGCGCTGTTGCGCCGCTCCCACGGTCATGCGAATCAACCGACCCTGCAGGCCGCCGGCCTGCACCTGGATGAAGGCCGCCAGTGCGTGCTGCGCGATGGCGCGGAGATCCAGCTGACCGCCGCCGAATTCCGCCTGCTGCGTTATTTCATGCTGCACCCCGAACAGATCCTGTCGAAAAGCCACCTGGCCGAGCATCTGTATGACGGCGAAACCGAGCGCGACTCCAATGTGCTGGAAGTCCACGTCAACCACCTGCGTCGCAAGCTGGGCCGCAGTGTGATCGAGACCCGGCGCGGCCAGGGTTACCGGTTTGGCGCCAGCGGCGCATGAGGTCGATCCAACGGCGCCTGAGCCTGGGCCTGGTCAGCGTGATGGTGGTCGTCGGCGTAGCGCTGGCGCAAACCAGCCTGTGGTTATTCGAAACGGGGTTGCAGCGCTATCTGGAAGCCGGCTTGCGCAACGACAGCGAGAGCTTGTTGGTGGCGTTGGTACGGGGTCCTGAAGGTTTGCAACTGCATGAGAAACGCCTGTCGCCGGCCTATCAACGGCCGTTTTCGGGGCACTATTTCCGTATCGATTTTGCCGATAAGCACTGGCGCTCCCGCTCGTTGTGGGACCAGGACCTGCCGCATCTTCCCGAGGCGGGACTCAAGGGCAACCTGCAACTGGGACCGGAAGGCCAGCAATTGTTGGTGTTGCGCGAGGACTACAAACGCTTCGGCCAGCCAATCTCCATCAGCGTGGCCCAGGACTACACGCCGGTGCGGGAAAGCTTCCGCCTGATGCGCCAGATCGGCCTGGTGCTGGGGCTGGCGGCGCTGCTGCTGGTGCTGATCCTGCAACGGATCACTGTGCGCCGCGCCTTGCGCCCGCTGGAAACCGCGCGTAACCAGATCGCCCAACTGCAACAGGGCCAGCGTTCACAACTCGACACCCAGGTGCCGCAGGAGCTGGAGCCGCTGGTGGCGCAGATCAACCATCTGCTGGCTCACACCGAAGACAGCCTCAAGCGTTCACGCAATGCCCTGGGCAACCTCGGCCATGCCCTCAAGACCCCGCTGGCGGTGCTGTTGAGCGCTGCGTCGAGCGACGCGCTGAAGGATCATCCCGAGCTGGGCAAGCTGTTGCGCGATCATCTGGAACAGGTGCAGCACCGCCTCAACCGCGAGCTCAACCGTGCGCGCCTGGCGGGCGAAACCCTACCGGGCGCGCTGTTTGATTGCGAAAAAGAACTGCCCGGCTTGCTCGCTACCCTCAACATGATCCACGGCGAACACCTGGACCTGAGCTCCCACGCCGCGCCCGGCTTGCAGCTGCCCTGGGACCGAGAAGACCTGTTGGAGTTGCTTGGCAATCTATTGGATAACGCCTGCAAATGGGCAGATGCCGAGGTGCGCTTGACCGTTACCGAGGCCGAGCACAGCTACTTGTTGGCGGTAGAAGATGACGGCCCCGGCATTCCTGAAACCCAGCGTGACCAGGTCTTCAGCCGTGGCACGCGCCTGGATGAACAGATCCATGGTCATGGCCTTGGGTTGGGGATTGTGCGGGATATCGTCGAGGTGTGGGGCGGGGTGCTGCAGTTGCAGGAAAGCGAGTTGGGCGGGCTGAAAGTGCTGATCGAATTGCCGAAGCGCCAGGGATAAGCCTGTCGCTTCGGCAAGGGGCTGATCACACCCTGAACTGATCCATCAACCCCTGCTGCTGATTCGCCAGGCTGTTCAACGCCTGGCTCACCCGTGCCGATTCATTCGCCTGCTCCGACAGCGACTCGGTCACATCGCGAATGGTTGCCACGTTGCTGTTGATTTCCTCGGCCACGGCGCTTTGCTCTTCGGCGGCGCTGGCGATCTGCAGGTTCATGTCGCTGATCACCGTCACGGCATCGCCAATCTGGCGCAGGGCCGTCACGGCTTGCCCCACCTGCTCGACGCTGCCCTGGGCCTGGCGGTAGCTGTTGCCCATGGAGCCGACCACCTCTTCGGTGCCGCTTTGCAGGTGTTCGATGACCAGGCGGGTTTCTTCCACCGATTCCTGGGTGCGCTGCGCCAGGTTGCGTACTTCGTCGGCCACCACCGCAAAGCCACGGCCGGCCTCACCCGCGCGGGCGGCTTCGATGGCAGCATTGAGGGCCAGCAGGTTGGTCTGTTCGGCAATGCCGCGAATCACTTCAAGCACCGAACCGATTTTTTCGCTGTTGGCGGCCAGGCCTTCGACCTGGGTCATGGCCGTGCTCATGTCGGCCGCCAACTCGCCGATATTGCGCGTGGTGCGGTCGATCACCTTCAGGCCATCACGGGTGGCCTGGTCGGCGTCGCGGGCGGCTTGTGCGGCCTGGGCAGCGCTGCGCGCCACATCCTGGGCAGTGGCGCTCATTTCATGGGACGCGGTGGCCACCTGGTCGACCTGGCGATATTGCTGTTCCATGCCGGCGCTGGTTTCAGTAGCAATCGCAGCGGATTGATCGGCTGTGCCACGGGCGTCCTGCACCGAGCGTTTCACCTCGGCAATGATCGGTTGCAGCTTGTCGAGGAAGCGGTTGAACCAGCCAGCCAGTTGGCCCAGCTCGTCCTGTTTGTCGTAGGCCAGGCGCCGGGTCAGGTCGCCTTCGCCGCTGGCGATGTCTTCGAGCATGCGGGCCACGCCGAGGATCGGGCGGGTCACGCTGCGGGCCATCAACCACACCAGGATCAAGCCGGCCACCGCAGCCAGCAGGCCAAGGCCCAGTTCCAGCAAGGTGCCGCGGGTGTTATCGGCGTCCATCTGTGCTTTCAATGCTTCAGCCGGGCCGACCAGGACTTTCTCCGGCACATCCAGCAACACGCCCCAAGACTTGCCGTCCGGGATTGGCGCGAACGGTGCCAGTACCTTCAGTTGGTGGTCGGTGCGCAGGCTACGGATTTGCGTACTGCTGGCCAGGGCGCTGATCAATTGCGTACCGTTGGCGGTATCGACCTGGTCCAGGCGCTGGCTGAGCTTGCTCGCGTCCGGGCTGTAGCCGGCGAGCAAACCGGTGGGGCTGAGGATGCTGACCTGGGTCTGGCCGTCGTACAGCTTCTGGCTGGCCTGTTGGCTCACGGCCTGCAGGCTGTTGAGGTTGATGTCCACCGACAGCGAGGCGATGACTTTGCCGTTGACCATCAACGGGAACACGATGCTGGTCATCAGCACGTTTTGCCCGTTGATCCTGTAGAAATACGGTTCGATCACGCACGGCTTGAGTGTGGTGCGGGGGCAGGTGAACCAGGCGTTGGCCTTTTCACCGCTGGGGCCGACGCGGGTGTCGGACATGTCGCTTTCCGGCAACGCCATCGACTCCAGCTTGCCGGGTGTCGGCTGCGACCAGTACAGGGCGAAGCGACCTTTGTCGTTACTGCCCAGCTCGGCCTGGCCGGCGAACAGCTCATCCTTGCCGTCCAGGGCATTGGCTTCGAACACCAGGGACAGGCCGAGCAAATCCGGGTTGGCCTGCAACGCGGCCTTGACCTGGCGAGTCAAGTCTTCGCGGGTGTCGAAGGCATCGAGAAAGCGCTTCTCGGCCTGCTCACGCAAGAACAGCACCTGGCGGGAAAAACCATGGCCGTACTGATAGGCGTCCATGAACTGGCGGCGAATGCCCAATGCCTGCACTTCGCCTTGGGCCTCGATGCGCGCCTGGGCGGCTTCATCCAGCATCTGCATGCTGGACGCCTTGACCTGCTGCGAACTCTGCTCCATGCGATACAACGACAGACCCACCAGCAGGGTCACGATTCCCAGCAGGCAGAGGCCAGCGAGCAGGGTGATTTTCCATTGAATGGAGAGCTGTCTGAGGGACATCGAGGAGCATCCTTAAACCTGAAAACACAGAGAGTCAGGTTATCGGCCACTTTTTCCGAATCTTTATTATTTAAACGTTCAATTGAAATTTGAAAGCGGCGCCGTTTTTTGACATGCGACGCCACCTGCTGCAAAGTGCGCGCCCTCTAATAAGACCTCCTTCAAGCCTGCACGCTGGCTGCCACCCCATGGCCGCCTGGGCGCGGGCATGCCTGTTTTTTATGTTTTTCTGCTTGAGGTAACCATGATTAACGCAGTCATTGCCGCGGTCGGCACCATGCTGGTGCTCAGTTTGTCCCGCGTGCATGTGGTCATCGCCATCATCGTCGGCGCCCTGGTGGGTGGCTTGACCGGTGGCCTGGGCATCGACGCCACGCTCAAAGCCTTCAACGGCGGCTTGGGCGGTGGTGCAACCGTTGCATTGTCCTACGCCTTGCTCGGCGCTTTCGCCGTGGCGATTGCCAAATCCGGCCTGGCCCACGCCTTGGCTGACAAGGCGCTGTTGCTGGTGGACCGTCAGGAGGCCAGCGGCGGCAATCACGTCAAATGGCTGCTGATCGGCTTGCTGTGGGTGGTGGCGATTGCCTCGCAGAATATTCTGCCGATCCACATCGCGTTCATTCCGTTGCTGGTGCCGCCGCTGCTGTACGTGCTGACCAAGCTGCAACTGGACCGCCGCCTGATCGCCTGCGTGATGACCTTCGGCCTGATCACGCCCTACATGTTCCTACCGGTAGGCTTTGGCAATATCTTCCTCAACCAGATCCTGCTGGCCAACGTGGCCAAGAGCGGGGTGGACATCAGCCAGGTCAACGTCACTCACGCCATGAGCCTGCCGGCGCTGGGCATGGTGGTGGGCCTGCTGGTGGCGGTGTTTATCAGCTACCGCAAAAAACGCGTGTATGACCTGGAAAAAATCGAGCGCGTCGAGCAAGTGGCGGTGCAATACAACCCGCTGACCCTGCTGGTGGCCGGCCTGGCGATTGCCTCGGCGTTCATCATCCAACTGTGGCTGGACTCGATGATCATCGGCGCCCTGGCCGGCTTCCTGATTTTCTCGGTGTCGGGCATCGTGCGCTGGCGCGATACCGACGACCTGTTCACCGAAGGCATGAAGATGATGGCGATGATCGGCTTCATCATGATCGCCTCGTCAGGCTTTGCCGAAGTACTCAAGGCCACGGGCGACGTGCGCTCGCTAGTGGAAACCTCGGCGGCGTTCATCGGCCATAACCGTGGGGTCGGCGCGTTGCTGATGTTGCTGGTGGGCCTGCTGGTGACCATGGGCATCGGCTCGTCGTTCTCCACGGTGCCGATCCTGGCCGCGATCTTTGTACCGCTGTGCGTGCAGCTGGGCTTCAGCCCGGTGGCCATCGTGTGCATTGTCGGCACGGCCGGTGCCCTGGGTGATGCTGGTTCGCCTGCTTCGGACTCCACCCTCGGCCCGACCTCCGGCCTGAATGTCGACGGTCAGCATCACCATATCTGGGACACGGTGGTACCGACGTTCCTGCACTACAACATCCCGTTGCTGGCGTTTGGCTGGCTGGCGGCGATGACCCTCTGATCTACAGGTTCAGCGTAACCGGCCGATAACCTCTCCAGTCGCCACTAATAAGAGAGAGAAAAGCCATGCGTCTGAGCCTCAAGGCCAAAGTCCTGTCCCTCGCCGTAGTGCCGGTGTTGCTGTTTGCCGTGGTCATCAGCCTGACCACCGTGTGGATCCTGCAGGGGCAGGCGCGCAATGAGGTGGATGAAACCCGCCAGCGCCTGCTCAACGACGCCAAGGCCACGCTGCAAAGTTATGTCGAAGTGGCCATGACCACCGTCAAGCCGCTCTACGACGCGGCGGCCCCCGGCGATACCGCCGCCCGCGCCCAAGTGGTCAAGCTCCTGTCGAACACCAGCTACGGCAAGGACGGTTACTTCTTCGGCTACGACTCCGAGACCATCCGCCTGTTCAAGGGCAACAGCCCCGACGGCGTGGGCAAGAGCTTCAAGGACAACCGCGACCCCAATGGTGTGTACGTCAATCGCGACCTGGTCAAGGTCGGCAAGGACGGCACCCACTACCTGCAATACAGCTCGACCCAGCCGGGCCAGACCGAACTGGTGCCCAAGCTCGGCTACACCGAATACCTGCCGAAATGGAACATGGTCATCGGTACGTCGGTGAACCTGGACGGCATTGAAGCCCAGGTGGCGGTGGTCGAAGCCAAGGTGCAGAAACGCATGGAGGGCGTGCTGCTGAGCATTCTCGGCGTGGCGGTGGTGGTGCTGTTGGTGATCGCGGCCGTCGGCATGCTGCTGGCCAATACCATCCTGCGTCCGCTGCACTTGATGAAAGCCAACCTCGACGACATCGCCGCCGGCGAAGGTGACTTGACCCGCCGCCTGGCCATCACCAGTCAGGACGAGCTGGGCGACCTGGCGGGCGCGTTCAACCGGTTTGTCGACAAGATCCACGGGCTGGTGCGCCAGATCACCGAGATGACCAGCCAGCTCACCGGCCTGGTCAGCCAGGTCTCCGATCAGGCCCAGCGCTCCGAACAAGCCATGGAACGCCAGCGCCATGAGACTGATCAGGTCGCCACCGCGATCAATGAGATGTCATCCGCTGCGCAAGAAGTGGCGCGCAGTGCCCAAGGTGCCTCGGTCGCGGCCCAGCAGACCGACGCCGAAGGCCAGGCCGCCAAGCGTGTGGTAGATGGCAGCATTGCACAGATCCATGCGCTGGTGAGCGATATTCGTAGCAGCGGCTTATCCCTCGACAGCCTGCAGCAGGACGTGTCCTCCATCGTCAGTGTGCTCAGCGTGATCCGTTCTATCGCCGAGCAGACCAACCTGCTGGCGCTCAACGCCGCCATCGAAGCGGCGCGGGCAGGGGAGGCCGGGCGTGGTTTTGCGGTAGTCGCCGATGAAGTGCGCGCCCTGGCCAGTCGCACCCAGACCAGCACCCAGGAAATCCAGGGCATGATCGACCGCCTGCAAAAAGGCACCGAGGCGGCGGTGGAGGCCATGCGCCGTTCCAGCGATGCCGGCGACGGCACCTCGGCCCAGGCCAACGAAGCCGGGGCGTCCCTGGACACCATGGCCCAGTTGATCGGCACCATCAATTCGATGAACGCCCAGATTGCCAGCGCCGCCGAGGAGCAGACCGCCGTGGCCGAAGAGATCAACCGCAGCGTGCATCAGATTGCCGTGGCGGTGGACAGCGTGGCCGATGAGACCCAACTGGGCGCCCAGACCTCTCGCAGCCTGGCGGATCTGGGCCAGCGCCTGGGGCAGTTGGTCGGCCAGTTCCGCATCTGATCTTTCATAGGTAAAGCGTATGTTTGCCTAACGTTAATACGAATATACCGATCACCGCCCCTCAGTGAGACTTGAGCCCCAACCACAACAGGGGCTCATTTCATGTCACTTGTCGACCCGCTTCAGCGCCTGGCTGAACTCGATACCAACACGGTTTCCGACGCACTGGATTTCCTGCAACTGACGGGCGCGGTGGTCGGCATCCGGCCATTGTGGGACTGTCCCAAAGTGGTCGGCCGGGCCAGCACGGTCAAACTGGCCCCCAAGACCGATGACGCGCCCACGGCGCACCTGATTTCCCCGGTGATCGACGCGATCACCGCGGATGACCGCGTGCTGGTGATTGCAGGGGGCATCGATGGCATTTCCTGCTGGGGCGACATCATCGCCAACGCCGCGGTCGCCAAACATATCCGGGGTTCGGTGATCGACGGTTTCAGCCGTGACATCGACGGCAGCGCGTCCATTGGTTATCCGGTGTACGGCCGTGGCGTGACCATGATCAGCGCGCGTAACCGTGTGGTGCAGGTGGACGCCGGCGTCACCCTCAACGTAGGCGGTGTCGACGTCGCGCAAGATGACTTCGTGATCGCCGACCGCTGCGGCACGGTGTTCATCCCGGCTGCGGTGATCGAGCAGGTGCTCGACCTGGGCGAGCGCATCGCCACCCGTGAAGCGGGCATGGTTGACGCCGTGCGCAGTGGCCGTTCGGTCGCCGATGTGATGCACGACAGCCAATTCGAAGCCATCCGCGTGGAGTCTGCCCGATGAACGATCAACACTGGGTTGCCCTGTTCGAAGGGCTGGACACCCCTGGCGTCTCGGACGCCATGGACAAGCTGGGCATCCCCGGCCAATGCCTGGGCATCGCGCCGCTGGATAACTACCGTGGCACTGTGGTCGGTCCGGCGTTTACCGTGCAATACGTGCCGGCCAACACGCCACCGGGCTCGGTGGGCGACTTCATCGAAGACGTGCTGCCAGGGGATGTGGTGGTCATCGCCAACGCCGGGCGCACCGATTGCACGGTGTGGGGCGACATCATGACCCAGTACGCCGGCGCGCGCGGGATAGCCGCCACGGTGATCGACGGCGTGTGCCGTGACGTCAGCAAAGCCCTGGGCGATGGCTACCCGTTGTTCACCCGTGGCCGCTACATGCGCACCGGCAAGGACCGCGTCGAAGTGCTGTCGGTGAACCAGCCGGTGGCAATCAGCGAAACCCGCGTGTGCGCCCGGGACATCGTAGTGGCCGATGCCAATGGCGTACTGGTGGTGCCCCGCGCCCGTGCCGCTGAGGTCGCGCAGGTGGCACGGCAGATTGAAGCGGTGGAATCGCAGATCCGCGCACAGATCGAGGCGGGCAAGACGCTGAAGCAGGCCCGTGAATCCCTGGGTTATCACACCTTGCAGAGGAAGGGCTCATGAACACCCTGAACAAGCGCCTGGCCCAGGCGCAACCGTCCGCTACCTACCGCATCATCGACCGCGTCGCCGCGCGCCGGGCCGAAGGCGAAACCATCATTTCGTTGTGCGCTGGCGAGCCGGATTTCGATACGCCGGAGCACATTCGCCAGGCCGGCATCGAAGCGATCCGCAATGGCCATACGCGCTACACCCAGGTCGCTGGCGTGCGCGCCCTGCGCGAAGCGGTGGCGGAGAAATTCCGTCGCGAAAACGGCCTGGACGTGACCTGGCAAGACACCCTCGTCAGCAACGGCGGCAAGCATGTGATCTACAACGCACTCGCCGCCACCCTCAACGAAGGCGACGAAGTGATCGTGCCCGCGCCGTACTGGGTCAGTTATCCGGAAATGGTCGAGCTGTGTGGCGGCACGTCGAAGATTGTGCCGTGCAACGCCGAGGACGGCTTCAAACTGACCCCGGCCGCCCTCGACCAGGCGATCAACCCCAGCACCCGCTGGCTGATCCTCAATTCACCGTCCAACCCGACGGGCGCTGTCTACAATCGCCCGCAATTGCAGGCGCTGGCCGACGTGTTGCTCAAGCATCCCCATGTGCTGGTGCTGGCGGATGACATCTACGAGCACCTGCTGTTCGACGGCCAGGCGTTCCACACCTTGGCCCAGGTCGAGCCGCGCCTGGCGCCTCGGGTGCTGACCATGAACGGCGTCTCCAAGGCCTATGCCATGACCGGCTGGCGCATCGGCTTCGCCACCGGCCCGCGCTGGCTGCTGGAGGCCATGGAAAAGCTCCAAGGCCAGCAGACCTCGGGGGCCAGCGCGATTTCCCAGCACGCTGCCATTGCTGCCTTGAACGGGCCACAGGACTTTATCCGACAATCACGGGCGGTCTTCGAGAGGCGCCGCGAACTGGTCGTGTCCTTGCTCAACGCCACGCCTGGCTTGGCATGCATCAGCCCGAGCGGCGCGTTCTACGCCTTTGCCTCTTGCGCGGGCCTACTGGGGCGCACCTCGGCCGCCGGCAGGTTGCTTGAGACGGACGAGGACGTCGCCCACGCCTTGCTCGACGAAGCCAATGTGGCCGTGGTGCACGGCAGCGCCTTCGGCCTGGCGCCGTACCTGCGCATCGCCTATGCCCTGGATGACGACTCGTTGCGCCAGGCCTGCGCGGCGATCCACCGGTTCTGCGCGGCGACGCGTTAGAGGTCGCGCATCAGCAAGCCAAAGCGCAGGTCCATCTGCGCCGGGAGCGGCACATACACGGTGTGCCCATCCCCCGGCGCGACGTCGATGGCGTCGCCTTTGGCGTTGTGCAAAGTGGCCAGGTCGAAGTGGAAGTTGCCGGCAGGGATCATCAATTCCAGGTGATTGCCCACGGCAAAACGGTTTTTCACCTTGACCTCGGCCAGCTCGCCCCGGCGTTCGCCGGTCAGCTCGCCGACGAACTGCTGGCGCTCTGACACGGAGCTGCCGTTCTGGTAGTTCTGGTATTCGTCGTGCACATGGCGGCGCAGGAAACCTTCGGTGTAGCCGCGCTGGGCCAGGGATTCAAGGTCGGTCATCAGGGTGCGGTCGAAGGCGCGACCGGCCACCGCATCATCGATGGCCTGGCGATACACCTGAGTGGTGCGCGCGCAGTAGAAGTGCGACTTGGTGCGGCCTTCGATCTTCAGTGAGTGCACGCCCATCCGGGTCAGGCGCTCCACGTGCTGCACGGCGCGCAGGTCCTTGGCGTTCATGATGTAGGTGCCGTGCTCGTCTTCGAAGGCGGGCATCTGTTCATCGGGGCGATTGGCTTCCTGGAGCAGGAACACCTGGTCGGTGGGCGCGCCAATGCCCAGGGTGGGCTGATATTGCTGGACGATATCCCCCGTGGCGTTTTCCACCGCGGGGGTGGCCTGGTATTTCCAGCGACAAGCATTGGTGCACGTGCCCTGGTTGGCGTCGCGCTTGTTCATGTAGCCCGAGAGCAGGCAGCGCCCGGAATAGGCCATGCACAAGGCACCGTGCACAAACACTTCCAGTTCCATGGCCGGTACCTGCTGGCGGATCTCATCGATCTCTTCCAGCGACAATTCCCGCGACAGGATCACCCGACAGATCCCTTGCTGTTGCCAGAACTCCACGCTGGCCCAGTTCACCGTGTTGGCTTGCACCGACAGATGGATCGGCATCTGGGGGAAATGCCGGCGCACCAGCATGATCAGCCCAGGGTCGGACATGATCAGCGCGTCCGGGCCCATGGCGATCACCGGCGCCAGGTCCTTGAGGAAGGTCTTGAGCTTGGCGTTGTGCGGCGCGATGTTCACCACCACATAAAAGCGCTTGCCCAGGGCGTGGGCTTCCTGGATGCCAAGGGCCAAGTTGGCGTGATCGAACTCGTTATTGCGCACCCGCAGGCTGTAGCGCGGCTGGCCGGCGTAGACCGCATCGGCGCCGTAGGCAAAGGCGTAGCGCATGTTTTTCAGGGTGCCGGCGGGGGCGAGCAGTTCGGGGGCGAGGATCGGAGGCATGGGCACGGGTCGCAAAAGGTCGCGAAGGTAGCCGAGCGGCGAGGGCGGTTTATTGATCCAGGTCGTCCTTTGGGCTTTTTGTATCGCTGTGTATCGGTGGGGGCTGTGGATACGTATCGATTTATCCGCGCGGTTTTCCGACACAGGCGCGATACCTCAGGGGCTTTCAATTGATTCCAACGAGGCACATCGCCTCCAACCCTGAGAACCTGGAGTCAACCACCATGAACACCAAAGCCATCTACGCCGCCTGCCTGTTTGCCGCCCTGAACATCTGCACCTTGTCGGCCCGCGCCGAAGCCGCCGTTACCGCGCAGACCTACCACTACGGCACTCACCTGGACATCAAGCAAGTGCTGTCGATGAGCCAGGACTCCAAGCCCACCTGCGGCGTGGTGAATGCGCGCATGACCTACCTGGACTCCCACGACAAGACCCAGGTGCTGGATTACCTCAAGTTTGGCGACGGTTGCGTCGGCGATAACTGAGTCCTTCCAGCCATAAGGTGAACGTCATGCTACTGATCGCATTCCTGGGCGGCATCCTGACCGTCCTCAGCCCTTGTATCCTGCCGGTGGTGCCGTTTCTGTTCGCCGGCGTCGACCGCTCCCGCCGGTCGATCCTGCTGACGCTCGGCGGCATGGTCCTGACCTTCGCGCTGGTGTCCAGCCTTGCGGTGGTCAGCACGGAATGGGTGATTCAGGCCAATAACACCGGCCGCCACGTGGCACTGATCGTGATGGGGCTGTTCGCGCTGTCTCTGATCTCGGCGCGGGTCGGTGGCTGGCTGGCACGCCCCTTTGTGTTGTTGGGCAACCGTATCGATCCTGACAGACGCACGCTGTCCGGCCCGCTGAAGTCGGTGATGATCGGCGTCGCCACAGGCCTGCTGTGGGCGCCGTGCGCCGGGCCGATCCTGGGTGTGATCCTGACCAGCGCGATGCTGCAAGGCGCCAATGCGCAGACCAGCCTGTTGCTGGTGGCCTACGGCCTGGGTAGCGCGTTGTCCCTTGGCGCGCTGATTTTTGCCGGGCGTGGCCTGGTCAATCGACTCAAGGCCTCCATTCCGGTGACTGGCTGGCTGCGCCGTGGGGCTGGGGTGGCGGTGCTGGCGGCGGCGGTGGTGATTTCCACTGGCGCCGACAAAACCCTGCTGGCCGGTACTTCGTCCGAAGGCGTCAGCAGCCTGGAGCAAGGCGTGCTGGAAACCGTCCCCAAAGTGCTGGATTACGTGGTGAGCACGGTCAAGGCCGACCCGGCGCGGGACAATGCCAAGGGTGCCATGCCGTCGCTGGCCGGCGCGGTCGAGTGGCTCAACTCACCCGAACTCACCCGCGAATCCTTGAAAGGCAAGGTGGTGCTGGTGGATTTCTGGACCTACGACTGCATCAACTGCCAGCACACGTTGCCCTACGTGAAGCAATGGGCAAAGACCTATGAGAAGGACGGCTTGGTGGTGATCGGCGTCCACACCCCGGAATACGGTTATGAGCGCATCATCGGCAACGTCAAGGACCAGGTGCGCAAGCTGGGCGTCACCTATCCGGTGGCCATCGACAACAACTATGCGATCTGGCGCAACTTCGACAACCAGTACTGGCCCGCCCATTACCTGGTCGACGCCAAGGGGCAGGTGCGTTACACCCATTTTGGCGAAGGTCGTTATGACGCCCAGGAGCAGATGATCCAGACACTGTTGAAGGAGGCGAAGGGGATTCAGTGAGGCGGTCTATGCTTGTTCGATAACCGAGGGCACTCCCAGGTTTCGCTGCGGACTAAGCAACAGGGCCTACATGGGCCCGTTGCTTTTCTGACATGGACCGGACATGAATCAAACCAACCTGCAATTCAAGACCTTGCTGTTATTGCTCGGCCTGGTGACCATCGCGTTTATCTGGATACTGCTGCCGTTCTACGGCGCGGTGTTCTGGGCGGTGATCCTCGGCATCATCTTTGCCCCGATGCAGCGCCGCCTGCAGCAGCGCTTTGGCTGGAACCGCAACCTCACTTCCCTGGCCACCTTGAGTGCCTGCCTGATTATCGCGATCCTGCCGGTGATCATCACAAGTGCCTTGTTGGTGCAGGAAGGCGCGACGCTCTACAAGAACATCGAAAGCGGCAAGCTGGACGTGGCGGGGTACATCGAGCAGTTCAAGAATGTGTTGCCGCCGTACTTCCAGCACCTGCTGGACCGTTTCGGCATGGGCAACCTGGAAGGCTTGCGCGAGAAGATCGTCAAGAGCGCGATGCAGGGCAGCCAGTTCTTTGCCACCCAGGCGTTCAGCTTCGGCCAGGGCACGTTTGATTTCCTGGTGAGCTTTTTCATCATGCTGTACCTGCTGTATTTCCTGCTGCGCGACGGCCCGGAGCTGGTGCGCAAGGTGCGCACGGCGGTGCCGTTGGCCGAGCCGCAGAAGCGCCGGTTACAACTCAAGTTCAATCGTGTGGTGCGGGCCACGGTCAAGGGCAATGTGCTGGTGGCCGTGACACAGGGTGCGCTCGGCGGGCTTATCTTCTGGTTCCTGGATATTCCCAGTGCATTGCTCTGGGCGGTACTGATGGCGTTTCTGTCGCTGTTGCCGGCGGTGGGCGCGGGGATTGTATGGGGGCCGGTGGCCGCCTACTTCCTGTTGAGCGGCGCCATCTGGCAAGGCGTGGTGCTGGCGCTGTTTGGCGTGTTTGTGATCGGCCTGGTGGACAACGTGCTGCGTCCGATCCTGGTGGGCAAGGACACCAAGATGCCGGATTACCTGATCCTGATCTCGACCCTGGGCGGTTTGTCGGTGTTTGGCTTGAACGGCTTTGTGATCGGGCCGTTGGTGGCGGCGTTGTTCATGTCCAGTTGGGCGTTGTTTGTGGAGAGCAAGCCGCGAGTCAAGTTGCCATTACCCTGAACCTCAGGCGTGGAGCCTGAAATTCGAGGCGTGTTGCAGCTGTTTCTCAGCGTCGGACAGGGATGTCAGCGGGCCGCTGATGGTTTCGCCATCGCGTACCAGGTACCAGCAGGCAAGCAGACCCAGCTTGCGCAGAGGGGCGGGAACGGCGCTGCCGATGACGGACATGATTTGAACAGTGTGCATAAGGACCTCCAACGATATGGTGGTCACTTTACGGGGCGGGGTGATGCAGGAAAAATCACCTGTCTCGATAGTCGTCATCGACGCGAAGCGTCAGTCCACCACTTGATCAAGCATGTTCACCACCTCCTGCTCACTGAGCAGACCCTTGCGCACCAGGTTTTCCGCCAGCAGCGCGAGAAACTTGGCGCTGCGGTGGCCTTCCAGGTGCTTGAGTTCGGTGAGGGCGCTATAGACCTTGCTGGACGTACAAAGGCCAGCGGTACGGTGCGGGTTTTGCGTGGGCATGGTCAGTCGTCCTTGTTGTTATTGGGTGGACAGGATCGATAGTGGAAGTATGTCGTGACACAAACATGACAGCGCAAGGCCTGTTCAGGCAAGTAGACATAGGTGTCGATGATGCGCGATTGGGCGCCGGGTATTGTCCCCAGAACGACCTTGACCCCCTGAATCCGGACTTTGCAGGCAAAAAAAGGCCCCGCAACGCTGCGAGGCCTGTTTTGTCAGACGATCCGATTACCAGCCGCGGCCATAGTAGCCGTGGGGAGGACCGTAGTAGCCGCGTGGTGGGCCGTAATAGCCACGCGGTGGGCCGTAATACACTGGCGCCGGGCGGTAATACACCTGCTGCTGCACATACACCGGTGGTGGCGGTGCGTAGTAGACCGGCGGCGCGGCATACACCGGCTGCGGTTGCACATACACCGGCTGCTGCACGTAGACCTCACGTGGCTGGCTGGCAACCACGGAGCCCACGACGGCTGCGCCGACTAAAGCACCCAATACGGCCGGGCCACCCCAACCACCACCGTGGGCGGAGGCTTGGCCTGCCATCGCGAGTGCGCCAACCAGCAAGGCGATCTTGGGGATTGTACGAATCATGGTCATTCCTCGGTTAGCCCCAGCGCTTGTGGTCTGCAATCAATAGACTCAAGTAATGTCGCGGGGATACTTTTAAGACAACGTATTTCTGAAAAACAGCACAGCCGCTAGGTAAAGGTTGTGTAAGGTCTGTACCCAATTGCTTACTCAAAGGAGTTACCCATGCAGATGCACCCCAACAAGGACACCCAACTGTGCATGTCTCTGTCGGCGCGCCCCGGGAATTTCGGCCTGCGGTTTCATAACCACCTGTACGAGCAGTTGGGTCTGAATTTCTACTATAAAGCCTTCAGCAGCCAGAATTTGCCCGGCGCGATCGGTGGTATCCGCGCGCTCGGCGTCCGTGGTTGCGGGGTGTCCATGCCGTTCAAAGAGGCTGCCATTGCCTTAGTGGACGAACTCGACGATTCGGTTCAAGCCATCGACTCGCTGAACACCATCGTCAACACTGACGGGCACCTCAAGGCTTACAACACCGATTACATCGCCATCGAGCAACTGCTGAAAAAGCACGCGGTGCCGCAGGACTCGACCTTCGCCCTGCGCGGCAGCGGCGGCATGGCCAAGGCCGTGGCCAGTGCCTTGCGCGATGGTGGCTACGCCAATGGCGTGATCGTGGCGCGCAACGAAACCGCTGGCCGGGCATTGGCGCAAAACCTGGGGTATGAGTGGCTGGCCGAACTGGGTGACCTGCGCCCGCAAATGCTGATCAACGTGACGCCCATTGGCATGACCGGCGGGGCTGAGGCAGATGCGTTGGCATTCGACGCTGGAGCGGTGGATGCTGCCGAAACTGTGTTCGATGTGGTGGCGATCCCCGCCGAAACACCACTTATCGTGCGTGGACGTGCCAAGGGTAAGCGGGTGATCACCGGCTTGGAAGTGATCGCCATCCAGGCCCTGGAGCAGTTCGTGCTCTACACCGGAGTGCGTCCTACCCCGGAGCAGTTTGAGAAAGCCGTGGCCTTTGCCCGTGCCTGACGCCTCATCCCATCGCATCCCCGACCCAGTACCCAAGTAGCATAGGTCTCCCCCCTGGCGCTTCGTAAACTGGTGCTTCAGAGGGGGAGCCAACGATGCACAACAGTGAAGGCGTAGTCAGTGCCATGTCCCAGGCCACGGATGCCGGGCAGGCCGCCGAAGAGCTGGCCCGGCAGCTGTTGCATCCGTACCTGGGTTTCGTGCTGTTTTTTTGCTCGGCCTCCTATGACTTGCAGGCCTTGGGCCAGGCGCTGCAACAGTGCTTCGGCAGCGTGCGCGTGGTGGGTTGTACCAGCGCCGGCGAGATCACCGCCCACGGTTATGGGCGCAATTGCATCACGGCCGTGGGCTTCAACCACGCGCACTTTTCCATCGCCACCGAACTCATCGACCAGGTGGAGCACTTCAGCCTGATCAACGCCCAGGAGATGGTCGAGCGCCTGGTCGGCGGCTGCCGCAGCAATACGTTGGCGCCGATCAAGGGCAATACCTTTGCACTGACCTTGCTCGATGGCCTGTCCAGCCGTGAAGAAATGGTGCTGGCCGCCCTCAGTGCCGCCCTGGGCGATATCCCGCACTTCGGCGGCTCGGCCGGTGACGACAACTTCCTCACCCGCACCCACGTGTACTTCAACGGTGTTTTCCACAGCGGAGCGGCGGTGGTGGTGCTGGTCAATACCTGGCTGGATTTCGAGGTGTTCACCACGCACCACATCCTGCCGCGCACGGAAAAACTGGTGGTGACCGGCGCCGACAGCCCGTCACGTCGCGTCTTCGAACTCAACGCCGAGCCCGCCGCCGAAGAGTACGCACGGCATATCGGCGTGGCCGTGGCCGACCTCGATCACCGCGTCTTCGCCGCCCACCCGCTGGCGGTGCGCATTCACGACCAGTACTACGTGCGCTCGATCCAGCAGGTGCATGCCGACCTCAGCCTGAGTTTCTACTGCGCGGTGGAAAACGGCATCGTGCTCACCGTCATGCAGCCAGGCCCGATCCTGCCCAACCTGCAAACCCTGTTCGACGGCCTGCAAGCGCGCCTTGGCGACCTGCTGCTGACCATCGGCTGCGATTGCTTCCTGCGCCGCCTGGAGCTGGAAGACACCGGCCAGCTGGAGCCGATCGGTGCTTATTTGCGCGACCACCGGGTGATGGGCTTCAACACCTACGGAGAACAGTTCAATGGCATGCACATCAACCAGACCTTTACCGGGGTCGCCATTGCCCGAGGCCGGCGCTGACCTGTCCGCTCAAGTGACCGGGCTGCAACAGGACAACCACAAGTTGATGCGGATCAATGCGGCGCTGATCGAGCGCATCGAGTCCGGCATGACCCAGGGCAATGACCCGTACACCATCTTCCAGCATTCAGTGGTGCTGGCCGAGCAAGTGCGCGAACGCACCGACGCGCTGAACCAGGCGATGGCCGAACTCAAGGCCAGCAACCACCTGCTGATCAACGCCCGGCTGCGCGCTGAGGCCTTGTGCCGGCAGCAGGTGGCGGCGCAAAGGGAGGCCGAGCAGGCCAACCTGTCGAAGACGAAATTCCTGGCCGCCGTCAGCCATGACCTGCTGCAACCGCTGAATGCGGCCCGGCTGTTCACCAGTGCCTTGCTGGAGCGCCCGAGCGAAACCCTGGTGCGTAACGTGAGTAACTCCCTGGAAGACGTGGAAAATCTGTTGGGCACCCTGGTGGATATTTCCAAGCTGGACGCTGGGGTGATCAAGGCGGATATCGCGCCGTTCGCCCTGAGTGAACTGCTCGACAACCTGGCCGCCGAATACACCGAACTGGCCCGCAGCGAGGGGCTTGAACTGCACTTCATCGGCTGCTCGGCGCTGGTGCACAGCGACATCCAGCTGCTGGCGCGGATCCTGCGCAATCTGCTGAGCAATGCGCTTCGCTATACCTACAAAGGCCGTGTGGTGCTGGGCTGCCGGCGCCAGCAGCAGCGCGTGCTGATTCAGGTGTGGGACAGCGGCATGGGCATTGCCGAAGACCGGCTGGAGGAAATTTTCCAGGAGTTCAAGCGCGGCGATGTGCAGCGTCCGGATCAGGATCGCGGGCTGGGGTTGGGCCTGGCCATCGTGGAAAAGATTGCCGGCATCCTCGGCCACCGGATCAGCGTCAAGTCCTGGCCGGGCCAGGGTTCGATGTTTTCGGTAGAAGTGCCGTTGAGCGCGACCGCGCCCAAGGCATTGCCGGCGCCGTGCATGAGCGAGCCGATGCTCGAACGCCTGCAAGGCGCGCGGGTGTGGGTGCTGGATAACGACGCGGCAATCTGCGCCGGCATGCGCACCTTGCTCGAAGGCTGGGGCTGCCGTGTGATCACCGCGCTGTCGGAACAGGACCTGGCGCGCCAGGTAGACAACTACCATGCCGAGGCGGACCTGCTGATTGCCGATTACCACCTCGATGACAACCAGAACGGCGTGGATGCCGTGGCGCGGATCAACGCCCGCCGCGGCCGTGCGATTCCGGCGATGATGATCACGGCGAACTACAGCAACGAGTTAAAGCAGCAAATTCGTGAGTTGGGGCATACGTTGATGCATAAGCCGGTAAGGCCAATGAAGTTGAAAACCGCGATGAGTCACCTGCTCAGCCGACCCTGAGGGTTCAGCGGCGCAGGTACGAGCCGAAATCGATGTCTCCCGCACTCAAGATCGCCTGTACCCGATTATGCACATTCAACTTGCGCAGAATCGCTGACACATGGGCCTTCACCGTGGTCTCGGCAATCTCCA
Organism: Pseudomonas sp. DWRC2-2; assembly: GCF_049897885.1. Taxonomy (NCBI): domain Bacteria; kingdom Pseudomonadati; phylum Pseudomonadota; class Gammaproteobacteria; order Pseudomonadales; family Pseudomonadaceae; genus Pseudomonas; species Pseudomonas sp. DWRC2-2. The sequence goes on from NZ_JAFCXD010000011.1 coordinate 89,672, forward strand.
GGGTATAGGCGATCTGCTTGTTCGACTCGCCCTTGGTCATGCGTTCCAGCACCAGCAACTGTTTGCGCGTGAGGGCCTGCAGCAGCTCCGGGGCAAACCCCGGGCTGTCGTGCATGCGCCGTTGCCCGGTATTTTTCTGGGTGCGGATGATGTCCGGCGGCAGGTACACGTTGCCATTGAGAATCTGCTGGATGGCTTCGGTCATTTGCAGGCGCGGTGATGACTTGGTGATGAAACCCACGGCGCCGTAGGTGATGGCTTGCAGCACGATCTGCTTGTCCTGCTCGGCCGAGACGATCACCACCGGGATGGTAGGCGACTCGTTGCGCAGGTTGATCAGACCGTTGAGGCCGTGCATGCCGGGCATGTTCAGGTCCAGCAGGATCAGGTCGAGGTCGTCGTGTTCCTGGGTCAGGGCGAGGGCGCTGTCCAGGTCGGCGGTTTCCATTACGTCGCTGCCGGGGAAGCCGTCGCTGATGACGTTATGAATCGCCTCGCGAAACAGCGGGTGATCGTCGGCAATCAAAATTTTGTACATGGCCGTTCACCTTCTTGTTGTGGTTTTTTATTCAAAGGGTTCGGGTGTCGCAGCCATCACTGGCAGTTTTGCCGCTTCCCATGCGTCCAAGCCATCGCGGTACCAATACACAGAGGTATAGCCCAGGCTGGCGGCTCGTTTTACCGCGTTCCAACTCAGCCAGCAATCGGAGCGGCAGTAGAACACCAGCGGGCGTGCCAGTTGGCCGTCGGTGAACTTGTACAGGTGGCGCACGAAGTAGCCCTGCCATTCAGGGGTGAGGTCGCCGTCGCCGGTATTGGCCAGCCAGTGGCTGCCGGGCAGGTTGGCGTGGGGCTGGTCTTCGATGAAGCGGCCTTGCAGCCATTGGCGGCGGTACACATCGATGAGTACCGGTGCGGGCGTCTGGTTGAGCAGGGTCTGCAGGGCTGGGGTGTCGACGATGGTTGCGCCGGGCAGATGATCGGGCGTAGGGCTTCGATACAGGCTGGTGCGGTAGCCCTCGGCGGAAAACAATGGGGTGTCGGCCTGTACGTGGCTGATGAACAGGCACAACAGTGCCGCAAGGGGCAGTCGAGCGGGCAGCATGGCGGGTCCAATCCTTATCGTTATGCGCCCATTACACGCGAGTCCCGCTGCCTTGGGAATGCGACGATAGACAGCAAAACCAGTACCAAAGTAGTAGGTCGCCGCAAGCCCTCGGGTTCTAGCATGCACAGCAAGCACTGCCATTGGAGGCCGCTATGAACATCCTGTTGGTCGACGATCACGCCGTGGTCCGCCTGGGCTATGCCGGGCTGTTGCGCAGCGGCTTGCCGGGTGTAGACGTGCGCGAAGCGGCCAGCGGCGAAGAGGCCCTGGCGCGGGTGCATGAGGCGGTGCCTAACCTGGTGATCATCGGCTTTGGGCTGCCCGGTATCAGTGGCCTGGAAACCACCCGCCGCCTGCGTCAGCGCCTGCCGCAATTACGCGTGCTGTTTTTCAGCCAGCATGCCGAACTGCCCCTGGTGCGCCAGGCTCTGGAGGCGGGCGCGTCGGGTTATCTCACCAAGCGCGCTTCGCCTGCGGTGATGCTTGAAGCGGTAGAGCGCATCCTCGATGGCCACACCTATATCGAACAGGACCTGGCTACCCAGCTGGCGTACCACCCCACCGATCGCCGCCTGCACAGCATGACCCAACGTGAGTTGGAGATTTTCCTGATGCTCGCCAAGGGCACCCCGGCCCGTTCGATTGCGGCCCAGCTGAGTATCAGCAACAAGACCGTGTCCAACCACCTGACTTTGCTCAAGAGCAAGTTGCAGGTGAGTTCCCATGCCGAACTGGTGCACCTGGGCATCGACATGGGCGTGGTGCGGGTGGCGGGTTAGCGGTCCCAGGTGGTGGGGCAGTCTTTGCAGCCCTCCATATTCGCGTCCTGAAAGTTGGCATAGTGCTGGCGGCTGCCGCTGAGGGTGGCTTTTTCCAGGTTGCTTTCACCGAACTTGGCTTCTTGCAGGTTGGCGTCGCTGAGGTCGGCGCCTTGCAGGTCAGCCTTGCTCAGCCAGGTCATTTCCAGGTCGGCCGCGCGCAGGTTGGCCTTGTGCATTTTGGCCCCCGACAACCGCGCAAATTGCAGGTAGGCGGCGCTCAGGTTGGCGTTCTCAAATTGCGCGCCCTGGGCAAACATCCCCCAGCCTTGCACGGCCATCAATGCGGCGCCGGTAAAGTCGGCCAGGCGCAGGTTGGCTTGTTGCAGGCTGGCGCGGGTCAGGTTGGCGCCTTGCAACTGGGCTTTTTCCAGGTTGGCAAGGTCCAGGTTGGCGTGGCGCAAGTCGGCATCGCGCAGATCGGCGCCGGCCAGGTTCATGCCGCTCAGGTTCTGGTTGCGCAGGTTGGCGCCCTTGAGATTGGCTCCGGGGCATTGGCTATGCTCGGCAAGCGTGCAACCGTTGATGACCAGGGGGGCGTCGTCGGCGTCGTCGGCGTGGGCGAAGGGTAGGGACAGTAGAAGTAACAACGGCAGATATCTCATCACAAAACCTCGAAGGTGGCGGGGTACCTGTGGCGAGGGAGCAAGCTCCCTCGCCACAAAAGGCGGCCCCCGCATATTCCATGGGTTATTTCTGGGCAGCTTTCTGATCCCAACTCGGAATCTTGAACACCCAGAACGACCCACCCTGTGCCACCGGCTTGGTCAGCTCGGCCATGTCGCCACCCCACAGCGGCACTGCGCCGCCATAGCCGACGGTGACGCCGATGTACTGCTCGCCATCCTGTTCCCAGGTGATCGGTGGCGAGACGATGCCGCTGCCGGTCTGGAACTTCCACAGTTCCTTGCCGGTTTTCGCGTCGAAGGCCTTGAAGAAACCGTCGCCGGTACCGGTGAACACCAGGTTGCCCTTGGTTGCCAGCACGCCGGCCCACAGTGGCAGGTGTTCCTTGTGCTCCCACACCACCTTGCCGGTGGTCGGGTTCATCGCCCGCAAGGTGCCGACGTGATCGTCATACATGCGCTTGATGCGGAAACCCATGCCCAGGTACGCCGAGCCCTTCTTGTAGTTGACCTCTTCGGTCCAGTATTCCTCTTTCCACTGGTTGCCCGGAATGTAGAACAGACCGGTGTCCTGGCTGTAGGCCATGGGGTTCCAGTTCTTGCCACCCAGGAACGGCGGCGAGACTTCCACCGGCTTGCCCTTGGTTTCACCCGGCAGCGGCTTGGCCGGACGCTGGCCTTCGTTTTCCACAGGGCGGCCGGTCTTCAGGTCAATGTGGCTGGCCCAGGTGATGTTGTCGACGAAGGGGAAGGCGTTCTGCAGCTTGCCGTTGTTGCGGTCGACCACATAGAAGAAGCCGTTGCGGTCGGCGTGGCCGGTGGCCTTGATGACCTTGCCGTCCTTGTCCTTGTAGTCGAACAGCACCAGTTCGTTGTTGCCGGAGAAGTCCCAGGCATCGTTCGGGGTGTGTTGGTAGAACCATTTCACTTCGCCGGTACTGGGGTCGACGCCGACCTGGCCCGAGGTGTAGAGGCTGTCGAAGTCGTGGGGATTGCCGTCCTTTGACGTGCGCGCCCAGGTATTCCACGGGCCGGGGTTGCCGGCGCCGACGATGATGGTGTTGGTCTCGGCATCGAAGCTCGCGCTCTGCCAAGGGGCGCCACCGCCGTGGCTCCAGGCTTCGACCTTGCCGGTTTCGGTGGTCGGGTCATCTGGCCACGACGGCGCCTTCACATCGCCGGTCGGGGTGCTGTCCTTGCCGTTCAAGCGGCCCATGTGGCCTTCCACGAACGGACGCATCCAGACTTCTTCACCGGTGTCGGGGTCGCGCGCATACAGCTGGCCGACCACGCCGAATTCATCGCCGGAGCTGCCGTGGATCAGCAGCACCTTGCCGCTGACCTTGTCTTTGATCAGCACCGGGGCGCCGGTCATGGTGTAGCCGGCGGCGTGGTCGCCGAACTTCTTGTTCCACACCACTTTGCCGGTGTTTTTGTCGAGGGCGATCAGGCGCGCGTCGAGGGTGCCGAAGTAGATCTTGTCGCCGAAGATCGCGGCGCCGCGGTTGACCACGTCACAGCACGGGCGAATGTTGTCGGGCAGGCGGTGGTTGTAAGTCCACAGGCGTTTGCCGGTCTTCGCATCGAGGGCGAACACACGGGAGTAGGAGCCGGTGACGTAGACCACACCGTCGCTGACGATGGCCTGGGATTCCTGTCCGCGTTGTTTTTCGTCGCCGAACGAATAGGACCATGCCGGCGTGAGCTTGAACACGTTCTTGTCGTTGACCTGCGCCAGGGGGCTCCAGCGCTGGGCATTGGTGCCCATGCCGTATTGCAGCACGTCCTTGGTGGTCAGGTGATCGTTGGCGATGTCTTCCCAGGTGACATTACGGGTTTGCTTGGCGACGGCAGGTTCGGCGGCTGCAAAGCTCGCAGCACTGAGGCACAGGCTGCCCACCAGCACAAAAGCTTGCACGGCAAGGCTTAGCGGTGAGCGGGCGGGTAGCGATCTTATTGTCATGGTTGCAGTTCCCAGTGGAGGTTTTGGCCTGCACAGGTTGCTGCCTGGCTGGGTTGGCGAATACGGAAAAAGTCCCGGTGTTGCCGGGACAATTTCCCGAACCGCCTCTGATTTAGCAGTGCCCCACAAGGCCTGCTACCAACGGATGAGAACCCGCCCACCAAAGCAGCATACGGGCGCTGCCGGGGGCTTCCTAAGATGGTTGCCATAGCCTCTGCCAAGAGGTTTTGCGTGCACTCCTGAGGGAAAAATAATGACAACAAAACGCAACGCCTTGATCACCGCCTGCCTGCTCGCCGGTGCAATCAATACCGGTTCGGTCTGGGCCCATGGCAACGTGACGCCCACCGCCGTGGAAACCAAAGGCCTCACCCCGATCAAGGATGCCGGCGTGCCGGTGGACGCCGATGGCTGGGCCGCCACCAACCCCTATCGCACCACCGCCGAGCATGACAAGGCCGTCGAAGTCGGCGCCTCGGCGTACAACCAGAACTGCGCGGCGTGCCATGGCCTGGAAGCCAAGTCCGGTGGCATCGCCCCCGACCTGCGCATGCTCGATGCCGGTGACGCCGGGGATGAGTGGTTCGTGGAACGGGTGCGCCACGGCGCCGTGCGCGATGGCCGGGTGTACATGCCGAAAATGGCCGATTACCTGAGCCAGGAAGCCCTGTGGGCGGTGCGTACCTACCTCGACAGCGTGCACGTCGAGGAGTAAGCCGTGGGCCTGCGCGGGTGGTGGGTATGCTGTTTGCCGATGCTGGCCTGGGGCGCGCCTGTCGACCCGGTGCCCTCGGTGATGTGGGCCTACTATCACCAGCGTTTTCTCGACAATGCGCCGTTCGTGTTCGACGAGCGGGTGAAGGTAATGGCGCCGCCGTTCGCCGAGGACGCGCGGCAGGTGCCGTTGGAAATCGACGCCCGCGCCTTCAAGGGTGACGTGGTCAAGATCCTCGCCTGGGCCGAGCTGAATCCGCTGCCGCAGATCGTCGACTTCCAACCCGTGGAGCGCGTGCTGCCGTGGCTGTCGATCCGGATTCGCATCGAACAGGCCACGCCGTTACGCGCGGCGGTGTTGACCCGGGATGGCCTGTGGCACGTGGGCTCGACTCTGATCGATGCCGCCGGCGGCGGATGCACGGCGCCCAGCGTGGTGCGCACCCAGCCCGGTTGGGAAGACCACCTCGGCGAGGTGCTTGGCGGGCGTTACCCGCTTGCCGAATTCAGCCGCGTGAAGCTGCAAGTCGCCCACCCGATGGATAACGGCATGGTCAGCGGCATTCCCGAATTCTTCATCAACCAGGCCGAACTGCACGGTGCGAATAACCAACTGTTGGCGCGGCTGGCGCTGTTCCCTGCGGTCAGCGAAAACCCCAGCCTGGCCTTCGACATCGAGGGCGCCGGGCCCACGCGCCTGACCCTGCGCGACACCAGCGGCAGCCAGTTCGAGGCGGCCATCCCATGACCCAGCGCTGGATTCTGCTGTGGCTGCTGCTGTTCAGCCTACCGGTGCTGGCCGAGTTGGACTACGGCCTCAAGCCGCGTTTGATTGCCGACAACACCTGGCTTTTGGAAGGCAGCACCGACAACTTTGCCAAGGACAACGGCGGCAATATCGTCAACGTCGGGTTCATCGTCACCGAACCTGGCGTGGTGGTGATCGACACCGGGCCGTCCAAACGCTACGGCGAAGCCCTGCGCCAGGCCATCGCCCGTGTCACCGACAAACCGGTGATCCAGGTGCTGCTGACTCACCATCATCCCGACCACGCCCTGGGCAACCAAGCCTTCAAGGACGTGCCGATCGGCGCCCTGGCCGGCACCACCGAGCGATTGCATGAGCAGGGCGACAGCCTGGCCGAGAACCTGTACCGCAGGGTCGGTGACTGGATGCGCGGCACCGAAGTGGTGTTGCCCAACCAGACCCTGCAACCCGGCGTAAAAAGCTTCGGCAGCCACGACCTGCAACTGCTGCAGCTGCGCGGCCATACCGGTGATGACCTGGCGATCTTCGACCAGAAGACTGGCGTGCTGTTTGCCGGTGACCTGGTGTTCTACCAGCGTGCGCTCACCACGCCTCATTCACCGGGGCTGTCGATCTGGTTGGCGGATCTTGCCACCCTGCAAGGCTTGCCCTGGACCCTGATCGTGCCCGGCCACGGCCCTGTCGCGAGCGACGCCAAACCCTTCGAGCAGATGCGCGACTATCTCGCCTGGCTCGACCAGTTGCTGCGTGACGGCGCGGCCCAGGGCAGCGACATGCCCGAGCTGATCCGCAGCCCGATCCCCGAGCGATTCGCCGCGATCAGCCTCAGCCGCTATGAACTGATCCGCAGCGTGACCCACCTGTACCCCCACTACGAACGCACCCAGATGCAGCCCATCCACACCCAACAATAAGCAGAGGCCTCACCATGATCTACGCCCAACCTGGCACCCCCGGCGCCATCGTCAGCTTCAAGCCGCGCTACGGCAATTACATCGGCGGTGAGTTTGTCGCGCCGATCAAGGGTGAGTACTTCACCAATACTTCGCCGGTGACGGGTGAAGTGATTGCCGAGTTCCCGCGCTCCAGCGCCGCCGATGTCGAGAAGGCCCTCGACGCCGCCCACGCCGCCGCCGATGCCTGGGGCAAGACCTCGGCCCAGGACCGTGCCCTGGTGCTGCTGAAAATCGCCGACCGCATCGAGCAACACCTCGAAGTGCTGGCCGTGGCCGAGACCTGGGACAATGGCAAGGCCGTGCGCGAAACCCTCAACGCCGACGTGCCCCTGGCCGCCGACCACTTCCGCTACTTCGCCGGGTGCATCCGCGCCCAGGAAGGCGGCGCCGCTGAGATCAATGAACACACGGCGGCTTATCACTTCCATGAACCCTTGGGCGTGGTCGGGCAGATCATCCCGTGGAATTTTCCGTTGCTGATGGCCGCCTGGAAACTCGCCCCCGCCTTGGCGGCCGGTAACTGCATCGTGCTTAAACCGGCCGAGCAGACGCCGTTGTCGATCATGGTCTTCGCCGAGCTGATCGGCGACCTGCTGCCGCCTGGCGTGCTGAACATCGTGCAGGGCTTTGGCCGCGAAGCCGGGGAGGCGCTGGCCACCAGCAAACGCATCGCCAAGATCGCCTTCACCGGCTCCACCCCGGTGGGTGCGCACATCATGCATGCGGCCGCCGAGAACATCATTCCGTCCACCGTGGAGCTGGGCGGCAAGTCGCCGAATATCTTCTTCGAAGACATCATGCAGGCCGAGCCGCAATTCATCGAAAAAGCCGCCGAAGGCCTGGTGCTGGCGTTCTTCAACCAGGGTGAAGTGTGCACCTGCCCGTCGCGGGCGCTGGTGCAGGAGTCGATCTACGAGGCGTTCATGGCGGAGGTGATGAAGAAGATCGTCAAGATCAAGCGCGGCAACCCGCTCGACACCGAGACCATGGTCGGTGCCCAGGCGTCCGAGCAGCAATACGACAAGATCCTCTCCTACCTGAAGATCGCCCAGGAGGAGGGCGCGGTGCTGTTGACCGGCGGCGCGGCCGAGCGTTTGGAGGGCGACCTGTCCAGCGGCTATTACATCCAGCCGACCCTGCTCAAGGGCCACAACAAGATGCGCGTGTTCCAGGAGGAAATCTTCGGGCCGGTGGTGGGCGTGACCACCTTCAAGGACGAAGCTGAAGCCTTGGCGATTGCCAACGACAGCGAGTTCGGCCTGGGCGCCGGCCTGTGGACCCGCGACATCAACCGTGCGTACCGCATGGGCCGGGCGATCAAGGCCGGGCGCGTGTGGACCAACTGTTATCACCTGTACCCGGCGCATGCGGCATTTGGTGGGTACAAGAAATCCGGGGTAGGGCGTGAGAACCACAAGATGATGCTCGACCATTACCAACAGACCAAGAACCTGCTGGTGAGCTACGACATCAATCCGCTGGGTTTCTTCTGATTCAACGCGGTCAAAACTGTGGGAGCGGGCTTGCTCGCGAAAGCGGTGGATCAGTCAACCTATATGTGGCTGACACACCCTATTCGCGAGCAAGCCCGCTCCCACATTTTGACTTCTGTACATTCGCGACTAATGCAGTGTCTTCGCTACTTCGAAAGTAGTATTCGCCCCCTCAACCACCCATGCATTAATGCCCTTACCGGAACCCTCCGGCACAACAAGAGGATTGCCCCCATGTGGACCAAACCTGCGTTTACCGACCTGCGTATCGGCTTCGAAGTCACGATGTACTTCGCTAGCCGCTGATCGCGGGAGCGGCTGGAAGGATGCCTCTTTGGTCTGATTGCATTCGCAGCCGGATCGGTTAGTGTGGAGCGCATTCTTCCAAAATAATAAAAACAGGCTTTCCAATGAGCCAGACCCTGAGCCAACTGCGTAAATTCGTCTCGCCTGAAATCATCTTTGGTGCCGGCTGCCGGCACAACGTCGGCAACTACGCCAAGACCTTCGGTGCGCGCAAGGTGCTGGTGGTCAGCGACCCCGGCGTGATCGCCGCCGGTTGGGTGGCCGATGTGGAAGCCAGCCTGCAAGCCCTCGGCATCGACTACTGCCTGTACAGCGCCGTTTCACCCAACCCCCGCGTCGAAGAAGTCATGACGGGCGCCGAGGTGTACCGCGAAAACCATTGCGACGTGATCGTCGCCATCGGCGGCGGCAGCCCCATGGACTGCGGCAAGGCCATTGGCATTGTGGTGGCCCACGGACGCAGCATTCTTGAGTTCGAGGGCGTCGACACCCTTCGCGTGCCCAGCCCGCCGCTGATCCTGATTCCCACCACTGCCGGCACCTCGGCGGATGTCTCGCAGTTCGTGATCATTTCCAACCAGCAGGAACGCATGAAGTTCTCCATCGTCAGCAAGGCGGTGGTGCCGGACGTGTCGCTGATCGACCCGGAAACCACCGCCAGCATGGACCCGTTCCTGTCTGCCTGCACTGGCATCGACGCGCTGGTGCATGCCATCGAGGCGTTCGTCTCCACCGGCCACGGCCCGCTCACCGACCCCCATGCGCTGGAAGCGATGCGCCTGATCAATGGCAACCTGGTGCAGATGATCGCCAACCCCACGGACATTGCCCTGCGTGAGAAAATCATGCTCGGCAGCATGCAGGCCGGGCTGGCGTTTTCCAATGCGATCCTCGGCGCGGTGCACGCCATGTCCCACAGCCTCGGTGGTTTTCTCGATCTGCCCCACGGCCTGTGCAACGCGGTGCTGGTCGAGCATGTGGTGGCGTTCAACTACAGCTCGGCGCCGGAGCGCTTCAAGGTGATTGCCGAAACCTTTGGCATCGACTGTCGCGGCCTCAATCACCGGCAGATCTGCGGGCGGCTGGTGGAGCACCTGATCGCGCTGAAGCACGCCATCGGCTTCCACGAAACCCTCGGCCTGCATGGGGTGCGCGTGGCGGATATTCCGTTCCTGTCCCAGCATGCGATGGGCGACCCGTGCATCCTCACCAACCCGAGGGAGTCGAGCCAGCGTGATGTCGAGGTCGTCTATGGCGAAGCTCTCTGACGACCAGCAGCGCGCGCTCGCGGGGCTACTGGGGCTCAGCGACCAGTCGGCCCGCAAGAGCCATTACCCGGAGCTCACCGCGCGGTTGGATGAACTGGAGGCCGAGCGCAAGCGCTATATCCGTCTCAACGACGAGTTGGAGCAACGCGTCGCTGCACGCACCGATGAGCTGTTGGAAGCCAACCACAACCTGCAACAGCAGATCGCCCAGCGCGAACAGATCGAACAGGACCTGCGCGACGCCCGCGACGCCGCCCAGGCCGCCAACCGCAGCAAGGACAAATACCTCGCCGCCGCCAGCCATGACCTGCTGCAACCACTGAATGCCGCACGGCTGTTGATCGCCACGTTGCGTGAACGGCAGTTGCCCAGTGTCGAACAGGTGCTGGTGGAGCGCACGCACCAGGCGTTGGAAGGCGCCGAGGATTTGCTCACTGACTTACTGGATATCTCGCGGCTCGACCAGGCGGCGGTCAAACCGGATGTGGCGCTGTATCGCCTCGACGAACTGTTCGCGCCGCTCGTCTCGGAATTCCAATCAGTGGCCCAGGCGACCGGGCTGAACCTGCGGGTGCACACCGGGCGTTATGCGATCAGCACCGACCTGCGGCTGCTGACGCGGATCCTGCGCAATTTCCTCAGCAATGCCTGCCGTTATACCGACGATGGCTGCATCCTGTTGGGTGCCCGTAGGCGCGGCGATCGTTTGCGCCTGGAAGTGTGGGACACCGGGCGTGGGATTGCGGCGGACCGGCTGCAGGCAATCTTCCTGGAATTCAACCAGCTCGATGTCGGCCGCGCCTCCGACCGCAAAGGCGTGGGGCTGGGGTTGGCGATTGTCGAGCGAATCGCCGAGATCCTCGGGTACCCCATCGCCGTGCGTTCCTGGCCGGGGCGGGGCTCGATGTTCAGCATCGAAGTGCCGTTGAGTGATGAGATGCCGTTGCCGATCAGCCAATTGCCGGTGCAACCGACCACCGGCAATCCGCTGCCGGGGCGGCGTTTGCTGGTGATCGACAACGAAGTGAGCATCCTCGAAAGCATGCGTGCGCTGCTCGGGCAATGGGGCTGTGAAGTGGTCACCGCCACCGATCAGGCCGGTGCGCTGTTGGCCTTGCAAGGCAGGGCGCCGGAGCTGATTTTGGCGGATTACCACCTGGACCATGGCGTGGTGGGTTGTGCGGTGGTCAAGCAGCTGCGCGAGCATTTTGCCTGCAAGATCCCGGCGGTCATTATCACGGCCGATCGCACTGACCAATGCCGCCGTGCGTTGCGCCGCCTGGACGCACCGTTGCTGAACAAACCGGTCAAACCCGGCAAGTTGCGGGCGGTGTTGAGTCAGTTATTGGCCTAGGTCAACAGGTCCCAGATGGTTTTGCCCCATGCTCAAGGCTTGATCTAGAGCCTTGGAGCACCCGATGAGCGCGGCATCCTATAAATTACCCCTGGGCCTGGTGGTCGCCGTGCTGGTGATGGCCGGCGTGCTGCTGTTGCCGCTGCCCGCCGACTTGCCGGTGGCCGGGCATCGCATGCTGGCGATCCTCGCGTTTGCCGTGGTGGTGTGGATCACCGAAGCGGTGTCCTATGAAGCCAGCGCGATCATGATCACCTCGCTCATGGCCTTTCTGCTCGGCACCGCGCCGTCGCTGCAAGACCCTACCCATTTGATCGGCAGCAGCCCGGCCATCAGCATGGCGCTGACCGGCTTCTCCAACCCGGCGCTGGCGCTGGTGGCGGGCGCATTGTTTATCGCCGCCGCCATGACCCACACCGGCCTGGACCGGCGTATCGCCTTGGTCACCCTGAGCCGCGTCGGCACCAGCACCCGACGCATCCTGCTGGGGGCGATTGCGGTGACTATTTTGCTCAGCCTGGTGGTGCCCAGCGCCACGGCGCGCAGTGCTTGCGTGGTGCCGATCATGATGGGCGTGATCGCTGCGTTCGGCGTGGACAAACGCTCGAACATTGCCGCCGGCATCATGATCGTGGTGGCCCAGGGCACCAGTATCTGGAACGTTGGTATCCAGACCTCCGCCGCGCAGAACCTGCTGACCGTTGGCTTCATGGACAAGATGCTTGGTCAGCGCGTGTCGTGGATCGACTGGCTGATCGCGGGGGCGCCGTGGGCGTTGATCATGTCGGCGGTGTTGCTGTTCCTGGTGCTCAAATTGTTGCCGCCGGAGACCGACAGCATTCCCGGTGGCAAGGAGGCGGTGGCGCAATCGCTGGTAGATATCGGGCCGATGACCGGGCCGCAGAAGCGCCTGTTGACGGTGTCGGTGATGTTGCTGCTGGCCTGGGCCACGGAAGGGCGTTTGCACAGTTTTGACACCACCTCGACCACGTACGCGGGGTTGGTGTTGCTGTTGCTGCCGGGTATCGGCGTGATGACCTGGAAAGATGTGCAGTCGCGGATCCCGTGGGGCACGGTGATTGTGTTCGGGGTGGGCATCAGTCTGGGCACGGCGCTGTTGACCACCCAGGCGGGGCAGTGGTTGGGGGCTGCGGTGGTGGCGCACACGGGGTTGGATCAGGTGGGGCCGCTGGGGGTGTTTGCGATTCTGGGGGCGTTTTTGATTGTGATTCATTTGGGGTTTGCCAGTGCGACGGCGTTGACCTCGGCGCTGCTGCCGATTTTGATTGCGGTGTTGCAGACGTTGCCGGGGGAGTTCAGTCGGCTGGGGATGACGATGCTGTTGGGGTTTGTGATGAGTTATGGGTTTATTCTGCCGATCAATGCGCCGCAGAATATGGTGTGTCTGGGGACGGGGACGTTTACGGCGCGGCAGTTTGCCAAGGTGGGGGTTTTGGTGACGCTGGTTGGTTATTTGTTGATGTTGGTGTTTGCGGTGACTTACTGGAGTTGGTTGGGGTGGGTTTGATTGGGTTGGGTTGGGTGTATATCCGTTATTTGGGTAACGGCTGCTTATGGTTCCGCTCTTACAGCGGGTCACTTTTTGAAGAGCGCAAAAAGTAACCAAAACGCTCCGCCCCAACACTCGGCACCTCGCCTAGGCTCGGTGTGCCCGAACGCAGGCTTGAATCCGTGGGCCGCCGCGATGGGCCATCCTTGGCCCAGCGCGGCTAACCCGGCGTCCTGCCGGGTTACCCACGGATTCAAGCCTGCGTTCGGCCAGCGTGTTTGACGGGGCGC
>NZ_JAFCXD010000012.1:0-99424 GCF_049897885.1 Pseudomonas sp. DWRC2-2
CTTGGGGGGTGGGGGGGGGCGGGTGTGGGGGGTTTCCAAAAACCCCCCCCCCCCCCCCCCCCCCCCCCCCCCCCCCCCCCCCCGCTCCCACAATTTAGATCTCCTATATCAGGTAGATATCACTCTGCTCTGGCTCTGGCTCTGGCTTTGCTTTAGATCTTGATTTTGATCTTAGGCGCCCCGTTAAACACGCTGGCCGGAATTCGACAGGGATTTGGGGGGTAAACCGGCAGGGATACCGGTTTAGCCGCCCCGCGCCATGGATGGCGCGGGGCGGCGGCCCCCCAAATCACTGTCGGATTACGGGCACACCGAGCGTGAGCGAGGTGCCGAGTGTTGGGGCAAGAGCCCTTTGGTTACTTTGGGCTGGGCCGGCATTCCGGCTCTTTTCCAAAAGTGACCCGCCGTAAGGGCGGAACCAACATCAGCCATCCCCTAAATAACGGATATGCCCCCAATCAACCCCCCAACTCAACCCCGCCCATTCCCAATCTGCCAAACAAACGGCGGCTCCACCCCATTAACCACCCAATCCCCCACAATCCGCGCCTTGTAAATCACCGGATTATGCGACGACACCGTCCGCGCATTCCGCCAATGCCGATCCAGCGCCTTCCCCTGCCGCACATCCGACGCCCCCAGCGCATTAAACAACTCACTGGTAGCCCGCTGAATCAACCCCGACACCACCACCTGCGCCGTAGCCGACTCAATCTCGGCCGCCACATTGGCCTCGCGCTCCACCGCATCATCGCCCCCAAACCGCGCCACATACGCTCGTTGCGCCGGCAGCGTCGCCTTCAACGCACTCGCCTCAGCGGCATACACCAGCGCAGCCACTTCCCCCACCACCTGCAGAACCTGCGCGTCCTGGCTCACATGCGCCGCATTGCCATGACTGTAGATGCGCTTACGGCTGCGCACCTGATGCGCCACATCGCGCAAGGCCGCACGCCCAATCCCCGCCAAACTGGCGAGCAACACCAACTGGTAAAACGCCGTCTGATATTTAAACCGGCTGGCAAAGTCGATGACGTTTTCCGCATCCACCACCGCGTCGGTAAAGCGCGACGTGCCGCTGCCGGTAGTGCGCTGGCCAAAGCCGTCCCAATCATCACTGTGCACCACGCCCGGCTGGCCGGCGCGGGTAGCCGCGATCACATCACCACCAGTGTCGCTGCGTTGGGCATACACATCGATCCAGTCGGCGAAGATACTGCCGGTGCTGTAGAACTTCTCTCCGTTGAGCTTCCAGTTATCACCGTCGGGGCTGACCTGAGTAACCACATCGCCGATCGCCACGTTGCCGATCTCGGTCCAGGCGCAGCCGACGATATCGCCGTCCACGAACCGCTTGAACCACAGATCCCGGCCAGCACTGGGCGGCGCGTTCAGGCGGTCTTCGGCAAAGGCGAAGTGCCCACGCAGGGCCTGGGGCACGTTGGAGTCGGCTTCGGCCAGTTCGATCAGCAGTTCGAACAATTGCGGCAGGGAAGCACCGCCGCCGCCATATTCCACCGGCACGCGTACTGCGCCAAAACCGGCTTCCTTGAGCCACTGGATCGGTTCATGGGGCAGGATGCGGGACTGTTCGCGCTTTACGGCACCGTCGGCGATGCGCTGGAAGATCGGTCGAAAGCGCGCGGCCAGGATCGGGTAGTCGACACCGGTGGACAGGGGGTTGATGACGTGTTGTTCGGTCATGGGCAAGGTTCCTGGGCAGTGATCAATGCAAGGGGGATTGCACACTCCGTGCCGGGTATCGGCGCCCGTATTCAGGGGCTAAAGCGTTCAGCCACTGTTGCCCTGGCAACAGCGGATCGACAAACCCGCACGCTCTGCGACATCGACGCCGACCTACGGTATTGCGTGCAACGCCCATGGCCCGTGCGTTTCCACGGCCTGGCACGCTTGCTGCTCAAGCCCTCAGTACATCCCTTTTGTGCGAGGTAACGCGAGATGAGCCAGCAAGCCGTGAAATTTGCCTACTGGGTGCCCAACGTCAGCGGTGGGTTGGTGGTCAGCAAGATCGAACAACGCACCCACTGGGGCATCGACTACAACCGCAAACTGGCACAACTGGCGGAAGCCGCCGGCTTCGAATACGGCCTCACCCAGATCCGCTTCACCGCCGGCTACGGTGCGGAAAACCAGCATGAGTCCGTGGCGTTCAGCCATGCGCTGCTGGCCGCGACCACCACGCTCAAGGTGATCGCCGCGATCCTGCCTGGCCCCTGGCAACCCGCGTTGGCGGCCAAGCAACTGGCGACGATCGACCAGCTCACCAACGGCCGTATCGCGGTGAATATCGTCAGCGGTTGGTTCAAGGGCGAGTTCCAGGCCATCGGCGAACACTGGCTGGAGCACGATGAGCGTTATCGCCGTTCCGAAGAGTTTATCCGGGCCCTCAAAGGCATCTGGACCCAGGACGATTTCACCTTCAAGGGCGACTTTTACCGCTTCAATAACTACACCCTCAAGCCCAAGCCACTGGGCCAGCCGGAGGTGTTCCAGGGCGGTAGCTCGCGGGCCGCACGGGATATGGCAGCGCGCGTGTCGGACTGGTACTTCACCAACGGCAACACCCCGGAAGGCATCAAGGCCCAGGTCGATGACATCCGCGCCAAGGCGGCGGCGAACAACCATTCGGTCAAAGTCGGTGTCAACGCCTTTGTGATCGCCCGCGACACCGAGGAAGAAGCCCGCGCCGTGCTGGCAGAGATCATTGACAAGGCCGATCCGGAGGCGGTGAACGCCTTTGGTGATGCGGCCAGGCAAGCGGGAAAGGCGTCACCGGAAGGCGAGGGCAACTGGGCCAAGTCGAGCTTTGAAGACTTGGTGCAGTACAACGATGGCTTCAAGACCAACCTGATCGGTACGCCCCAGCAGATTGCCGAGCGCATCGTCGCGCTCAAGGCAGTGGGGGTGGACTTGGTGCTGGCGGGCTTTCTGCATTTTCAGGAAGAAGTCGAGTACTTCGGCAAACGTGTGTTGCCGCTGGTGCGAGAGTTGGAAGCCAAGGCGGGGATCAAACAGGTGGCGTGAGCAGTTTTTTTTCCAGGCGCAGTGCTGCGGTGTGGTCTTCGTAATAGGCGTCGATCAGGGCAAAGCGCCGATAACCGTTGCGCTCATAGAGGCTGAGAGCGCCGGGGTTGTCGGTGCGCACTTCCAGGCGTAGGCGATTGCAACCCTGTGCCACGGCGCTAGCTTCAACGCGGCTCAGCAACTGTCTACCCAACCCCATGCCACGCGCAGGTTCGGCAATGGCGATGGAATACAGACGCGCCAACGAAGTGCCACGGCGAAACAGCACCAGCGCGTAACCGAGCAGTTGCCCGCCATTTTCCGCCACCAGCAACTCGCCGTGGGCGCGGTTTATCATCCACTGGAAACTGCGCCGTGACAGCCTGTCGGTGGTGAAGCAGTGCTGTTCCAAGGCCAGTAATTCAGACACATCCAAGAGGGTTGCAACGCGAAAGCAAAGAGCCATATGACCGCCGTAAAAGTTGCGTAACGAAACGGGACTTCTCTAAAAGATCGTGCTTAATAGAAAAGGTCGAGTTCTCTAAAGCGGATCAAATATATGTCGGCGGTACAAGGTCATTGGCGTGAAGTATCCGAGCAAACCCTCGCGGCGACAATAACCAATAAAGGTTATTTTTCCGCACCCCCAAAAGGCAATAGTCAAGTCGTGATCATTGTCGAGCGCAAGGAAGATTGGGCCTCTTACTTCCCCAGCGAAGACATCGTCACCGCCCAGGAATACCTGGAGCAGACCCGCGAAAACGAGACTGGCAAGCGCGTACAGGTAATCAACCTGTGCCGCAGCTACAAGTACCTGGGGCACGGTTATTACTGCTCGCTGCTGGCTGAAGCCCGTGGGCACAAGGTGATCCCGTCGGTGCGTACCATCAGCGAACTGACCAAGAAGTCGCTGTACGGCCTGGCCCTGGACGACCTGGATAAAACCCTCGATAAAGCCTTGAGTCATCACCTTTACAGCAATACCGAAGGCTTCACCCTGACACTTTATTTTGGCCGGACCAATATAGAGCCGTTGCAGGACTTGGCCCGTCAGTTGTTTGAAGCCTTTCCATGCCCGATTTTGTTAGTTGATTTTAAAAAGAATAACGGTTGGCATATTGAAGGCGTTAAATCGGGCGTGCTGCACAAGTTGCGCGACGATCAGGAAGATCAATTCGCCCACGCCCTGGACAACTTCAGCCGCAAGATCTGGCGCCAGCCGCGCTCACGTCGCCTGGCCCGTTATGACCTGGCCATCTTGCACGACCCTCAAGAGCAATTGCCTCCGTCCAATGCCAAGGCCCTGGATAATTTCATCCGCGTCGGCAAGGGCCTGGGCATCGATGTGGAGTTGATCGAACGCAAGGATTATTCACGCCTGGCTGAATACGACGCCTTGCTGATCCGCGAGACCACCAGCGTCGACAACCACACCTATCGCTTCGCCAAGAAAGCCGAAAGCGAAGGCCTGGTGGTGATGGACGACCCGGCGTCGATTCTGCGCTGCACCAACAAGGTCTACCTCACCGACCTGCTCAACAGTCACCAACTGGGCATGCCCGCCACGGAGATTCTGTACAAGGAACGACCGGAAGACTTTGAACGGGTCGGCGAGCGCCTGGGGTTCCCGCTGGTGCTGAAGATCCCCGACGGCTGTTTTTCCCGTGGCGTAATCAAGGTCGAAAGCCAGGAAGCCTTGCTCAAGGCCACTGCCGAGTTGTTCGAGCATTCGGTGCTGTTGCTGGCCCAGGAGTTTTTCTACACCGAGTACGACTGGCGCATCGGCGTGCTCAACCGCAAGCCGATCTTTGCCTGCCAGTACTTCATGTCCAAAGGGCATTGGCAGATCTACAACCACAAGGCCATCGGCCAGGCCATCAACGGTGAATGCCGCACCCTGGCGGTCCACGAGGCGCCCAAGGCGGTGGTGGAACTGGCCGTGAAGACCGCCAACCTGATCGGCGATGGCCTCTACGGCGTCGACCTCAAGCAGTCCGGCGACAAGGTGGTGGTGATCGAAGTCAACGACAACCCCAACCTGGACGCGGGTATTGAAGATGCCTACTTGCAGGACGACTTGTACGGTTTGGTGCTGGAGGAGTTCGTGAGGCGCCTGGAGTTGAAGCGTCAGGGCCAGGTCTGGTGACCCGGCGATGATCCAGCGTTTCGAACTGATCGATGGCAAGCTGCACAGCGGGGAGCGTGACGATGCCCCGATCCAGTTGTTCAACAACCCTGACCTGGCCGAGCGCGAGTGGCTGCGCGACCACCATAAGCTGGACGAACACGCCCTGGCCTCTGCGCTGGACCCCGACGAAGTCTCGCGCATCGAGTTTCACCCGGACAATCTGTTCCTGATCTGGAAACGCCCGGAAAACTACTCCGGTGGCGGCAATCTGGTGTTCGAGGTGTCGTCCTGCGGCCTGCTGTTTTCACCGGGCCGCCTGCTGGTGATCGCCACCGATGAAACCCCGCTGACCGGCCTCGGCAAACGCCGCCCGCTGCACACGCCGCTGGATGTGTTGCTCGACTTACTGCTCAATAACATCCATCACTACCTGGGCCATCTCAAGGTGATCAAGCTGGTCGCACGGGAATTGCAGCAGCAGTTCAATGCGTCCATGAGCAACCACCACCTGATGCAGATGTTCAGCCTCAGCGAAAGCCTGATCTATTACATCAACGCGCTGCACAGCAACGGCGCGGTGTTGTCACGGCTGCGCAACCACGCGGAAAAGGAGCATTTCAGTTCGGAGATATTGGCGCTGATCGACGACCTGATCATCGAGAACCACCAGTGCTACAAACAGGCGGAGATCTATTCCAACGTGTTTTCCGGGCTGATCGACGCCCGCGGCAACCTGATGAACAACAGCATGAACAACCTGTTGCGCAAGCTCACCTTGATCAACGTGGTGTTCCTGCCGCTCAACCTGATTGCGAGCATCGGCGGCATGTCGGAGTTCAGCATGATGACGACGGGGACGCCGTGGTGGGTGTCTTACCCATTGTTTCTGGCGGAGATGGGGCTTGGGGCTGCTTTGATGGTAGTGGGGCTGAAGCGGATAGCGGGCGGCGCCAATGTCGTTTAAACCCTGTAGGAAGGTTGTAGGGTCAGCACTTCAAACCCATCCGCCGTCACCGCCACAGTATGTTCCCACTGTGCCGACAGGCTGTTGTCCTTGGTCACCACCGTCCAACCGTCCTTCAGGCTGCGCACTTTCGAACTGCCCTGGTTGAGCATCGGCTCCACGGTAAACACCATGCCTTCGCGCAGTTCCAAGCCGGTGCCGGGGCGGCCGAAGTGCAGGATTTGCGGCTCTTCATGCATCTGCCGGCCGATGCCGTGGCCGCAGTATTCGCGGACCACGCTGTAGCCGTTGGCTTGCGCATGGCTCTGGATCGCGTGGCCGATATCACCCAGGCGTGCGCCGGGCTTGACCTGGCGGATGCCGGCCCACATCGCTTCGAAGGTTTTCTCGACCAGGCGCTGGGCCTTGGGCGCGACGCTGCCGATCATGTACATCTTGCTGGAGTCGGCAATAAAGCCACCTTTTTCCAGGGTGATGTCGATGTTGATAATGTCGCCGTCCTTGAGGATGTCCTTGGCGCTGGGCATGCCATGGCACACCACCTCGTTGATCGAAGTGTTGATGGAGAAAGGGTAGTCGTACTGGCCCAGGCTGGCGGGGCGGGCCTTGAGGTCGTTGCGGATGAAGGCTTCGACGGCGGCGTCCAGCTCCAGGGTGGAACGGCCGGCGGCGACAAAGCCGTCGAGCATCGTGAACACCTGGGCCAGCAGGCGCCCGGCTTCACGCATCACGGCCAGTTGGGCGGCAGTCTTGATCATCAACTGCGCCCCCGGATCAGATCGGGCTTGTCCAGCAACAGCTTGTTGATCAGCTCGTTGTAGGGCAAGTGGGGGTTGAGCTCGGCGAGCAGGCCGATCTTGATCCAGAACTCGGCCTGGGCGTTGATGGAACGGTCCATCGCGGCGCTGGCCAGGCGCAGTTGTTCGTGCAGTTGGTCGGTGATCTTGACGATGCCCATGGGGTTCACTGTGCAGGTTTTATATACAAAGCGTATACGTTTCGTATGCTTTGAGTAAACCTTTTGTTGACGAGTCCAGTCACGGGCGGTTAATTTCGTGACATGACCTTTCAAGCCTTTCGCAGCCAGCCAAGCATTATTACCGCCATTCCTCATTTGGCGGGATAGCGCACGGCTGTACCCAAACCCGCCCTAGAGGCGGGTTTTGTTTTTCCGTCTCCCGGGCCCCGAACAAGAAGCCAGGAGATACCCATGAGCACCTGTCCCCCTACCGCTGACACAGGCTTGCTTGAACACTATGTGAAGAAGATCCTCGCCGCGCCGGTCTATGACCTGGCGGTGCGCACGCCGTTGCAGGCGGCACCGGCGCTGTCGGCATTGCTGGGTAACCAGGTGTTGCTCAAGCGTGAAGACTTGCAGCCGACGTTCTCGTTCAAGATCCGTGGCGCCTACAACAAACTGGTGCAGTTGAGCGACGAGCAAAAGGCGCGCGGCGTGGTCACCGCATCGGCGGGCAATCATGCCCAGGGCGTGGCGTTGGCGGCGCGGGAGTTGGGGATCCAGGCGCGGATCGTCATGCCCAGCACCACGCCGGAGTTGAAGGTACTCGGCGTACGCTCCCGTGGCGCTGAAGCGGTCCTGCACGGCGAGAGCTTCCCCTTTGCCCTGGCCCACGCACTGCAACTGGCCGAAACCTCAGGTTGCACCTTTGTCTCGCCCTTCGACGATCCGGAGGTGATCGCCGGACAAGGCACCGTGGCCATGGAAATCCTGCGCCAGCAACAAGGGGCCCTGGACGCGATCTTCGTGCCGGTGGGCGGCGGTGGCCTGATCGCCGGGATCGCCGCCTACGTCAAATACCTGCGGCCCGAGGTGCGCATCATCGGCGTCGAACCTGAGGGCTCCAGCTGTCTGCTGGCGGCGCTGCGGGCCGGTGAACGTGTGGTGCTGCCCAGCGTCGACGGGTTTGCCGACGGCACGGCGGTGGCGCAAGTCGGTGCCTACGGGTTTCAAATCTGCCGGGATTGGGTGGATGACGTCATCACTGTCAGCAACGATGAACTGTGCAGTGCGATCAAGCTGATCTACGACGATACCCGCTCGATCACCGAGCCTTCCGGTGCCTTGGCGGTGGCGGGAGTGCGCAAGTATGTCGCCCGCCATCAACTGAGCGGGAAGACCCTGGTGGCGATCAATTCCGGGGCGAACATCAACTTCGATAGTTTGCGACATGTTGCTGAAAGAGTGGCTGCGCAGGGCTCCGTCGAAGTTGAAGCCTAGAGTTAAACGTTTAATCGCAGCGGTTCGACGACGATTTAAACAAGGCCGATTTACATATATAACCCGGCGCGCGGCTTATGAGGAAAAGTTACAACGAAGGTTGATTTTGCCGAGTAGGCTTGGGTGTTGTAAGCGTCTTCCAGGGTCGGCAAGGCGCGACGAGTGAGCGCTCGTCGGACACATAAAAATCTGTTGGCAGTCTCAAGAAAGGAGAGGTTGACCATGCTTTCGGAATTAGAACTTCGCAGCATTATTGAAGGAAGTTTCCTGCCCAAACGGTGCGAATGCACCAAAGCCGAAGATGCTTCGCTGACGATCAAGGTCTACGACGACCGCGACCGTGACCGGGTGGATTTGGAAGTCAAAGGGATCAACGCGGACAAACTCGACAGCAGTCGAGCCATTTGCAACCTGATCACCGGGTTGCGTGAAGACCTCAAGCACAGCCATGCTCCCGCCCTGCAAAGAGTGGGAGGGCGCGGCTACTACTAGCTAGCGTGACCAAAGACCTTTGGGCCTGGATGAACGCCAGGCCCAGTAGGGTTGCGCTGCTTTCGCTTGTCCACCCGGCATTCAGTTCTGGAACAAACAGGCCTCGGATAACTTCTTGTAGCTCACGTGCTGCACTTCACCGGCGTTGTCCAAAAACTTGATCTCGGCCTTGATAACCTTGCATTCACGGGTATCCGGTTCGTTCATGGCAATCACTTTCTGGATGTCCATGGGCATGCCGTAGCGATAGGGCACAGCTTTGGATTCAGCCTGGGCCATGGCCGATACGGTGGTGAGGGCGAGGGTGCAGCCGAGCAGGAATACGTTGCGCATTTTCATGAGGTTTCTCCGTCAGTGGTCCGGGTCATCAGCGTGATGAACCGGCGGCCGTACCTTCAGCCGATGGCCATGGAGGTGCGGTCGAAGCCACTGTTGTCTCCCAAGCTTAACCATTGATTAAATTGGGGTTTTTGAGAAAAGTCCTACATGTTTACGCGGTTGATTCCCGCTGTATCGTCTGATGGCTTACGGCTCAGTTCTGGAAGTCGCAGGCTTCCGACATTTTCCGATAGCTCACGTCCTCAACCTTGCCCGCCTTATCCAGGAACTTGATATCCGCCTTGATGACTTTGCATTCATCAGTGGGCGTTTCGTTCATGGCCAGGACCTTGTCGATGTTCATCGGCATGCCGTATTGGTAAGGCACGGGTTTGACAGCGGCGCCTTGGTCGTCGGCCTGGGCCAGGCCTGATACTGCGGCCAGCGCCAAGGCGCTGCCGAGTACGAGAGTGCGCAGTTTCATGGTGGTTCTCCGCAACAAGTGGGTACAACTTCACTGTCGGCGTGCGGGATTAACCATCGATTAATTTTTAGCTGGCTGACAAAACCTTCATCCAAGCTGCTGGCGATAGGGTAGGTCGGGGCCGGTCTTGGTGCAGGTCAGTGCGGCGGCGCGGATGGCGAAGCCGAGCATGGTGTCGATCTGCGCACGGGTGAGTTGTTGCAGGCCGTCCACTGAGTCCAACTGCTGCTCGGTCAACCAGGCAATCAACGCCGCCTGGAAGGTGTCGCCAGCCCCCACTGTATCGGCCATCACTACCTTGACCGCCGGTGCAGACCAGTGGCCATGCTGGCGGCTGAATACACTGGCGCCGTCGCCGCCACGGGTGAGGAACACCAATTGGCAACGGTGTTGCAGCCAGCCCTGCAGCACGCTTTCCGGCGACTGCTCGGGATAGAGCAGGTGCAGGTCTTCATCGCTGACCTTGATCAGGTCGGCATGCTTGACCAGTTCCGCCACACGGTCGCGCCACAGTTGGATATCCGGCTGCGGGTTGAGCCGTACGTTGGGGTCGAGGCTGATCAGGCGCTTGCCGCTTTCACGCTTGACCAGGCTCAGCAAGGTGTCGCCGATGGGTTGCACCACCAGGGAGAACGAGCCGATGTGCAAGCCACGAATATCATCGCCCAGCTCGGGCAGGTGGGCGACTTCCAGCAGTCGGTCGGCGCAGCCTTCGCCGCGAAAGTTGTACTGCGGTGAGCCATTGGCGCCCACGGCGACCATCGACAAGGTGGTCGGTGCGGCGAATTCCACCAGGAACTGCTCGCTGACGCCTTCATCCTTGAGCACCTGCAACAAGCGGCGGCCGAGGAAGTCGGTGGACAAGCCGCCGAACAAGCCCGCCTCGACACCCAAGCGGCGCAAGCCGACCGCGACATTGAACGGCGAACCGCCGGCAATTGCCTTGTAATTGACCTTGGATGCCTGCCCGCTGGCATCTTCCTCACTGAAAAAATCAAACAGCGCTTCACCACACACCAGATACATAGTCGTTCGCTCTTAAAGGGTTGCCACGAGCTGTTGATAGCGCTCGTAGGCGTGTTGATACGCGCTGACGCTGGCCGCCACCGGCAGCGTACGGCTGGCCGGGTCGACGCTCACACATTTGTCGCACAGGCTGGCCAGCGACTCGCCGGACTGGCTCCACGCCGCCTGGATCGCCGCGCCCAGGGCGGCGGCTTCACTTTGTTCGGTGCAGACCACTTCGGTGTTCATGATATCGGCGACCATCTGCCGCCAGACCGGGCTTTTCGAACCGCCGCCGATCAAGCGGATGCTCTGGCTTTGCAGGCCGGTCTGGCGCAGCAGGTCGAGGCCGTAGCGCAGGCCGAAGGTGGTGCCTTCGACCACCGCGCGGCACAGGTTGGCGCGGGTCAGGTTGGTCATGGTCAGGCCGTGCAGGCTGCCGGTAGCGTGGGGCAGGGCGGGAACTCGTTCGCCGTTGAGGAACGGCAACATGCTCACGCCGTCGGCGCCTATCGGTGCTTGCTCGACCAAGGCGTTGAACGCAATCAGGTCGAGATCGAACAGCTCGCGGATCACCCCGGTGGCGTTGGTCAGGTTCATGGTGCAGATCAACGGCAACCAGCCGCCGCTGGACGAACAGAAGGTGGCGACCGAGGCCTGTGGGCTGACGTTGGGCTGGTCGGCAAACGCGTACACAGTGCCCGACGAGCCCAGGCTCATGGTGATCACGCCAGGGGCAATGTTGCCGGTGCCGATGGCGCCCATCATGTTGTCGCCGCCACCGCTGGAGACGATGGCGTTGGGGTTGATACCCAGCCGTTCGGCAATCGCCGGAAGAACGGTGCCGACGCTCTGATCGGCCTCGATCAGCTGCGGCAGGGCCTTTTCAAGACGACCGCTCGGATCGATGTGCCTGAGCAGCGCCACATCCCACTCACGGCTGCGCACGTTGAAGTAGCCGGTGCCCGACGCATCGCCGTACTCCGCGAGGGGGCGGCCGGTGAGCCAGTAGTTGAGGTAGTCGTGGGGCAGCAGGATATGCGCGATGCGCGCAAAGATGTCCGGGTGCTGTTCGCGCGTCCACAGCAGCTTGGACACGGTGTAGCCCGGCGCAATGGCCACGCCGAGGCGTTCCAGGGAGCCGCTTTCGCCACCCAGGTGCTGCAAGAGTCGGTCGTTCTCGGGTGTGGTCTCGGTGTCGCACCACAGTTTGGCCGGGCGCAGTACCTGGCCCTGGTCATCCAGCAGCACCAAACCATGTTGCTGGCCGGAGACGCCGATGCCGAGGATGTCCTGGCCGTCCACGCCGGCCTGTTGCAGGGCGCGGTGGGTGGCTTCGGTAAAGGCGTCCAGCCACTCCTGGGTGTGCTGCTCGCGGCGGCCATTGGCGCCGCTGATCAATGTGTGTGCCGCTGCGCCCAGGCCCAGCACCTTGCCGCTCGTGGCGTCGAGGACGATGGCCTTGGTGCCTTGGGTGCCGCAGTCGATGCCGAGAAACAGGTTTTGCTGGGTCATGGTGAGGGCCTTCAATGGATGTTGGCGAGTAACCGTTCCAGGGTCCTGCTGACACCCACTTCCTGCAGGCTCCTGTAGCACCGCTCGAACGCTGCCACAAACTCGGGCGAATTGGGAATAGCCTTGCCAAAAATCTCTTCCACCCCCAGCAAACGTTGGCTGATCAACGCATCATCACTCACCAGCCCCTGGCAAAACGCTGCACGCGGATCCGGGAGGGTGTAGCTCACTCCATTCTCGTCCACGCCCTTCAAATACAACGCCCACGCCGCCACAACCAACGCCGCGCGCTCAGTCTCGCGCCCATCGGCGATCAGGCGGTTGATGGTCGGCACGGTGAACTTGGGAAACTTCGACGAGCCATCCGAGCACACGCGTTCCAGCTGGTCGGCAATCGCCTGGTTGGAGAAGCGGTCCACCAGCGTCTGCTTGTAGTCCGTCAGGTCGATGCCCGGCACCGGCGCCAGGTTTGGCGTGACGTCCAGGTCCATGTAGGCGCGCATGTAGGCGACAAACACCGGGTCGTTCATGGTCTCGTGCACAAATCGATACCCCTTGAGAAACCCCAGGTAGGTCAGCGCCAGGTGGCTGCCGTTGAGCAGGCCGATCTTCATTTCTTCATAGGGCGTGACGTCGTCGGTAAACTGCACGCCGACCTGTTCCCAGGCCGGGCGACCGTTGACGAATTTGTCTTCCAGCACCCATTGCACAAAGGGTTCGCACACCACCGGCCAGGCATCTTCGATGCCGTGGTCATCATGCAGTTGCAGGCGGTGCGCGGTGCTGGTCATCGGCGTGATGCGGTCGACCATCGCATTCGGAAAGCTCACATTGGCCTTGATCCAATCGTGCAGCTCGGCGTTGTGCAACGCGGCAAACGCCAACAGGGCTTTACGCGTCACGGCGCCGTTGTGCGGCAGGTTATCGCAGGACATCACGGTAAATGCCGGGGTGCCGGCGGCGCGGCGTTGGGTCAGGGCGGCGCAGATAAAGCCAAACACGGTCTTGGGTGCGCTCGGGTGCGCCAGATCATGCTGGATCTGCGGCAGGTGAGCCATGAACTCGCCGTTGCTGTCGTCGATGCAGTAGCCGCCTTCGGTGATGGTCAGCGAGACAATACGGATCGCCGGGTCGGCCAGTTTGTCGATCAGCGCCTGGGCGCCGTCTTCGGCCAGCAGCATGTCACTGATCGAGCCGATCACGCGCACTTCGGTGTCGTCGGTATCGCCCAGCTCATACAGGGTGAACAGGTAGTCTTGGCCGGCCAGGTCGTCGCGGGCCTTGCGGTCTTCGGCACGCAGGCCGACACCGCAAATGCTCCAGTCCAGGCCAACGCCGGTGTTCATCAGCGCGTCGGTGTAATAGGCCTGATGCGCGCGATGGAAACCGCCGACGCCGATGTGGGCGATGCCTTGCGTGGTGCTGGCAATCGCGTAGGCGGGCAGTTTCACGTGCGGCGCCAACTGGGTGAGGTTCTGTTTATTCAGTTTCATCAGCAAAATCTCGCGAAATCAGGCGGCAGCGCGCAGTGGGCGGGCCACGGCAACACCGTCGGTGTCGAACAGATGGCAATGCGCCGGGTCCAGGTGCAGGTGCAGCGTCTCGCCGTACTGGCTGGCCATGTCGCCACGGATCCGCATGGTCAGCGGCTCGCCGTTGGCGGTGTTGACGTGGCAGAAGGTGTCGCTGCCCAGGCGCTCGCCGACGTCGGCGGTGACGGTCAGGGTGGTTTGGCCGGGCGCGGCGATTTCCAGGTGTTCCGGACGAATGCCCAGGGTCACCGCGCTGCCCACGCTCAAGGTGGCACCGCTCAGTGGCAGGGTGATCAGCGTGCCAGCGTCCAACTGCACTTCGCAGCTTTGACTTTCAACACGGGTGATGTTGCCCTTGAGGAAACCCATCTTCGGCGTGCCGAGGAAACCCGCCACGAACAGGTTAGCCGGCTGGTGGTACAGCTCCAGCGGCGAGCCGACTTGCTCGATACGGCCGCTGTTCAGCACCACCACCTTGTCGGCCAGGGTCATCGCCTCCACCTGGTCGTGGGTCACGTAGATCATGGTCGCTTGCAGCTCTTTATGCAGGCGCGCCAGTTCCAGGCGCATCTGCACGCGCAGGGCGGCGTCGAGGTTGGACAGCGGCTCATCGAACAGGAAGATCTTCGGGTTACGCACAATTGCGCGGCCGATGGCCACACGCTGGCGCTGGCCGCCGGACAGCTGCTTGGGCTTGCGCTCCAGCAACGGGCCCAGCTCCAGGATGCGCGCCGCTTCGCTGACCTTGCTCTCCACCAGCTTCTTGTCGACACCGGCCAGGTCCAGGGCGAACGACATGTTCTTGCGCACGCTCATGTGCGGGTACAGCGCGTAGGTCTGGAACACCATCGCAAGGTCACGCTTGGCCGGGGTCACTTCGGTGATGTCGCGACCGTCCAGTTCGATAGTGCCTTCGCTGACTTCTTCCAGGCCGGCGATCAGGCGCAGCAGGGTGGATTTACCGCAGCCCGATGGGCCGACGAACACCACGAACTCCTTGTCGTTCACTTCCAGGTCAATGCCCTTGATGATGGAAAAGCCTTCGAAACCTTTTTGCAGATTCTTGATTTTCAGGTTGGCCATGATGGGCCTCCGCTAGGAATTGTTATTTGACGGCGCCAAAGGACAAACCGCGCACCAACTGTTTCTGGCTGATCCAGCCAAAGATCAGGATCGGCGCGCAGGCCAGGGTCGACACGGCGGACAATTTGGCCCAGAACAAGCCTTCGGGGCTGGAGTAAGAGGCGATCAGCGCAGTCAACGGCGCAGCGGCGGACGAGGTCAGGTTCAGCGACCAGAACGCCTCGTTCCAGCACAGGATCAGCGACAGCAACACGGTGGAGGCCAGGCCGCCCTTGGCAATCGGCAGCAGCACGCGGACCATTTCCTGCCAGAGGGTGGCGCCATCCAGGCGCGCGGCTTCGAGGATGTCCTTGGGGATGTCCTTGAAGTAGGTGTAAACCATCCACACCACAATCGGCAGGTTGATCAGGGTGTAGATGATGATCAGCGCAATGCGCGTGTCCAGCAGGCCAAAGCTCTTGGCCAACAGGTAGATCGGCATCAGCACGCCCACTGGCGGCAGCATCTTGGTGGACAGCATCCACAGCAGCGTGCCTTTGGTGCGTTGGGTTTCGTAGAAGGCCATGGAGTAGGCGGCCGGCACCGAAATCAGTAGGCACAGCGCCGTTGCGCTGAAGGAAATCAGCACCGAGTTCCACGCATAGCTGAAGTAATTGCTGCGCTCGTTGATGTGCAGGTAGTTCTCCAGCGTCGGCGTGAAGATGAACTGTGGCGGCGTGGCGAACGCATCGATTTCGGTCTTGAAGCTGGTCAGCACCATCCAGAAGATCGGGAAGAAGATCAGGATCGCGATGGCCCAGGCCAATGTGCCGAGCAACAGGCTTTGCAGGCGGCGGGATTGTTGAAGCGTCATGGCGCGGCCCTCAAGGCTTGTCAGTCAGGTTTTTGCCGATCATCCGCACCAGGATGATCGCCGCGACATTGGCGATGACCACGGCAATCAAGCCGCCGGCCGAGGCCATGCCCACATCGAACTGCACCAGCGCCTGGTTGTAGATCAGGTAGGCGAGGTTGGTCGAGGCGTAGCCGGGGCCACCGTTGGTGGTGGTGAAAATCTCGGCGAACACCGAGAGCAAAAAGATCGTCTCGATCATCACCACCACGGCAATAGGGCGGGCCAGGTGCGGCAGGGTCAGGTGCCAGAAGATCGCGATGGCGCCGGCACCGTCCAGGCGCGCGGCTTCCTTTTGCTCCTGGTCGAGGGACTGCATGGCGGTCATCAGCAGCAGGATCGCGAACGGCAGCCACTGCCACGACACGATGATGATGATCGACAGCAACGGGTAGTGCGCCAGCCAGTCCACGGGTTCTGCGCCGAAGAACTTCCACACGGCGGCGAGAATCCCCGAGACCGGATGGAAAATCAGGTTCTTCCAGATCAGCGCACCGACGGTGGGCATGATGAAGAACGGCGAAATCAGCAGCACCCGCACCAGGCCGCGACCGAAGAACTCACTGGCTTCGAGCAGAGCGCTGATCAGCACGCCGAACACCACGCTGATCAGCAGCACACTGCCCACCAGCAACAAGGTATTGGTGGCGCCGGGCAGGAAGCCCGAGTCGGTGATGAAATAGGTGAAGTTTTCCAGCCCGACGAATTGGTTTTCGCCGGGGTAGAGCAAGTTGTAGCGGATCAGCGAAAAGTACAGGGTCATGCCCAGCGGCACGATCATCCACAGCAGCAGCAAGGCTACCGAGGGGCTGACAAGGAACCAGCCGGGGTTGGCCAGGCGGTTTTTGGCGGGTGTATTCATGGTATTCAAGGCCAATACAGAGCAAGAATCGGAGTGCGGTTAAATGTGGGAGCGAGCAAGCCCGCTCCCACATTTACAGCGGAAGGCTCACCTATTTGGGATACCCGGCCCGCTTCATCTCACGCTCGGTGGTGGTCTGCGCGGCAGTCAGTGCGGCATCCACCGTCTGCTGACCGGTCAACGCACCCGAGAAGAACTTGCCGACCTGCGTTCCGATCGCCTGGAACTCAGGAATGGTCACCAACTGGATACCGACATACGGCACCGGCTTGAGCGTCGGCTTGGTCGGGTCCGCCACCTTCAGCGATTCCAGGGTCACCTTGGCAAACGGCGCGGCCTTCATGTACTCGTCGCTGTAGGTCGACTTGCGCGTGCCTGGCGGTACGTTGGCAATGCCATCAGTCTTGGCGACCAATGCGCCGTATTCCTTGGAAGTCGCCCAACTGGTGAACACCTTGGCAGCGTCTTTGGCCTTGGAGCTGGTCGGGATCGCCAGGCTCCAGGAGTAAAGCCACGAAGTACCCTTATCGGTCTTCTCGTGCGGGGCAAAGGTAAAGCCGACATGGTCAGCCACTTTGCTCTGGGTCTTGTCGGTGACGAACGAGCCGGCCACGCTGGCGTCGACCCAGATCGCGCACTTACCGCTGTTGAACAGCGCCAGGTTTTCGTTGAAACCGTTGCTCGAAGCACCCGGCGGGCCGGATTTCTTCATGTTGTCGACGTAGAAGTTCAGCGCGTCTTTCCATTCTGGACCGTTGAATTCCGGCTGCCACTTCTCATCGAACCAGCGCGCACCGTAGCCGTTGGCCAGTGTGGTGATCAGCGCCATGTTTTCACCCCAACCGGCTTTGCCCCGCAGGCACAGGCCGTATTGCTCTTTGGTCTTGTCGGTGAGTTTGCTGGCGAATTCGCCGATCTGTGTCCAGGTCGGGTGCTCGGGCATGGTCAGCCCGGCGTCCTTGAACAGGTCGGTGCGGTAATAGGTGATTGAGCTTTCAGCGTAGAACGGCAGGGCGTACAGCGAGCCCTTGACGGACAAACCGTCACGCACCGAAGGGAACACATCATCGAGGTCGTAGGACGCCGGCAGGTCCTTCATCGGTTCCAGCCAGCCCTTGGCGCCCCACAGTGCAGCTTCGTACATGCCGATGGTCAACACGTCGAACTGCCCACCCTGGGTGGCGATATCGGTGGTCAGGCGTTGGCGCAGCACGTTTTCTTCGAGCACCACCCAGTTCAGCTTGATCTCCGGATGCTCGGCCTCGAAGGTTTTCGAGAGCTTTTGCATGCGGATCATGTCGCTGTTATTGACGGTGGCAATGGTCAGGGTTTGCGCGCCAAGGCTGACGGCGCTGAGGGTCATGCAGGTACAAGCAAGCAGTGCTTTTGCTGTGAACTTCATCGCGCACTCCATTTCCGCGCCCAGGGGCTACAGAAGGACAGTTATTGTTGTTGTGTCTTCCACGACAGCTGGAAGAGTGTGCGTTGATTACAGCCTTCAAATGGCGCTGTGACAAATCCTTGGGAACACTGCGGCTGATACTTTTTTGCACTGGGCTTGCACAGTGGGCACTACCACCCGGAG
Source organism: Pseudomonas sp. DWRC2-2 (assembly GCF_049897885.1). Taxonomy (NCBI): domain Bacteria; kingdom Pseudomonadati; phylum Pseudomonadota; class Gammaproteobacteria; order Pseudomonadales; family Pseudomonadaceae; genus Pseudomonas; species Pseudomonas sp. DWRC2-2. Next base: position 18,124 of record NZ_JAFCXD010000012.1, read on the forward strand.
GGGCGTTAACCTGTGAGTTCTGACAGTAGACGCTAAAAGGCCGCAGAGGGTTAATGGTTTGGCACAACCCAACCAGGAGATGTTTATGAACTGTTCTCGCGTAAACCTCAAAAACAGCGCGCTTTATAAAATCGCATTGGGCGTGGTCATTGCTGTTTCGATTAATGCCTGTACAACAAAACCACTGGAACTCAGAGAGCCTGCTTGTGTTCGAGAGGGCTACTTTAAAAGTCTCAAACCTGTTGGCGGTTTTCACCGATGTGTATGGAGGCCTGCTATTCAACGGTACATTCAGTACGCTTACCTCTGTCCGAGTGGGCTAGAGTTTGATGACCGTGCACAGTCATGCATAAGGCCTTGACGTCTCAATTAAATTTGATCGGCGCGCATCAGAAAGTCGGCGGGGATCAGTATTTCTACTGATCCCCGCTTGCATTGACATCAAATGGGATAGGGCGTCTGGACGATGCAAATATCATCCAGATCATAGAGCCCTCCGGTAGTTGGATTTCCGACAGACACTGAGGCCTCAAACGGACCATTCAGATATCCCATCACAACATCGGCGCTCAGCCAGGTATTGATGGCGGTCACATCAAAGCGCTTTTTCAATGTGCCCAGTTGAACCTCGACGAAGGTCGGCGCGCCAATGGCGGCAAACTTGCTGATGCGATATCTGAGTTTGACCCTGTAGTACCCAGCCGCATTGGGCGCAAAGATTTTCTGCAAACCGACACCGCTGCCCGTTTTGGGGAAGGCGTGCCAGAAGAAGTTGCCGTCTGGATCGCGTCGAATGCCTGCATCAGCGTATTCACTCACCCAGTAATTCATGTTGTCGCTGGTGAACGTCGTGCAGTCGTGGACCATCACGCTTCTTACTGTGTAACGCTTTGACGGGAACTCAATCGCCCGCCACTCATCCCTGATACCGTTGAACGCCACCTTCAACTGCAGGGTCAGCAGGCTGCCATTTCCAAGGTCGTGCAGATAACTACTCAGCACCGTTTCCAGGTGATAACCCTGGCTGATCCAGGCAGCGTCTACCTCGCCATTGACCGTACCGTCTAGCAGGGTCAAGTTGTGCGCCTTACCGTCGCGGCCGGTACCAAACAACTTGAGCCATACGGGTTGGTGCTGGGCAATGAATGGCCATATCCCCGCCCGAGCTGTGGCGTTACCTAGCGTGTCCAAATCGATTATGCCGGCGGGTGTGGCTTCATCGATCTGGAGCACGGTTTTTTTCAGCTCGGCTTGAGACAACGGATCAAGATTCACCGTGAGCAAGACAGAAGGCCGGGTATCCGCGCCTTTGGTTACCGTGTACCTGATCGTGAATTGGGTCCTGGTGCTGCCGATATTGGCGGCAATCAATGGGGCGTCCAGGGGCACATTGACGGTGCCATCAGTTTCCCCATAGATCGGCCCGATCGTAGCCGAGCCGGCGCCGGCGCTGCCTAGAACTTCGACATAGATCCTGTCGGTGGCGCTCATCGGACCATAGCTCACCCGCAGATTTGCACCGTATTGTGCATCCAGCGCCGCCAATGTCACCAGCGTGCCGGACCCGCTTGCTTCTTCCAAGATGGGCACCGGGTACTGTGCAGGCAAGGCCCTGACGGTGTAGTCGCGTTGCAAAAAACGTACGGCATTGGACAGGTCCGAGCTCTGGTCGAAGGTGACCGCACAGCGCATGCTCAATTGCGTGCCGTCCTTGAGCTTGCGTATTTCTGCAATGGGCGCCAGTGGATGGAGACCGTTCTGCTCGCCGTCCAGTCCTACCAGGTCGCCATAGCTGAAGGCATGGTAGAACTGATTGTCGTCTGCGTAGGTGCCGAGCAGTTCGAACCACACCCGCTGAAAGTGATGGATGAAGAACCAGGGATCAACCAAAGCGCGTTCGGTGCCCTTCAGTGTGCTGAGGTCGAGCACCGCATCCAACGCGTGGCCTTCCAGATAGGCTTTGGGGAATGGCGGTGGTAACAACTCCAGGTTCAACACCGGCGATGGCGTTCTGTGCAGGCCCCGGATTACGAAGTACTGCACCTGGATAAAGTGCCCCTGCGCCTGGATGTTGGCACCCACGACATCAGGGTCGATGGTGGTGTACACGACCTTCGATGTATTGCCATTCTGGGTTTCGCAATAGGTACCAATTCCCGAGATTCCGCTCCAGCAGGTCTCGACCTGGTCGGTGGGCCGCAATTGCGCAATATTGGCCACGACGGTCGCTCCCCCTGTTGCGGCAACTGCCGCCAGTTGGTCGGGGTAGCGGGTTGCTTCTGCGACTTCCGGTCGTATCAGCGTGAGCGCTTTTCCTACAGTGATAAGCAAAACATCGGAAAAACGTTTCGCGCTGCCATCCGCCGGTTGCAGTGTGTAGCTGAGACGAATTTCCCCATCGTTATTGGCAATGGCATATTTCGCGTCTACCGGAACCACGACCTGCCTGCCTGCCGTCGATGAGTTCAGTTTTATGTCATCACTGGTGGAACCGTTGCTGGCAGAACCTCTCAAAAACCACTCAAAAATGTCGCCGGGCGCCGTACGCGTTTCGGTCAAGGTCACGTTAAGCGTGGTGCCGATGATGCTATCAATGTCCAAATTGTTGAACAGGTCTACATATTGCAGTTTTGGTGCGGGCATTGAGCGTACGGCTGCGCCGAAGGTCACTTCCAGAACCTCGGACTTGCGTACCGTCTGAATGCCTGAGCCCATGATCCGCATCCGGCCGTCGTTCACGAGGTAGAACACGCGGACCAACCCCAGACCGATGAAACGCGAAAACTGCTCCTGGAGCACTGTGCGCGGGGGCGGAGGTGGCTCTTTCGCGCCAGCCAGCAATTCTTCTTCGTACTCGACCAACCTGCCTGTCGAGTCCAGGGCTTCCATGCGGAAGGTTACGCTCCAGTCAGCGTCATAGGGCGAAAATTTTGGGAAAAAGGCCTGGAAATAGGAGATTGATGGGTCAATAAAACCACCTTCGTTTTTATCGATGGTCATTGCAGGCATCGACTTTTTCGTGCCGGAAACCGGGACGTTCAAGCGTCGCGAGGTGCCGAGGAGACCTCCAGTGGCGGTGGTCAGCGTGTAGAACAATTGGACGTGGCCATTGACCGCCATTTCAATATATTTAGGGTCAATGTCAGTGGTGGCCGACAGGCCGATTCGAGCGGGAAACGCGGGTAATGGGGTGGCGGTATTCCCGCCGTCATCATCGAAGACGACGACTGTCAGGTGGATCAGCGTGCCGACAGGTGTGGTCGTGCCGTTGGGTAGGCGCCTGGGAACGAAGACCTCCCCTTTATAGGGGCCATCGCCCGCAAGGTCTACATTGACTTCTGTCACAGAGTTCCCGTTGATTACCAAATGCGGCCTTTCGAGCGCGTCCGGGTCCTGGTCCGCTTCTACATTCAGAGGCTTCGACCACTGCGGCACTTCCCCCGAATAGTTGAACACGATGTCGAAGACCCGGAAGTAAATCACCACCCAGCCACTGCCCCCGGCGATGATGGTTGACTCTGGCACATGCACGACAATCGGCTTGATACCGTCGAGGTGGTCTTGATCAATCTCCAAGAACACTGGGTGACCGTTCCACCACGCCTCGATAGTGTCTCCCACCGCCATGTTCGGATAAGGATCAACTGTCAAGTCCACGCCTTGCTCAGCCCGCTCGGGGTCGATTACACCGTCCACCAGATCAGGCGGTAAATGCATGATCAGCCGCGAGTGATAATAGGGATTGGTGCTGACGCCCCCGGGACGGTCGGTTTTGACAAGCCAGGTTTCATAAGGGGAGGTGCTCGGGGTGCCGCTGCCCACTCGTGTCACTTGGCCAAAACACGGATAAATATAGCCCCTCGGCACCAACCCTTCTGGTATCACCAGCGTGACAAAGTTCTTATCCGGATCCAAATCTTCTTGCCTGATTTCACCGGCGGCAATGGCGTAAGTGAAACTGCCCATGAATAACTTGAACGTGTCGCCTTTATTGAAGTTGAACCACTTGCTGAAACGCACGGTAAGCCAGGGCTGCACCAGTCGAATGTTCAAACCGATTTTAGCGCCTGGAATCGGCTGCACTGCGTCGCTGACAAACGGGGAGTCCAGCGGGTCGGCAATGACGGGGGGCTTTGGCCCATGGCGATGGGGCTTGCAGACAGGGCAGGGCGGGTTGGAGGACGTGAGTTTTTTCATAGTGAGCGCTCCTTATGCAGCATAAAGCTGGGTAAGGAAATCACACACCCCTCGGTGTGGCGCGTATAGCTGTCAAAGTTGACAGTAGCGACGGGTGGTCAGGCCAGGTTCTGCTCCGTCAAGCGCTGTACTGCCAACCGACGGTAGTGCGACGGGGTCATGCCCTTGAGCTGCTGGAAGCGCCGATTGAAATTGGAAATATTGTTGAAGCCCGACTCGAAACACACATCGGTCACGGGTTTTTCGCCATCGGCGAGCAGTTCGCACGACTTGCTGATGCGCAGGCGGTTGACGAATTCAACGAAGGTACGCCCGGTGGCCTGCTTGAACACCCTGGAAAAATAGGTGGGTTTCATCCCCAGGTAATCCGCCACCTCTTCCAGCGGCAACTCGCGCGCGTAGTGGGCAAAGATGTAGTCCACCGCGCGGTTGGTGCGGTCGATGCTGTGCTCGTCCGCCAGTTGTGGCGTAGTCACTCCGGACAGTAGCTGGTAGTCCTCGCAGGCGCTCAGCACCTCCAGCAGGATAAAGAAATGCCCCAGGCGCGCCATGCCCTGGGCGTCTTCGATGCGCTGCATCAAAGTCATGGCTTGGGCGATGGTCTTTTTGCAGCGAAATTCGATGCCGTACTGAGCGCGCTCCAGCAACGGCGCCAGGCTCTTTAACTCGGTAAAAATGTGGCTGCCGTGCTCGAACAACTCATCGGTGAAGTTCACCAGCATGTCCCGCTTGGGCACCACCTCGTCTTCCTCCACCTGGCTGATCCAGTTGTGGGGCAGGTTGGGGCCAGTGAGAAACAGGCTTTCCGGGTAGAAGTTGCCGATGTAGTCGCCGATAAACACCTTGCCGGAACTGGCAACGATCAGGTGCAGCTCGTATTCCTTGTGGAAGTGCCAGCGCACCAGCGGGCAGGGAAAACCGTGCTGGCGATAGATGATGGACAGGCCGTTGTGGTCGTCCATCAACTCGTAGGAAGGGTCGGTAATACGCGTTGCTCGGGTCATGCTGCCGTCGCTTTATTGTGGTTGCTGCGTAGGATAATGCCCCGTCGCGCGCCACCTCGCCAGCGTTGGTGTTTATACGACGCGGTTTTTCGCCTCGATCCACTGAGACATGTACTGCGTACTTTTATGGGCGTGATGGCGCAGCATGCTGCCGGTGAAGTTATCGCGGCGGTGGGCATTTAGTGTGCTGCGGCACTGTTCCAGGCGGGCCACCAGTGCAGGGCCATGGACGTTCTGGTCATAGCGGCGGGCCAACAGATGGCGGCCGTTTTCCTGGGCCTGGGTCCAGCGTTTGCGGTCCTGGTAGAGCGCTACCGCAGCCGCGGCCAGGGCCTGTGCGCTGTGTTCGATCACGCCCGGCCAGGGTTGCTCGTCGCCCATGGCCTCGGCGCCGATGGGCGTGGTGATATTCGGTGTGCCGCAGAGCATCGCGTCCGCCAGCTTGCCCTTGATGCCGGCGCCGAACCGCAAGGGCGCCAGGCAGATACGCGCGGCGGTCATGACTTGCAGGGCATCTTCGGCCCAGTTCATCACATGAAAGCCTTGGGCCGGGTTGTGCAATGCCGTGGCTTTGGGCGGCGTGTAGGCACCGTAGATATGCAGCTGCGCGCCGGGCAATTGCTGGCGGATCAACGGCCACAGGCTGTTTTTCATCCAGAGCACCGCATCCCAGTTGGGCGCGTGGCGGAAGTTGCCGATGCTGAGGAAGTGCGCGCGGTCTTCAAACGGTGCGAACGGTTCGGTCGGTGGCTCCAGCATCAGTGGGCACCAGTGGAGCAGGGCGGCCGGCACTTTGAAATGTTCGGTGAGCAGGCGGATTTCTACATCCGAGATCATCAGGCTGATATCACAGCGGTAGATCGCCGCGATCTCGCGTTTGGCCAGGTCGGTGTCGGCCATCAGTTGGAACTCGGCCTGCAGCGCTGGAGAGAACAGTGCGCTGAAATCGTCGCTGTCGGGGTGCGCCTTCAGGAGATCCTTGAACCGCTGGTGACGGGCGTCGCGCAGGCTCTGCAGGTCAGAGGTTTCCAGCACGCGCAGGGCGTTGGGGCAGCATTTCTCGACGCGCCAGCCGAACTGTTCCTCCATCATGAAACGGTCGAACAGCACGATGTCCGGAGCCAGTTCGCGGATAAAGTCGTCGAAACTGCTGTTATTGAGTTCGATGGCGCATTCGGCGATGCCCAGCGCAGGGAGATCGGCCTTGTGCTCGCCGATGGTCGCGGGGCTGCTGAAGGTGATGTCCCAACCTTGCGTAAGAAAACTCTCAAGGATTTGCATCATATGCCCGCCTGCGGCCGAGGAACGGGGTTCCGGCCAGACGTATCCAATGACCAGGACTTTGGTGGCGGGATGGTCCATTCGCTCGATTCCTTGCAAGTGCTCCGGCTGAACGGCCGGTAAATCCGGCATTAAAGCATGGAGTGACTGACCTTATGCGCTCCTTCAACGCGATGGATGAACTCATCCATGATTGCGAAATGAACTAAGCAACTGTCAATTATTACAGTTATGCAGAGTAGGTGGGGCAGGCAGTGTGATGGGGCGTCTCCCTGGCCTCTGGCGTGGGGGAATTCAGCATCATCAGCGGAGCATATTAAAATGGACAAAGAAACTTCGGCACCCGCTAGTTGGGTAGGCGATACCTTTTCAGGAAGTGCCGGCGGCTACACCGGCAATCTCGAAATGCGCTGGAATCGAGTAAGCAGCAATCTGACAGTAGAGACTCTCAGGTACATGTTCACCGCCAATGGTAATCGCCACAGTGCAAATATCAATGTCGAGGTAGAAGCCGAGAATGGCGCAAAATGGAAGGTCGATTCCCCTGATAACAGGCGGCAGGACGGGCAATGGCACACGTGGGACACCAGCCATACGATCGCCGTGGGGGCCTCCAGATGGATTGATATCTCTGTTACGTTCATTTTTGACATGGGTGGCCCTGATGACCGCAGGACAGTCACTAAGCGTTTTAATATTTAACCGTCAAGTGGGCGTCTGGCATCGCAGATGCCGGCGCCCGTTTTTCCATAAATTATGTGTTTGCCATAGGTCCCCTGAGCAGTTTGTGGTTAACTTTGGCCTCTCGAATTCGTTAAACCCAAATCAGCATAAGGATTCCGTTCATGGCTCAAGTCACCCTTCGTGGTAACCCTGTCCAGGTTGAAGGCGAATTGCCGAAAACCGGTTCCACCGCTCCTGAGTTCAGCCTTGTTGCTGTCGACCTGTCGGAAGCGTCCCTGGAAACTTTCGCTGGCAAGCGCAAGGTTCTGAACATCTTCCCAAGCGTTGACACCCCGACCTGCGCCACTTCGGTACGCAAGTTCAACGCCCAGGCCAACGACCTGAGCAACACCGTGGTGCTGTGCATCTCCTCTGACCTGCCGTTTGCCCAGAAGCGTTTCTGCGGCACCGAAGGCCTGGACAACGTGCTGAGCCTGTCGGACTTCCGCAACGCCGACTTCGCAGTGGACTACGGCGTTTCCCTCGCCGACGGCCCTCTGCAAGGCCTGACCGCCCGCGCCGTGGTGGTGCTGGACGAGAACAACAACGTGCTGCACAGCGAACTGGTGCCAGAAATCGGCCAAGAGCCGAACTACGAAGCAGCCCTGGCTGTTTTGAAGTAACTGTTTCGGTACGTTACTGTCGTTTTGCAGTAACACGCTTGATGCATGATTGCGGCCTGGCCTAGTCCAGGCCGTTTTTATTTGTGGTTCAGATGCTTAGCGAAACGGTCGATGAACTAAGGTCAGAAGTTAAAAGTTGTAAGCCCAAGGTAAATAGCCGGTAAAGGCGCTTTTCTAAATGCGCCCCAGTGCTTATCTTTCAGCCTCCCAAAGAAGAAGCTCTCGCGCCCAATGGTTGATCACTCCATGCAATCCTCCCCCCGTAAGTCCCGCCGCTGGCTGTTCGCCCTGCTTGTGCTGGTGGTTGTCGCCGGCCTGTGCTGGAAATTCTGGCCCGGCAGCCACAAGGATGCTGCGCAGGCGCCAGCCGGACGCGCCGGCAAGTCGGGGATGATGCGCCCAGGCTTCGGTGGCTCCACCGGCCCGGTGCCGGTGCGTGTGGCGCCTGCGGTGCTGGGTGAGTTCCCGGTGTACTACAAGGCGCTGGGCACGGTGACCGCGCTCAACACCATCAATGTGCGCAGCCGGGTGGGCGGCGAACTGGTGAAGATCGCCTTCGAAGAAGGCCAGATGGTCAAGGCTGGCGACCTGCTCGCGGAAATCGACCCACGCAGCTACCAGAACGCCTTGCTCCAGGCGCAGGGCACGTTGATGCAGAACCAGGCCCAGCTTAAAAATGCCCAGGTCGACGTGCAGCGTTACCGCGACCTGTACGCCCAGGACAGCATCGCCAAGCAGACCCTGGACACCGCCGAAGCGCTGGTCCTGCAATACCAGGGCACGGTCAAGACCAACCAGGGCGCGGTGGATGACGCCAAGCTCAACCTCGAATTCACCAAGATCCGTGCGCCGATCAGCGGCCGTGTCGGCCTGCGGCAAGTGGACGTGGGCAACCTGGTGGCGGCCAACGACACCACGTTCCTGGCCGTGATCACTCAGACCCAGCCGATCAGCGTGGCCTTCACCCTGCCGGAAAATACCCTGGAAACCGTACTCACCCGCTACCACGCCGGCAACAAACTGCCCGTGGAAGCCTGGGACCGTGGCGATGTGAAGCAACAGGCCGTCGGCGTGCTGCAGAGCCTGGACAACCAGATCGACGTCACCACCGGCACCCTGAAATTCAAGGCGCGTTTCGATAACAAGGACCAGGCACTTTTCCCCAACCAGTTCGTCAATGTGCACCTGCTGGCCGACACCCTGCATAACGTGGTGCTGGCGCCGTCGGCGGCGATCCAGTTCGGCAATACCGGCACCTTTGTCTACGTGCTCGACGGCGACAAGAAGGTCAAGGTGCAGCCGCTGGTGGTGGGAGATACCGACGGCGACAACACCGTGATCAAGGAAGGCCTCAAGGCCGGCGACCGCGTGGTACTGGAAGGCACCGACCGCTTGAAGGACGGCAGCGAAATCGAAGTGGTCAACGACAGCAGTGAAGTGCCGACCACGCCGACTGAACACCTGCAAGGCAAGCCTGCGGCGAAAGGGGAGACCGGCACCACCGCCGGCAAGGCGCAAAAGGTCGGTTCATGAACCTGTCGCGGCTGTTTATCCTTCGCCCGGTCGCCACCACGCTGAGCATGCTGGCCATTGTGTTGGCCGGCATCATCGCTTATCGCCTGTTGCCGGTGTCGGCGTTGCCCCAGGTGGATTACCCGACCATCCGCGTGATGACCCTGTACCCCGGCGCCAGCCCGGATGTAATGACCAGTGCGGTCACCGCGCCGCTGGAGCGCCAATTCGGGCAAATGCCCGGCCTCACGCAGATGGCCTCCACCAGTTCCGGCGGTGCGTCGGTGCTGACCTTGCGTTTCAACCTCGACATCAATATGGATGTCGCCGAGCAGCAGGTGCAGGCCGCGATCAACGCCGCGACCAACCTGTTGCCCAAGGACCTGCCGGCGCCGCCGGTGTACAACAAGGTCAACCCAGCGGACACCCCGGTGCTGACCCTGGCAATCACCTCAAAGACCATGCTGCTGCCCAAGCTTAATGACCTGGTCGATACGCGCATGGCGCAGAAAATCGCGCAGATCAGCGGTGTCGGCATGGTCAGCATCGCCGGTGGCCAGCGCCAGGCCGTGCGCATCAAGGTCAACCCCGAGGCCCTGGCGGCCAATGGTTTGAACCTGTCCGACGTGCGCACCCTGATCGCCGCGTCCAACGTCAACCAGCCCAAGGGCAACTTCGACGGCCCCACCCGCGTGTCGATGCTCGACGCCAACGACCAGTTGGTCTCGCCCCAGCAATACGCCGAACTGATTCTGGCCTACAACAATGGCGCGCCGCTGCGCCTGAAAGACGTGGCCCAGATCGTCGACGGCGCCGAAAACGAACGCCTCGCCGCCTGGGCCAATGAAAACCAGGCCGTGCTGCTGAATATCCAGCGCCAGCCAGGCGCCAACGTTATCGAGGTGGTGGACCGCATCAAGGCCTTGTTGCCAAGCATCACCGACAACCTGCCTGCCGGCCTCGACGTAACGGTACTCACTGACCGCACCCAGACCATCCGTGCCTCGGTCAAGGACGTGCAGCACGAATTGCTCATCGCTATTGCCCTGGTGGTGATGGTGACGTTCCTGTTCCTGCGCCGGGTCAGCGCCACGATCATTCCGTCCATTGCCGTGCCGCTGTCCCTGGTGGGCACCTTTGGCGTGATGTACCTGGCGGGGTTCTCCATCAACAACCTGACGCTGATGGCCCTGACCATCGCCACCGGGTTTGTGGTGGACGATGCCATCGTGATGCTGGAGAACATTTCCCGTTACATCGAAGAAGGTGAAACCCCGCTGGCGGCCGCGCTCAAGGGCGCCAAGCAGATCGGCTTCACCCTGATTTCCCTGACCCTGTCGCTGATCGCGGTACTGATTCCGCTGCTTTTCATGGCTGACGTGGTCGGGCGCCTGTTCCGAGAGTTCGCCATCACCCTGGCGGTGGCGATCCTGATTTCCCTGGTGGTGTCCCTGACCCTCACGCCCATGATGTGCGCGCGTTTGCTCAAGCGTGAGCCGAAGGAAGAGGAACAAAGCCGCTTTTACAAGGCCAGCGGCGCCTGGATCGATTGGTTGATCGCGCGTTACGGCAGCATGCTGCAGTGGGTACTCAAGCACCAACCGCTGACCCTGCTGGTGGCCATCGCCACCTTGGGCCTCACCGTGTTCCTGTACCTGATCGTGCCCAAGGGCTTCTTCCCGGTGCAGGACACCGGTGTGATCCAGGGCATTTCCGAAGCGCCGCAGTCGATCTCCTTCGCGGCCATGAGCCAGCGCCAGCAGGAATTGGCCAAGATCATCCTGGCCGATCCGGCGGTGGAAAGCCTGTCTTCCTACATTGGTGTGGACGGCGATAACGCCACTCTCAACAGCGGGCGCTTGCTGATCAACCTCAAGGCCCACGGCCAGCGTGACCTCAGCGCGGCCCAGGTGATCACGCGTTTGCAGCCGGAAATCGACAAGTTGGTAGGGATCCGTCTGTTTATGCAGCCGGTACAGGACCTGACCATCGAAGACCGTGTGAGCCGTACCCAGTACCAGTTCAGCATGTCGTCGCCGGATGCCGAGTTGCTGGCGCTGTGGAGCGACAAACTGGTCCACGCGTTGAGCCAATTGCCCGAACTCACCGATGTCGCCAGCGACCTGCAGGACAAGGGCCTGCAGGTGTACCTGGTGATCGACCGCGACGCGGCGTCGCGCCTGGGCGTCAGCGTGTCGACTATCACTGACGCGCTATACGACGCCTTCGGCCAGCGGCAGATTTCCACCATCTACACTCAGGCCAGCCAGTACCGTGTGGTGTTGCAGGCCCAGTCCGGCGAAACCCTTGGCCCGGACGCGCTGAACCAGATCCACGTGAAAACCACCGACGGCGGCCAGGTGCGCTTGTCCAGCCTGGCCCGTGTGGAGCAGCGCCAGGCGCAACTGGCGATTGCGCATATCGGCCAGTTCCCGGCGGTGATGATGTCGTTCAACCTGGCCCCCGGCGTGGCGCTGGGCAAAGGTGTGGAGCTGATCAACCAGACCCAGAAAGACATCGGCATGCCGGTGGGCGTGCAGACTCAGTTCCAGGGCGCGGCCCAGGCCTTCGAAGCCTCGCTGTCGAGCACTTTGCTGCTGATCCTGGCGGCGGTGGTCACCATGTACATCGTGCTGGGTGTGCTCTATGAGAGCTATATCCACCCGATCACCATTCTTTCGACCTTGCCGTCGGCAGCCGTCGGAGCGTTGTTGGCGTTGCTGCTCAGTGGCAATGACCTGGGCATGATCGCGATCATCGGCATCATCTTGTTGATTGGTATCGTCAAGAAGAACGCGATCATGATGATCGACTTCGCCCTCGACGCCGAACGCAACCAGGGCCTCGACCCTCAGACCGCGATCTACCAGGCAGCGCTGCTGCGCTTCCGGCCGATCCTGATGACCACGCTGGCCGCACTGTTCGGCGCGGTGCCGCTGATGCTGGCGACCGGTTCCGGCGCGGAACTGCGCCAACCCCTGGGCCTGGTGATGGTCGGTGGCCTGCTGGTGAGCCAGGTGTTGACCCTGTTCACCACGCCGGTCATCTACCTGTACTTCGACCGCCTGGGCCGTCGCTGGCGCAAAGAGCCGCAAAGCCTGGAGCCGGTTGAGTCATGAACCTGTCCGGACCTTTCATCCGCCGGCCGGTCGCGACCATGCTGTTGAGCCTGGCGATCCTGTTGCTCGGCGGCGTGAGCTTCAACCTGCTGCCGGTGTCGCCGCTGCCGCAGATCGACTTCCCGGTGATCGTGGTGTCGGCCAGCTTGCCCGGCGCCAGCCCCGAGGTGATGGCATCCACGGTGGCGACACCGCTGGAGCGCTCGTTCGGCGCGATTGCCGGCATCACCACCATGAGCAGCTCGTCGAGCCAGGGCTCTACGCGGGTGATCCTGGCGTTTGACTCCGACCGCGATATCAACGGCGCGGCGCGGGAAGTGCAGGCGGCGATCAATGCCTCGCGCAACCTGCTGCCCAGTGGCATGCGCAGCATGCCGACCTACAAGAAGATCAACCCGTCCCAGGCGCCGATCATGGTGCTGTCGCTGACCTCGGACGTGTTGCAGAAGGGCCAGCTGTACGACCTGGCCTCGACCATTCTGTCGCAGAGCCTGTCCCAGGTGCCCGGCGTCGGTGAAGTGCAGATCGGCGGCAGCTCCTTGCCCGCCGTGCGCATCGAACTGGAACCCAAGGCCCTCGACCAGTACGGCGTGGCCCTCGACGATGTGCGCAACACCATCGCCAACGCCAATCAGCGTCGGCCCAAGGGTTCTCTGGAAGACAGACAGCGCAACTGGCAGATCCAGGCCAACGACCAGTTGGAAAAAGCCAAGGACTACGAGCCGCTGCTGATCCGCTACCAGAACGGCGCGGCCCTGCGCCTGGGGGATGTGGCCAAGATCAGTGACGGCGTGGAAGACCGCTACAACAGCGGTTTCTTCAACAACGAACCGGCGGTGCTGCTGGTGATCAACCGCCAGTCTGGCGCCAACATCATCGAGACGGTCCGGCAAATCAAGGCGCAGTTGCCGGCGTTGCAGGCGGTGCTGCCGTCCAGCGTCAAGCTGAGTCTGGCCATGGACCGCTCGCCGGTGATCACCGCCACGTTGCACGAAGCCGAGATGACCTTGCTGATTGCCGTGGGCCTGGTGATCCTGGTGGTGTACCTGTTCCTGGGTAACTTCCGCGCTTCACTCATTCCTACGCTGGCGGTGCCGGTGTCGCTGGTGGGCACCTTTGCGGTGATGTACCTGTATGGGTTCTCGCTGAACAACTTCTCGTTGATGGCGTTGATCCTGGCCACCGGCCTGGTGGTGGACGATGCCATCGTGGTGCTGGAGAACATTTCCCGGCATATCGACGAAGGCGTGCCGCCGATGAAGGCGGCGTACCTGGGGGCCAAGGAAGTCGGCTTTACCTTGCTGTCGATGAACGTGTCGCTGGTGGCGGTGTTCCTGTCGATCCTGTTCATGGGCGGGATCGTCACCAACCTGTTCCGCGAGTTTTCCATCACCTTGTCGGCGGCGATCATTGTGTCGCTGATCGTTTCGCTGACCCTGACCCCGATGCTCTGTGCGCGCTGGCTCAAACCGCATGTAAAGGGTGAAATGACCGGGTTGCAGCGCTGGAGCCAGAAGGTCAACGACCGCATGGTCGCCGGCTACGCCACCAGCCTGGACTGGGTGTTGCGCCATCGGCGCCTGACCTTGCTCAGCCTGTTGCTGACCATCGGCATGAACGTCGCGCTGTACGTGGTGGTGCCGAAGACCTTCATGCCCCAGCAGGACACTGGCCAGTTGATCGGTTTTGTGCGCGGCGATGACGGCCTGTCGTTCAGCGTGATGCAACCGAAAATGGAAACCTTCCGCAAGGCGGTGCTCAAGGACCCGGCGGTGCTCAGCGTGGCCGGCTTTATCGGCGGCAACAACGGCACCAACAATGCGGTGATGCTGGTGCGCCTTAAACCCATCAGCGAGCGCAAGATTTCCGCCCAGGCGGTGATCGAGCGCCTGCGCAAGGACGTGCCGCTGGTGCCCGGCGGGCGGTTGTTCCTGATGGCTGACCAGGACCTGCAATTTGGCGGCAGCCGCGACCAGACCAGCGCGCAGTATTCCTACATCCTGCAAAGCGGCGACCTGGCGGCCTTGCGCCTGTGGTACCCGAAAGTAGTGGCGGCCTTGCGTGAGCTGCCGGAGCTCACCGCCATCGACGCCCGCGAAGGCCGGGGCGCGGCGCAGGTCACGCTGATTGTCGACCGTGACCAGGCCAAGCGCCTGGGCATCGACATGGACATGGTCACGGCGGTGCTCAACAACGCCTACAGCCAGCGGCAGATTTCCACCATCTATGACAGCCTCAACCAGTACCAGGTGGTGATGGAGGTCAATCCCAAATACGCCCAGGACCCGATTACCCTCAATCAGATGCAGGTGATCACGGCCGATGGTGCGCGGGTGCCGTTGTCGACCATTGCCCATTATGAGAACAGCCTGGCCGACGACCGCGTCAGCCACGAAGGCCAGTTCGCCTCGGAAAACATCGCCTTCGACATGGCGCCCGGCGTGACGGTGGAGCAGGGCACGGCCGCCATCGAACGGGCGATTGCCAAGGTTGGCCTGCCGGAAGACGTGATCGCCAAGATGGCCGGCACCGCGGATGCCTTCGCCGCCACGCAGAAGGGCCAGCCGTTCATGATCCTCGGCGCGCTGGTGGCGGTTTACCTGGTGCTGGGCATTCTGTATGAGAGCTACATTCACCCGCTGACCATCCTTTCTACCTTGCCGTCGGCCGGTGTCGGCGCGATGCTCGCGATCTACCTGACCGGGGGCGAGTTCAGCCTGATTTCCTTGCTGGGCCTGTTCCTGCTGATCGGCGTGGTGAAGAAAAACGCGATCCTGATGATCGACCTGGCCTTGCAGCTGGAACGCCACGATGGCCTGGGCCCGTTGGAATCGATCCGCAGCGCCTGCCTGTTGCGTTTGCGCCCGATCCTGATGACCACCCTGGCCGCCATCCTCGGCGCCTTGCCGTTACTGCTGGGCGCGGGCGATGGTGCGGAAATGCGCCGTCCCTTGGGCTTGACGATTATCGGCGGCCTGGTGTTCAGCCAGGTCCTGACCCTTTACACCACTCCGGTGGTCTACCTCTATCTCGACCGCGCGCGCCATCGCTTCAACAAATGGCGCGGCGTGCGTACCGATGCTGCCCTGGACACTGCGCTATGACCGATTCAACCTTTGCCCGACTGGCCCTGTTCCACGGCTCCCGTGTGGCGAGCCTGGTGCTGTGCGGCGTGCTGCTCAGCGCCTGTGCCGTCGGCCCCGACTACAAGCGCCCTGAAGTCATTGAACCGGCGCAATTCAAGGAAGCCCAGGGCTGGCGCCAGGCCACTCCCAGCGATTCCCTGGCCCGTGGCGCCTGGTGGGAGCTGTACGGCGACCGCCAGCTCAATGACCTGGTGGTGCGCCTGAACACGTCCAACCAAACCGTGGCCCAGGCCGAAGCGCGCTTTCGCCAGGCCCAGGCGCTGGTGCGCAGCTCCCGTGGGGCGTTTTACCCCACCGTTGACCTGAGCGCCGGGAAAACCCGCGCCAGCCAGGGTACCGGCAGCAGCAACGCGAGCCTGAGCAGTTCCAGCAGCGGTATCCGCGACACCCTCAATGCCCAGTTGGGCGTGAGCTGGGAAGCGGATATCTGGGGCAAATTGCGCCGTGGCCTGGAAGCCAATGAAGCCAGCGCCGAAGCCAGCTCGGCCGACCTGGCGGCGATGCGTCTGAGCCAGCAGTCCGAACTGGTGCAAAGCTACCTGCAACTGCGGGTCATGGATGAACAGACGCGCTTGCTGCAAGCCACGCTGGAAACCTATCAACGCTCCCTGCAAATGACCGAAAACCAGTACCGCGCCGGGGTTTCCGGCAAGGACGCCGTAGCCCAGGCACAAACCCAACTCAAGACGACCCAGGCCAGCCTGATCGACCTGATCTGGCAGCGCGCCCAGCTGGAAAACGCGATTGCGGTGTTGATCGGCGAGGCGCCGGCCAACTTCAACCTGGCGGTGAGCAAGGACATCCCGGCACTGCCGCAGATTCCCGTGAGCCTGCCGTCGCAACTGCTGGAGCGCCGCCCGGACATCGCCTCGGCCGAACGCTCGGTGATCGCCGCCAACGCCAATATCGGCGTGGCCAAGGCCGCCTACTACCCGGACCTGAGCCTGAGCCTGGCCGGTGGTTACTCCAGCAGCACCTATGCCGACTGGATCAGCCTGCCGAACCGCTTCTGGTCGGTGGGGCCAAAACTGGCCATGACGCTGTTTGACGGCGGCCAGCGTTCGGCGGAAGTCGACCGCACCGTGGCCAGCTACGACGAGACCGTCGCCAAATACCGCCAGACCGTGCTGGATGGTTTCCGTGAAGTGGAAAACTACATGGTGCAACTCAAGGTGCTGGAAGACGAGGCGGTGGTCAGTAATGAAGCACTCGACGCCGCCCGTGAGTCGTTGCGCCTGACCCAGAACCAATACAAGGCGGGTCTGATCGCCTACCTGGATGTGGTCACCACGCAAGCGACCGCACTGAGCAACGAGCGCACGGTGTTGACCCTTCTGCAGACGCGCCTGGTGGCCAGTGTGCAATTGATCGCGGCATTGGGCGGTGGTTGGGACGGGCAGACACCGATTGCCGAGAAGGACTGATTTTGGCGGGGTTTGCAGCCAGTTGATTGACGTCAAAATGCCACTAATGGCCCTCTGATAATTAATCAACTGCTCAAGAATTATTCTCGCTACAATCGCCCGCTTTGCCACCTGGCACGGGCTTCTCACGCCCGTTGCGCACGAGAAGTCCCATGCTCATCGGTAGTTATTCACCCTCGCTGGTCGTGATTTCGCTGTTTGTCGCGATCCTCGCTTCCTACACCGCTTTGGACCTTTCCGGTCGCATTGCTACCGCCAAAGGCCGCGCCGTTTATTTATGGATCGCCGGCGGCGCCATGGCGATGGGCGTGGGGGTGTGGTCGATGCACTTCATCGGCATGCTGGCGCTGCGCTTGCCGTTTGCCCTGGGCTTCGATCTGGGCATCACGGCGCTGTCGTTGTTGATCGCGGTGTTGTCCAGCGGCTTTGCCTTGTGGCTGATCAGCCAGCCGCGTTTGCCCGCCTGGCAACTGGGGTTTGGTGCGCTGGTCATGGGCACCGGCATCGCGTGCATGCATTACACCGG
Organism: Pseudomonas sp. DWRC2-2; assembly: GCF_049897885.1. Classification (NCBI taxonomy): domain Bacteria; kingdom Pseudomonadati; phylum Pseudomonadota; class Gammaproteobacteria; order Pseudomonadales; family Pseudomonadaceae; genus Pseudomonas; species Pseudomonas sp. DWRC2-2. Next base: position 35,679 of record NZ_JAFCXD010000012.1, read on the forward strand.
CATGGCCGCCATGCGTATGACCCCAGGCATCGACTATGACCCCACCTTGTTTGGCGCGTCGCTGCTGATCGCGGTGGTCGCGTCTGGCGCTGCGCTGTGGATCGCCCACAATCTGCGCCGTAACACACCGTACGTGCGCCTTTTACGGGGGGGCGCAGCGGTGGTGATGGGCTTTGCCATCGTCGGCATGCATTACACCGGCATGGCCGCCGCACGTTTTGCCGATGAGAGTTTCTGTGGCGCTGCATTGAACGGGTTGAGCGGCAAGGGCCTGGATAACCTGGTACTGGTCACGACCCTGGCGGTGTTGGCCATCGCCTTGCTCACCTCGTTGCTCGATGCACGCCTGGAAGCGCGTACGGCGGTGCTGGCCGATTCCCTGACCCAAGCCAACCAGGAACTGACCCATCTGGCCCTGCACGACATGCTCACCGGCTTGCCCAACCGTACGTTGCTTGCGGACCGCATTCAGCAAGCCATGCAGGCCGTGAAAGAGCAGGGCGGTTGCTTCGCGCTGATGTTTATCGACCTCGATGGCTTCAAGCCAGTCAACGATGCCTTTGGTCACCACATGGGTGACCAACTGTTGCGCGAAGTCGGCCTGCGCCTGCGCGAAGACTTGCGCAGCCAGGACACCCTGGCGCGCATCGGCGGCGACGAGTTTGTGTTACTGGTGCAACTGACCCAGCCGGATGATGCCCTGGGTCTTGCCGAGCGCCAAGTGATCCTGATCAACCGCGCCTTCCAGGTGGCCGAGCATGAGTTGAAGATCTCCGCCAGTGTCGGCATCGCGATGTTCCCGGGCAACGGCAACAACCCTCAGGAACTGTTGATGAACGCCGACGCCGCGATGTACCACGCCAAGGGCATGGGCAAGAACGGCTACAGCTTCTTTGATGTGTCGATGAACACCAACGCGCGCAAGCAATTGCAGCTGTTGCAGGACTTGCGCAATGCTGTGGAACAGGAGCAATTTCGCCTGTACTACCAGCCCAAGTTCGACGCGGTCAGCGGTATTCCGGTCGGTGCCGAAGCCCTGCTGCGCTGGGAGCACCCGCAACAGGGGCTGCTGCTGCCGGCGATGTTTATCGAGTTGGCGGAAAAAACCGGGTTGATCATTCCCATCGGCGAATGGGTACTCAACGAAGCCTGCCGCCAGATGAGCCTGTGGTACGTTCAGGGCTACGAAGATTGGCGCATTGCGGTAAACCTGTCGGCCTTGCAGTTCTGCCACGCCGGGCTGGTCAAGAGTGTGGCGGCGGCGCTTGAGCGGCACCAATTGCCGGCCAACAGCCTGACCCTGGAAATCACCGAAACCACGGCCATGAGCGACGCCGACGCGAGCATGACGGTGTTGCAGCAGCTGTCGGACATGGGCGTCGACTTGTCCATCGACGACTTCGGCACCGGCTACTCCAGCCTGATGTACCTCAAGCGCCTGCCGGCCAACGAGCTGAAGATCGACCGAGGCTTTGTGCGCGATCTGGAACACGACAGCGACGACGCAGCCATCGTCTCGGCCATCGTCGCCCTTGGCCAGGCCTTGGGATTACGGATTGTTGCCGAGGGTGTCGAGACGGATGTGCAGCAGAATTTCCTGACACGGCTTGGGTGCAATTCCCTTCAGGGTTACCTGCTGGGTCACCCGTTGCCGGCGGAAGGCTTTATGGCGGATATCCAACGCGCCGAAGAGGCCGTTGCGCCTGACAAAAGCCGTGCGTGACAGGTATTCTTGGATCCAACCCTAAACATCAGGTTGAATCAGGAGACCGCACGCATGGACAAAGTCGTCATCATCACCGGGGGCAGTCGTGGGATTGGCGCCGAGACGGCCTTGCTGGCTGCTCGCCAGGGCTATCGCATCTGCATCAACTACCAATCCGACGAAGAGGCGGCCCACCGTGTGCTCGAACGGGTGCGTGCACTGGGCGCCCAAGCCATTGCCGTGCGGGCGGATGTGAGTATCGAGGACGAAGTGATCGCGCTGTTCCACCGCGTGGACGCCGAACTGGGTCGTGTGACCGCACTGGTCAACAATGCGGGTACGGTGGGACACAAGTCCCGCGTTGACGAAATGTCCGAATTCCGCATCCTGAAAATCATCAAGACCAACGTGCTCGGCCCGATCCTGTGTGCCAAGCATGCGGTGCTGCGTATGTCGCCCAAGCATGGCGGGCAGGGCGGCAGTATCGTCAACGTGTCGTCAGTGGCCGCGCGTCTGGGGTCGCCGGGTGAGTATGTCGACTACGCCGCGTCCAAAGGCGCACTCGACACCTTCACCATTGGGCTGTCGAAGGAAGTGGCGGGCGAAGGCATTCGTGTCAACGCGGTGCGTCCTGGTTATATCTTCACCGACTTCCATGCCTTGAGCGGCGACCCGGACCGGGTCAGCAAGTTGGAGTCCGGTATTCCCATGGCCCGTGGCGGGCGCCCGGATGAGGTGGCAGAGGCGATTATCTGGCTGCTGTCGGATAAGGCTTCGTACGCGACCGGGACGTTCCTCGATCTGGGTGGTGGGCGTTGAGCATCCACTTTTCAGGTCCGTAGATGGCGCAGTGCTGCGTATCCTTTGCGGGAAAATGCCTGGAGCTGGCTGGCTTCAGAATTGTCGTGCGTTCTGTAGCTATTACAGCAGAACCCGTCGATCTGTCCGTTACGACTATGGCTGGCATTCAAGTGACGGTCGTCCAGGTTGTCCAGAAAACGCAATACCTTGTCCAGGTCGTAGGCCGCATTGGCCCTGGCGTCCGGTTCCGGGTTGGCGGTGGTCCAGTCACCGACCTGTATCTTCAGCTCATCCAGTAAGTGGTCATGATCGCGGTTATCGAGAAAGTGCTGCAGTACAGGGCTTTGCTCGATGATCCTGTCTGCCGATCGATGATCGCCAGCGGGACGGCCCATGGGGCCTGTCATCTCGCGCACTTGTTGTTGTTCGGCTGCACGCATGTAGTGGGGTGGAACAGGTAGTTGTCTAGGCGTGGTAGAGGCGGGCATGTGCATAAGAAATCTCCAGGCAGAATTCGGTAAGGCGCATGTTCAGGCGTGATGCATGCGCTTTTTTGTGTGGCGCCTGGTGGAGTGGGGTTCCGGCTTAAAACGAGCGAACAATGCGCCCCAATGTTTCCATGGCTTTTTCCGACGCCTCGGTCCACGGGCTGCCGTAGTTCAAGCGAATGCAGTTCCGAAAGCGCTGGGTGGCCGAGAAGATCGGCCCCGGCGCGATGCTGATGCCTTGCGCCAACGCCATCTGGAACAACTTCAACGAATCCGTCTGCTCCGGCAGTTCCAGCCACAGAAAGTACCCGCCGGCCGGTTGGCTGACCCGCGTCTGCGCCGGGAAATAGCGGGCGATAGCGGCCAGCATCGCGCTTTGCTGTTCCTCCAGGGCATAGCGCAGTTTGCGCAGGTGCCGGTCATAGCCGCCGTGCTGCAAGTAATCGGCAATCGCCGCCTGGGCCGGCATCGACGGGCAGAGCGAGGTCATCAGCTTCAGGCGTTCAACCTTCTGCGCAAAACGTCCGGCCGCCACCCAACCCACGCGATAGCCGGGGGCCAGGCTTTTGGCGAAGGAGCCGCAATGCATCACCAGGCCTTCGGTATCGAACGCCTTGGCGGGCTTCGGCGCCTGTTGGCCGTAATACAGCTCGGCGTACACATCGTCTTCGATCAGCGGCACCTGATGGCCGCGCAGCAGTTCCACCAGCGCCTGTTTCTTGGCTTCCGGCAGGGTCGCGCCCATGGGGTTCTGGAAGCTGGTCATGGTCCAGCAGGCCTTGATCGGGTAGCGCTCCAGGGTTTGCGCGAGGGCGTTGAGGTCGATGCCGTCGCGCGGGTGCACGGGGATTTCCACGGCCTTGAGTTTCAAGCGCTCCAGCACTTGCAGGCAGGCGTAGAACGCCGGGGCTTCGATGGCCACCAGGTCACCCGGTTCGGTGACGGCTTGCAGGCACAGGTTCAACGCCTCCAAGGCGCCGTTGGTGATCAGCAGTTCTTCCATGGGCAGCATCAGGCCGCCGACCATGTAGCGCAGGGCGATCTGCCGACGCAGTTGCGGGTTGCCCGGCGACATGTCGGTGACCACCAGGCGCGGGTCCATTTCGCGGCTGGCGCTGGCCAGGGAGCGGGCCAGGCGTGGCAGCGGGAACAGCATGGGGCTGGGGAACGCCGAGCCGAACGGTACGGTGTTCGGGTCTTTGATCGAGTCGAGTACCGAGAACACCAGTTCGCTCACGTCCACTTCGGTGGACTCGTGCACCTGCTCGCTCACCACCGGCTCGGAAAACGGACTGGGCGCATGGGTGTTGACGAAGTAGCCCGAACGCGGCCGCGCGCGGATCAGGCCACGGCGCTCCAGCAGGTAGTAGGCCTGGAATACCGTGGACGGGCTGACGCCGTAGGTCTGGCTGGCATAGCGTACCGACGGCACCCGCTGGCCGGGGCCGAGGACGCCGGAGCGGATCAGTTCTGCAATGTCGTCGGCGAATTTTTCGTAGCGTTTCATGGGGGCTCAGTCAGTGTGAATGTTTTTATCGGTTCAACGGCGCCACAAAGCGGCTGTCGGCAATGCTGTAGATCCCTGGCTCATCCACGTCCGAGACTTTGAAACGCAAGGTCTGCGAACTGCTCGCCGGTTTATCCGCCAGCAATGCCACCGACACCGGCACATCGCTGATTTCCCCCGGCGCCAGGCTGATCTCGGTCTTGCCTTGCAACTGGAAGCCGTCGGCGTCTACCAGTTCCAGGCGATAGTCCTGGCGTTGCTGGGTCTTGTTGATCACCTTGAGGCTGTAGATGTTTTCGATCAGACCCTGGGCGTTTTCACGGAACATGCCACGGTCCTTGGTCACATCCAGCGACACCATCGGCCGTTCCACCAGCGCCACTACCAGCGCAGCGATCATCACCAGCAGCACGGCACTGTAGCCGATCAGGCGCGGCCTTAGCAGGTGCGTCTTGCCGCCTTGCAGTTGATGTTCGCTGGTGTAGCTCACCAGGCCACGCGGGTAGCCCATTTTGTCCATGATCGAATCGCAGGCGTCGATGCACGCCGCGCAGCCGATGCACTCCATTTGCAGGCCGTCGCGGATGTCGATCCCAGTGGGGCAGACCTGCACGCACAGCTGGCAGTCGATGCAGTCGCCCAGGCCGACGTCGGCGGGTTTGACGTCACGTTTGCGCGGGCCACGGTTTTCGCCGCGGACCACGTCGTAGGAAATGGTCAGGGTGTCTTTGTCGAACATCACGCTCTGGAACCGCGCATACGGGCACATGTGCATGCACACCGCTTCGCGCAGCCAGCCGGCGTTGATGTAGGTGGCGCCGGTAAAAAACAGCACCCAGAACAAACTGACGCCGCCCATCTGCCAGGTCAGTAGTTCAGCCGCCAAGGGGCGGATCGGCGTGAAATAGCCGACAAACGTCAGGCCGGTCAGCACGCTGATGCCCAGCCACAAGGTGTGCTTGGCCGAGCGTCGCGCCAGTTTGTTCAGGCTCCAGGGCGCCGCTTGCAGCTTGATACGCTGGTTGCGCTCGCCTTCGGTGACTTTTTCGCACCACATGAACAGCCAGGTAAACGAGCTCTGCGGGCAGGTGTAGCCGCACCACACGCGGCCGGCAAACACGGTGATCGCAAACAGGCCGAAGGCGCAGATGATCAACAGCGCCGACAACAGGATGAAATCCTGCGGCCAGAAGGTTGCGCCAAAGATATGGAATTTGCTTTCAGCCAGGTCCCACAGCACGGCCTGCCGATCATCCCAGTTCAGCCACACGGTGCCGAAAAACGCCAGGAACAGGAAGCCTGCACCGCTCACGCGCAAGGTACGGAACAGGCCGGTGAAACTGCGGGTATAAATCAAGTTGTCGCTGGACTTGGCCTTCACCTTCTTTGGGTGTGTGGGCTCAAAGATTTCCACGGTTGGGATGTGTTCTCTCATGGTCGTTCGCTCATCAGCCTCCATCAGGCGGATGAACTATGCGCGTGGCGCTGTTTGCATAACAGACTCAGGTATGGCGATAAAAAGCGGATCAGATGGGGCGGTGAATGCCCGCTGCGACAATGTGCTGCACCCCATGGCACCAGGGGTGCAGCGTTATTTCAAGGGGGCTGACACAGATCAATTAAATCAGCGAACCAGGTTCTTCGGCCTTCACATGCTGGCGCCCATCGTGGGCACCGGCCACCGTCAGGGCGTCGGCCTCGGCCTCGGTGATATAGATCCGCTCGGCGGCCAACTCCACGTAGGACATCGACTTGTCGAGGTCGGTAACAATATTGACCCGGGTCGCTGGCACGCTCTGTTCCTGGCCGTTGTCATCGAGCATGAAGTAGCACAGTTGGTTTTCGATACGAATGGGCATGCCGTTCTCCTTATCTGTGGGCGATGTAAAGTTAGGGCCCAGCGATGTGTGGGGGTTCCAGGCAACTGACTGGCGGTCGCTGCTGTCCATCCATTACCAATAATGACAAAGGGCAGCATCCATGGACGCGTGGTGGCATGAAGTGTGGCAAACCCTGCAGGCTGAATTCGCCGACATTGGCGACGCCAAACAGCTCACCCAGATCACCGTGCGCCTGCTGATCGCCGCGATCCTGGGCGGCATTCTCGGCTTTGAGCGAGAGAGCAAGGGCAAGGCCGCCGGGGTGCGCACCCATATGCTGGTGGCGCTGGGCGCTGCCTTGTTTGTGATGGTGCCGCAAATGTCCGGTAATCAGGCGGACGCCATGAGCCGGGTGGTGCAAGGGGTGATTGCCGGGATCGGCTTCTTGGGCGCCGGTACGATCATCAAGGGCAAGGACGATGAAGAGGGGCACGTCAAAGGCCTGACCACCGCCGCCGGCTTGTGGATGACCGCTGCGATTGGGGTCTCGGCCGGGTTGGGCCGGGAATCGACAGCGGTGCTGAGTACCCTGCTGGCGCTGGCGGTGTTTAGCGTGATGCCAAAGATCGTCAAGCGTTTTGAGAAGGACTGACGATCACGGGCGGCATGGTCGTCGGCGGTTCTTCCACCGGTGGCGGTTCGTTTTCAGGTGGTTCTTTTTCCGGAATCGGTTCCGGTTCGGTCGGCGGCAGGGTGGGTTTGTCGATATTCGGGTCCGGCGTTTCCGCCGGGATCGGGATATTCATCGGTGTGGCCTCCTTTGTGCTTTGCTCTATCGGTGGACAGCCGCCGGTGCGAATCGATTCCCCGCCCGATGGCGGCACATCCAGCTGAACTTTTAACCGGAGCCCAGGCTCGGACCTATTACGGCTTTGCTCAGGAAGAGCTCGGCCGCCTCAGAATTCGGATCAAGCAAAGAGCGTCCACAGGGCGTAAGGGGAAGATGCTCGATGACTGCTGAAACAGACTCCTTGTTACCACTGTCCCAGGCACTGTTGCTGCCCAGGATCGCAATCGAAAGCACCACTCCCGTGATTGATGGCGGCGAATTTGCCGTCAAGGCCGTGGTCGGCCAACGGGTCAATGTCACCAGCAAAGTGTTTGCCGACGGCCATGACAAGCTCGCCGTGCTGATCCGCTGGCGCCCGCTGCAAGACGAAAGCTGGCACAGCGTGGTCATGACCGACGTGGGCAACAACGGCTGGGAAGGCGCGTTTACTGTGGCCCAGCAAGGCCCTCACGAATACTGCATCGAAGCCTGGATCGATACCTTCGCCAGCTTTTGCTATGAGCTGCGCAAGAAGCATGAGGCGGGTGTGCCGGTCAGCCTGGAGTTGCAGGAAGGCCGCAGCCTGGTGCTACAGGCCGCCGAGCGCAGTGACAATGAGCTGCGTGACCGCCTGATGCTGTTGCACCACGAACTCTCCGGCCTGCTGGAAACCGAGCAGGTTGCGCAGTTCCTGCACGAAGACAGTGCACACCTGATGACCCAGGCCGATCACCGCGCCTACCTGAGCATCAGCACCGTCTACCCGATTGATGTGGAGCGCGAGGCAGCGCTGTTCGCCAGCTGGTATGAGCTGTTCCCGCGCTCGATCACCGACGATCCGGCGCGTCACGGCACCTTTAAGGACGTGCACTCACGGCTGTCGATGATCCATGACATGGGTTTTGACGTACTGTACTTCCCGCCGATCCACCCCATCGGGCGCAGCCACCGCAAAGGCAAGAACAATTCCCTGAGCGCCGGCCCCGATGATCCGGGCAGCCCCTATGCCATCGGCAGCGAAGACGGCGGCCATGAGACGATTCACCCGCAACTGGGCAGCCGCGATGATTTCCGCCGCCTGGTCCAGGCGGCCGCCGAGCATGGCCTGGAAATCGCTTTGGACTTCGCCATCCAGTGTTCCCAGGACCATCCGTGGCTCAAGGAACATCCGGGCTGGTTCAACTGGCGCCCGGACGGCACGATCAAATACGCGGAGAACCCGCCGAAGAAGTACCAGGACATCGTCAACGTCGACTTTTATGCCGCAGATGCCATCCCGAGCCTGTGGACCGAGCTGCGCGACATCGTGGTGGGTTGGGTGGAAGAGGGCGTGAAGACCTTTCGCGTCGACAACCCCCACACCAAGCCGCTGCCGTTCTGGCAATGGCTGATCAGCGACGTGCGGTCCAAGTACCCGGACGTGATCTTCCTGGCCGAAGCCTTCACCACGCCGGCGATGATGGCGCGCCTGGGCAAGGTCGGCTATTCCCAGAGCTACACCTATTTCACCTGGCGCAATACCAAGGCCGAGTTGAGCGAATACCTGACGCAGCTGAACGAGTCGCCGTGGCGCGAATGCTACCGGCCGAATTTCTTCGTGAATACGCCGGACATCAACCCAGCCTTCCTGCACGACTCCGGCCGCCCTGGCTTCTTGATCCGTGCCGCGCTGGCCACCATGGGCTCGGGCCTGTGGGGCATGTATTCCGGCTTCGAACTCTGCGAGTCGGCCCCGGTGCCGGGCAAAGAGGAATACCTGGACTCGGAGAAATATGAGATCCGCCCTCGGGACTTCACCGCGCCCGGCAACATCATTGCCGAGATCGCCCAGCTCAACCGCATCCGCCGGCAGAACCCGGCGCTGCAGACGCATCTGGGGCTCACGCTCTACAACGCCTGGAACGACAACATCCTGTATTTCGGCAAGCGCAGCGAGGACGGCAGCAACTTCATTCTGGTGGCGGTGAACCTGGATCCTTATAACGCCCAGGAAGCCCACTTCGAGTTGCCCTTGTGGGAATTGGGGCTGCCGGATGATGCCCAGACCCAAGGTGAAGACCTGATGAACGGCCATCGCTGGACCTGGTACGGCAAAACCCAGTGGACACGGCTGGAGCCGCAGATGCCGTTTGGCATCTGGCGCATCACCCCATCGTCTTGAACCTTCCGATGCATTTTCCAGGAGTTTCCAATGGCGAAGAAACCCAACGCTGCCACCTTCATCAAAGACCCGCTCTGGTACAAGGACGCGGTGATCTACCAGGTTCACGTCAAATCCTATTTCGACTCCAATAACGACGGTATCGGTGATTTTCCCGGCCTGATCGCCAAGCTCGACTACATCGCGGACCTGGGTGTAAACACCATTTGGCTATTGCCGTTCTACCCCTCGCCACGTCGCGACGACGGCTATGACATTGCCGAATACCGTGGCGTGCACAGCGACTACGGGACCCTGGCCGACGCCAAGCGCTTTATTGCCGAGGCGCACAAGCGCGGGCTGCGGGTGATCACCGAGCTGGTGATCAATCACACCTCCGACCAGCACCCCTGGTTCCAGCGCGCTCGCAAGGCCAAGCCCGGCTCGGCGGCGCGGGACTTCTACGTGTGGTCGGATGATGACCAGAAATACGACGGCACGCGCATCATCTTCCTCGATACCGAGAAGTCCAACTGGACCTGGGACCCGGTCGCCGGCCAATACTTCTGGCACCGTTTCTATTCCCACCAGCCCGACCTCAACTTCGACAACCCCCAGGTGATGAAAGCCGTGTTGTCGGTGATGCGCTACTGGCTGGACATGGGCATCGACGGCCTGCGCCTCGACGCCATCCCGTACCTGATCGAGCGCGACGGCACCAACAACGAGAACCTGCCTGAAACCCACGACGTGCTCAAGCAGATCCGTGCCGAGATCGACGCGCATTACCCGGACCGCATGCTATTGGCCGAAGCCAACCAGTGGCCGGAAGACACCCAACTCTACTTTGGTGACAAAAAGGGCGACGACGGCGATGAATGCCACATGGCCTTCCACTTCCCGCTGATGCCGCGCATGTACATGGCCCTGGCCCAGGAAGATCGCTTCCCGATCACCGATATCCTACGGCAGACCCCGGAGATTCCGGCCAACTGCCAATGGGCGATCTTCCTGCGCAACCACGATGAACTGACCCTGGAAATGGTCACCGACAAGGAGCGCGACTACCTGTGGAACTACTACGCGGCTGACCGTCGTGCGCGGATCAACCTGGGTATTCGTCGCCGTCTTGCGCCATTGATGGAGCGGGATCGTCGCCGTGTCGAGCTGCTCAACAGCCTGTTGCTGTCGATGCCTGGCACGCCGACCCTGTACTACGGCGATGAGATCGGCATGGGCGATAACATCTATCTCGGCGACCGCGATGGCGTACGCACACCGATGCAATGGTCCATCGACCGCAACGGCGGTTTTTCCCGCGCCGACCCGGCCAGCCTGGTACTGCCGCCGATCATGGACCCGCAATACGGCTACCAGTCGGTGAATGTCGAGACTCAGGCCCAAGACCCGCATTCGCTGCTGAACTGGACCCGGCGCATGCTGGCGGTGCGTAAGCAATCCAAGGCGTTCGGCCGTGGCAGCTTGAAAATGCTCTCGCCGAGCAACCGCCGCATCCTGGCCTATACCCGTGAATTCACCGGCGAAGATGGGCGTAACGAAATCATCCTCTGCGTGGCCAACGTGTCGCGCAGCGCCCAGGCGGCCGAGTTGGACCTGTCGGCATTTGCGGGCATGGTGCCGGTGGAGATGCTCGGCGGTAATGCTTTCCCACCCATCGGCCAGCTTAATTTCCTGCTGACCCTGGCGCCTTATGGCTTTTATTGGTTTGTGTTGGCGCCGGAAAATCAGATGCCGAGCTGGCACGTGGAGCCGGCCCAGAGCATGCCGGACTTCACCACATTGGTATTGAAAAAGCGCATGGAAGAACTGCTAGACGAGCCGTGCCGCGGTTCCCTGGAGCAGACGGTGCTTCCAGCCTGGCTGCCCAAGCGTCGCTGGTTTGCCGGCAAGGACACGGCCATCGACAGCGTGCGCATTGCCTACGGCGCGCGCTTTGGCGATCCCGAGCATCCGGTGTTGCTCAGCGAGCTTGAAGTAACAGCGGGTGGTCAAGTCAGCCGGTATCAGCTGCCGTTGGGTTTTCTCGGTGAAGACCAGTTCACCAGTGCCTTGCCGCAACAGCTGGCGTTGGCCCGCGTAAGGCGGGTGCGCCAGGTGGGCTTGGTCACGGATGCCTTCAGCCTTGAGCATTTTATCCGGGCGGTGATTCAAGGTTTGCAAGCCGGCACCGTGCTCACTACCAGCGAGGGTGAACTGCGCTTTGACGCCACGCCGCACCTGGCCAAGCTGCAACTGACGGATGAGGCTGAGGTGCGCTACCTGTCCGCCGAGCAGTCCAACAGCTCGGTGGTGGTGGGTGAAAGCCTGGTGCTCAAACTGATCCGCAAAGTCGCTTCCGGCGTGCACCCGGAACTGGAAATGAGCGCCTACCTGACTGAAGCCGGCTACCCCAACATCTCGCCACTGCTGGGCTCGATGGTGCGCCATGATGCCGAAGGCCAAGACAACCTGCTGATGATTGCCCAAGGCTATTTGAGCAACCAGGGAAACGCCTGGAGCTGGACCCAGAACAACCTGGAACGGGCGATCCGCGACGAGCTGGCTGAAGCCATCTCCGAGCAGGAGCAGCATTACAACGCCCTTGGCGAGCTGGCGGACTTTGCCGGATTGCTCGGCCAGCGCCTGGGTGAAATGCACCTGGTGCTCGGCGCTGACACTGCCAATAAAGACTTCAAGCCGGAGGTTACCAGCGCCAAGGACACCCAGGCCTGGGCCAAGGACGTCGGCGCGCAGCTGGACCGCGCGTTGCAGTTGCTCAAACTTCATCAAAGCCAATTGAACCCGGCCGATCAAGCGCTGGTCAGTGATTTGCTGGCGCAGAAAAAAGCCATCGCCAGTCATGTACAGGCCTTGGCAAAAGCCACGGCGGGCGGGTTGCGCATTCGGGTGCATGGTGACTTGCATTTGGGCCAGGTGCTGGTGGTGAAAGGCGATGCCTACTTGATCGATTTTGAAGGCGAACCGGCGCGGCCCTTGCACGAACGACGGGGCAAGCACAGCCCGTATAAAGATGTGAGCGGCGTGTTGCGCTCGTTCGATTACGCGGCGGCCATGGCCTTGAATGTGCAAGGGGTGGATCACTCGCCCGAAGCGGCGGTATCCCGTAAACGTGTAACCGATCGTTATCTGAAAGAAGCACGCCAGGCATTTATCCAGGCTTATCAGTCAGCTACGTCTACACTGGCGCATGACTGGCAGGATGCCAAAGGCCAGGACGCTGCACTGGCGTTGTTCAGCCTGGAGAAGGCCGCGTACGAAGTGGCCTACGAAGCAGAGAACCGTCCGACTTGGTTGCCGGTGCCCTTGCAAGGGTTGCACGGTTTACTGAGCGGGACTGCTTCTATAAAGGAAGCACCCATATCTAAAACTGCACGCGGTGGGGAGACGTCATGAGCTTTACACATAAAGAACCGCTGCAACCGAAATTGACTGCATTGCCGGCGTCCAAGGACGTCGAAGCGCTGGTACGCGCCGAACACCACGACCCGTTCTCGATTCTCGGGCCACACGATGATGAGCACGGCGGCCAGTTTATCCGTGCGTTCCTGCCCGAAGCCTTGAGCGTCCAGGTGCTGGCGCGCGACAGCGGCGAACAGATCGGCAGCCTCGACGCGAGCCAGGTACCGGGCCTGTTTGTCGGGCACTTCCACACGCGCCAGGCGTACCTGCTGAAAATCCAGTGGGCCGGGGGCGAGCAGATCACCGAAGACCCTTACAGCTTCCAGCAACTGTTGCTGGGTGAAATGGACCTGTACCTGTTCGCCGAAGGCAATCACCGCGACCTCGGCAGCTGCCTGGGCGCCCAGGTGACCAGCGTCGACGGCGTGCAAGGTGTGCGCTTTGCCGTGTGGGCACCGAATGCGCGACGCGTGTCGGTGGTGGGCGATTTCAATATCTGGGACGGGCGCCGGCATCCGATGCGCCTGCGCCATCCTTCCGGCGTGTGGGAGATCTTTATCCCACGCCTGCAACCGGGCGCGGCTTACAAGTACGAAGTGCTCGGCGCCAATGGGATCCTGCCGCTCAAGGCCGACCCCGTCGCGCTGGCCACTCAATTGCCGCCGGACACGGCTTCGAAGGTTGCCGAGCCGTTGCAGGTGGATTGGCAAGACCACGAATGGATGCAGTCGCGGGTCGAGAAGCAGAAGACCACCGCGCCGCTGTCGATCTATGAATTGCACGTGGGTTCCTGGCAGGCCGAACTGGACGAGGCGGGCGAAGTGGCGCGTCAGTACAATTGGCGCGAACTGGCCGAGCGCCTGATTCCTTACGTGCAGCAGCTGGGTTTCACCCACATTGAACTGATGCCGATCATGGAGCACCCGTTCGGCGGCTCGTGGGGCTATCAGGCCTTGTCCCAATTCGCCCCGACGGCACGCTTCGGTTCGCCGCAGGATTTTGCCTATTTCGTCAACGCGCTGCACCAGGCGGATATCGGCGTGATCCTCGACTGGGTGCCGGCGCATTTTCCCACCGACACCCACGGCCTGGCGCAATTCGACGGCACCGCGTTGTACGAATACGCCAACCCGCTGGAAGGTTTCCATCAGGATTGGGACACGCTGATCTACAACCTGGGCCGCACCGAAGTGCATGGCTTCATGCTGGCCTCGGCGTTGCACTGGCTTAAACACTTCCACATCGACGGGCTGCGCGTGGATGCCGTGGCCTCGATGCTCTACCGCGACTATTCACGCAAAGCCGGCGAATGGGTGCCGAATCGCCATGGCGGCCGCGAAAACCTCGAAGCCATCGACTTTTTGCGTCACCTCAATGATGTAGTCGCCATCGAGGCGCCCGGTGCCCTGGTGATCGCCGAGGAATCCACCGCCTGGCCCGGCGTCAGCCAGCCGACCCAACAGGGCGGCCTGGGTTTCAACTACAAATGGAACATGGGCTGGATGCACGATTCCCTGCATTACATCCAGCAGGACCCGGTGTATCGCGCCCATCACCACAACGAGCTGAGTTTTGGGCTGGTCTACGCCTGGTCCGAGCGTTTCATCCTGCCGATCTCACACGATGAAGTGGTGCACGGCAAGCATTCGCTGATCGACAAGATGCCTGGCGACCGTTGGCAGAAGTTTGCCAACCTGCGGGCTTACCTGGCGTTCATGTGGATGCACCCCGGCAAAAAACTGTTGTTCATGGGCTGCGAATTCGGCCAATGGCGCGAGTGGAACCATGACCAGCAACTGGATTGGTACCTGCTGCAGTACGCTGAGCACAAAGGCGTGCAGAAGCTGGTGGGCGACCTCAATCGCTTGTATCGCGAAGAACCGGCCCTGCACGAACAGGATGACGCGCCCCAAGGCTTCCAGTGGTTGATCGGCGACGATGCGATCAACAGCGTCTACGCCTGGCTGCGCTGGAGCAAGGACGGCAAGCCCGTGCTGGTGGTGGCCAACTTCACCCCGGTGCCGCGCGAAGGCTATAAAGTCGGCGTGCCGTTCAGCGGGCGCTGGAGCGAGGTGATCAACAGTGACGCCGAGATGTACGCAGGCTCCAATTACGGTAATGGAGGCGAGGTATTTACCCAGGATGAGCCGCACCATGGGCAGGCGGTGTCGCTGTCGTTGAATCTTCCGCCGCTGGGCGTGCTGATTCTGCGTCCGGAACCGCTTTAAAGGCTCTACCGTGCTGGATTCTGTTGTCCGCACTACTGGCAGGGTGCCACAATGGCGCCTTTGTCGTGGCAGTCGAATCAGGCGAATTTCATGAACGGCCTTGGGCGTGGGCAGGAGCAGGATTGCTTTATAGAGGAGCAGGTGCGAACCGACCGTTTGCACCAGCTGTTCCGGCAGTCATTTGCCGCGATTTTCGGCAGTTACCTGGCCGCGGTGATGCTCTGCTGGCTGTGCTGGGAGCGGTTTGACCATCAGGTCATCCTGGTCTGGCTGGTGGTATTGGCGGCGACTTCCCTGTTTCGCATCAAAATGTTCATGGAATGGTTTCGCTGTCCCAATGCCGAGCGCATGCCGGACCGTTGGGAACGCCGCTACTGGGTCACGTTGATGCTGTCTGCCGGAACCTGGGGAATCGGCGCGTTGGCGGTCATGCCCACCGATGACCGGCTTTCCCAGGTGCTGGTGATGCTGTTTACCGTGGGCATGTCAGTCAGCGCAGTCTCCTGTTACTCGGCTTATCGCTACATGACGCTGGCCTCCATGGCCGTGGTGCTGTTGCCGTGCACGCTGTGGCTGCTGTTCCAGCCGTCCTCGATGCAAGTGGGCGTGGCCATTGCGGTCCTGGTGTTTTCCACTTTTGTGGTGAGTGCCACGCGCAAGCTGTCGGATGCTTTGGAAAAGGCCTTCCGCCTGACTCGCCAGATGGAGCGGGCCCACAACATTTCCACCCGCGCCGCACAGACCGACGAACTCACCGGCCTGATGAATCGCCGTGCCTTCTTCGAACATGCCCAGGTGTTGTACGCACAATGCCGCCACAATCATCAGCCGTTGTGTGCGTTGATGATGGACATGGACCACTTCAAGGAAATCAACGACACCTACGGTCACCAGGCCGGTGACCAGGTGCTGCGCCAGATTGGCGGGGTGATCAGTGCCTCGTTCCGTCAGGCCGACGTGTATGGGCGCCTGGGCGGCGAGGAATTTGCGGTGCTGTTGCCCAATACGTCACTGGAAACCGCACGGGACATTGCCGAGCAGTTGATCAAGGCCATCTCGGGCCTGGCCTCCGAGCCGGTGCATGGCTTGACCGCCAGCCTCGGCGTGGCGTCCACCCATACTCAGGACCAAGATCTGCACGGCCTGATGAACACCGCTGACAAAGCGCTGTATCGGGCCAAGGCCCAGGGCCGCAATCAGGTGGCAGTGGCCGAGTAGGACTCAGGGCATCGCTCTGGCGAGTGCCCGTGCGACCTGGTCGGCGGAGTAGGGCTTGGGCAGGAACTCGAACCCTTCATAACCACTCTCGGCCAGTTCCTCGCTGTAGCCGGAGGTGAGCACCACCGGCAAATCCGGGCGCCGTTGGCGCAGCACCTTGGCCATGGCCACGCCGGTCATGCCGGGCATCACCACATCGGAAAACACCCCGTCAAACGCCAGGGCATCCGCGCCGGCCAATGCGAGCGCCTGTTCCGCATCGGTCGCCCATGTGGTCCGGTAACCGAGGTCTTGCAGGATCTGGTTGGCGAAGCGGCCCACTTCCAGGTTGTCTTCCACGATCAGGATATGGCGCAGCGCTATGTCCTGGACCGGCAAGGGATCTTGCAGCCTATGTTCTTGGGCTATTACCTGCGCCGCCACCTCCGGCAGGTACAGGGTAAACACCGTGCCCTGGCCCAGATGGCTCGCCACATCGACGTTGCCACCGGACTGCTTGGCAAAGCCGAACACCTGGGACAACCCCAGCCCAGTCCCTTTGCCCACGGCCTTGGTGGTAAAGAACGGTTCGAAAATGCGTTCGACTGTGTCGCCGGGAATGCCGCTGCCGGTGTCGGCCAGGGCGATGCTCACAAAGGGCTGGCGGCTCTCTTCATCGCCACGGATGCGCGGCAGGGTGTCCACCGTGGCCACGCGCAAGATGAGGGTGCCTTGCCCGTCCATGGCGTCCCGGGCGTTCAGGGCGATATTGATCAACGCGGTTTCAAACTGGCTGGCGTCGACGCGCACATGGCAAGGACGCTCAGGCAATTGCACCTGCACATGGATGCGCGCGCCGGTGACGCTTTCGAGCATTTCGCCGATGTTCTTGACCCGCAGGCCTGCATCGAAGACTTCCGGGTTGAGCGGTTGGCGTCGGGCGAAGGCGAGCAGTTGGCTGGTGAGTTTGCTGGCGCGCTCGACGGTGTCGGAAACGGCGCTCATATAGCGTTGGCGTCGCTCCTCGGACAGCCCAGGTTGGCGCAGGAAGTCCACCGACGAGCGAATGATGGTCAGCAGGTTGTTGAAGTCATGGGCCACGCCGCCAGTCAGTTGGCCGATGGCTTCCAGCTTCTGGGACTGGCGCAACGCAGCTTCCGCCTGGGTGAGGGCGAGGGTGCGCTCCTGTACCCGTTGTTCCAGGGTGGCATTCAGCTCGGTGAACGCCGCCAGGCCTTCGCGTACGGCGGCGTCGGCGCGGACCCGCTCGATATGCGCCCAGGAGCGTTCGGTGACTTCCCCCACCAGCGCCAGGTCATAGGGCGACCAGACTCGCGCCGTCTTGTGGTGCACCGCCATCAACGCGGTCAAGCGGCCGTCCTTGATCAGCGGGAAGCACACGGTCGCCAGCGCGCCCAGGGCTTGGTAGCTGGCGGCTTCCTCCGGCGCGAATTCGGCGCGGTTGTCCTGCACCACCAGCGGTTCTCCGGCACGCAGCTGCTGCACGGCCCGCGCGCCGAACGATGCCAGGCTGTAGCGCCCGACGATGCTCGGTGAGCCCGGCGCTGCCCAGTTGCCGCGAATGGTAAAGCCGTCTTCGTCCGCGTCCATGTCGGCGTAGGCGCAATTGGAGACCTGCAAGTGCTCGGCCAGCAGACGCGTGGTGGTGGACATGATGCTTTCGGCGTCGGTGGCATTGGCCACGGCGCTGCCCACCGCGTCCAACACCGCCAGGCGGCGGTTGAGGAATACGGTGGCCGTGGTTTCGGTGACGGTATCCAGCATCCCCACCACCTTGCCCAGAGGGTCGCGGATGGGGCTGTAGCAAAAGGTGAAGTACGCCTGTTCGAGACCGGCGCCGCGCTCGATCAACAGCGGGTAGTTCTCGATATAGGTGGCGTGCCCTTCAAAGGCGGCCTGAGCAATCGGGCTGACTTCGGCCCAGACTTCACGCCACACCTCATTGAACGGACGGCCCAGCGCATAGGGTTTGTCCCCGAGAATGGGGATGAAGGCGTCGTTGTACAGCATGGTCAACTGCGGCCCCCAGGCAATGGACTGAGGGAAGCTTGAGGCAAAGCACAATGCGACGGTGGTCTTGAGCACATCCGGCCACTGTTCCAGCGGCCCCAGGGGCGTATTCGACCAGTCATGCTGGCGAACCCGCTCAGCCATATCGCTGCTGCTTTGCAGCCAATTCATCATTGCAAGAACACCCTGTACGCTACGGTCTGTTTAACGCCTGAAAGGGGCGGCCCAACAAGCAACAGACCGGAATGCCGGCTGGCAGTTCAGCGCGATTATCCCGGTGATAGCAATTTGATGCACTCTCCGTTTGGAAAGTTTTACTGACTGTTCATTGCGCGCCGAAAACCCCCGTCCAATAGATCCCTGCATCACTCTTCGGATCCATGGCATACGCTGCACCCAACTCGCGAAATTGCGGGTTCATCAGGTTGGCGCAATGGCCGGGACTGGCAAGCCAGCCGTCGACAACCTTGCGTGGCGTATCCAACCCGGCGGCGATGTTTTCGCCGATGTTCTTCGCGATATACCCGGCAAGTTCGGCGCGATCCCCAGGGGTGCGGCCGTCGTGGTCGAGGTGATCGAAGAAGTTGCCGTTGGCCATGTTGCGCGTGTGGCTGTTGGCAGCGCCGGCCAGGTCGTCATTCCACGATAGGGGCGTGGTGGCCGTGAACGCCTGGGTGCCACACTGACGCGGTTGTGAGCGCGCGGTGTTGATCAGGTTGAGCAGTTGCTTGCCTTCGGTCTGCCAATCGCCCAGGCCACTGGTGAGCAGTGGTCGAGCGAGCACGATGCGCCAGTCCTGGCCGCTGTTACTCACGCCGATATCGACAAATTGCGGGTCCAGCACCACGCGGCAGAAGCTTTCGCGCACGGCCTTCATGGCCGCCTGGGCATCCTTGGGCCCGGACAGGCTGATGGCCTGCACGTTGACCATCGGGTACGCAGCCCGCGCCAGCGCCTGCTGCAGGTCGCCAACGTTGGTGGCTGGCAGCACCAGTCGCGTATCGCTGGCCAATGGCGGCAGTTCCTGGGAACCCTGGTCGCCGCAGCGTTGCACCTGGCTGCGGTATTGGTTGATCTGTTGTACCAACTGACTTTCTTCATTCGCCATCGCGCTGGCGCAGAACACCGTAGTGGCGGCCAGCGTCGTAAGACCCATCATCAATGACAGAACGCGCATGGACGTTACCCTTGAGCTTGAAAGTGCCCATGATGCGCGATGTAACCCGGTCTGGTGCAACGCCTTTTTTGTTTTTTTGCCTCAATGGGTGTTCTGCAGGGGGGTGAAGGCGTTAAAGCGGCGCCATGCCATCACGCATGCCAGCAGGATCATGGCCAGTGCGACGCCGAACGTTGCGTGCAGGCCAAAGGCAATGGATTGGGGGAGGGCACGGGTGACATCCGGGCTGGCCCAGGCGAATATCGCCCCCAATGCCCAGGCGCCGACAATCAGCCCGAGATTGCGTGACAGGTTCAGCAGGCCCGAGACCGTGCCGCGCCGCGCGGGCTCTACATCAGTCATCACGGCGGTGTTGTTGGCGGCCTGGAACAGGCTGTAGCCGGTGGTCAGGATCACCAGTGCGCCCAGATAGGCGAACAGGCCCGACGCGCAGGACAACAGCAGCGCGCCACAGGCCATCAGGCCCAGGCCGGACAGGCTCATGCGTTGGCTGCCGAGGCGGTCGGTGAGCCTGCCGGCCGGAACACCGCTGATGGCCGCGACGCAGGGCCCGACCGCCATGGCCAGGCCCATCCACTCGGGATCGAGCCCCAGGCCTCGGGACAAATAGAACGGCCCCACCACAAAAGTGGCCATGATCACGGCGGCCACCAGGGCACTCATGATCAGGCCAGTGCGCAATGACGCATCGTTTAATGATGTCCAGAAACTCGAGTCGGCGGGGGATGCCACGTGGGGCCGATCTGCCGGCAAATAGCGGTAGGCAAGGGCAATCGCCATCGCTCCCAATGGCACGCCAATCAGGAAAATCGCGCGCCAGCCCCACACACTCAGCAATACACCGCCGACACTGGGCCCCATCGCGGTACCGACGGCCGACATCGTGCCCAGCAAACCCATCACGCGGCCGGTACGCTCTTTAGTGACGGTGTCACCGACCATGCCCAGGGCCATCGCCATCATCACGGCCGCACCCAGGCCTTGCAGGACGCGTGCTGCAACCAGCCATGCCAGAGACGGCGCCATGCCGCACAGCCCGCACGCCACGGCGAACAACAGCAACCCGGCGAGCAACAACCGCCGCCGTCCGAACCGGTCGCCCAGGCGTCCGGCACTCACAATCACTGCCGTGATCGCCAACAGGTAAGCCAGCACCACCCACTGCACGGCGTGGAATGAGGCATCAAACGCCTGCGCCAGGCTGGGCAGGCTGACATTGGCAATGCTGGTGCCCAGCGAGGCGAGCAGCGTGGACAGGGACAGGCTGATGAGGCTGCCGCGTGAAGAGATAGACATGGAAAATCCTTGAGTAAAGGCAACTGTCCCAAATCTACGGCGTCGCCTAACATGGCGGAAGACGCATGAGTTGCAGTTAATAGATGCATACAACGCCTTATAAGGAGCACGGATGCCCGATCTCAATCTGCTGATCACCCTGGATGTGCTGCTCGCCGAAGGCAGTGTCGCTGCGGCGGCCAAACGCCTGCGCCTGAGCCCTTCGGCCATGAGCCGTGCCTTGGCCCGATTGCGCGAGACCACCGGCGACCCGTTGCTGGTGCGCGCCGGTCGCGGCCTGGTGCCCACGCCCAGGGCGGTGGCATTGCGTGAGCAGGTCAGCCGCTTGGTGCAGGAGGCCAATGCCGTGCTGCGGCCCGTGCAATCCCTGGACCTGGCTCAAGTGACGCGCACCTTCACCCTGCGCACCAGCGAAGAGTTCGTCGAAAACTTCGGCCCGGCGCTACTGGCCCGCATCGCTGAGGAGGCACCCGGCGTGCGCCTGCGTTTCATCAATAAAACCGATAAGGACAGCACCTTGCTGCGTGAGGGCAGCGTCGACCTGGAAACCGGCGTGGTCGACCCCACCGCCAGCCCGGAAGTGCTGACCCTGGCGCTGTTTCGCGATCGCCTGGTCGGTGTGGTGCGCAGTGGCCATCCCCTCAGCCAGGGTGAGGTCAGCGTTGAACGTTACGCCGCAGGCCAGCACGTCTACGTGTCCCGGGGCAGCCAGGACCGGGGCCAGATCGATGACTTGCTTCAAGCTCAGGGCCTCACGCGACAGATCAATACCGTGGTCGCCGGTTTCGCCACCGCCATCGCCTTGGCCCGCGACACCGACCTGATCGCCAGCGTGCCCGAACGCTACACGACCCACCAACGTGCGGGCCTGCACAGCTTTGCATTGCCGTTGGCATTGCCCACCTTCAGCGTGTCGATGCTCTGGCACCCCAGGCTGGATGCCGACCTGGCCCATCGCTGGTTCCGCGGATGTTTGCGTGAGGTGTGCGCTCTGCAACAGGTACAATCGCCGCTGCCTTGACGCTAAACCCAGGAATTTGCATGTTCAGCCTTACTCGCTACACCACGCCGTGCCCCGAGCCCATCAATGCTCAGATCCTGCAGATGGTGGTCGACAACCTCACCGACATCAGCAGCGTGGCGCTGCCGCCGAGCAACCTGCTGTACAACATCTACCAGTACGCCATTGGCTTTGAGGTGCACCTGTACCTGGAGGCGCTGAATGGCGCCAAGGGCATTGCCGTCGAGTTGGTGGTGGCGATGGAAGAGGAAAAGCTGGTCGGCTTTTGCCTGTACCTGCCGGTGAAGGACGATCCCGAAGCCTGCGGTATCGCGTTCATGGCGGTGCAGGTCGGCTACCGGCGCCAGGGTGTGGCGCGCGCAATGATGGATGACGTACTGAGTCGTTATCCCCATGCGGAGTTGGCGTGTTCAATTGAGAAAGTGCCGGCGTTCGAAGGCATGGGCTTCCAAGTGCGCGGCGCGCGCGGCACCCAGGTGCTGATGAATACACGGGACTACGGCACTGACGGCTTGCTGGGCGTGCTGGATGTGGCGGCGATCTACCGCTCATTGGAGGTGCGGCAGATTCATACCTACCTGCTGCAAAAGCACGGCAAGCGCGCCATGGTGGATGCCGAGAAGCAACGGGATCGGCACCTTGATCAACTGGCGCGCAAGGTGCAGATGTTCGTACAGAATCGGGGCTGAACGATAGCCCCGCACTGACCTTATGGCTTGGCCAGGTTCCAGTTACCGCCAACGCCGTCACCGGTGATGTCGCCCGGCTGGCTGTCCTTGACCCAGGTGTACAGCGCCTGGCCCTTGTAGGCCCATTGCTTGCTGCCGTCGTCACGGGTGATCACGGTGTAGCCGTCCGCATCCTTCGCTGCCGCCGAGGCGGTGAACGCCGGCCAGTTGGCCAGGCACTGGCCGTTGCACACGGACTTGCCGGCGCTGTCTTTGGCGAAGGTGTAGAGGGTCATGCCTTTGCTGTCCACCAGCACTTTACCCTTGGCGCTGTCGGCCACCTTGGTCGGGGCGGCGAAGGCCATGGAGGAGGCGCAGGCGATGACGACGGCAGCCGCGAGGGAGAATTTTTTCAGCATGACGAACTCCTGGTATTTATAGGTTTGAGTACTGGCGTTGTGCTGTATTCACACGCCGTACTCAGGTAAACACCCGCCGCGCCGGTTTATTCCTCACCCGTCAGAAATTATTTAAACGCGGCCGCGATTGACCATCGCCAGAATAGTCGCCAGCAACTCCTGCTGTGCCTCTTCGCGACTGATCTCGCCACTGGCTGCGGCCTGGGACAGTGCCTCCGCCGCCCCCAGCATGCCGCGCAGCCCTGCCTGGGAGAGGCGGCCAAAGGGCGACAGCGCGTCACGGCATTTGTCGAGGAAGATCGCCTCGTACTGGCGCTTGAGGGCCTCCAGCTCCGGCGAACTGCTGAGGGCTGCAATCACCCCTGGGATTTCCCGACCCTGCAACAACACGCAATCCACATAGGAAGAGGCGATCACCCAGGCCCGGTCGTCAAGGGTTGCGCTGCTGGCCGCGATGGCGCTGGCAAAGACCTGGTCCTGACGCGCATCGAAGTCCTCATACAACGCGGCCAGCAACCCGGCGCGGGTGACGAAATGGTCATAGACCACCGGCTTGGTCACGCCCGCCAATTCCGCCAGGCGGCCAAGGGTCAGGGCTTCGGTGCCCTCATCGCGCACCAGTTGCCAGGCCACGTCCAGCAGTTGACGCAGGCGATCTTCGCGGGACAGGCGACGACGAGGAGCAGGGGACGCTGTGCTTGACATGCTTATATACCAAAAGTAACTTACTAATCGTAACTTAAGTCCAGCGTAACCTCTCAGGGAGTCATTGTCATGCACGCGCTCATCGTTGTTGCTCATCACGACCCACAATCCCTCACCCACAGCGTGGCCGCCCAGGTCGCCGCCGGCCTCGCTGCGTCGGGCCACACCTTCGAAATCGCCGACCTCGCCGCCGAAGGGTTCGACCCGCGCTACAACGCCGCCGACCATCGGGTACACCGCACGCGCGCCACGCCGCCAGCCGACGTACTGGCTGAACAGGCCCGTATCGACCGTGCCGACGCACTGGTGCTGGCATTCCCGATCTACTGGTGGTCCATGCCGGGACTGCTCAAAGGCTGGATCGACCGCGTGTTCATCAACGGCTGGGCCATCGATTACGGCCCCGATACCCCGGTGGTGAAGAAATTGCGCCACTTGCAGGTCCATCTGCTGGCCCTGGGCGCTGCCGATGACGACGCGTTTGATCGACATGGCTACGCCAAGTCCATGCGCACGCAAATTGACTACGGAATCTTCGATTACTGCGGCGCACAGGTGGTCACGTCAGCGCTGTTGCTGGATTCGGAAAGCGGCGGGGCGCAGGCGCATCTGGAAAAGGCCAGAGCGTTGGGCGAGGGGCTGTTCGAAACGCAAACAGTCGCCGGTTGATTCAACCTTCGCGAAACAAATCGTGGGCGTCCAACAGGCGGTAAGCGATTTCCGGCTGATTCTCCAGGCCTCGACGGATCGCGGCCGGGATCGATTGGCGGGTCTTGCGACACAGGCCCGGCAGCTCGTCGATGACGATCTGGATGCCGCGCATGCTCTTGACCTCGGTGTGACCCGGCGCGATGTGCACACGGATGCCCAATTGCTGGTACATCAGCTGTTGCATGCGCTCCAGGTCTTGCAGGCTCTTGAGGTGTTCAAGGCGGTCGAGCAGTTTTTTCTCTTCCTGGCGCGTCAGGTTGAGGATACGCAGGTCGGCGCCCGGCGCTTGCAGCAGTTGTTCGCGGTCGCAGACGCAGGCGCCGGGTGGGCAGGGTTGGCGGATGGTCATGTGCTTTGCCTCCCCATTCCGACGCCGAGCCTTCAGTAGCTCAACTGAACCCCAAGACTGCCCAGGGCCTTCCAGTAGTCAGGATAGGTCTTGGCCACGCAGTCCGGGTCCTGGATGCGGATCCCCGAGACTTTCAGCCCTGCCAGGGCAAAGCACATGGCGATGCGGTGGTCGGCGTGGGTGTCGATCAGCGCGTTGCAGGTGGTGCCGGCCAGGGCCGGGTCGCTGGCCACCAGCAGGTCGTCGCCTTCGATGGTCGCCAGGCCAGGGCGGACCTCGTTGAGGCCGTCGTGCAGGGCCTGTACGCGGTCGCATTCCTTGACCCGCAGGTTGGCCAGTTCGGTGAAACGCACCGGGGTATTGTTGAACGCCGCAAGCACCGCCAGGGTCGGGATGGCGTCCTGCATCTGCGAGCCCACCACTGTGGCCTGCATGTTGGGGAACTGCGCGATCACGGCCTGGGCCTTGGCGTCCGGCTGGGTGAAATCCTGGGCGGCCACGCCGATGTCGATGCGGCCACCGGTCAACACCTCAGCGGCCCACAGGTAGGTGGCGGCGGAGGCGTCGGGTTCGATCAGGTAGTCATGGGCGGTGTAGCCGGTGGGGGCCACGCGCCAGGTGGTGTCGTCGACCGCTTCGACCTGGGCACCGAAGGCGCGCATGCAATCCAGGGTCAGGTCCACGTAGCCACGGGCACCGATGTCCTTGCCGGTCAGCGCCACTTCAATCGGCGCTTCGCCGCAGGCGGCGAGCATCAGCAGGGCCGATACGTATTGGCTGGACAGGCCGCCGTCGATTTCGAAACGCTTGGCCTTGATCTTGCCGACGCCGTGTACGGTCACGGGTGGGCAACCGGTCGGGCTGTCGACCGGGATGCCGTTCTGGCCGAGGGTTGCGAGCAGCGGGCCGATTGGGCGTTTTTGCATGTAGTCATCGCCGTCCAGTACCACGGTGCCTTCCACGGTGGCGACGGCAGCGGTGAGGAAGCGCATGGCGGTGCCGGCGTTGCCGAGGAACAGGGGCTGCGGCGGCAGTTGCAGTTTGCCTTGGCCGGTGACGACGAAGGTGGTGTCGTCGGGTTCGTCGATGGTCACGCCCATTTGGCGCAGGGCCACGGACATGTGGCGGGTGTCGTCGCTCTTGAGCGCGCCGCTGAGGCGGCTGGTGCCTTTGGCAAGGGCGGCGAGCAGCAGGGCGCGGTTGGTAATGGATTTGGAGCCGGGGGGCGCGACCTTGCCATTGAGGGGGACGTTGGGCGGGGTGACGGTCACGGTTTTCTGCGAACTCAAGGTACAGGGCTCCTGATTCATGGCACGGGCGGCGGGCGGAGTTGAATAATCGGGTATAGGGGTGGTGCTTGTCGAGCTTGGGGGCACGGCCGCTTATATTTACTGGGTGTATATCGTTCCAACTGTGGGAGCTGGCTTGTCGGATCGCCGCATCGCTGCGATGCAGGCGCCTCGGTCTTTCAGATACGCCGGCAGGCTGTTACCGCTTCGCCAGCCAGTAATCATGCAGCTCCCGCGCTGCCGGTTCGATTTCGCTGACGCGTTGCTGGTGTGCTTGCACATCCAGGTCGGCCGGGAGTTCGAAGTTGTCTTGTTCGGCGCACCAGGAGATTTTTTCCAGCAGTGCAGCCTGTTCTGCCGGCAGTTCCGGCCAGTTGCCGATGGCGGCGCCGCGGATGTAGCCAAAGCACCATTCTTCGGCGAGGGTCACGGGGTGGCCTTGGTGTTCGGTTTCTTCGAAGCGGGCGTTGAAGCTGTTGGCATCGGTGGACAGTTGTGCGGCCAGGGTGTTGAGGTGGCGCACGCACAGTTCGAGGAAGCTTTGCGCTTCGTCCATGTTGTCCCATTCCGGGTTCTGGCCGCCCCAGATCGCGGGGAACCACTCGGCCACGTCCACCTGGACCGGGCTGGAGACCAGCGCGGTGAAGTAGCCGTCGAGTTCGGCCAGGTTCAGCACCGAGTGGTCGTCGCCGTACTTGAGCAGGGTGTTTTCGATGAATTCGAATTCGGCGGGGGTGAGGGGTTGGGTCTGCATGGGGCATATCCTTTAAACGTCGAACGCCGCCAATGGGGGCGGCTTAAAGCGCGAAGGATGGCGTGTGTGCGGGGTTTTATCCAGCATTTTCCCAGTGCTTGCACAGCGTGCTGACGCACATCGAGCCGACTACTGCGAGGATGATCGGCACCAGGAAGTCATGGTCGATGCGGGTGAATTCCGCCACCAGCACAATCGCGGTCAACGGCATGCTCATGCTGGCGGCCAGGAAGGCGGCGGCGCCGATGATTGCAAATGCACCCAGGGGCACGCCGGGCCACACCAGGCTCCAGGCGCCGCCGAGGAGGATCGCCAGCAAGGCGCCGTTGGCCAGGCCGGGGGTGAGCAAGCCGCCTTCGGCGCCGGCGCGCAGGCTGCTGGTGGTGATCAGGACTTTGACCACCAGCAACAATGCCGCCAGGCCTATGGTCAGTTCATTGTCGAAACCCAGCTGCGCCGGGCCTTTGCCATTGCCTAGGATCTGCGGCAACAGCATCGCCAGGCCGCCGATGATCGTGAAGTTGATCAATGACAGCACCGGCAGGCGCCAGCCCCTGGCGGCATTCGCCCGCGCCTTGCCAGTGAGCCGCGTGAAAGCGTACGCCGCCACGCCGAAGACCGGGCCGCAGACCACCGCCCATGCGATCAGGGCAGGGTTCAACACGAAGTGCGGAACGACATATTGCGATTGCGCACCCAACCCGACCCACGCCACCGAGGCCGCAATCGCCGAGGTCGCCAGTGCAATCACCGCCGCCGGCCAACTGAATGCGCCCACCAGCACTTCCAGCACGAACACCGCGCCACCCAACGGCACGTTGTACACCGCCGCCAGGCCCGCACCGGCGCCACAGGCGACGATCAAGCGATGCATCTGCGGGTCGAGTCGCGCGCGCTGGGACAACCAGGTGGCGGCCAACGCGCCGACTTCCCGTGGTGCCACCTCACGGCCCAGGGGCGAACCCAGGGCCACGGTGATGATCTGCAGCAAGGCGTGGGCGAGGGTGGTCTTGGGCGGCATGATCGGCATCTTTTCCGACACCGCTTGCTTGATGCTCACCAACGGCCGGCCATAGCGATAAATCACCCACCAGCCCACTCCCGCCACCAGGCCGCACACCACCAGCACCAGCAAGCGCCGCTCCGGTGCCGCCGCCGTCACGCCCAGCAGGAAGGTTTCATGGCTGACCAGGCTGTCCAGGCTATAACCGTAGGCCAGGTGCTGAATGCCATGCAGCAACAACGCCAGCAACATTCCGCCCAATCCGGCGCCGATGCCGGTCAGCACGACCACCAGGGCGAGGATCAAGGATGAGCGAAACGTGGTCGGCATAGGCGGCTCCAGGCAATGGTCCTGATTGTATAGCCGATAAATCGGCCGCCCTGGATGAAATGTATCGGCGCTGCATGAACCGCGCGGCCACAACATTCCATTACCTTTGCCCGTCCCGTTTTTGGCCGATGTGCCGTCACGTTCCCTTGTTATAGTTCGGGCCTTATCACTCGCCAGTCAGGGATCACTGCCATGTCCGAATACCAAGCTTTCGTCGTCGAACTCACCGGCAACGTTGCCCATGTGCAGATCAACCGTCCGGAAAAAATCAACGCGATGAACGCGGTGTTCTGGACCGAAATCATCGACATCTTCCAGTGGGTCGAAGACACCGACGCCGTGCGCGCCGTGGTGCTCAGCGGTGCCGGCAAGCATTTCTCTTCCGGCATCGACCTGATGATGCTGGCTTCGGTGGCCAATGAATTCGGCAAGGACGTGGGCCGCAACGCGCGCTTGCTGCGCCGCAAGATCCTGGAGCTGCAAGCCTCGTTCAATGCCGTCGACAACTGCCGCAAGCCGGTACTGGCGGCGATCCAGGGTTACTGCATCGGCGGTGCCATCGACCTGATCAGCGCCTGTGACATGCGCTACGCCGCCGAGGGCGCGCAATTTTCCATCAAGGAAATCGACATCGGCATGGCCGCTGACGTCGGCACCCTGCAGCGCCTGCCGCGCATCATCGGCGATGGCATGCTGCGGGAACTGGCCTACACCGGTCGCCAATTTGGCGCTGAAGAGGCGCGCAGTATCGGCCTGGTCAATCGCGTCTATCCCGACCAGGAGAGCCTGTTGGCCGGCGTCATGGACATCGCCCATGAAATCGCCGCCAAATCGCCGATTGCGGTCACCGGCACCAAGGCCATGATCAGCTACATGCGTGACCACACAGTCAATGATGGCTTGGAATACGTTGCCACCTGGAACTCGGCTATGTTGCAATCCAACGACCTGCGCGTGGCCATCGCGGCCCATATGAGTAAGCAGAAACCCGAATTCGTGGATTGACTGACATGACCCCAGGCTGGATTACCACTACGCTGCTGGACAACGACACCCCCGGCGGCTGGGCCGTTGCCCGCAGCCGCGACGGCTTTTTGCATGACACCAATGGCCCGTTGTTCCCCCGGGAATGGCTCAAGCGCCAGGATTTGTCGGTGTTCGCCGAACACGGCATCGGCCACCTCGACGGCGAGCCGGTGTACCTGCTGGAACTCAATACTTCTGCCGAAGTGCCGGGTTGCAGTTGGCAAGGGCTGCGCGGTTTCATGCTGCAAGGCGACCACACGCTGTACAAAGTGTTGGGGTATGCCGCGCAGATCGGCACCTGGGCACGGGAACACCGGTTTTGTGGGAGTTGCGGCCAGCCAATGGTCCAGGTGCCACGTGAGCGTGCGATGCATTGCCAGGCCTGTGACCTGCGTAGCTACCCGAGGATCTCGCCGAGCATGATCGTGCTGGT
The DNA here is from genome assembly GCF_049897885.1 of Pseudomonas sp. DWRC2-2. NCBI lineage: Bacteria > Pseudomonadati > Pseudomonadota > Gammaproteobacteria > Pseudomonadales > Pseudomonadaceae > Pseudomonas > Pseudomonas sp. DWRC2-2. The sequence goes on from NZ_JAFCXD010000012.1 coordinate 65,026, forward strand.
GACCCGTGGCGACGAGATTTTGCTGGCGCGTTCGCCACGTTTTGTCACGGGGGTGTACAGCACGTTGGCGGGGTTTGCCGAGCCGGGCGAGTCGGCCGAAGACTGCCTGATCCGCGAGGTGCGCGAGGAAGTGCAGGTGGAGGTCAAGAACATCCAGTACATGGGCAGCCAGTGCTGGCCGTTCCCGCATTCGATGATGCTGGGTTTCCATGCCGAGTACGCCGGTGGCGATATCGTGCCTCAGGCCGACGAGATCGAAGACGCGCAGTGGTTCAATATCCACGACTTGCCGCCGTTGCCGGCGTCACGTTCGATTGCGCGTTACCTGATCGACCTCTACCTGGCCCGTCGCCTAGGCCACGCTGAACCAGTGCTGCCAGGCTAGGCGCACGGTCAGGCCAAGGACCACGGTGATGAACACCGGGCGAATGAATTTGGCGCCGCCGCTGATTGCGCTGCGTGCGCCAAAGAACGCGCCACACATCACCGAGACGCCCATGGCCAGGCCGACGATCCAGTCCACCGAACCATTGATGATGAACACCGTCAGCGCCGCCGCGTTGCTGACGAAGTTCATGCTGCGCGCCACACCGCTGGCTTTCACCAGGTCGATGGGGTGCAACAACATCGTGCTGACGGTCCAGAACGCCCCGGTGCCAGGGCCGGCCACACCATCGTAGAAGCCCAGGCCGAAGCCCTGGGTGGATTGCCATTTCTTCTTGATCGGCGCATCGGGGTCCAGCGGCGCCTTGGGCGTGCCACCGAACAACAGGTACACGCCACAGGCGAACACAATCACCGGCAGCATCTTGTTCAGGGTTTCAGCGGGCAGGTAGTGGGCGACCACGGCACCGGTCAACGCACCGATCAACGTGCCGACGATGGCATGCACCCACTGGCGCGGATGGAACAGCTTGCGCCGATAGAAGGTGAAACTGGCGGTGGCCGAGCCGAAGGTGGAGCTGAGCTTGTTGGTGCCCAGTACCAGGTGCGGCGGCATGCCGGCGGTGAGCAGCGCAGGGGTGGTGAGCAAACCGCCACCGCCGGCGATGGCGTCGATGAAACCGGCGATAAAGGCGACAACCGCCAGGATGGCCAGGGTGGTGAGGTCTACGCTGAGTTCGAAGGGCATGGGCAGGGCTTAGAGTGGCGGGGCGCAGAAAGGGGCTGCGCCAAAGGCGCCATCTTACCTGCAACCCACCGGCAACGGTATCAACCGTGACGCTTCTCCAGCCACTCCAACGCCGTCCGCCAGATACAAATCCCCAGGAAATACGCCGACATCACCGACCACAAGCCAAACGTCCATGGGTTGGTGTTCGGGTAATCCATCACCATCAAGAAGCTGCACAGCAGCCAGATTGTGGTTACTGCGATGTTGATCGGCATGAACCGTTTCACCCGGAACGGGTGCAGGAATTTCATCGGCGTCACGGTCAGCAGGGCCAGGCCGATCACGGTGAGCAAGGTGACCCAGGCTTCCGGCTGGATGATATAGACGCACAAGGCCACCACATTCCATGCGGCGGGGAAGCCGACGAAGTAGTTGTCCTTGCTCTTCATGTTGACGTTGCAGAAGCAGAACAGCGACGACACCAGGATCACCGACACGGTGAACAGATGGGTGAATTCCGGCAGGTCGATATAGCGATAGATAAACAGCGCGGGGATAAACACGTAGGTGAGGTAATCAATCACCAGGTCCAGCACCGAGCCGTCGAAGCTCGGCAGTACCGTGCTGACATTCACTCGTCGCGCCAGTGAGCCATCAACCCCGTCTACCACCAGTGCCAGGCCCAGCCACAGCAGGCAGGCCTTGGGTGAGTTTTCCAGCAGCGCCAGGGTGGCCAGGAAGGCCAATACCACACCGGTGGCGGTAAAGCCGTGGGCGCCCCAGGCTTTGAGTCTGGCTACATGCAGGGTCGATATCACGGGCGGTTCTCCAAAAGGTGAAACGGGGCAGCCGACGACGTGACGCCGTCGAGTCTGGCCGGGGAATGCAGGTATCGACCGGGAAGGGGGTAAGAAGGTTCACCACCCCGGTGTTTCACTTAGCGTAGCAAGCGTAAGACGTTTCGGCATCAGCCCTGGCGGAACACCAATGCCTTTAAGCCACTTCGCACATCAATATCAGGAAATTCCGGCGGGTTTTGCAGGCGCTCGACAAAACGCAGGCCCGGTGCCTCGCGGGTGACACCGTCGATCAGGAAGTCTTCGCCGAAGGCCGGGTCATTCATGCACGCCAATACGGTGCCCTGTGGCGTGAGCAGGTCCGGCAGGCGGCGCAGCACGCGCTGGTAGTCCTTGGTCAGCAGGAAGCTGCCTTTCTGGAAGGAGGGCGGATCAATGATCACCAGGTCGTAGGGGCCGTTGTTGGTAACTTTGGCCCAGGACTTGAACAGGTCATGGCCGAGGAAGCTGACGTTGCTCAGGTCATGACCATTCAGGCGATGGTTGTCGCGACCCCGGCTCAGGGCGCCACGGGCCATGTCCAGGTTCACCACGTGGTCGGCGCCGCCTTCGATGGCCGCCACCGAGAAGCCACAGGTGTAGGCAAACAGGTTGAGAACGCGCTGGCCCTTGGCCTGCTCGCGTACCCAGTTGCGGCCGTAACGCATGTCGAGGAACAGCCCGCTATTTTGTTTTTTACCCAGGTCGATCAGGTAGCGCAGGCCGCCTTCGGTGATGGTCAACTCGTCGACAGGGTCGCCCGACAGCCATTCGGTGGTGCTTTGCGGCAGGTAACGGTGTTGCAGGGCGATGGTGTACGTACCGAACTCGGTTTGCAGCAAGTGCTTCAAGGCTTCCAGCTGCGCAGCGTCCGGCTCCTTGAACAACGCCACCAGCAGCACGCCTTGCAACCAGTCCACCGTCAGTTGCTCCAGGCCCGGCCAGCAACGGCCACGGCCGTGGAACAGGCGGCGGGTTTCAGCCGGCGGAGTCGCCAGGGCGGCGAGCAGGTGGGTGTGCAGGGTGGCGAGTGCGTCTGGGGTCATCGTTAAACGTCGGTCGTTGAGCGGGCAGCATTTTAAACACAATTGCGGGCTATCGTCCTGCTTGAGCATAACGTGCTGGCAAAAACACGATTGGCAGTGATTCATGCTCAAAATTCAACGGCGCGCGCCTGATAACAGGCAAAAAATCCTCCCGCACCGACATAAACTGGAAAAAAAAGCCCGGAGGTGCCCATGAACGGTTTCACGAATGCGGTGATGGATCAGCAAGAGTTGGAGGAGTGGCGCGACGCCCTGGCGTCCCTGGTCACCCACGCCGGCCCCGCGCGGGCGCGGCAGATCCTCGACCTGCTGGCCCAGGACGCCAGTGCGCCGCCCATCGACTGGAAACCGCGCCACGGCACGCCCTACATCAATAGCATCAGCGTCGAGCAGCAACCGGCATTCCCCGGCGACCTCGCCACCGAAGAGCGTCTGGCCTCGCTGGTGCGCTGGAATGCCTTGGCCATGGTGGTGCGGGCTAACCAGGCCTACGGCGAGCTGGGTGGTCATATTGCCAGTTACGCCAGTGCGGCGGACTTGTTCGAAGTCGGCTTCAACCACTTTTTTCGCGCCCGCAACGAGGGCTTCGGCGGCGATCTGGTGTTTTATCAGCCACATTCGGCGCCTGGCATCTATGCACGAGCCTTCCTTGAAGGGCGCTTGAGCGAAAGCGACCTGGCCCACTATCGCCAGGAAATAGGCGGGCCCGCGCAGGGCGCACGCGGCCTTTCCAGCTACCCGCACCCGTGGCTGATGCCGGATTTCTGGCAGTTCCCCACCGGTTCCATGGGCATCGGCCCCATCAGTTCGATCTTCCAGGCGCGTTTCATGCGCTACTTGCAGCACCGCAATTTGCAGGACACCACCGACCGCCACGTGTGGGGCGTCTTTGGTGATGGCGAGATGGACGAGCCGGAAAGCATGTCGGCCCTGACCCTGGCCGCCCGCGAAGGCCTGGACAACCTGACCTGGGTGGTCAACTGCAACCTGCAACGCCTCGACGGCCCGGTGCGCGGCAATGGGCGCATCATCGATGAGCTGGAGGCGTTGTTTGCCGGTGCGGGCTGGAACGTGATCAAACTGGTGTGGGGCTCGGACTGGGATGCGTTGTTGGCCAAGGACGCCGACGGTTCACTGGTCAACACTTTGTCCAACACGGTTGACGGTCAATTTCAGACCTTCGCCGCCAAGGACGGTGCCTACAACCGCGAGCACTTCTTCGGCCAGAGCGAGTCCCTGGCCCGGCTGGTCGAGGGCATGAGCGATGAGCAGATCGACCGCCTCAAGCGCGGCGGCCACGACATGGTCAAGATCCACGCCGCCTACCACGCCGCACGGCGGGTCAAAGGCAAACCCACGGTGATCCTGGCCCAGACCAAGAAAGGCTTCGGCATGGGCGAGGCCGGGCAGGGCAAGATGACCACTCACCAGCAGAAGAAGCTGGACCGCGATGCGTTGATCGCCTTCCGCAATCGCTTCCAATTGCCGCTGACCGATGAACAGACCGAATCCCTGAGCTTCTTCAAACCGGCCGAGGACAGCCTGGAGTTGCGCTATCTGCACCAGCGCCGCACAGCGTTGGGCGGCTACGTGCCCAGCCGCAGCCAGGTCGCCGCCCCGGTCAGCGTGCCGGCCGTATCGGGTTACGCCGGCTTCGCCACGGCGGCCGACGGCAAGGAAATGTCCACCACCATGGCGTTCGTGCGCATGTTGACCAACCTGCTCAAGGACAAGGCGCTGGGGCCGCGCATCGTGCCGATCGTGGCGGATGAAGCACGCACGTTTGGCATGGCCAACCTGTTCAAGCAGATTGGCATCTATTCCAGTGTCGGCCAGCGTTACGAGCCGGAAGACATCGGCTCGATCCTCAGCTACCGCGAAGCCACCGACGGGCAGATCCTGGAGGAGGGCATCAGTGAAGCCAGCGCCATCAGTTCCTGGGTCGCGGCGGCCACCAGTTATTCGGTGCATGGCCTGCGCATGTTGCCGTTCTACATCTATTACTCGATGTTCGGCTTCCAGCGCGTCGGCGACCTGATCTGGGCCGCCGCCGACCAACGCGCCCGTGGCTTCCTGCTCGGCGCCACCGCCGGGCGCACCACCCTGGGTGGCGAAGGCTTGCAGCATCAGGATGGCAGCAGCCACCTCACCGCGGCCACCGTGCCCAACTGCCGCGCCTACGACCCGGCGTTCGCCGGGGAATTCGCGGTGATCCTCGACCACGGCATGCGCCAGATGCTGGAACAGGAGGTGGACGAGTTCTACTACGTGACCCTGATGAACGAAAACTACCCGCAGCCCAGCCTGCCGGAAGGGGTTGAAGCGGCGATTATCAAAGGTATGTACCGCCTGCAAGGCACGACCAATGCCCAGGTGCGCCTGCTCGGGTCCGGCACGTTGGTACGCGAGGCGCAAGCGGCGGCACAGTTGCTGGCGGACGATTGGCAGGTGACGAGTGAAGTGTTCAGCGTCACCAGTTTCAGCGAGCTGGCGCGGGATGCACGGGAGATGGAGCGCTGGAACCGGCTGCACCCGCAGGCCGCTGCGCGGATCAGCCATGTGCAGGAATGCTTGCCCAAAGGCGCACCGGTGATTGCGGTGTCCGACTATGTGCGGGCCGTGCCGCAGATGATTGGCTCTTACCTGGATTCCAACTACACCGTGTTGGGCACTGACGGCTTTGGGCGCAGTGATACACGGGCGGCGTTGCGGGATTTTTTTGAGGTGGACCGCCATCACATCGTGCTGGCGGCGTTGACGGCGTTGGTGGAGCAGGGGCGTCTGGAGGCGCGGGTGTGCCAGGAGGCGATTGAGCGTTATGACCTGCAGGCCGAACGCGCAGCCTCCTGGAATTGCTGAGTCAGAAACTGGCTATCAGTGGGGGCCCAAAAGCCTCCCTGATAAACCCCGGCGCGATATACCGCTCGTAATGCGCTTCTGACAGCAGGAAAAACTCCCGGTCAATCGCATCCCGCAGATCCGCCAGGCTGCGCTCGCGAAACTCCGGCAGCAACGCCAGCCCATACGCGTCCAGCTTGGAAATCACTCGCGCACCCCGGGCAATCAGCTGATACGCCCAGCAATACGCCGACTGGTGCGGCATGAAGCGGATCTTGCGCGTCTCAAGCTGCTGACGCAGCAACTGCGCATCAAACACCTCCAACTTGCTGGCCATGACCTGCACCAGCAATTGCTCCAGGCGCAGCCACACTGCCTGTTTCTCGTTGGCGTTGTAGCCGTTCCACTGGATCACTTCATGGTGATAACGCTTGCAGCCCCGGCAGACCAGGTCCCCGTAAACGGTGGAGCACAGGCCGACGCAGGGGGTCTTGATGGTTTGATTGGGCATATAGACGACTATTGTTCAATTTTTTGACGAAGATGTTAGCGTGTGTTTTTGGTGTTTATCTGTGGTCAGGCGGACAAAAAAACAGTTCCGTTTCTACGAGAATAGTATGAACACCATGCTGAAAGCCTTGAGCTTTAGCAGGGGGCACTGATGGTCAGCATTGCCGCCGGGTGCTCCACCCCGGCCTATACAGGAGTCATCATTAATATTACCCGCAGTACCCTGCCTATACGGGTAAATAACATTCCTTGAATATGAGCTTGCTAACTCTGGTCGAACCAATACGGGCAGAATCAAGTAATTTGGATTACGCATCCCTAAGCGGCGGGATCAATCGGACACGTTCTATATGCGTGCGTCATTCACGAATCAGGCAACGCTCCCAAGCGTATTTTGCGGCGCCTTGCTTTAGCGGTTCTTCGTAAACGTGGATGACCTGTTTAGCGAACCTTTGCAGTCGATCGTTCTAGCGCAGGCTTCAAACAGAAGTTTCCCATGAGCCGATTTAGGGCGGCTCATGGGCCAAAGGCTAGTTTCCAGACTCGCCAGAAATATACCCTTGGAGTATTGCACTTAGCCCTTTGGTGGAAATGGATCATCTCCGTAAGTATTGCGCTCGCGAATCTGACCATTCTGTCCATGGATGAACATTTCGCTCTCCTGGTTTATTGCGATCTCACGGGCGATCTTAATTGCTTCTGCTTGGGTACCAACGACCTTCGTGGCTTTTGAGTTTCCTGCACCTTTTACGGCCCAGTCGTTGCCATGGGGGACTACATGTTGATTTTTTTTAGACATGATTAATGATCTCTTCAAAATTTATGTCTGAGCTAAGGCAAACGATTTGCCTGCTCGTAGGGTTAATTTTGGAGCCCAAGATGACTTGCAAATCTTGTCTCCGACGATTAGCCGTTGACACCGCTCGAAGGTCCTCCATAATCACGCCCCGCATTTCCTCAAATGCTTGTGTGATTGTGGTTTTCCCGATCACGGCCCGTATAGGTGGGCTTTGTTCACCAGTACGGTCAAGACCCATAGCCGCCGCACGAACGGTTGCTATGGGTTTCTTGTTTTTGGTCTCTTCTATTTCAAGCGTTGGTCCTTACTCGCGCTCAGGATAGAAATCAATCCCAGCTCAGCGCGCCGCCAGTCTGGTACTCAATCACACGGGTCTCGAAGAAGTTCTTCTCTTTCTTCAAGTCCATGATCTCGCTCATCCACGGGAACGGGTTGGTGGTGCCTGGATACTCTTCCTTCAAGCCAATCTGCGACAGACGACGGTTGGCGATGAATTTGAGGTAGTCCTCCATCATCGCCGCGTTCATCCCCAGCACGCCACGCGGCATGGTATCGCGCGCATATTCGATCTCCAGCTGAGTCCCTTGCAGGATCATCTGGGTCGCTTCTTCCTTCATCTCCGCATCCCACAGATGTGGGTTTTCGATTTTGATCTGGTTGATCACATCGATACCGAAGTTCAGGTGCATCGACTCGTCACGCAGGATGTACTGGAACTGCTCCGCCACGCCGGTCATTTTGTTGCGACGGCCCATGGACAGGATCTGGGTGAAGCCGCAGTAGAAGAAGATGCCTTCCAGCACGCAGTAGTAGGCGACCAGGTTGCGCAGCAGCTCTTTGTCGGTTTCGACGGTGCCGGTTTCGAACTTCGGATCGGAGATCGAACGGGTGTACTTCAGGCCCCAGGCAGCCTTTTTGGCGACCGATGGGATCTCGTGGTACATGTTGAAGATCTCGCCTTCATCCATGGCCAGGGATTCGATGCAGTACTGGTAGGCGTGGGTGTGGATCGCTTCTTCGAAGGCCTGGCGCAGGATGTACTGGCGGCACTCCGGGTTGGTGATCAGGCGGTACACGGCCAGCACCAGGTTGTTGGCCACCAGGGAGTCGGCGGTGGAGAAGAAGCCCAGGTTACGCATGACGATACGACGCTCGTCGTCGGTCAGGCCTTCGGGGTTTTTCCACAGGGCGATGTCGGCGGTCATGTTGACCTCTTGCGGCATCCAGTGGTTGGCGCAGCCGTCGAGGTACTTCTGCCAGGCCCAGTCGTACTTGAAGGGTACGAGTTGATTGAGGTCGGCGCGGCAGTTGATCATGCGTTTTTCGTCAACGGCGACGCGGGCGGCGGAGCCTTCCAGCTCGGCGAGGCCTTCGGCGACGTCGAGTTTGTCGAGGGCGGCTTTGGCGCGGATGATCGCGGCGGAGTCGTTGGCGCTCACGTTACGGGCTTCCAGCGCTGCGGCGGCGCCGGCACCGTCGAGACGGTCCATGTTGGCTTCGCTGGCATGGCCGGCGTTGGCGCCCTTGATCACCGCTGCACCGGTGTCTTCGTTGTCGACTTCATCCCAACTCAGCATGGAAATGCTCCTTCCTGGTATTCGAAAAATAAGTGTTTTTGCAGGCTTCAAGGCATTGAAATACTGCGCATAGTGTGGTCGGTAAATACCGATACTGCACACTATGTAGTGGTCTGTTTTGTTTGTGGGCACACTATATGGTGTGTAACAACGATGGTCAACGCACAAGACGACCGCCATCGTCGCAGGGGGTATGAGCAAAACTCACAGCCCCATGACTTTTAATGGTTACGGCCGCTTTCCTACCCAGTGCTAAAAATTCGCCAACCAGCTCCCCATAACAACAACGAGCGTTTGCGCAATGAAAACACTGGATCTCTACATCGGCGAAGGTTTCGAAGGCCCGGGCGTCAACGCGGCCCACATCAACATCCTGATCGGCCCACGAAACGGCCCGGCGGGCCAGGCGTTCGCCAATAGCCTTGCGTCGCCAAGCCAGGGGCATTGCCCGTTTATGGTGATTGCCCAGCCGAACATTCCGGTCAAGCCCATGACCCTGTACGTCAACAAGGTTGAAATCAGCAGCGATTTGCACGGCAACGCCACCTGGGGCGCGTCCCAGGCCGGTATCGCCAAGGCGGTGCTGGAAGCCCTGCTCGACGGCACCTTGCCGCCGGAAGCCGAAGACGAGTGGGCCATCGTCACCGCGAACTGGGTCAACCCAGGCTGCGATGACCTGGATGCCGTCTACCTGAACAACTACAACGCCTGCCGCACCGCGATCCGCGCCGCCCTGACCGGCACGCCGTTCACCGCGCAATTGGCCGACGTGGTCAACCACATCAGCAACCCTTTCTACACGCCAAAGGCCTGAGGAGATTCCCATGCAATACACTCGATTGGGCAACTCTGGCCTGCAAGTCTCGCGCCTGTGCCTGGGCACTATGAACATGGGCACCCCGGACTGGAAACCGTGGATCTTCGATGAAAAGCAAAGCGAGCCCATCGTCGCCCACGCCCTGGCCAACGGCGTCAACTTCATCGACCTGGCCGACTTCTATTCCGCTGGCGTCGGCGAAGAAGTGGTGGGGCGCATCCTCAAGCGCGTGGCGCGGCGTGACGAGATCGTGGTCACCACCAAGGTCGGCTACGGCACCCGCAGCGGCATCAACGCCAGCGGCCATTCACGCAAGCACATCATGGACAGCATCGACGCGTCCCTGAGTCGCTTAGGCATGGATTACGTCGACGTGTTCATGCTGCATTACTTCGACGTGAACACTCCGGTCGAAGAAACCATGAACGCATTGAACGACATCGTGCGTTCCGGCAAGGCGCGTTACATCGGCGTGTCGACCATGCTCACCGGCCAGTTGGCCAAGATCCTCATGGCTTGCGAGCGCAACGGTTGGGTCAAGCCGATCAACATGCAGCTGCAACTGAACTGCGCCTACCGCGAGGAAGAACGCGAAATGATCCCGTTCTGCCGCGACCAGGGCCTGGGCGTCTCGGTGTTCAGCCCGCTGGCCCGTGGCTTGCTCACCGGCGAAGTGCAGTCGACCCGCAACCAGACCGACTTCTTCACCCAGCAGATGTACAGCGACCAGGCGTCGTTTGACATCGCCCACTCGGTGCAACGTGTGGCCCGCGCCCGTGGCGTGTCCAACGCGCAGATCGCCCAGGCCTGGGTCGCCAACCACCCCGGCGTCGACGTGATGCTGGTGGGCGCCGACACCACCGAACAATTCGATAGCGCACTGGCTGCCTTGGACACCCAACTGGATACCGAGGAACTCCACGAACTGGAGCGCAACTACACCCCGTGCGATGTGATCAACGACTACACCGCCGGCAAGCGCATCCTGCGTGCGGCCCGTCCGGGCCTGGACCGTTTCAACCTGATTGAGGCCGTGGCATGAACCCGCTGATCCGCAAGGGCAACTACATCGATGGTCAATGGTCCAGCGGTGGGCCGACCTACCCGGTGCTCAACCCGGCCAATGGCGCGCTGATCGCTGATGTACAGCGCGCCGCCGGCGAAGAAACCAACCTGGCCATCGACGCCGCCCACCGCGCCTTGCCGGCCTGGCGCAAGCTCACCGCCAAGGAACGCAGCCAGCGCCTCAAGCGCTGGAGCGAGCTGATGCTGAGCAATCAGAAGGACCTGGCGCAACTGCTCAGCCTGGAGCAGGGCAAGCCCCTGGCTGAAGCCATGGGCGAAGTGGTCTACGCCGCGAGCTTTCTGGAATGGTTTGGTGAAGAAGCCAAGCGCGCCTATGGCGACGTGATCCCGAGCCACAAGGCGGATGCGCGGATCATCGTGGTCAAGGAAGCCATCGGTGTGGTCGCGGCGATCACACCGTGGAACTTCCCCCTGGCCATGGTCACCCGCAAGGTCGGCCCGGCGCTGGCGGCGGGGTGCACGATGATCCTCAAACCTTCGGAAGAAACCCCGCTGTCGGCGTTTGCCCTGGCGGTGCTGGCCGAGCAGGCGGGGATTCCGGCGGGGGTGTTCAACATTGTCTCCGGCGATGCCGTGGCGATTGGCGGTGCACTGCAAGCCTCCAGTGTGGTGCGCAAGCTGTCGTTCACCGGCTCGACCCGCACCGGCAAGCTGCTGATGCGCCAGGCGGCGGACACCCTGAAAAAGGTCTCTCTGGAACTGGGCGGCAACGCGCCGTTCATTGTGTTCGACGACGCCGACCTGGACGCCGCCGTCAAAGGCGCCATGGCCTCCAAGTTCCGCAACACCGGGCAGACCTGCGTGTGCGTCAACCGCTTCTTCATCCAGGACGGCGTGTACGACGCCTTCGCCCGCAAACTGGCCGAAGCCGTGAGCGCCATGCGCGTTGGCAGTGCCTTGGACGGCGAAACGGAGCAGGGCCCGCTGATCAACGCCGCTGCGTTGGCCAAGGTCGAAGCCCATGTCGGCGATGCCCTGGAGAAGGGCGCCACGCTGTTGTGCGGCGGCCGTCGCCATGCACTGGGCGGCACCTTCTTTGAACCGACCATCCTCACCGAAGCCCACGGCGACATGCTGATCGCCCAGGAAGAAACCTTCGGGCCGGTGGCCGCGTGCTTCCGTTTCAAGGACGAAGCCGAAGTGCTGCAACGCGCCAATGACACGCCGTTCGGCTTGTCCGCCTACTTCTACAGCCGCGACATCGGCCGCGTGTGGCGCATGGCCGAAGGCCTGGAAGCCGGCATGGTGGGGATCAACGAAGGGATCATCTCCACCGAAGTCGCGCCGTTTGGCGGCATCAAGGAATCGGGCCTGGGCCGTGAAGGTTCCAAGTACGGGCTGGAGGATTACCTGGAAATCAAATACCTGTTGATGGGCGGCCTGTAACCCCCTTGTGATGTGATGATGTAGTGAGCGGGCTTGCTGTGGTGAGCGGGCATTCTTGCGGCGATTCTGGTGTTCGGCGCGATCATTTCCTGGGCCTGGGCCCCGGAAACCAAGGCACTGACCCTGAGCCAGGCGTGCAAGGCCGAGGCACCGCCGATGTCAGGGGTTGCTGACCTGGCCCAGCCACTGCGTAAACAACCGCACCTTGGATAAACCCTGTTTGTCCATCGCCACATCCAGCCAATAGCCATAAGGACCGATCACTTCCACGGGGGTGATCGGCAACAGGCTGCCGTTGGCCAACTCACGTTCAATCATCTGCCGGTCGATCACCGCCAAGCCACCGCCTGCCAGGGCAGTGTGGATCACCTGGTCCAGGGTGCTGAATTCCAGGCCCTGGTCCGCATCAATGTCCTCACGGCCCATGGCCGCCAGCCAGTTTTCCCAGACCTTCAAACGCTTGCCGTCGTGCAGGATATGCAGGAGTGGAAATCGCCGCAGGTCCGGCAGTTGGCCGTCGCTGAACAACTCCGGACTGGCGACCGCGATGTGCCGCTCCATCACCAGCAACTCACTGCTGCAATGCGCTGCGGGTTCCAGGCCGAAACGGATCTGGCAGTCGATTTCCGCCAGGCTGTCGTGGGTCGCCTGGTGGGTGACGCTGAGATTGATGTCCGGGTAACGCTCGCAGAAGCGCCGCAAATGCGCGGACAGCCAACGCGTGGCCCAGGTCGGCGGCGCGACGATGCGCAGGCGCTGGCGCAGGTTGGGCACGCGCACGGCTTGCAGGGCGCGTTCGATATGGTCGAAGGCGTCGCTCAAGTGCGGGGAGAGGGCAAAACCGGCTTCGGTCAGGGACAAGCCTTGGGGCGTGCGGATAAAGAGGGCAACGCCAAGGTAGTCCTCCAGTTGCTTGATCTGGCGGCTGACTGCGCCCTGGGTGACGTTGAGGCCTACGGCGGCCTGGCTGAAGCTGCGGTGGCGGGCGACTTCTTCGAAGACGCGGAGCATGTTGAGAGAGGGAAGGTGGCGCATGGTCCGAGTTCCACACATTGTTTTTATGGTGTTGGTGCTGGCCTCTTCGCGGGCAAGCCCGCTCCCACAGGGGAATGCATTCAAACTGTGGGAGCGGGCTTGCTCGCGAAGGCGTCTGAACTGACGACGCCTATTAGAAGTAATACCCAATGTTCATGTACAGCTGATTCTCCCACTGGTTGCTACCCCCAGCCCCCAGGCTTTGGGTGTAGCTGCTGCCACCAATGTACGGGTCATTCTTGCCAATCAACCACTCCGTCGCAATCCACAACTTGCTGAACGAAAACGACGTACCGAGGATCACCCGCTGCGAGGTCTTGAACTCATCGGCGGACTTATCGAAGGCGCTGTAGTTGGCATACAGCTTCACGCCGCTGACCTGATCCCACAGGTACTTGCCGCCCACGTCATAACTCAGGTCTGCCACATACAGGTTGCCGCGGCTGGCGACGTTGAAGGTGCCGTCATAACCGCCCAGGGTCACCACTTCGTCGGTGCCGGCGTTGCGCGGCGACATCTGTTGGCGCGCCGCCTGCAATTGCAGGCCCCACGGGCCGTTTTTGCCCAGGTAGTGGATGGCTACGGCGTTGCGTCGACCATCGTTGCCGGTGTCTTTGTTTTCCAGGGTGGAGGTGAGGCCGGACAGGCCGACTTCGGATTTCCAGTCGCCCAGGTCCAGGGCCTTGGCCACGCGCAGCACCACGGTGTTGCGTTCCTGGTTGTCGCTGCCGTCGGCGACGTAACTGTCCGCGCCGGAGACCACGCTGGAATAGGTCACGCCCTTGCTGGTGCCCTTGCCTTGCCACGCCGGGCGCAGGTAATAGCCGGCCTGGATATTCCAGTCGCCGGTCTGCTGCACGTATTTGGCGCCGACCTGCTGCACGTCTTCCAGGCCGATCACGTTGCCCAGGGTTTCGTAGAAGGTGCTGCCGAAGTAGGGCTGCAAGCCGAATGGCACGGTGTTCAGGCCCACTTGCACTTGTTGCTCGGGGTTGAACTTGTAGCCGACCCAGGCGAACTTGGCGAACTGGATGTCGCCGTAGTTCTTGGTGTACTGGTAGGGGTACGAACGCCCGTAGAAACGGTACTGCGCCTCGCCGATCCAGCTGTCGGAGTTGTACTTGGCGCTGAGGAACACGGTGTCCAGGCCGAACTTCTGGATGTCGCGGTCCGGGTCGTAGTCCCAGCGCGCGCGGATGGCGCCGCCGAGGTCGAGGTTGTCGGTGACCTGCACGGCCATGGCCGGCGCTGCGAGGGCGCCGAGTACAGGGATGAGGGTGAAGTAGCGCATCGTTGGTCGCATGGTTTTACTCTCGTTTTTAGTTTTTTTGGGCAACAGCAGCCCGTTGCCGCAGCGAACGCTGCGACGCAGGGAAAAGGGTTGAACTCAGTGAGCCGTGGGGCGGATCAGCCGCAAGGGCGGTCCGGCGGCGGGCAGTTCGGACGCGCCCGGTGCGGCCGCCAACAGTGCCTGGGTGTAGGCGTTTTGTGGGCGCAGCAGCACCTGTTCGGCAGTGCCGTACTCCACCACTTCACCCTGGCGCATCACGGCGATGTGGTCGCTGATCTGCGCGGCCACCCGCAGGTCATGGGTGATGAACAGGATGCTCAGGTTCAACTGCTTCTGCAGGTCGGCCAGCAATTCCAGCACCTGTTTCTGCACGGACACATCCAGCGCCGACACGCTTTCATCGGCGATCAGCACTTGCGGGCGCATCGCCAGGGCACGGGCGATGCCGATGCGTTGGCGCTGGCCGCCGGAGAACTGCCGGGGTTTACGCTGCAATGCATCACGCTTGAGGCCGACCTGTTCCAGCAAATCACCGGCCTCGGCCCAGGCATCCTTGGCCGACAACCCACGCAATTGGGCGGCGCGAGCGATGATGTCGCCGACACGGTGGCGCGGGTTCAACGAACCGTAGGGGTCCTGGAAAATCATCTGGATACGCCGCCGATTGGCCGCCAACGCCGAGCCATTCAAGGCCAGGAAATCGGTATCGCCCACCCACACATGCCCACTGTCACTGTCCACCAAGCGAATCGCCGCCTTGACCAGGGTGCTTTTGCCCGAGCCGGACTCGCCGACAATCGCCAGGGTCTTGCCCCGTGGCAGGTTCAGCGACACATTGCGCAGCGCCGCCACCGAGCTGCCGCCGACGGTGTAGGTCTTGGTCAGGTGCTCGATACGCAGCGCCATTTCGCCGTCGGCACTCGGCGCATGCAGCTCCGGGTGCAGCGCCGGCACAGCTGCGATCAGCTTGCGCGTGTAGGCGTGGGCCGGTGCGTTCAGTACCTGGTCGCGCTCACCGATCTCTACCAGGCGGCCGCCTTCCATCACTGCAATGCGGTCGGCGATCTGCGCCACCACGCCGAAGTCATGGGTGATAAACAGAATGCCGTGCTGCCCACGCCCGCGCAGGTCGCGCACCAGCTTCAGCACCTGGGCCTGGGTGGTCACGTCAAGGGCGGTGGTGGGCTCGTCGGCGATCAGCAAATCCGGGTTCATCGCCAAGGCCATGGCGATCACTACGCGCTGGCATTGGCCGCCGGAAAGCTGATGGGGAAAGCTGTTAGCGATGCGCGGCGGGTCCGGCAGTTGGGTGGACTCCAGCAGCGCAAGCATGCGTTCACGGCGCTCGGCGGCGGGCATCTGCGGGGCGTGGATGTCGAAGATTTCTTCGACTTGCTTGCCGATGCGAATCGCCGGGTTCAGCGCCGCCATGGGTTCCTGGAAGATCATCGCGATGCGGTTGCCACGCAGGGCGCGCAAGCGGGCTTCGTCGAGGGTACAGATGTCATCGCCGAGAAAATCGATCACGCCGCCGGCATGTCGCAGGCCTTTGGCGTAGTCGCCCATAATCGCCGCCGACAGCACGGATTTACCCGAGCCCGACTCACCGATCACGCAGAGGATTTCGCCCTTGCGCACTTCCAGGCTGATGCCCTGTACGGCGTGGCTACGGTCGGCGCCCTTGGGCAGCTCGACGCTGAGGTTGTCGACCCGCAATACGGTTTGCTGGCTGTTCATGCTCAACTCCTTGCGCCTTGCTGCGCGTGTTCATCCAGCCCGTCGGCAAGCAGGCTCAGGCCCAGCATCAGGGTGGAGATGGCGATGCAGGGGAAGATCACCAGGTGCGGGAAGGAAATGGCCATGGCGCGGCCGTCGTTGATCATGCCGCCCCAGTCCGGCGTAGGCGGCGGCAGGCCGAGGCCGAGGAAACCCAAGGCACCGATCATGATCGCGGTGTAACCGATGCGCAGGCAGAAATCGACGATCAGCGGCCCGCCGCAGTTGGGCAATATTTCCACCAGCATGATGCGCAGTGAGCCTTCGCCTTGGGTGATGGCGCTGAGCACGTAGTCGCGCGACCGGATGTCGATGGTCAACGCGCGCATGATGCGAAAGATCGCCGGGGCGCTGGTGAAGGTCACCGCAATCAGGATATTCAGCGCCGAGGCGCCGAGGGCGATGATGATCACGATGTACAACACCAGCACCGGGAACGACAGCACGGTATCGGCCACGTAGGACAGCGCCGCGTCCACCCAGCCGTTGAAATAACCGGCGCACAGGCCCATGGCAATGCCCACGGCAAACGCGGTGAGGGTGGCGAGGATCGACCAGAACAGCACGGTGCGCGTGCCCCAGATCAAGCGCGAAAGGATGTCGCGGCCAATCATGTCGGTGCCAAGCAAGAAGCGTGCGCCGTCTTCGCCAGCCGTCATCGGCGTGAGCAACGGTGTGAAGCTTTCCAGCGGATCATGGGGCGCCAGCCACGGCGCGCACAGGGCGATCAGCACCCAGCCGCCGACCAGCAGCAGGCCGAGCAGGGCCAGGGGATGTTTGAAGGCGTTGAGCAGGTTCATTGGCGGCCTCCGCCGAGACTGTGCAGGGTGATGCGCGGGTTGAGCCAGGTGTAGGCCAGGTCCGAGAAGATCTTGCTGATACCCACCACCACGCCGCTGATCATTGCGCAGGCTTCGATCAGGTAGACGTCATGGTTGAGCGACGCGGTGTACAGCAGCGAGCCGAAGCCCTTGTAGGCGAAAAACACCTCCACCACGATGACGTTCGACAGCAGCCACGGGATGTACAGCATGATCACCGTGACCGGCGCGATCAGCACGTTGCGCAACGCGTGGCGCAGCACAATGCGCGTAGTGGACGCGCCTTTGAGCCGTGCGGTGCGGATATACGGCGCTTGCATCACTTCCACCATCGACGCGCGGGTAATGCGCGCCAGGTAGCCAATGCCGAACAGGCACAGCACCATCAGCGGCAGCACCAGTTCCACGGCGCTGAAGCCATCGCTCATGCTGCTTACGCCGGGCAGCCAGTTGAGCCAGAACACGAAGATTGCCGAGACGAACACCGCACTGGCGAAGTCCGGGATCGAGGTGGTGACAATCGACAGGAACGACACCAGCCGGTCGATCAACGAGCCCTGGCGAATCCCGGCGAGGATGCCCAGGGTCAACGCCACCGGCACCATGACCAGCAACGCCAGCCCGGCCAGGGTCAGGGTTTGCCACAGGTTGGGCAGCAGCAGTTTCAACACCGGCTCGCGAAAGTACACCGAGGTGCCCCAGTCGCCGGTCACGAAGTCCTTGAGCCACACCAGGTAGCGCCACACGAAGGGTTGGTTGTAGCCATGTTCCAACAGCCACGCCGCGCGCTGGTCGGCGGCGGAGTAGGGGCCGAGGACGTTGATTGCCACGTCCTCGATGTTCAGCTCCAGGGCCAGGAACACGATCAGCGACACCGACAGCAGTGTCGCTAACAGCATCAGCAGTTTGCGCAATAGAAAATGAGCCATCAGGTGCATGCTCCGACGGGTAATGGGAGGTGTGTTGCGCCAGTAATTCAGGCACTCAGCCAGACATTGCCCATGGGGTAGAAGTCGGAAGGGTGCACCTGGAAGCCCTGCACCTTTTTGCTCACGGCGGTGAACTTGTCGCCCCAGAACGGCTGCACGATCACGCAAGCGTCCTGCAGGATCTGCTCGACGCTCTGCATGGCCGCCGCACGTTGTTTCGGGTCGATGATGCCCATGGCCTTGTCCAGCGCGGCGTCGAAGGCCGGGTCGCTGTAGTGGCTTTCGTTCCAGGCGCCACCGCCACGGTAGGCCAATTCCAGGGACATCACGCCGAGCGGGCGATGGGCCCAGTAGGTCAGACTGAACGCGGCCTTGTCCCAGATCGGCCAGTATTGTGCGGCCGGGACCACTTTGAGGTTGATGCGGATCCCGGCTTCCAGGCAGTTTTGCTGCAGGATTTGCGCGCAGTCCTGCTCATAACGACCCTGGGTGTTGCCGACGATCAGGTCGATGTCCAGGCCATTGGCAAAACCGGCCTCGACCAGCAGTTTTTTCGCCGCCGCCACATCGCGTTCGCGCTTGGGCAGTGGGAAATATTCAGGATGGGAAGGGGCCACATGATGGTCCTCGCCCAGGGTGCCCATGCCTCGATAGGCGACCTTGAGCATCTGCGCGTTGTCGGCGCAGAGCACCACGGCTTTACGCACGCGCACATCGGTGAAGGGCTTCTGGTCGCAGGCCATGCGCATCACCACGGTCTGCGCGGATTTGCAGCTGAGCAGTTGCGCACCGGGCAGGCGCTTGGCCAGGTCCAACTCGGCCACGGTGACGCGGTACAGCACGTCGACTTGGCCGGCTTGCAGGGCGGCGAGGTGGGTGGATACGTCAGTGCCCATGTCGATGTAGCGCAGCTCGTCGAGGTTGGCCGGTTTGCCCCAATAGTCGGCGCGCTTGGTGAAGGTCGCCTGCTTGTTCACGGCAAACGACACCAGCTTGAACGGCCCGGTGGCCAATGGGTTTTTCGCCCAGTCATCGCCGGCCTTGAAGCTGCGGTGCACCAGGGCGCAGGTGAAGGCGTTGAGCATTTCCGGGATCGCCAGGATCGGCCGCTTGAGTTGCAGGCGGAACTGGTAGTCGCTGACTTTTTCGAAGGCCTTGATGTCCTGGAACGCGGTGCGGTTGACCGACTTGGAGTCGGCGGCAATCCAGCGCTGGATATTGTGCTGCACGTCATCGGCGTTGAAGCTGTCGCCGTTGCTCCACTTCACGTCCTGGCGCAGGTTGAAGGTCCAGGTGGTGAGATCCTCTGATGGGCTCCAGTTTTCGGCGAGGTACGGGTGGGTGATGTTATCGGCGTCGACCCAGGTCAGGTATTCCAGGGAGTTGCGCAACAGGTTCGAGGCTTCGATCCAGGTGATCAGCATCGGGTCCTGGATTTCCTGGATGGCGCAGGCAAACCGCAGGCTGCCGCCTTGACGGGCGGGCGTGCCGTCGGCCGCCTGGGCGTCGCTGCCGAGCAAGGCTGAACCGATGAAGGTGGAGGCACTGGCCGCGGTGATGCCGAGCAGGGCGGCGGTGCGCAGGAATTGGCGGCGGTTGATCTCGCCGCGCTGCACTTGGGTGCACAGTGCGTCGACAGCGGGGTGCGGCGCGTTACCGTCCAGGGTCGCTAGAACGTTGGAGTCGGACATGGGGCTGCTCTCATGTTGTTTTTATTAGAGATGCCCGCAGTTTTGTGATTTGCGCAAAGATCGACAAACGATAAATTCAGCCGTTAAACGTTCATTAAACGCATGTTAGTCCGCGTCAGGGCGCCAAGGTGTGGAGATAGACGGGCTGGCAGATACAAAAAATCATGTTGGCTAGGAAACCTCCTACGGATCGTGGGATGCTTGGCGCCTCGTCAGTCGTCTTCGAGTGCCTTTCATGAAACGCAAAATGCCCGGTCTCAATGCCCTCAAGGCTTTCGAGGTGGCCGGCAGCACCGGCAGTTTTACCCGGGCTGCGGAGCTGTTGAACGTGACCCAGAGCGCGGTCAGCCGCCAGGTCCGGCAGTTGGAAGAACAGTTGGGCGAGAACCTGCTGGAACGGCGTCATCACCACTTGGAGCTGACCAGCGCCGGGCGCGTACTGCTGCGTGCGCTGCACCAATCCTTCGACAAGATCGAGTTGACTGTGCGCAGTATCCAGCAGAAAACCCACTCCAATCGCCTGCACGTCAATGCGCCGCCGACCTTTACCAGCCGCTGGTTGATGCCGCGCCTGGGGCGCCTGCGTGAGGCCCACCCGGAGCTGGAGTTGAGCATCACCACTTGCTTGCAGGACAGCCTGGCACAGACCAGCACGCTCGATTGTGCGATTCGTTTTGGCAATGGTGAATGGGATGGCTTGGACAGTTCGTTGTTGATTCAGGAGCGGCATATTGCGGTGTGTGCGCCGTCGCTGTATGCCCGTGAGTGCAGCGATGGGGTGGACTTGAATCGCATGACTTTGCTGCATGTGTTGGCCAGTGAGGATCAGCGGTATCTTACGTGGAAACATTGGTTGGATGCGGCGCGGATCCATGGGGTGGATACCCAGGGTGGGTATGAGTTCGATCTGTTGGATCTGGCTATTCGGGCGGCTACGGATGGGTTGGGGATTACCATTGCTGACTGGCATATGGTGGCGGCGGAGTTGGCGGCTGGGCAGTTGACTCAGGTGTTGAATGTGCATGTGGAGGGGCATCAGTCGTATTGGTTGGTGACTCGGCCGGAGCAGACGGATATGCCGCAGTTGCAGGTGTTTGGGCAGTGGTTGCAGGAGGAAATTTGGTTGGCGCAACGGCAGTTGGAGCCTTCTACGGCGGCTAGCTGATTGGGTAGGGGTACATATCCGTTATTTGGGTAACGGCGGGTATTGGTTCCGCCCTTACGGCGGGTCACTTTGGAAAAGAGCCGGAATGCCGGCCCAGCCCAAAGTAACCAAAGGGCTCTTGCCCCAACACTCGGCACCTCGCCTAGGCTCGGTGTGCCCGTAATCCGACAGTGATTTGGGGGGCCGCCTAGGATCAAAATCAAAAGCAAAGCACAGCGGCCTGACAGCCGGCTTGAGTGGTGTGGAGCAAAAGCAAGGGCGAACCAGCCATTTGGTTCTGGTGAGGCTATAGGCTGATCTTGATCTGCGCACACAACCCACCTTCCGGCCGGTTGCTCAAGGTCAGCGTGCCGCCAATCGCGACCACCAATTGCTGGGCAATCGCCAAACCCAGGCCGGTGCCGCCGGTGCCGCGGTTGCGGGAGCTTTCCACGCGGTAGAACGGTTGCATCACCTGGATCAGTTCGTCTTCGGCGATGCCGGGGCCGTTGTCCAGGACCTTGATCGACAGTTCGCCATTGGCCGTGGAGCCGACTTCCAGTTGTGCGGCGCCGGCAAATTTGAGGGCGTTGTCCACGAGGTTCACCAGTACCCGGCGCAGGGCGTGGGGGCGGGTGTCGAGGACCACGGCGCTTTTGCCGCTGAGGCTGACCTGTTTGTGCATGTCTTGGTAATCAAATACCAGGCTGTCGAGGAAGGCGTCGAGGTTGATGCGGTGGCTGGCTTCGGTGGCGCCGTGGACGCTGCGCGCATAGGCCACGCCTTCGCGCACCAGGTGTTCCATCTCGCCCAGGTCGCTCCAGAGTTTGTCGCGTTCGGCGCAGTCCTCCATGAATTCGGCGCGCAGTTTCATGCGGGTGATCGGGGTTTGCAGGTCGTGAGAAATCGCCGCGAGGATCTGCATGCGTTCCTTGAGGTATTCGGCGATGCGTTTTTGCATTTCGTTGAACGCGGCGGCGGCGTGGGCGACTTCGGTGGGGCCGTTTTCGTCCAGCGGCGTTGGGTGGGCGTTGGGGTCGAGGGTTTCCACGGCGCGCGCCAGGCGGGTCAATGGGCGGATGGCCAGGCGCACGGCGATCCAAGTGCAACCCAGCAACAACGCGAGTTGCAGCACCAGCACCACTGGCAGCCAATAGGCAACGGGGATCATGGCGGGGCGGACGTCAATGGTAATCGGGCTGCCATCGGCCAGGGTCAGGTGCGCCTGGAAGTGTTTTTGCATGCCGGGGATGTCGCGGAAGGTCAGCGCGTAGTGTTCGCCCAGCGCGTCTGCGATAGAGGTGGCGGCCATGGGCACATCATCGCTGCTCATCGGTTCGCCGGTTTCGCCGGCATTGAGCAGGTAGCGATAGTTCTGCCGGTCGAGACGCGATAGCCAACTGGCGCGTTCGTTGGCCGGCAGGCGGTCGAGAATGGCCACCGAGGTGGACACATCGTTTTCCAGGTTGCCCAGCATGGCGGTGCGCGCACTGATGTAGCGCTCATAGAACTGCGCGCTGAAGGACAAACCATGGGCGCACACCAGGCTGATCAGGAAGATCAGCGACAACTGTGACGCCAGGGTACGCGGCCAGCCAAACCTTAAGCTCATTGCTCGGCCCCGAGGATTTCCACCGGCAGCGAGAACACGTAGCCCTCGCTGCGCACGGTCTTGATGTAGGCCGGTTCGCGGGCATCATCCAGCAGGCGTTGGCGCAGGCGGCTCACCAGCAGGTCGATGGAACGGTCGAACAGGTCGGCATCGCGGCCTTGGGTCAGGTTGAGCAACTGGTCGCGGTTGAGCACGCGTTGCGGGTGGTCGAGAAACACCCGCAGCAGCCGGTATTCGGCACCGCTCAGGGCCACCAGGGTGTCGTCTTCGTCGAGCAGGTGGCGGGCGGTGGTGTCCAGGCGCCAGCGACCGAAACGGATCAGCCGTCCGGTTTCGCTGACCACCAGGTTCGGTGGAAGCATCCGTGTGCGGCGCAATACGGCGTTGATACGCGCCAGCAATTCACGGGCGGCGAAGGGTTTGACCAGGTAGTCGTCGGCGCCCATTTCCAGGCCGATGATGCGGTCGGTTTCATCGTTGCGCGCGGTGAGCATCAGCACCGGCGTGGCCTTGTGCTTGCCCACCCGCAGTTCGCGGCACAGCTGCAAGCCATCGTCGCCGGGCATCATGATGTCCAGCACGATCAGGTCCACTGGCGTGGTGTCGAGGAAGCTGCGCATCTGGCGGCCGTCGGCGACCACGGTGGTGCGCATGCCGTTTTTCTTCAGGTAGTTGCCTACCAGCTCGCGGATCTCCCGGTCGTCATCGACGATCAGGATGTGATCGACATGATCCATGCTGCTTTCCTCGTTAATTACTCATTGGGGCGCAGTCTAGCCACTGTCGCTACCTTTGCCTTGTGCCCTTTGTATTGCAGTGTATCTGGCGATAAGGAGATACACGATGAAGCAAAATGGCGGGTTTGATGCGCCAAGATCGGGGTGAGGTCCTACGCCAGTCGGGAACAACGCTAGAGGTTCGTATGGCCTGAGTCGCAGGCATTCCCGGCTTAAACGCACATCCGACTGGGTACTCAAGGCCAGAAGATCAGGTTTTATTGCCTGATGAGAGTGCATTCATGACAGCCGTTACTTCGCGAGCCAGCACCACGTTTCAGATGATTGAACAGTTTCAGCACCGAGATGATCGCGGTGCTGGCATCCAGTACAATGGATTACCGTCCAAGACGCCTGAAGAGGCCACAGAAAGGCTCTGGCGTGGGAGTGCGGGCTGGCCGGACAAGAACGGCGACGGTCATTATGAAGTGACTTATGAGTTTCGAGAGCCTCCCAAAGACAAGGATCAACGACAGCGCAATAAGTCCGGGTTCACCCACATCCTGGAAAATCAGCGCGAACAGACCCGACGCAGTTTGCAATCCATTTCGGATGTGGCCAACGTGAGGTTTACCGAGGGGCCGAAAACAGCGAGCAGCGAAGGTCACATTACCGTCGGCAATTACGGCCATTTGTATAATAAAAAAGGTCAGTCCGTTGCTGCTTATCCTCAGACGTCCTTGCCGAATCCCAAGGACAAATTCAGCGGCGATGCCTGGTTCGTCGACACAAAAGACGATCAGAGTGTGCCCCATGCGGCCCATGGCGATGCAGGTCGTTTTACCCTTGTGCATGAGTTGGGCCATGCCATGGGACTGAGCCATCCGAGCAAATACAACGCCAGTACCGGCCCTGCGAAAGCCGGGTATCTGGAAGACTCCGAAAGCCATACCCACATGAGTTACCTGGGCGAACGGCACGGCTATATGAATCACGGCGGTACCCGCGCGTCGGCACCGCAACTTGACGATATCAGCGCCTATCAGCAGAAATACGGCGCCAACCATGAAACCCGCAAGGACGACACCACCTACGGTTTCAATTCCAATACCGACCGGGATTTCCTCAGCGTCAAGACCGACAAGGACAAGATGGTCGCTGCCATTTGGGACGGCGGCGGCACCGACACATTGGACTTCTCCGGCTATAAGCAGGACCAACAGATCAGTCTCAAGGCCGGGACCTTTTCGGATGTCGGCGGCCTCAAGGGCAATGTCTCGATTGCCTATGGCGTGACCATCGAAAATGCGATCGGCGGCTCCGGCAACGATTTGCTGGTGGGCAACGAAGCAGCCAACACGCTCAAGGGTGGGGAGGGTAACGACCGGTTATATGGTGCAGACGGGGCGGACCTTCTGTGGGGGGGCAAGGGCAACGATGTCTTTGTCTACGGGAAAACCAGCGAGTCGACCCACGACGCCCCCGATCAGATCATGGACTTCGTCAGCGGCGAGGACCGGGTGGATGTGTCCGGGATCAGCGCGGCATTGGGTAACCAGCCGTTGAAGTTTGTCCGTGCATTTTCTGGCGCCAGTGGCGAAGCGATGGTGACCTATGACCCCGCACTTCAGATGAGCACCTTGCAAATCAGCGGCAAGCCTGGCGAGCCGGCCTTCGTCCTGCTGGTCCACGGTAAATTGCAGCAGAGCGACATCGTGGTTTGATTCAGCGAGCGTTTCGCAACAGCGTCTCAAACAAACGCTGCACCTGGGGCTCATCAGTGTGGGCCACGTTGAAACGCATCGAGTCACGCTGCGTCGGGTCGTAGCCAAACAGCGCGCCGGGCGCCAGCACCATGCCCTGCTTTAACGCTGCCTGGGCCAACCGTTCGCCGTTGACCCCAGGCGGCAGGCGCGCCCAGATAAACATCCCGCCTTCGTAACCCATCGGCAGCTCGCAGCCGCAACGCTTGAGCCACTGTTCCACGCGTCCGCCGGCCTCCATCAAGCGTTGCACCATGCGCTTGCGGTGCTTGGCGTAGCTGCCTTCGCTGAGCATGCGGTACACGATCTGTTCGAACAGTTCGGAGGTCACGCCGCCGCTCATCAGCTTCATGTTGGTGAGGTTGGCCGCCAGTTGCGGCGCGGCGACCACGAAGCTGACGCGGGCGTTGGCGCTGAGGATCTTGGAAAAGCCCGACAGGTAGGTGACATGGTCGAGGCCGGCGAGGGCGGCCAGGCGCGGCGGCGGGTTGGGGTGCAGGTCGCCGTAGAGGTCGTCCTCGACGATATGGCAGTGGTACTGCTGGGTCAGTTGCAGCAGGCGGAACGCCTGGCCGGGGCTGAACGAGTGGCCGGTGGGGTTGTGCAACACGCTGGTGGTCAGGTACAGGCTGGGGCGATGCTCGGCCAGCAGGTGTTCGAGGGCCGTGAAGTCAAAACCGTCGGGACGCCGCGGGATCGTCACCACCTTGACCCCGTGCAGGGCCAGGTTGGCGTGGAAGTTGAAATAACACGGTGCATCGAGCAGGACCGTATCGCCGGGACGTGCCAGCAGGCGCATCAGCATGTCCAGGCCTTGCACGGTGTTGGGAGTGGTGATGATCTGTTCCACCGACACCGACAGGCCCTCGCCGTGCAGCTTCTGTTGCAGGGCCTGGCGCAACGGCAGTAACCCGGCCGGTGTGCCCAGGCTGGCGATGCGCAGTGACGGCGCACGCACGACGCTGCGCAGGGTTTGGCGCAGGGCTTCACTGTCCAGCCAGGTTTCCGGCAGGTGGCCGCCGCCAGGGCGCAGGTCGCCGTAGGCGGTGGCGAGAGGGCGGCGCAATACGCTGAGCAGGTCCTGAGGCAGCAGATCAACCCAGTTCGAAGTTGTCGGCCTTGGGTGGTCTATCGCCACAAAATAGCCACGGCCTTGACTGGATGTGAGCAGGTTGCGGCCGCGCAGGCGGTCGAGGGCCTCATTGAGGGTGAACTTGCTCACGCCCAGGGTCTCGGTCAGTGCGCGAACCGAGGGCAATTTGCTGCCGGGCGCCCATTCGCCGTTTTCGATGGCCTGGCTGAACGCCTCGACGATCTGTTGCACCTTGGGGGCACCTTCTACAAAGGCGATGGCCGATACGAACACGCGACTTCCTTATCTTTGCTGGTGATTTTACCGGTAAAGTTTGGGCGAATTAGGCATTACTTTACCTGCCTTGCGCAATGCCAACTGCCTAGACTGCGGGCTCCATTCCCCAGGTCCCCGGCCATGACAAGCGCGTTAACCCTTTCCTCGTTCCTGTATTTCCTGCTGTTTTGCGCCACCATGACCTTCAGCCCCGGCCCCATGACCCTGCTGCTGTTAAGCCTGGGCGTGCGCGACGGGCTGCGCCGTTCGATCCCGGCACAGATCGGCGCCAGTGTGGCGTACCTGATCTCGATCCTGATCTTTGCCGTGGGCTTTTCCGAATTGATCAAGGGCTACCCGGTGATCACCCAGGGAATCCAGGTGGTCGGCGTGGCGTACATCCTGCATCTCGCCTACAAGCAATGGACCAGCAGCGGCGTGGTGATCGAACGGATCGGCCATGTGGAAGCGGCGCGCAACCTGTTCGGCAAGGGCTTGCTGACCGGGTTTTCCAACCCCAAGACCCTCATCATGTTCAGCGCGGTGTTCCCGCAGTTCGCCGGGACTGGGGAGAGCCGTTCGACGGTGGACATTGCCATCCTCGGGCTGACATTCCTGTTGCTGCAATTCGCCAGCGGCTGCCTGTATTGCTATTTCGGCCAGCGCATCAAGCACGTGCTGGAAAACCCCAAGCGCCGGGTGTGGTTGCAGCGCATCACGGCGCTGTTGCTGGTGGGCGTTGCCTTGATGCTGGCGCGGGGCTTTGCCCACTGAGTGTTGAGCTTATGAGCGGTAGTGGCGATCTGCCGTTGCCCTGATAGACTCCAGGCATTCCTCCAGGATCTCACCCCACCATGTCAGCTGCAGAAGGCACCGGACTTCCGCTCGCTTCACGGCTGTACAAATCCCGTACCCTCGGGCTGACGCTCGGTTTTGTGTGTGTGGTGTTCGGGATGTATCCCCTGGCCCCCGCGTGGTGGGTGTGGGCCTGGATGGTGATCAACGCCTTCGCCTGGCCGCATATGGCTTTTCAGTTGACGCTGCGCAGCAACAACGCACTGCGCAGCGAGCGGCGCAACCTGTTGTTCGATTCCTTTTGCGGTGGGTTCTGGGTCGGTGCGATGCACTTCAACCCGCTGCCCAGCGTGACCACCTTATCGATGATGACCATGAACAACGTGGCCATCGGCGGACCGCGCTTCATGCTGGCGGGCTGGGTGGCGCAGGCGCTGGGTATTGGCACTGCGTTGCTGATCTTTGCCCCGGCATTCATCGCCGTCACCTCTCAGGCACAGCTCTACGCCTGCCTGCCGATCCTGATGCTGTACCCGCTGGCGCTGGGCTGGATCTGTTATCGCCAGGCGGTGACCCTGGCGCGACACAAGCGCGAATTGCTTGCCCTGAGCCGCACCGACAGCCTGTCCGGCCTGCTCAACCACGGCGCCTGGAAGGACCATCTGGAAATCGAATTCCAACGCTGCCGCCGAGGTCCAGCGGGCGCCGCCATCGCGCTGATCGACATCGACCATTTCAAGACCATCAACGACACCTACGGTCATGTCACCGGCGATATCGTCCTGCGCCAGCTCAGCAAAGTACTGCGCCAGAACCTGCGCGCCACCGACCTGGCCGGGCGTTACGGTGGCGACGAATTCTGTGTGATCCTGCCGGACATGCCGCTCAACCGCGCCACCGAAGTCATGGATGCGCTGCGTGACCGTTTCAACGCCCTGGCCTACGCCCAGGACCCGACCTTGCGCGCCAGCTTGAGCATCGGCCTGGCGCCGTATCAACCGACCCATGCCGACTCCACGCAGTGGCTGAACGACGCCGACCAGGCGCTGTACGAAGCCAAGAGCAGCGGGCGCAACCGCGTCAGTTCAGTACAGGGGAGTTGGTTGCGATCGATCTAGTGGAGTAGGGTGGGGCGGCACCTTTCAACAAAAACAAGGATCGGTTCATGCTCTTCACTTTCCCCCGTACCCTCCTGGCCGCCACCCTGGCCCTGTCCTTCGCCCTGCCGGCCTACAGCGCCGAACCCCATAAACAGATCCAGACGCAGTCCGAACAGTACAAGGCCGAAGCCCTGAAACTGCTGGAGCGCCTGGTGAATATCGACTCGGGCTCGGGTTATGAGCCAGGCCTGACCCAAGTGCGCGACATTGCGGTTGATGAGCTTAAACAGCTCGGTTTTTCCATTGAACTGGTGCCGGACAAAGCGGCCAACAACAGTCACGTGGTCGCCACCCTCAAGGGCACCGGCAAAGCCAAGATCCTGCTGATGGCCCACATGGACACTGTGTTCAAGGAAGGCTCGGCTGCCGCGCGTCCCTTCCACATCAAGGACGGTCGCGCCTACGGCCCCGGCGTGATGGACGACAAAGGCGGTATCGTCGCTGGCATCTACGCGCTTAAAGTCCTCAAGGACCAGGGCTTCAAGGACTACGCGCAGATCACCTTCCTGCTCGACGCCAGTGAGGAAACCGGCTCCGACGCCGCCTCCGACCTTATCCGTAAAACCGCCAAGGGCCACGACGTGACCCTCAACCTCGAACCCGGCCGCCCCGCCGACGGCTTGGTGGTGTGGCGCAAAGGCAGCGCCACCGCCGTGGTCGAAGTCAAAGGCAAAGCCGCCCATGCCGGCGTCGCCCCGGAACTGGGCCGCAACGCCGCCATGGAAGCTGCGCACCAGATCCTGCAACTGGGCAAGCTGGGGAATGAAGAGAAGAAAACCACCATCAACTTTACCGTGATCAAGGCCGGGGACCGTACCAACGTCATTCCCGATCAAGCCACTGCCAAAGCCGACGTGCGTGCGGCATTACCGGAAGAGTTTGATCGCATCGAGAAAGACCTGGTGCGAGTCTCGGCGAACAAGCTGATCCCGGAGACCGAAGTGAAGACCAGCCTGCAGCGTGGCTTGCCACCGATGCCGCAAACGCCGGAGTCGGACAAACTGGTCGCGATTGCCCAGGGAATTTATGCGGAGTTGGGCAAGACACTGACCATAGAAGGTAGCGGCGGGGCGGCGGATGCGAGTTTGTCGGCCGGGGTTGGGACGCCGACGTTGGATGGGTTTGGGATTGTTGGCGGGAATATTCATACGCCGGAGGAATATGCGGAGGTGGAGAGTGTGGTGCCGCGGGTTTATTTGCTGAGTCGGATGATTATGGAGTTGTCGAAGCGGTGATGGGGTGGGGGGACTCACTTTGTTGGGTGACCTCCCATTTATCTGACAGAGCATTGTCTGTGGTGAGCAGGCTTGCCCTGCGTTGGGCTGCGCAGCAGCCCCAGAACAGGCGATGCCGATCCACCTGAAAACCCCATTGTCTGGAGTGGGGCCGCTGCGCGGCCCAGCGCGAGCAAGCTCGCTCGCCACAGGGATGGTGTTATCAAGTTGGTTGGGCTTCGAGGATGGCTATTTAAGGTGGTGCAATTCATTTTTTCGTTTATTTGACCGTTTTTATTAGTGTGATTCGGTCTCGTTGCGGTAACTCTTGAGGCGTTCAAGCAGTACTGTCATGAACGCTCTTTTGTTAATTATGTCGTCTTCAAAGTATGTGTCAAATAGATAAAAGACAGATTCGAAATCCTCGTCTTTCGATAGATAGTATTCGATAGTTTCTATGAGCCATATTTGCTCATCCTCTGCATATGAGAGAAATTCTGGCTTGGTTAAAATATCAAACAGTTCTGAAAGTTCAGTTTCGTCATTTACATTTTTTGAAACTATAATTTCTTCTCTTTCTCGGTTTTTGGTGTTTTCTGTGCTGTAAGTAAATAAAAAGCCTTGCAGTATCGTGAGGGTTGGTTTCTTTTTCATCTATCAAAATCCGTATAGGCTGTGATTGGTTTTCCATCTCTGTCTAAATGCACAACTGCTTTAGTTTGTTTTCCATATTCTAGTCCGTCTCTCTTATATCCTTCGCCGATAATTTTTCCCATGTCCATCGGTCTTGGGGTTTGCGCTCGGCCATCGAGCTTGAATATCAGAATAGCTCTTTCAATTGCATTAAATTGATCTCTATGACTAAGAAAATGCGTGGCAGCACTTGGTAGTCTTGGTGTGCCTGCTCTTCTTCCCCTGTCAAAGGTCTCAATTTCGCCGGTAGTTGGGTTTTTTGCCGTTGCTACCCGTTCCAGTTGGGACTCCAAAGAGGTCTGGGCTCCATGTTTTTCCAAGAAGTGTGCTCCTGGAATTGATGTCTCAAGCTCCGATAATCGCCGATGAATGTTTGACTCAGCCAGCTCATCAATTCTTGCCTGCCGCTTAGCACGCGTCAGTTGCGGTAAAGCGGGCTCTCCGTCATTGATGCTTGACGAAGAGCGTTGAGAAATGGCGCCTTGCTTGCAACCATCTTCGCCGGGGCATGAGCTCAACCCCAACGGATCCACCCATCCAGTAGGGTTGGGTACGTATTGGTACGCATTGATCCCACCCGCCAACTTCACCGGATCCGGCGTCAGGTAGCGACCAATATCCGGATTGTAGTAGCGATGACGGTTGTAGTGCAGCCCGCTTTCTGGGTCGAAATACTGACCTGGGAAGCGCAGCGGGTTTTCAATTTTGCGTATATCGAGACGGTGGATTTCACCGTAGGCGCGGTAGTGCGCAGACCAGGCGATTTCGCCGTTGGTATCGGTGAGTTCCTGCGGCGTACCCAAGTGATCGAGTTGGTAATGGTAGGCCTTGGTTTCCTTTGGGCCAAAGCCCTCCAGCAGCGCCAATGGCCGGAAGCTGTCGGGTTCGTAGAGGTAACTGCGATGGCGATCCGCTTGGTGTTCGGCGATGAGTTTGTCGCCCTGCCAGAAAAACTCGGTCGTAATGCCATCAACGGTCTTGCTGATACGCCGCCCAAACGGGTCATAGCGATAGCTGGCAGTCTGGCCGTTGGGTTTTTTAACCCCGATCAGCCGGTGCTGGCAGTCGTAGCGATACTCGGTGACGAGTTGGTGGCCTTTGCCGCGTCGTTCGCGGATAAGGTTACCGAAGGCGTCGTAGTCGTAGTGGTGGTCGCCTTGGATCATCAGGCGATTGCCCGCCACGATGTCGGGGCCGGGGCGGTTTTGCATGAGCAGGTTGCCGGCCGGGTCGTGGGCGAAGCGTTCCTGTTCGCCTTGGGAGTGGTCGGCGTGGGTGAGGCGGCTTAATGGATCGTAGTGGTAGTGGTGCTCGCCTTTGTGGGTGTCGAGCAGGCGGGTGAGGTTGCCGGATTTGTCGTAGTCGTAGTGGCGTTGGTAAAGGGTGTGTTGCTGTTGGGTGATGGCGTGGGCGTGCAGGCGTTGCTGGTCGTCGTAGTGGTAGTGACTGATCAGTTGGCCTTGTTGGCGCTGGTGTTCCTGGCCGGCTTTGAACAGGTGGGAGGTAAGGATTTCACCGTTCAGTTCGACGGTGGCGAGGTGGCCGCCTTTGTCATGGTTGAACACCACCCGGTTGTTGTCCGGCAGGCGTAGGTTTTGCAGGTGGCCGCAGGTGTCGTAGCCATAGCGCAAGGTGCCCCAGCCTTGATGTTCGGCAGTGAGGCGATTTTGGCTGTCGTACTCGTAGGCCAACGCCCAGTGGCCGTCTTCGACGCTTAGGAGGTTGCCCTGGCGGTCGTAGGCGTAATCGACCAGGTTGCCGTCGGGCAGGGTTTTTCTTACGAGACGTCCGGCATGATCGCGCTCGTAGCGGGTAACCAGTTGGCTGCCGTCATCACCGTGTTCGGTCTTTTCCTGAAGGTTGCCGTTGAGGTCATACACGTAAGCCGTGCGCTGCCCATCAAACCCGGTTTCCTGCTGGATCAGGCCATTGGCGTGATACTGGAGCCGGTAGGTTTCACCCACCTCGTTTTCGATCTCGGTGAGCAACAACCTGACATTGTCGTAACGGTATTTGACCTGCGTGCCATCAGCATTGATGCGACGACTGATCAGGTGCAGGCCGTCGGCGTATTCGTAGCGGATGACGTGGCCGAGTTCATCCCGCTCGGCGGTGATTCTTCCGTAAGCGTTGTAACTGTATTCCCGTGTGGCACCGCAGGGCCGAATCAGTTTCAGCAAACGGCCTGCTGCATCCCATTGATACTGGGTCAGCGCGCCATGTTCATCCTCGCGGGCAACCTGTCGCCCCAGAGCGTCATAGCGATAGCGTTTGATCCCGCCATTCGGCAACTGCTCCTCAAGCAACTGCCCACGCTCATTCCACACCAGCCGATGACAGCTGTGATCCGGATACCAAACCTGCGTCAGTTGCCCATATTTGTTGTAGCTGTAGTCCGTGAAGTTGCCGTCAGGATCGGTCCTACGCGTAACGTCGCCCTGGTCATTACGCTCATATTTCCAAACTGCTTCACCCCGCCTTACAACCCGTACGAATCCATTGTCATGCTCGTAGGTCGTCGGCTCATCATCCCCCGGAAACAGCGCCACCAAACTTCCAGCTTCGTCGTACTGATACGCCGTGATCGCCCCCAGCGGATCCTGCTCAACCGTCAGCCGGCCTTTGTCATCGTAGGATTTGAAATGCTCGGCCCCATCAGGATCCACCCGCCGCACCAGCCGCGCCCGCTGGTCATGCACGTAGACTTCCTGGCTGCCATCGGCGTTAAACACCGTGACCTGGCCGTTATCGTCCCAGGCATAGCGCGTGTCCATCTGCGAGAAACTGGCCCAATGCCGGACACATCGCGCGGCCTTGCCAGACCTTTCCCACGCCCAGAAGAAACTCGCCCCACCGGCCAGTCCACGCTCAAGAATGACGTGCTGCTCGTCGTACCGATAAACCTCGCTTTCGCCTACCGCATTGGTCGCGCAAACCAGTCGCCCAAGATTGTCATAGGCGTAGGCAACAACGTTTTGCTCTGTCACCCAAACAAACGGACCGTCGTCCACGGCCCGCTCAATTTGGTAGTCCACCGCCACGATGCGGCCCGACGCATAGCGCAGAAACAACGAGCGCCCGACGCCGTTATCCAGCCGCTCAATCTGCCCCAGGTAATTACGGAAAATGCGCAACCGGTTGTCATACGCATCGCTGATCGCCGTCAGCACACCGTCGCGGAAGTGGTAGAAGCGCGCCCCTTGAGACAGGACTAACTCATCGGGCAACGACCCCAAGTAGATCGCGGCTTCCGCCAGGCTGTTGGTAATCGCCGGCCGAGAAACCGTGGGCAAGGGCAGGGTCGTCGACCGATTTTCATGATCGGTCCACACCACCGAATCCCCGGACACACTCAGCCGATGCGCCAGCGAGTGACTCCAGCCAAACCCCAACCCGCCATCCACTTCCACCGCACTGGTGCGGTACAACCGCGTCCACTCAAACGGCAAGATCCCGTCCAGCGTCCCGTCGGTCAGCGTCAGCAGTTCCTCGCCCGTGACCATCGACACCGGACAGCCGTTGGTAGCGGTTTTGTCCGACGATGCAGCAGCATCCCCACTCGGGTTTCGAGCAGAAACAGGCACATCATCCACATGCTCCACCTGCTTCAGCATCGCGTTCTGCCGCGCCTTCCAGCGCATCTGCAGCCTGCCTTGCTTCAACCCACCCACCACCCCGCGAACCGCGACCGCCTTGTAGCGATCCACGGCCTGCATGAACTTTGTCAGAATCCCCAAAAGCCCCCTGACAAAACCCACCGCCGCCTCAAGAATCTGCCCGCCATACTTGACCAACCGCAGGCTCAAATACGCCACACCCGCCGCTGGCAAGGCGATGGTCAACACCACGCCAATCACCAGATCAATCAGCAACGACACCGCAAACCCAGCCGCCATCTCGGCCATTTCACCGGGCGGCAAGGCGTCCAGCCAGATCATCGCCGTGCGCAGCATCAGGAACAGTGCTGCCTCATCACTGGCCAGCAACATTGCCTGTTCCATGACCTTGGGTGCATCGGTGGCGAGTTGCGCCAATTTGGCCGCTTCTGCGCCCAGCTGTTCGACATACTTCAATGGGTCATCAAGAATCGCCTGTACGAGCTTGATGCTGTCCCACACATCACGAATCGCGGCCCAACTGCCCGCTAAAAGCCCGCCGCCAATCGCACTGGCGGTCGAGCGTTCCCAATGCGGTTTAAAACCCGACCACTCAGACCGAAGCCACTGCTCCAGGTCCCCTGTCAGCCCAGCGTACGACGCAAACAACGCGTCCACTTGCTCAGTAGAAACGCCCCCCTGCACCCGCACCTGATAACGCCCGCCCGCCGTGCAGTGGTGCGAGCCTTTGCCTTGGTCATCCAGCATGACCACAGCGGAACTGCCGTCATCCAGCCCGATCACCT
>NZ_JAFCXD010000013.1:0-78394 GCF_049897885.1 Pseudomonas sp. DWRC2-2
ATTCAAGCCGGAGTGAGGGCACACCGAGCCTAGGCGAGGTGCCGAGTGTTGGGGCGAGGACCTTTTGGTTACTTTTGGGTCCTTCCAAAAGTGACCCGCTGTAAGAGCGGAACCATAAGCGGCCGTTACCTAAATAAAGGATATGCCCCCAAATCAAAACGCCAACTTATAACCAATGGCCATCAACATAACCGCCAAGCAAGGCCGCAAAACCGCATCCGGCAACTTGCCCGTCATATGGCTACCCACATAGATCCCCGGCAACGACCCCATCAACAAAAACCCCAACAAATGCCAATCCATATTCCCCATGCTCGCATGCCCCAACCCCGCCACCAGGGTCAACGGCACAGCATGCGCAATCTCAGTCCCCACCAACCGCCGAGTCGCCAGAAACGGATACAAAATAAACAACGCCACCGTACCCAAGGCCCCAGCGCCGATGGACGTCAGCGCCACCATGGTCCCGAGGATCGCGCCGGTCACCACCGTCAACACATTCAAATTACGCGGGCTCATGTGATAGCTATCACCCGCATGCCGCTGGGCAAACGCCAACAGGCTCTTCTTGAACAGAATCGCCAAAGCCGTCAACAGCAACACCACCCCAAGCGCCTGCTTGATCACCGCATTCATCACGCTAGGGTCAGTATGCAAACTGGCCAGAAACCACAAGGTCAACAGCACCGCGGGCACGCTGCCCAGGGTCAACCAGCCAGTAATGGTCCAATCGATATTCTTGTTCTTGCTGTGTACCAACACCCCACCCGACTTGGTAATGGCGGCATACAACAGGTCAGTGCCCACGGCGGTAGCCGGATTGATACCAAACCACAACAGGATCGGGGTCATCAAAGAGCCCCCGCCCACGCCGGTCATCCCCACGATAAAACCAACGATCAGGCCAGCTACCACAAAACCAAAATTACCCACATCCATTCCAGCTACCTGCGGCCTTATAAATTTCTGGCCGCAGGATAGCGATTTTTCTTATAACGACTTATATCAATATGATCTGACTTTATGCCTTTTAACTCAGTCGATGACAGACATACGCCTGGGTCTGATACGGAAAGGCAACCGTGTCACGCCCCTTCAATGCCGGATGCGTGTCAATCAACACCTGGAGTTGCGCGGTCACGACCGCCTTGGCCGCATCCGGCAGTGCGGCGATAAAGCTCACAGAGAGGAAGCGGTCCATGATCACCTCCTGAGGGCTGCCCACATGGCTGTAGGGAAAACAGGTCATTTCAGGCTCGGAAAAATACTCGCCAGTGAAGGCCTCACGCCAACGTCCCGTATGAAAACGCGGCGTGTCGCCCTCGTACGGGGTAATGATGGCGGTGATGGCGGCGACCCAATCCACCGACTCATCCCGCACATTCCACACCAGGCACAGTCGACCCTCGGGCTTGAGCACGCGATGGATTTCCGCCAGCGCGGCCTCGGTGGAAAACCAGTGAAATGCCTGGGCGCACACCACCGCGTCGGCGCTGGCAGTCGGCAGTGGGATGGATTCAGCCGTGCCATTGACCAGGCGCACATCCGGCAGCAGCTTGGTCAACTGCGCGCCCATCGCCGCCACCGGCTCGACGGCAATCAAGGTCGGCGCCAGGGTGCTGAGCAAGCGGGTGAATTTGCCAGTGCCGGCGCCCAGGTCAATCACACTGGCATGCGTGTCAATGTGCAGTGTGTCGGCGAGCCAGCCCGTGAGTTGTCTAGGATAGTCCGGCCGGCCTTGGGCGTAGGTGACGGCCTGGGTCGAGAAACCTCGTTGAGCAGACGTGTGAACACCAGTCATTGCCAATCTCTCCTCGGGTAAAGCGGGGGCACAGTGTGCGCCCTCTCACTTTTATTTTCTAATCGCTGCATCCAATCGCGCAGGCCCTGGGTAGTCCTTTCAGAACCCCCGCTGTTTGACTGAAATGGAGAAGTACCCATGAACGCTAAAACACTGTTCTGCCTCACTGCCCTGCTCGCCGCCGCCCCCGCAGCCTTCGCCCAGACCGGCTTGCCGGACAGTATCAAGGTGCCGGACGGCCATAAGGTGGCGATGGAAACCACCGGCGTCGGCGAAATCACCTACGAATGCCGCGACAAGGCCAACGCCGCCGGCCAGACCGAGTGGACCTTCGTCGGGCCCAAGGCGGTGTTGAATGACCGCAGCGGCAAGCAAGTCGGCACCTACTTCGGCCCACCGGCCACCTGGCAGGCCAAGGATGGTTCGAAAGTCACCGGCACCCAATTGGCCGTGGCGCCGTCGGGCGCGGGCAACCTGCCGTATCAACTGGTCAAGGCCAACCCCGCCGAAGGCAAGGGCGCGATGAGCGGCGTGAGCTACATCCAGCGCGTGGCCCTCAAGGGTGGCGTAGCGCCGAGCAGCGAGTG
This sequence comes from Pseudomonas sp. DWRC2-2, assembly GCF_049897885.1. NCBI lineage: Bacteria > Pseudomonadati > Pseudomonadota > Gammaproteobacteria > Pseudomonadales > Pseudomonadaceae > Pseudomonas > Pseudomonas sp. DWRC2-2. The sequence continues at coordinate 2,389 of NZ_JAFCXD010000013.1, forward strand.
CACGGCGGCCAACAAAGGCAAGCAGGAAGTGGTGAAGTACCAGGCGGATTACATCTTCTGGGCGGCCAACTGAGTAAAGTCGGCTACGCTGCCCCCCATGCCGATCATTGGGGGGTAGCCATCCGTGTTTGATTACGAAGCCTGTCTGCAGGCCTGCGCCCGCGGCGATCAACGCGCCTTACGCCAGCTGTATGAGCAGGAAAGCAGCCATTTGCTCGGCGTGGCGATGCGCATCGCCAGGGACAAATCCCTGGCCGAAGACATCGTGCATGATGCGTTTATCAAGATCTGGCGCGGTGCCGGCAGTTTTGACCCCAGTCGCGGCTCGGCCCGTGGCTGGGTGTTCAGCGTGACCCGGCACCTGGCGCTCAATATCGTACGTAACCATTACCGCGAAATCCCGTTGGGCGACGAGCACGAACAAGTCGCTGCACCCGAAACCTTTGAATTCAGCGCACGCTCCGGGCAAGTTCACACCTGCCTGGAGCAACTCGACCCGGCCCGTCGCACGTGCATCCTGCATGCTTATGTCGACGGTTATTCCCACAGCGAAATCGCCCAGAAACTCGACACCCCGCTGGGGACCGTCAAGGCCTGGATCAAACGTAGCCTCGCCGCGCTGCGGGAGTGCATGGCATGAGCAACCCACTGGACGAACTGGCCAGCGAATACGTGCTGGGCACCCTGCCCGGCGAACAACGCGCCGACGTCGAACAACGCCTGAAGCACGACGCCGAACTGCGCGCTGCGGTGGACGCCTGGGAGCAGCGCCTGTTGCCGCTGACCGCCTTGGCGGAGCCGGTGCCGCCCTCATCCGAGCTGTGGCGGCGTATCGAACGCAACATTGCCAGCGCCCGCACGCACTGGTGGGACCTGCTGGCCGTATGGCGCGGCCTGGCCGGTGCGGGGTTTTTGACCACGCTGGTGCTGGCCGGGTTGCTACTGACCCGGCCGCCCACTGCCGACCCGACCTTTGTGGTGGTGCTGGTGGCGCCGCAAAGCCAGGCACCGGGCTGGGTGATCCAGGCGCGCAATGACCAGCAGATTCAGTTGATTCCCTTGGGGGTGATGGAAGTACCGTCCGACAAGGCCCTGCAGTTCTGGACCAAAGGCGACGGCTGGCAGGGGCCGGTGTCCCTGGGCCTGGTCAAGCCCGGGCAGACGCTCTCGGTGCCGTTGGACAAGCTGCCGCCGCTCACCCAGAACCAGCTGTTCGAGCTGACCCTGGAAGACCCGCGCGGTTCGCCGACCGGCAAACCCACTGGGCCGATCCAGGCAATCGGCCGCGCGGTCAAGGTGCTCTGATCAGGCGACGGTGGGCAACCACACGCGAAACCGTGCACCGCCCAGCGGCGAAGCCAACGCCGTCAAGCTGCCGCCCTGGGCTTCCAGGGCGCGTCGGCTGATGGCCAGGCCCAGCCCAAAACCGCCGGTGGCGCGGTCGCGGCTGCGGTCCAGGCGGTAGAACGGCTCGAAGATGCGCTCGCGCTGGTCCACAGGGATGCCGATACCGTCGTCGTCCACCCAGATTTCACAGCCCTCGGCGCACACCTTCACACCGACCTGGATGCGCTTGTCGCAGTAACGCGTGGCATTGCGCAACAGGTTCTGCAAGGCGCGGGCGGTCAGACGCGGGTCGAGGCTGAAGCGCTCCACAGCGCAGTCGAGCGCCACATCGATGACGATCTCGGGGTTTTCCAGTTCGTCATCGACGCTGCCCAGTACGCTGTCGATGAACTCATCGAGGACCACCTCGACCCGCTCCGGCAGTTGCGCCGGGTTTTGCAGGCGGCTGTAGGACAGCAACTCCAGCACCAGCTCATCCAGCTCGCGGATATGCGCGACCAGACTTTGCAGGCGCTCGCGGCTGGCTTCGGGCAGGTCTTCTGACAACGCCAGGGCCAGGCCGAAATCCAGGCGCGTGAGCGGCGTACGCAGTTCGTGGGAAACCGCATTGAGCAGGTCGCGCTGTTGGTTGAGCAGGTGTTCGATGTCGTCGGCCATGGTGTCGAACACCGTGGCCAGGCTGCCGATGTTGGAGCTTGGGGGAATGTGGGTGCGCTCGCTCAGATTGCCCCGGCCCAATTGGGCGGCCGTGCTTTTCAGGCGCTCCAGGTCGCGCCAGTGGGGGCGCAGCCACATCAGCAGGCAGGCCAGCAATGCGGCGACGATCAACACATTGATCGCCCAGTACAGCACGTTCATGTCCAGTGGGTCGGGCGGTATGGTCAGCTTGACCACGAACTGCTCGTTGATCGGCGAGCTGATTTCGGTCATCCAGCCCCACTCCCCCAGGCGCACGACGGACTTGCCCTGCTCCAGCAGTTGTTCTTCCGCCGGGGTGTAGCTGGCGTCCTGGCGCAGCAGCAATTGCACTTTCAGCGGCGCAAAGTCGCGGCCCAGTTGCTCGGTCACCTGTGACCAGCGCTCCACCGGCGCCCGCAGGTATTGCTTGACGATCAGCTTCTGCTGGCCGCGGGTCTGCTCGATGTTGTAGTTCATGTAGCGGTGTTCGAACAGCTGGATCACCAGCGAGGGGATCAGGTAGATCGCCATGCTGTAGGTGACGATGGTGATCAGGTAAAGCCGCAGCAGTACTCGAAACATGGCTCAGCATTCCCACTCGGAACGACTGAACAGGTAACCCTTGCCCCACACCGTCTTGATCTTGCGCGCTTCGCCGGCGTTGTCGTCGAACTTGCGGCGCAGCTTGGAGATGGCCACGTCCACCGAACGGTCGGTGCCATTGAACTCGATGCCGCGCAGGCGTTGCAGGATCTGGTCGCGACTCAATACCTCTCCCGCATGCCGCGCCAGCACCACCAACAGGTTATATTCGCCGCTGGACAACTCCACCGGCTGCTCGCGCCAGGTCACGGTGCGCTCCGACAGGTCGATGCACAGGTTGCCCATGATGATCTGATCATTGGCCACCTGGGGTTCGGACAAACTGCTGCGCCGTAACAAGGTGCGTACCCGCGCCAGCAATACACGCGGCTCGCAGGGCTTGGTCACGTAGTCGTCGGCGCCCATTTCCAGGCCCAACACCTGGTCGTGGCTGTCATCACGGGCAGTGAGCATCAGGATCGGCAGCCCCGCCGAGTCGGCGCGCAACAGCCGGCAGACTTGCAGGCCATCTAGGCCGGGCAACATCAGGTCGAGGATCACCAGGTCCGGCGGGTTCAGGCGCGCGCGTTCACGGACGTGGTCGCCACGGCTGAGCACGCTGACGTGGTAGCCATTGCGTTCCAGGTAGCTGGCAATCAGCTCGGAGAGTGCGGCGTCGTCTTCCACCAGGAGGATGTTGGGCATGGTGTTTCCAAATAATGCGGTTTGTTGGTGTGTTGCAGGATTGTGCAAGGATATACGCCCCCGGCGCCCCGCGCGCCGCACCTTACATTTCTTCACAGACGAGCTACACAGCTTCACAGCACCAAGGCGCAGGTGACTTTAGGATGCGCCAGTCAATATTGGGATAAGAGCATGTCGAAGAATCTGTTTGCGCCATTTTGCCTGCTGGCCCTCACCCTGGCCCTGAGCGCGTGTGGCGACTCCGCCGCCGAAGCACCGCAGATGCCCCTGGCCAAAGTGCGCGTCGAAACCCTTGAAGCCAAACCCTTGGCCATCACCAGCGAACTCAGCGGCCGCATTGCCGCGCCGCGTATCGCCGAAGTGCGCGCACGGGTCGCCGGTGTGGTCATACAACGGGTGTTCAAGGAAGGCCATGACGTGAAACAGGGCGACGTGCTGTTTCGCATCGATCCCGCGCCGTTCAAGGCCGACCTCGACAGCGCCCAGGCCAACCTGAGCAAGGCCGAGGCCGATGCCTTCAAGGCGCGCCTGCAGGAGCAGCGCTACAGCCAATTGGTGGAAGGCAATGCCATCAGCGGCCAGGACTACGACAACGCCCGCGCCGCCGTGCGCCAGACCGCCGCCGAAGTCGCCGCCAACAAAGCCGCCGTCGAACGCGCCCGCTTGAACCTGGGCTACGCCACCGTGACCGCGCCGATTTCAGGGCGCATCGGCCGTGCGCTGGTCACCGAAGGCGCGTTGGTGGGGCAGAACGAGGCCACGCCGCTGGCGCTCATCCAGCAACTGGACCCGATCCACGCTGACCTGACGCAGTCCACCCGCGAGCTGAACGACCTGCGTCGCGCCTTCCGCGCCGGCAGCTTGAAGCAGGTCGGCCAGGACCAGGCCAAGGCGACGCTGATCGAGGACGACGGCAGCCTCTACCCGTTGCCGGGCAAGTTGCTGTTCGCCGAGATCAGTGTCGACCCTGGCACCGGGCAAATCATCCTGCGCAGCGAGTTCCCCAACCCGGACCTCGACCTGCTGCCCGGCAGCTTTGTGCGCGTGCGCCTGGAACAGGCCGTCGACAAACAAGGCATCAGCGTGCCGCAACGCGCCATCACCCGCGACAGCGCCGGTATCCCGATGGTGCTGCTGCTGGACGCCGAGCAGACCGTGAGCCAGCAGCCGGTAGAGCTGGGCGCGGTGATCAATGATCGCTGGATCGTCAGCAGCGGCCTCAAGCCCGGTGACCGCATCATCGTCGAAGGCCTGCAACACGCGCGCCCCGGTGAAAAAGTTGAAGTGGACGACAGCCCGCTCGTAAAGGAATAACCCGCCATGCCGCAGTTCTTTATTGACCGCCCGATCTTCGCCTGGGTGGTCGCCCTGTTTATCCTGCTGGCCGGCTTGCTGGCGATCCCACAGTTGCCGGTGGCGCAGTACCCCAACGTCGCGCCGCCGAAAGTCGAGATCTACGCGGTGTACCCCGGTGCGTCGGCGCAGACCCTGGATGAAAGCGTGGTGAGCCTGATCGAGCAGGAGCTCAACGGCGCCGATCACTTGCTGTATTTCGAGTCCCAGAGCAGCCTCGGTTCGGCCACCATCACCGCCACCTTCCAGCCGGGCACCAACCCGGAAATGGCCCAGGTGGACGTGCAGAACCGCCTCAAAGCGGTGGAGCCGCGCCTGCCCCAGGCGGTGACCCAGCAAGGCTTGCAGGTGGAGAAGGTCTCCGCCGGCTTCCTGCTGCTGGTGACCCTCACCTCCAACGACGGCAAGCTCGATGACGTAGCGCTCAGTGATTACCTGGCCCGCAACGTGATGAACGAACTCAAGCGCCTCGACGGTGTGGGCAAGGCCCAGCTGTATGGCGCCGAGCGCGCCATGCGCATCTGGATCGACCCGCAGAAACTGATCGGTTTCAACCTGACGCCGGCCGACGTGAGCGCCGCGATCAGCGCGCAGAACGCCCAGGTTTCGGCCGGGAGCATCGGTGATCTGCCGGGCACCAACACCCAGGAAATCACCGCCGCGATCCTGGTCAAGGGCCAGCTTTCGACGCCTGCCGAGTTTGCCGACATCGTGCTCAAGGCCAACCCGGACGGTTCCACCGTACGCATCGGCGACGTGGCGCGGGTTGAAGTCGGCAGCCAGGAATACCAGTTCTCCACCCGCCTGAACGGCAAGCCGTCCACCGCCGTCAGCGTGCAGCTGTCGCCGGGCGCCAACGCGCTGAACACCGCGACGCTGGTGCGGGCGAAGATGGACGAGCTGTCGCGCTACTTCCCGGCCAATGTGGAATACAAGATCCCGTACGACACCTCGCCGTTCGTCAAGGTCTCGATCACCAAGGTGGTCTACACCCTGCTCGAAGCGATGGCGCTGGTGTTTGCGGTGATGTTCCTGTTCCTGCAGAACGTGCGCTACACCTTGATCCCGACGCTGGTGGTGCCGATTGCCCTGATGGGCACCTTCGCCACCATGTTACTGCTGGGCTTCTCGATCAACGTACTGACCATGTTCGGCATGGTGCTGGCCATCGGCATTCTGGTGGACGACGCCATTGTGGTGGTGGAGAACGTCGAGCGCATCATGGCGACCGAGGGCTTGTCGCCCAAGGAGGCGACGAAAAAGGCCATGGGCCAGATCACCGGGGCCATCATCGGCATTACCCTGGTGCTGGTCGCGGTGTTCCTGCCGATGGCGTTCATGGCCGGTTCGGTGGGGGTGATCTACCAACAGTTCTCGTTGTCGATGGCGACCTCGATCCTGTTCTCGGCATTCCTCGCCCTGACCTTGACCCCGGCTCTGTGCGCCACCTTGCTCAAGCCGATCGCCAAGGGCGAGCACCATGCCAAGGGCGGTTTCTTCGGCTGGTTCAACCAACGCTTTGAAAGCCTCACCGACCGCTATGAAGGCTGGGTGGCCTACGCCCTCAAGCGCAGCGGCCGCTACCTGCTGATCTACCTGGTGTTGCTGGTAGGCCTGGGCTGGATGTTCAGCCGCCTGCCCTCCTCCTTCCTGCCGGTGGAAGACCAGGGCTACACCATCACCGACATCCAGTTGCCACCCGGCGCGAGCAAGAACCGCACGGTGCAGGTGGCCGAGCAGATCGAAGCGCACAACGCCGAGGAGCCTGGGGTGGGCGACACCACCATGATCATGGGCTTCAGCTTCTCCGGTTCCGGGCAGAACGCCGCGCTGGCGTTTACCACGCTCAAGGATTGGTCCGAGCGCAGCAGTGATGATTCGGCGTCGTCGATTGCCGACCGCGCCAACATGGCCTTCAGCGAGCTTAAGGATGCAATTGCCTACGCGGTGCTGCCGCCGCCGGTGGATGGCCTGGGCACCTCCAGTGGTTTCGAGTTCCGCCTGCAAGACCGCGGTGGCGTCGGCCATGCCGCGCTGATGGCGGCGCGTACCGAATTGCTGGCCGCCGCCGAGAAAAGCCCGATCCTGGCCAACGTGCGCGAAAGTGCCCTGGCCGAAGCCCCGCAAGTGCAGCTGGAAGTGGACCGCAAGCAGGCCAACGCGTTGGGCGTGTCTTTTGCGGACGTGGGCAATGTGCTGTCCTCGGCCATCGGTTCGGCCTACATCAACGACTTCCCCAACCAGGGCCGCATGCAGCGGGTGGTGGTGCAGGCCGAAGGCGACCAGCGCAGCCAGGTGGCGGACTTGATGAAAATCAACGTGCGTAACAATGCGGGCAAGATGGTGCCGCTGTCGTCGTTTGTCGAAGCCAAATGGACCCAGGGCCCGACGCAGCTGACCCGCTACAACGGCTACCCGGCTATCGCGATTTCCGGCGAAGCGGCCCCGGGGCACAGCACCGGTGAGGCAATGGACGAGATCCAGCGTCTGGTCAGCCAGTTGCCGGCCGGTTTGGGCCAGGAATGGACCGGTTTGTCGTTGCAGGAACGCTTGTCCGGTTCCCAGGCGCCCTTGCTGCTGGGCTTGTCGCTGCTGATCGTGTTCCTGTGCCTGGCGGCGTTGTACGAAAGCTGGTCGATCCCGACCTCGGTGTTGCTGGTAGTGCCGCTCGGTGTACTCGGCGCGGTCATCGCGGTGAGCTTGCGCGGCATGCCCAACGATGTGTTCTTCAAGGTCGGCCTGATCACCATCATCGGCCTCTCGGCGAAGAACGCGATCCTGATCATCGAGTTCGCCAAAGACCTGTATGACCAGGGCGAAGACCTGGTCACCGCCACCTTGAAAGCCGCGCGCTTGCGCCTGCGGCCGATCATCATGACGTCCCTGGCGTTCATCCTTGGCGTGGTGCCCCTGGCGATTGCCACCGGTGCCAGCTCGGCCAGCCAGCAGGCGATTGGTACGGGGGTGATCGGCGGGATGATCACCGCAACCCTGGCGGTGGTGTTTGTGCCGGTGTTCTTCGTGGTGGTCATGAAGCTGGTGCGCAAGCGCCACAAGACCGAGTGATGCTATGGTGCTCACAACCGCCTGCGTTGTGAGCACCTATGTCGTTTCTAGCCCGCACCCACCCCCGCCTTTCCGCCGCCGCCGTGTTCGGGATTGCCGTGGGCATCCTGGTGCCGGCCGACACCCTCGTCAGCAAAATCCTCATTGGCTGGAACGCCGGCGTCTGGACCTACCTGGTGCTGATGCTGTGGCTGACCCGCCGCGCCAAGGCCGAAGACGTCAAACGCATCGCCGAGGTCGAAGATGAAAACGCCGGCCTGGTGCTGTTCACGGTATGCATCGCCGCGATTGCCAGTTTGGCGACCATCACCTTCGAACTGGTGGGCAGCAAAGACCTGGCGACCTCGGAACGCCTGCTGCACTACGGTTTCACCGGGCTGACCGTGATCGGTTCTTGGCTGCTGATCGGGGTGATTTTCAGCGTGCACTACGCTCGTTTGTATTACACCTGGGACGGCAAGGAACCGGCGTTGCGCTTTGCCGAGGGCCTGACCACCCCCAATTACTGGGACTTCCTGTACTTTTCCTTCACCATCGGCGTGGCGGTGCAGACCTCCGACGTGGGCGTCGCCACCCGTGGCATGCGCAAAGTGGTGCTGGGGCAATCATTGATCGGCTTTCTGTTCAACACCGCCATCCTGGGGTTCTCAATCAATATCGCCGCCGGGCTGTTCGGTTGACGCTGCACAAACCTTCTAGACGCCCGGCACGCGCTGGGCGCTAATAGCTTCACTAAGCCCGCCTCGGTGTTTTATGGCCGCGCACAACTGGATCGACCTGTCCCAGGACGCCGACACTGGCATCGAGACCCTGCGCGCGCATTTTGAAGGCCACGCCTACGACCCTCACTGGCACGACAGCTACCTGATCGGCGTCACCGAACAAGGCGTGCAGCAATTCAACTGCCGCCGCACGCGCCACAATAGCGTACCGGGCCAGGTGTTTCTGGTGGAGCCCGGTGAACTGCATGACGGTGACGCGCCCACCGCAGACGGTTTCACCTACCACATGCTCTACCTCGACCCGCACTGGTTGGCGCGGGAAGTCAGTGCGGTGTTCGAAGAGGCGCCGCTGGACAGCCAGTTGAGTTTCGCCAGCACCTTGACCAGCGACCCACGCCTGGCCCTGGCCACCAGCCAAGCCTTCCAGACCCTGCACAGCGGCGAACTGCGCATCGTGCGCCAGCGCGCCATGGACCAGTTGCTGGAGCGCCTCACCGGCCAACTCTACTGGCGCACCCGCTACCGCGACGACCCGCGATTGCCCTTGGTGGCACACAAGGCACGGGAATACCTGCACGCTCATTTGCAGTTTGATGTGGGCATGGACGAACTGGCGCTTGCGTGTGGCGTCGACCGCTTCCGCCTGACCCGTGCGTTCAAGAGCGCGTTTGGCCTGCCGCCCCACGCCTATCTGGTGCAACTGCGCCTGGCCCGCGCCCGGCATTTGCTGGCCAAGGGCGAACAACCGGCAGATGTGGCGATTGCCCTGGGTTTTGCCGACCAGAGCCACATGGGCCGCTGGTTCGTGCGCGCCTATGGGTTGACGCCTGCGGCGTACCGCAAGCGCTGCTCAAATCTTCCAGACAGGCCACCCGCGGGCTTGTGAAGATCGACTCCATCGATTGATTGTTCGGAGTCACCCGCCATGCTGCCATTTATCCTGTTTGCCTTTGTCGCATCCATCACCCCAGGCCCCACCAATATCCTGGTGTTCAGCAACAGCGCACGCTACGGCTTCAAGGCCGCGTTGCCGATCATTCTGGGGGCTTGCATGGGCGCGGCGGGCATTGTGCTGCTGGTGGGCTCGGGCATCGGCCAGTCACTGGTGCAGTTGCCCAGGGTACAGAGTGCCATGCAATGGGCCGGTGTGGCCTGGTTGAGCTATCTCGCGTGGCAGATTTTCAGCGCGCCCGCAGCGGCCGTAGAAGTGCAGTCAACACACAAGCGACTGGGCTTGCGCGGCGCCGCCGGCTTGCAATTCATCAATCCCAAGACCTGGATGATGGCGCTGGCCGTGGTCAGTGTATTCGCGGGTCACGGTGCAGAACGCCAGAGCCAGGTGCTGGTGCTGTCCCTGGTGTTTTTCCTGATAGCACTGCCGTGCCTCGGGGCCTGGGCGGTGTTGGGTGCGGGGTCGAGCCGGCTTCTGCGCTCGCCAAACGCCATGCAGCACTTCAACCGGTGCATGGCCCTGCTTCTGCTGGGTTCGACCTGGCTGAGTGTGCTGATCTGAACGCAAAAAAAAGGGGAAGCCTTGGCTTCCCCCTGTTCAACTCAACGACAACGTTAGAAGTCGTAACGCACCCCGAAGTTGACACCCCACGGCTGATCGATCTTCTTGCCCTGGCTGGTTTCGACGTCAGCGTGCAACTTGACGTTCTCCGAAACCGACATCGCCAAACCGGCCGCCAGCTCGATGCGCGAGCCCGACAGGTCGTTGTTGAAGGTCTGGTCGTTGATGAACACCTTGTTGCTCTGATCGAACTCATGGGCCACAGCGGTACGCAAGTAAGGCTGCAACACACCGCCGCTTTCCAGCTGAATGTTCTTGCCGGCGGTCACGCCGAGCTTGCCCACCACGGAGCTGGAACGATCGCCCTTGGCCTGCAGGCCGTTGGTCAACTCGTAGCTTTGCGCCTGAGTGATGGTTGCCGACAACTGGCCGTAGGGTTCCACGTAAAAGTCGTTGTCCAGCTTGATATGCCGACCGAACTCCGCCGAGGCGCCCACGGCATTTTGCGCGTAGTTGCCCTTGGCTTTCTTGCCGTCGCTCATGGTCACGTCGTTTTCCGTGTGCAAGCGGTTGAGCTTGGCCACACCGTCGAAGTACAGCCCGCTTTCGGCGTCCAGCCAGGTGGCGTAACCACCCACGTAGTAACTCTTCACTTCGCCGCTGCTGCCACGGGTCAGGCTGAGGTCGGAGGCACTGTGACCGGCCATCACACCCGCGATCCACTGGCCGTCACCGCCGGACAGTGGCGCATCGGCACCGATGGTGAAGCCCTTCTGGTTTTGCGTGTAGCCCGCACCGTTCTTGTTCGCCGCCACGTCGAATTTGTTGCCGTAGCTGCGCATCCACATCCCGTTGCCCGCGCCTTCACTGAAGCGCAGTTCACCCATGCGCGTACGCAGGATGCTCATCTCGCCGTACAGCACGGTGGGCGCGCTGTTGAACAGGGCCAGTACCGAATGGGCGCTGGTACTGGTGCCCTTACGGTTGGGGTCGAGGAACCAGTCGGTGCCGTCCTTCTGCAGACCGTAGGCGTACGCGCCTACATCTACGGTGCCGCTGGCCAGGCTGAACTGCGCATCCCCGCCTTCGGTGTGGACCACTTTGATCGGCTCGCCGTCGGCCAGGTTCGAACCGCTGGCGGCCAGCATCAGGCTATGGTTGCCTTCAGCCTTGCCTGCCACGTTGAGGAAGTCGGTCTGATGGGTCAGGAAATCGGTGTTCATGATGAACGTACCGTTGCCTTCCAGGCTCTTCACGTCCAACTGGTAGAACTCATCCGGCCCGCCAAAATGCACGGCGCCGCCGCCCATTTTCAGGGCCTCGACATTGCTGTCGCCCACCAGTACCCAATGGGAGGCGTCATTCACACTCAGCTCGGCGACGTTTTTCAACTGGCCGGTCAGCCAGGCGCCATTGTTGAGCTGCGCTTTGGCGGTGCTGCCCTCTTCGACCACGATGTCGCCGAACAACGCACTGTGGTCGACATTGAAATTGGCGGTGGAGCCATTGGTCACTTCGAGCAGATTACCGTTGCTACCAAGCAGGCTCGAACCGTTGCGGACCTGGATATCCGCGTGGGTTCCCTCGCGGGTGACAATCGCAGCACCGTTCTTGCCTTCAACGCTGGAGCCGTCCAGCACCAGCGTACTGCCCAGCACGCCAGAGCTGCCATCGATGCCCATCAGCACGCCATTTTTGCCACCCACAATCTGACTGTTGGTGGCATTGGCCTGACCGCTATAGAGAGCCAGCCCCAAACCACTGGCACCGGTTGCTTCGACCTTTGTACCGATCAAGTCCAGCACGCTATAGGCGCTGGCCGTGGCGCCGCGTTGGGTGCCGGTGATCGTGCTATCGACGACCTTCACGGAAGAACCCACTGTGCTGCCGTCGGTACGGGCGGCGATCAGCCCGGTGCCGTTGTTGTTGATAATGTTACTGTTGGTGATCAATACCTTGCTGTCGTTGGCATGCACAGCGGCAGGCGCCGTGCTGCGCGCAATCACATCAGAACCGTCTATACGAATATCGGAGTTGAACCCCGTGATGTCCAGGGTAGAACTGCCCGGTTCAACCACCAAGGTCGCGGACTGGGCGCGAATATCCTTGGTGACTGCACCTTTGACGGTAAATCCGGAACCTGGTTGCAACTCGTAGCGGTCCGAGGGAGAGCCAGGCAGCACGAAATCGTCGGGGGCGGTGATGCTTCGGGCATCCGCCGCGTGTGCCATGAGCATCAGCAACGTGACAGCGTTGGCTTTCAACGCGAGACTTAAAGGTGATGGTTTGAAATTGAATACAGATGACATTTGATGTACCTCTGGGTTGGCGTTCCTTTACGCAAGAATCTGGCTGGTTCCAAAGTGCGTGGGAGCCTGCCAATCGAGCGGTGCCAAGGTATCCAGAGTGATTACCGGTATATGTAGGACTTATCCTAAGTAGTTGCATCTATAGGCGTTTTGCTTCAGGAGAACTCTCCTGTCGCCTACATGGGAAGGGTTTTTTTTCCATAAAAAAGCCAAAGAGCGAATTAATCGCTCTTTGGCCTAGCCGCTCAACACTCACTATGGGCCGGGTACGGCGCCACCATCGCAGAAGGTCCCGTTAGTGCCAGACGCCCCGGATTTCTGGCCGCGTACACGCTGGATCGCATCATTGGAGTTCAGGGGCGCTCCACCTGCCTGCGGGATGCTGTAGTAGAGTTTTGCTGAACCTGCAAGCCTTGTCGCAAACGTCGGTTGGATGGTCTTGAAGATCGTTGCATAGGGCCCGAGGTTCATCGTGAACCCCAAGTTGATGTCGGACTGTTGCGTGATTGTGTGAGTTGCAGTACCCACCGCAGCGGGCACCTCCATACCCGCAGTAGCGGCATCATCGCTATAACCCTGCCAGTGCAACGTCACCACCATATTCAATGCAAACTCAGTGCTTGGCGGGATAAACACCACCAGATTACCGGGTGGAGGCCCTTTGGGTACGAAGCTGTCGCAGTTGATGAAGACGTTCGCCGTAAGGTTTTGCACTACCGGTTTATCCAGCGAGACAAAGTTCGCGGTCACGTTCACAGGCGTAAGGGGTGATTGCTGTTTATTGGTGGTGCCCGCCGATTCGATGGTGTAATACGCCAGTTTGGTGCCGTTTTTTCCGGCGACGATCGCGGCCCAGGGGATGACCATGTCAATTTCTTGATCCGCGACGCCACTGGGAACAGGCAGGGCGGGAGGTACAAAAAGCCCGTCATAATAGAGCCTGATCGTAAAGGCTCGAGCGTCGGGGGTGGGTGGATCACTCCAAAGCTTAATGCGCGCAATAGCAGGGCGAGTGGCATGGTCGGGAGTCAGTTCATTGTCAGATCCCTCTACGCCCAAGAAGTCTTTACCGATCACCCGAACTGGATTCAGTTTGTCATTGATCGGGTCTGGACCACCCGGTGTAGGCCCTACAACAAACAGATCCAAATCGGTCGTCGCAGTCAAGACTGCTGGATAGGAAACCGTGCGGCGCTTGACCGAATAAGAAACCGTCAGTGGCAACAGCCCTACTGTTGCACCGTAGAGCGCTACCAGCGCTAGATAATCTACCGGAACTCGGATCGGGAATGTGGCACTGCTCACTGGAAACTCAGGCACATCGTAAGAACCCAGGCTGGTAGTGAGTTTGACAAGCAAACTATCGGACGCGCGCAACACGTTGTCGTAAACAGGGACACGCACGACCATGCCACTGAGTGCCGCTACATCATCACGGTCGGTCAACCCATCACCGGGGACAGCCAAATCGATGGTGGGAGCTTTGAAATTGCTGGGTTTGGGAAACAGGCTTACGTCAAAGTTGAAGGCACCCGACTGTTTGTACATCGGATTGCCGGCCGCATCGACGATCAGATACCGCAAGCTGTGGACGCCATCCGGAGCCCCTTGAACGACCGATAGCGGCAGGGGGAAAGTGCGATCGGCGGGAATTGGCCAATACGGGTCAGGGTTACCTACAACGGGCAGGTAGGGATCATCCGAATTGGCGAAAAAGAACAGTGCCCGATCACCGGGGGCTTTGCCATAAGGAACATAGTCAGGAATGGTAAAAATTGCAGATTCATTCGGCTTGCCCATGAAGTAATCAGCCCCCACGGAAGCAGGCAGATCCGTGGGTGGAATAGGTGCAGGAATGGTTCCAACATAAGCCTCATAGGGCCCTTCAAGGTCAGCAATCAATAACTGGGGTAGAGACTCGGTGGTGTTACCCACTTTGAAAACGAAAAACGAATATTTGATCTGGTGAATACCAGGGGCACGCCGAGCACGCGCGATATTCACTTCGAGCCCGGTTGCCGGAAGTGAAGACACGCTTTGGGTCAAATAAGGATCACCGAAGTCGGCTGCATCATTTGGCTTGATCCACAGACTGAAAAAGTCAGGTTCAAGTGGGTCCGTACTGAAGTCGTCGGGCCGGGGAACAATGAGTTTTGTGTTTTCGCTCAATGATGCTGCGCGTGTCAGCAAGCCGGGAAAGCCTGGGACCTGATCCTCTAGTACTCCGTCAGGAAGAGCGGAAATTCCGGGATTGGCCCTGCGTGAATTCTCAAAGCATCGAATAGTGTCCAACGTATTCTTTTTCATGTTGATCTCCGGTGTTACTCAGGTAGCACAGTAGTTTCAAAGCGTGCGCGAACGCACAACGATACATTGCTGAGGTTTAATCTTTATAACGGCGTCCTGAAAACTTCGGCCACCGACAACAATAACTGCTGCCGAAAACCGAAATCCATCATTTACTCGACAGCAGTGTTGCCACCCCCGTAGTTGAACATGAGATTACATCGCCCGCCTTGCAATAACCTGGCGCGCTATAGTTTAGATCAACATGAATTCTTCTAGGCGAAGACTCACCTATCAGTACACCACCGCGCCTGACTTGGTACCAGGCTTTCGCGCTGCCAAAGTCTCTCATAGGAACAACTTTTTCTTCGTAGGGAGCAACAACAAAGTTCAATCCGTTGGCCAGGTCATTGCCGTTATTGAAAACGCCATTTTCAGCAAATCTTGATTCATCAATCACCGGCGGCACCCAGTTATAACTGTCATAACCCTCCCAGAAAAACCTGATCACGTCATTCAATTCAAAGAGCGGATCAGCGGTGACATGCCAATGGACGCCAAAAAACACTTCAGGCTTGGAACAACAAGACAAGTTACCCGCACCGCCCACCAAGGTATGTTTTAGAACAGGCGCTGGAAATTGAATCAGCGTGCCAGTGTTCACATTCACGAATGTATTATCAGACTGTTGGTCATTCACTCCGTTACTGGTGGTGTAATACACCGGCAGTGCCGGATGTATGAAGCCTTCCATCACGGCCCAGGGGATTACCGTAGAAAATACCAGCTGGCCTGCTACATCACCGGACTGGACGGTATAGGAGGCCACAGGCCCAGTCCCGTTCCAATAAAAGCCCAAGATCTGACCAGGCTGGGGATCCTGATAAAGCAATACACGCGCACGAGCACCTGCCGGATTGTCATCATGGTTGACCACGTTTTTGGTATTGGAGACAAACCCCCACACCTCCGCCAGCGGCAGATCCAGGTTGAGCAAGGCTGGGGCGTTGGCGTGGTCTTGCCCGGCGACCGTCAAGTTGACATTCACAGGTATCGCGAAGGATGGAAATGGCGGCAGGCTGCCGCGAATAATCTCGTAGCGCACCGGCACTGTTTCGGGGGCCAGTGGGTCCATCAACGGTCCACGTAGCACCGGCCAGTCAATCCTCACGTCGGTGGGGAAGCCAGAAATAGTCTGGAGCGGTGCGGGACGGTCTTTCCAGTAAACGCGAACCTTATCCCCTGGCGCCCAGGCGGTATATGCATTAATCCTGACAAAAATACCGGCGCGGGCGTCATCACGCTTGATCAGCGAATCACTGTAACGTTCAGGCGGATAGATTTCTGGCAGTGGCCGTGGCCCGGGCAATGGAATCAGCGCCAACTGAAATGGAAGGCCGGCACTGCGCACACTGAAATTACCGGCCTTGTCGAAAATCCGGTAAAAGATATACGCGGCACCATTGATCAACCCACGGAATTTGTCCGCCGGCAAATATACGATCAATGGATCGCTACTCAACACCAACTTATAAATATAATCCGGCCCGGCAACCGGAGGGTTTGCAGCATTGGACAAGTAGAGGTGAATATCATCGCCGTCGCTGCGACCTGTATAAGGGAGAAGGTGAAGTGCGACCGGATCGTTATTCAGCAGGTACGTTTCATCCACCGCAGGTGATGGCGGCACCACAAATTCGAGATGATGGGCAGGGTCCAGCAACTCCGGATTGCTCTGGTCGATCGTAAGTGTTCTTTTGGGGTCTAGTTCGGTGCGCCCACCAAATGAGTCTGTGACAACGTAATAGAGCTGAACCGTGCCCGACAAGGATTGCATTATAAGAGTGTTAATTTTCAGAACATGCTCAGTCGGAAACGGTGGCGGTGGAGCAGTAACAGTCTTTGATTCCGTGTGAACAATAGCTGTCCCTTGCATCAAAATGAGGTCAAGGGTATGCGGGCTATCCAGCGGCACAGGCCCCGGCCCCCACATGGGAATTTTCACTTCCAGGTCTGCAAGCAACACATTTCTTTTTAGTAGACCCGTTGGGTCTAAGGGGTCCACGCCGGTGATATCCATTGGAGCAAGTGACAGAACACCCTTCGCATTCAAAGAAGATGCCCCAGTGCCGGTGCCTGAACTAGAGGTGCTTGGCATAACAACTTCCTCAACGCTGCAACGAGAAAGAACCAGCAACGACGGAACTACTGGTCGACTATTGAAGAAATTAAATACTCAATTTGATGCATCCGAAACTGTCAGAATTCACAGGTAAGGTATGCCGTTGGTCGTTCTACGATCCATTGGACGGGAGACTTTTACGGTTTTTCCTTGACGATTAAGGCTGCATGGTGTCTTCTGAAACCGGTTTCAGATAATGCGCCAGTCGTCTATTCCAATAAGAAAGGCTAGTCTCATGACCCCATTTTCCGCCGCCCAGCGCAGCCGCGTCACCATGCTCGACGTCGCCGAGCGCGCGGGTGTCTCCAAGGCCAGCGTATCGCGTTTTATCGGCGACGACCGCGCCCTGCTCTCCGATGCCATCGCCTTACGCATCGAGCAAGCCATCGAACAACTCGGCTACCGCCCCAACCAGATGGCCCGTGGTCTCAAGCGTGGCCGCACGCGGCTCATCGGCATGCTGGTGGCCGACATCCGCAACCCCTATTCCATTGCGGTGATGCACGGTGTCGAAACCGCCTGCCGCCAACACGGCTACAGCCTGGTGGTGTGCAACACCGACCGCGATGACGAACAAGAGCGCCAGCATCTGGCGGCCCTGCGTTCGTACAACATCGAAGGGCTGATCGTGAACACCCTCGGCCATCACCTCGACCAACTGCTGGAACTGCAACGGGAAATGCCCCTGGTGCTGGTGGACCGCAAAGTCGAGCCGCTGCACAGCGATCTGGTGGGGTTGGATAACCCCGCAGCCGTGCGCATGGCGGTGGAACATCTGGAGCAACAGGGTTATCGCGATGTGCTGCTGGTGAGCGAAGCCACCGATGGCACCAGTTCGCGCCTGGAACGCCTGGAGAGCTTCAAGGCTGAGATCGCCAACCGCCCGAAATTGACCGGTGCCGTGCTGGAACTGGATGACGCGCTGCAACAACACCTGCAAACCTTTCTCGCAAAACCTGGCCCCAAGGCGCTGTTCTGTGCCAACGGCGTTGCGGCACTGGCCTGTACGCGTGCGCTCAAGAACCTTGGCTGCAACTTATTCGATGACGTAGGCCTGATCGCCCTGGATGACCTGGATTGGTATCCCTTGGTGGGCGGCGGCATCACCGCCCTCGCCCAACCCACCGACGCCATTGGCGCCTCGGCGTTCGACTGCCTGCTCAAGCGCTTGCGCGGCGACACCGAGCCGACGCGTACCCTGGATTTCTTGCCCCAACTGATTATCCGCGGCTCAACACAATCCATTGTTTGATTTTCGCTTAAAAATGAAACCGGTTTCAGAGGTAAACAACAATGCATAAATACCCCGTCTCCATCAGCCTTTCCAGCTACGGCGCCGACTTGGTACGCCAGCAAGGCCAATTGAGTTTTGTCGAGGTCCTCGCCGCCGCCGGCGCACAGCGCATCGAATGGCGCGAAGAGCTTTTGACTGACGAACAGCCCATTGTGCTGGCCGAGGCTGCGGCGCGACAGGGCCTGGAATCAGTGTTCTCATCGCCCCTGGAACTGTGGGTCGCCGGCCGCGCCCAAGCGAATGCCGAACTTGCGGCCACTCTGGATCGGGCGCAGGCGTTTGGCTCTCGTTGGCTGAAAGTCTCCCTCGGCTACTTCACCGACACCAACGACCTGGAAAGCCTGCATGCCCTGCTCAACCGCCACGCGGTTCAGCTGCTGGTAGAGAACGACCAGACCCTGCACGGCGGCCGCATCGAACCCATGCAGCGTTTCTTCACCGGAGTGGAACGCCTGGGCCTGCCGGTCAAGATGACCTTCGATATCGGCAACTGGCAGTGGCAGGACCAATCCGCCCTCACCGCCGCACGCCTGCTGGGCCGGCATGTGGATTACCTGCACTGCAAGGCCGTGGCCCGGCGCGCCGACGGCAAGCTGGTCGCCCTGCCGCCTGGCGCCACCGACCTGCATTTGTGGGAACAACTGCTCAAGCACATGACTCCAGGTATTAGCCGGGCCGTGGAATTTCCGCTGCAAGGCGATGACCTGGTCGCAATCACCGCCCAGCAGGTCGCCGCCCTCGCCCTGCTGGGCCAACCTCGTGTGGAGCATGCTCATGTCTGAGATCGATATCCTCTCGTTTGGTGAAACCATGGCGATGTTCGTCGCCGAGCAAACCGGCGACTTGGCCCAGGTGGCTCATTTCCATAAACGCATCGCGGGCGCCGACAGCAATGTCGCCATCGGCTTGTCGCGCCTGGGCTTCAACGTGGCGTGGTTGAGTCGGGTGGGCAACGATTCCCTCGGACGTTTTGTGGTCGACACGCTGAGCCAGGAAGGCCTGGATTGCCAGCATGTGGCGGTCGACCCGCTGCACCCCACCGGTTTTCAATTCAAGTCCCGCGAAGAAGCCGGTGATGATCCCCAGGTGGAGTACTTCCGCAAGGGCTCGGCGGCCAGTCACCTGTCCATCGCGGCCATCAGTCCTGCCTTGCTGCAAGCCCGCCATCTGCATGCCACCGGGATTCCGCCCGCATTGTCCGAGGCGACACGCGAGTTATCCGTCGAGCTGATGACGCAGATGCGCAAGGGCGGGCGCAGCGTGTCGTTCGACCCCAACCTGCGCCCGTCGTTGTGGGCCAACCAACAGACGATGATCCGCGAAATCAACGCCCTTGCCGGTCTGGCCGACTGGGTCTTGCCGGGCCTGGGCGAAGGCCGTCTGCTCACCGGTTTCGATGACCCGGCCGATATTGCCGCGTTCTATCTGGACCAGGGCGCCGAAGCCGTGGCCATCAAGCTCGGCCCGGACGGCGCCTACTACCGCACCCACATGGACCAGGGCTTTGTCGCCGCCGTGCGCGTGGACAAAGTCGTGGACACGGTCGGAGCCGGTGACGGTTTTGCCGTGGGCATGATCAGCGCCTTGCTGGAAAACCTCAGCTTTCCCGAGGCGGTACAGCGCGGCAACTGGATCGGCAGCCGTGCCGTGCAAAGCCGTGGCGATATGGAAGGCCTGCCCGCCCGCTCAGAGTTACCCATTCGATCCGTTGCCTAACCCACTACCTGTTGCCACAACTACAACAAGCTCAGGAGCAACCCCATGGACACCGTGAAACTCGCCACCCGCCGTTGGTGGTACATCATGCCCATCGTTTTTATTACCTACAGCCTGGCGTACCTGGACCGCGCCAACTACGGCTTCGCCGCCGCCTCCGGGATGGCCGAAGACCTGATGATCACCCCCGGCATGTCGTCATTGCTGGGCGCGCTGTTTTTCCTCGGTTACTTTTTCTTCCAGGTGCCGGGGGCGATCTACGCGCAAAAGCGCAGCGTCAAGAAGCTGATTTTCGTCAGCCTGATCCTGTGGGGCGGCCTCGCCACCCTGACCGGCGTGGTGTCCAACGCCTACATGCTGATCGTGATCCGCTTCATGCTCGGCGTGGTCGAAGCCGCCGTGATGCCGGCGATGCTGGTGTACCTGTGCCACTGGTTCACCCGTGCCGAACGCTCGCGCGCCAATACCTTCCTGATCCTCGGCAACCCGGTGACCATGCTGTGGATGTCGGTGGTGTCGGGCTATCTGGTGCAGCATTTCAGCTGGCGCTGGATGTTTATCATCGAAGGCCTGCCGGCGGTGCTGTGGGCGTTTATCTGGTGGAAGCTGGCCGATGAGCGTCCAAAAGATGCCAAGTGGCTGAGCGACACTGAGAAACAGGATCTGGAAACCGCGCTGGCCGCCGAGCAAGTCGGGATCAAGGCGGTGAAGAACTACGCCGAAGCCTTCCGCTCACCCAAGGTGATCATCCTGGCTCTGCAATTCTTTTGCTGGAGCATCGGCGTGTACGGCTTTGTGCTGTGGCTGCCGTCGATCCTCAAGCAAGGCTTGCAGATGGACATGGTCGAGGCCGGCTGGTTGTCGGCGCTGCCCTACCTGGCGGCGGTGATTGGCATGCTGGTGGTGTCGTGGGGCTCGGACAAGCTGCAAAAGCGCAAACGTTTCGTATGGCCGCCGTTGCTGATTGCCTCGATTGCTTTCTATGCGTCCTACATGCTCGGTGCCGAACACTTCTGGTGGTCCTACACCTTGCTGGTGATCGCCGGGGCCTGCATGTACGCGCCCTACGGTCCGTTTTTTGCGATTGTCCCGGAGATCCTGCCGGCCAACGTCGCCGGGGGTGCCATGGCGCTGATAAATAGCATGGGCGCCCTGGGTTCATTCGGCGGCTCGTACCTGGTGGGCTACCTCAATAGCAGCACCGGTTCGCCCGGCGCTTCGTACTTGCTGATGAGCGGCGCGTTGCTGCTGTCGGTGGTGCTGACGATTTTTCTCAAGCCCGGCGCAAGTGATCGCACGCCGGTGCCCCACCTGGACTTGAAGGTAAAGACCGCATGAAAAAGTCTGTCGTGTTGTACAAGAAACTCTCTGCGCCGCTGATGGCCCGTCTGCATGAACAGGCCGATGTCACGCTGATCGAAGCACTCGACGACACCGGCCTGGCCAAGCTGCGCGACGCCCTGCCCGGCGCCCACGGCCTGCTGGGCGCCAGCCTGCGCCTGGACGCCACGCTGCTCGACTTGGCGCCACACCTGCAAGCCGTGGCCAGCGTGTCGGTCGGCGTCGACAACTATGACATCGACTACCTGACCACGCGCGGTATCCTGCTCAGCAACACCCCCGACGTACTCACTGAAACCACCGCCGACACCGGTTTTGCACTCATCCTCGCCACCGCCCGGCGTGTGGTGGAACTGGCCGACATGGTGCGTGCCGGCCAGTGGAACAAAAACATCGGCCCGGCGCATTTCGGCAGCGACGTGCATGGCAAGACCCTGGGCATCATCGGCATGGGCCGCATTGGCGAAGCGCTGGCCCAGCGTGGGCATTTTGGCTTTGGCATGCCGGTGATCTATCACAGCCATTCGCCCAAGCCGGCAGTGGAAGCGCGTTTTGGTGCGCAATTCCGCAGCCTGAACGACTTGCTGCAACAGGCCGACTTTGTTTGCCTGACCTTGCCGCTCACCGCTGAAACCGAGAAATTGATTGGCGCCGAACAGTTCGCGCTGATGGGGCCGGAGACGATCTTCATCAACATTTCTCGGGGCAAAGTGGTGGATGAAGCAGCGCTGGTAGAAGCGCTGCAACAACGCACCATTCGGGCGGCGGGGTTGGATGTGTTTGAGAAGGAGCCGCTGGATCATGGCTCGCCGTTGTTGCGTTTGAACAACGTGGTGGCGACGCCGCATATCGGTTCGGCCACCCATGAGACGCGGGAGGCCATGGCCAAATGTGCGGTGGATAATCTGTTGCAGGCGTTGGCGGGTGAGCGACCAAAAAACTTGGTGAATGCGGCCGCCTGGAAACACTGATTCTACTGTGGTGAGCGAGCTTGCCTCGCGCGGGGCAAGCCCGCTCACCACAAAGTGCAGGTTCCTGACGCATTCAGATAACGAACCGCGCCACCATCCCATTCAAATCCACCGCCAGGCGCGACAGTTCATGGCTGGCCGCGCTGGTCTGGTTGGCACCCGCCGCCGACTGGGTCGCCAGGTCGCGGATGTTGACGAGGTTGCGGTCCACTTCGCGGGAGACTTGGGCCTGTTCTTCCGAGGCGCTGGCGATGACGAGGTTGCGTTCGTTGATCAGGCTGATGGATTGGGTGATCTGCTCCAGGGCTACCCCGGCGGCGCGGGCCATTTCCAGGGTGTCCTGGGTGCGCTGGTTGCTCTGCTGCATCGACTGCACGGCTTCACCGGTGCCGTTCTGGATGCCGGCGACCATTTTCTCGATCTCCTGGGTCGACTGCGCGGTGCGATGGGCCAGCGCACGCACCTCATCGGCCACCACCGCAAAGCCACGCCCGGCTTCACCGGCACGCGCCGCCTCGATGGCGGCGTTGAGCGCCAGCAGGTTGGTCTGCTCGGCAATCGCGCGGATCACGTCCAGCACTTTGCCGATATCGCGGCCTTGGGTGGCCAGGCCTTCGATCATCGCGGCGGTGTTTTGTACGTCCTGGGTCATGGTCTGGATCGCACCGACGGTTTCCACCACACGGTCGCGGCCTTCACGGGCGGCCTGGTTGGACTGGGTCGAGGCCTCAGAGGTGGAGACCGCGTTGCGCGCCACTTCTTCCACCGCCGCCGTCATCTCGTTGACCGCCGTGGCGGCCTGGTCGATTTCGTTGTTCTGTTGTTGCAAGCCTTTGGAGGCTTCTTCGGTGACCGCGCTTAACTCTTCCGCCGCCGAAGCAAGCTGCGTCGCGGAGCCGGCGATGTGCTGGATGGTCTGGCGCAGGTTGGCCTGCATCGCGGCCAGGGCGCCGAGCAGGCGGGCGGGTTCGTCCTTGCCGTCGTCTTCGATGGTTTTGCTCAGGTTGCCACCGGCGATGGTTTCTGCGACTTCTACGGCTTTGCGCAGCGGCGTGACGATGCTGCGCGTCAACAACCACGCCAACAGCACGGTCAGCAGCGCGGCAGCGACAGAGACCGCAATCACGCCCGTGATGGCGCCGTCGTAACTTTGCCCGGCTTCAGCGTCGGCGGTCTTGGCATCCGCCGCGTTGATGGCGATGAGCTTATTCAACTGCTCGCCCATCTGGTCAGTGCCGTCCTTGATGCGCGTGTTGATCAAGGCACGCATGCCATCCAGGTTGCCCTGCCTGGACAGTGCCAGCATGTCGGCCTGGGCCTTGAAGTAGTTATCCAGGGTGACCACAAACGTCTTGTAAAGCGCAGTCTCCTCCGGGCCGGCCGGCAGCGCAGCGTAGGTGGCCTGGGCCGTCTTGACCTTGTCGGCGAGCACGCCCATGCGCGTTTCGGCTTCTTGCAGGCTGGCAGGCTCACGGTTGATCAACACACGGAACGACAGGATACGCAGGCGCAGTACGTTTTCCGTGATAACGCCCAGCGACGTCACGCTGGGCACCTGGTTGGCACTCATGTCCACCGAAGACTGCCGGATCTGCGTCATACGGTTGACCGCAAACACCCCCAATAGAATCACTAACAATGCAATGAACGCGAAACCGAGAAACGCTCGTGGGGCGATATTCAGTTGACGGAGGGACATAGGGGGAGCTCTCAGAAGTAGTGTTTGCGAGCGTCCCTGCCGCGAAACGATCAGTCGGCGTCAACGCGCCGTTCTGACCTTTGGTCACCACTGTTATCGTTGGTATGTGGGCCTATCCTCGATATCGGCAGGGCCTGGGGTTTCCCACAGGTCCTCCATAAATATTTTTTTACACTTCTGACGACCGGCAGTTTCTGGCATCCTGCGCCTCCATTTTCTGACCCGAGCCCGTATTTTGTCTGACGCTCAAGCCCCCCGCCCGCGCTATAAATCCGACCTGATCTACGGCCTGGAAGACCGCCCCCACTTCACCGCCGCGATTTTTGCCGCGCTGCAGCATGTGCTGGCGAGTTTTGTCGGGATCATCACGCCCACGCTGATCGTCGGCGGCGTGCTGGGCCTGGAAAGCGAAGTGCCGTATCTGGTGAGCATGGCGCTGTTTGTGTCGGGGCTCGGCACCTTTGTGCAGGCACGCAAGTTCGGCCCGATCGGTTCCGGGCTGTTGTGCCTGCAGGGCACCAGTTTTTCGTTTATCAGCGTGATCCTCAGCGCGGGTTTCATGGTCAAGGCGCGTGGCGGCGGCACCGATGAGATTCTCTCGACGATCTTTGGTATCTGCTTTTTCGCCGCGTTTATCGAGGTGGTGCTGAGCCAGTTCATCGGCAAGCTGCGCATGCTGATCACCCCGGTGGTCACCGGCACCATCATTACCCTGATGGGCTTGTCACTGATCAAGGTCGCGGTCACCGACATGGCCGGCGGCTATGGCGCCCAGGACCTCGGCGCGGCCGCCAACATGGGCCTGGCGGCCTTGGTGCTGCTGACCATCGTCGTCCTCAACCGCTTCAGCAACCCGTTCCTGCGCCTGGGCTCCATCGTCATCGGCTTGACCCTGGGCTTTGTGGTGGCCTGGATGATCGGCCGCGTAGACATGGCGGCGTTGCCGCACGTGCCGTTGATCAGCGTGCCGGTGCCGTTCAAGTACGGGTTTTCGTTCGACTGGGTGGCGTTTATCCCGGTGGCGGTGATCTTCCTGATTTCGCCGTTGGAAGCGGCCGGTGACTTGACCGCCAACTCGATGATTTCGCAGCAGCCGGTCAAGGGCCCGCTGTATATCAAGCGCATCAAGTCGGGCCTGTTGGCCGACGGCCTCAACTCGGCGATGGCAGCCACCTTCAACAGCTTGCCGATGGTGACTTTCGCCCAGAACAACGGCGTGATCCAGTTGACCGGCGTGGCCAGCCGCTACGTGGCGTACTTCATCGCCGGCCTGCTGGTGTTGCTGGGGCTGTTCCCGATGATCGGCGCGGTGTTGCAACTGATGCCCAAGCCGGTACTGGGCGGCGCGACCCTGATCATGTTCGGCACCGTGGCAGTGGCGGGCATCAAGATCCTCGCCGAAGCCGGCCTGCATCGACGCAACGTGCTGATCGTGGCGATCTCCCTGGGCATGGGGCTGGGCGTGGCCGCCGTGCCGGAAGTGCTGCGCGACCTGCCCAAGGCGCTGCACAACATCTTCGAGTCGCCGATCACCGTGGGGGCTTTCTGTGCAATCCTGCTGAACATTTTCCTGCCGGAAGAGTTCATAGAGCTGGAAGAAGATGAATTTGATCCGGAGTCCTCGACCCTCAAAGTGATGCAGGACCCGGACGTCACGAAATAGGAGCACTGTTATATGCGCAAGCTCATGGTTCTATCGCTGTTGCTGCTGACCCTGAGCGCCTGCGCGCTGTTCCCCAACCGCGACCCGGTAAACATCAACGTGGTGGGCATCGAGCCCCTGCAAAGCCAGGACCTGGAAGTGCGTTTCGCCGTGAAACTGCGGGTACAGAACCCCAATGAAACGGCGATCGACTACAACGGCGTCGCCCTGGACCTGGAGGTCAATGGCCGCCCGCTGGCATCGGGGGTGAGTGATCAAAGCGGCTCCATCCCTCGCTTTTCCGAGACCGTTCTGATGGTGCCGGTGAGTGTTTCGGCGTTTTCGGTGTTGCGCCAGACCCTGGGCCTGAGCCAGACCCAGAGTTTGAACAATCTGCCCTATGTGCTGCGGGGCAAGCTGGCCGGTGGGCTGTTTGGCACGATGCGTTTTGTCGACCGTGGCACACTGGACCTGCCGAATACCGCTACCTGGTAAACGCCATGCAACTAACGTTGCTGACCTGTGGTTGTGGCGAGCGGGCTTGCCACAGTAGTGTTTTAGTCGGTGATATAGCGCACGCCCGGTTTGGCGCGCTCATCCACCACCAACTCGAATACATCCGGCCGGGCATAGTGGCCGACTACGTCATAGTCATAACGCGCGCGCACCAAATCATCCGTGTTGATCTGCGCGGTCAACAACCCCGCCTCGCCCAGCAACGGCCCTGCCAGAATGTCGCCCATGGGGCCGACGATCACACTGCCCCCTGCGATCAACGGTCGCTCAGCCGGCCAGTTGGCAACCTCGATGCCCAACGCCTCGGGCGACGCCTGCACCTGGCACGCACTCACCACAAAACAGCGCCCTTCATGGGCCACATGGCGCATGCTCACCTGCCACATCTCGCGCTCATCAACCGTCGGCGCGCACCACACCTCCACGCCCTTGGCGTACATCGCCGTGCGCAGCAACGGCATCATGTTTTCCCAGCACACGGCGCCGCCGACACGTCCCACAGCCGTATCGATCACCGGCAGGGTCGAGCCGTCGCCCTTGCCCCAGATCAGCCGTTCGGTGCCGGTGGGCATCAATTTGCGGTGCTTGGCCACCAGCCCAACCGTCGGTTCGAAATACAGCACGGTGCAGTACAGCGTGCTACCGCTGCGCTCGATCACACCCAGAACCAGGCTGGCGCCGGTGCGCGCCGACAACCCGGCCAGCGCCTGCGTTTCGGGGCCTGGCACATCGATAGCATTGGCAAAATAGCGGGCAAAGGCTTCACGCCCTTCCGGCAGGCGGTAACCCAATTGCGTGCCGAACCCTTCGCCCTTGGGATAGCCACCGAGCAACGCCTCCGGCATGACCACCAATTGCGCAGCGCTACGGGCGATTTCGTCTTCATAGCCCAGTATTTGCACCAGGGTTTCAGCCTTGCCGCCAGGCAAGGAACCGATTTGCAACGCAGCCACGGTAGAAACAGGCATCACGATCACTCCAAAGTCAGGGGTTGCCCATTCTCCCGCCAGCCTCGATCATGAATAAAGCCCACTTCAGTGCTGAATGATATGAGCCAGATCAATATCGCCCAGGTCGATCTCAACCTGCTGAAAACCTTCGAGGCCCTGCATGACGAGTCCAGCGCCAGCCGCGCGGCCTTGCGCCTGGGCGTGACGCAATCGGCCATCAGCGCAGGCTTGCGGCGCTTGCGCGAGGTGTATGGCGATCAATTGTTCGTGCGCACCGGGCGTGGACTGGCGCCGACCTTGCGGGCCAACCAATTGAAACCGCTGATCAGTGAGGCAATGGATCGCTGTCGGCAGAGCCTGGCCATGGTCGACCCGAACAATCAGCACTATCAGGGGCGCTCCGTAGTGCTGGGGCTGTCGGATGATTTCGAGATCGCCTACGGGCGGCGTCTCATCGAAGAAATTGCACGACGGGCACCGAAGCTGCGGGTGATCTTCCGTCAGACCCACAGCCAGATCGTCGCAGGCGCCCTGCTCGACCGCAGCCTGGACCTGGCAATCACAGCCGGTGGTTTTGCCCACGGCCGACTGAGCCGCCACGTGCTGGGAGAAGGCGACTACCGTTGCCTCATGGATTCGGACCAGGCCAGCATCAGCCTGGACGAGTTCGTCGCACGCGAGCATGTGCTGGTGTCGTCCGGCGGGTTTATCGGGATCACTGACGAGGGTTTGGCGGCGCAAGGGCTGAGCCGCCAGGTGTGTGCGTCCACCAGCCACTTTGCTGCGCTGCCTTTTCTGCTCAAGGGCAGCCAGGCGGTGGCGACCATTCCCGGTCACGCCGCCGAGGCCATCGGCGCGATGACCGGCTTGCGGGTACTGGCTTGCCCACTGGCGCTGCCGCGTTACCCGGTGGAGTTGGGCTGGCGCACCCAGGCGCAGCTCGATCCGCTGCTGCTGAAAGTGCGTGAAGCGATTGTCGCGAGCGTTACTTAGCGGCCGCCATCAACTTGTTGACTTCGCTGCGCACCATGTTGGAAAACTCCGGCGGCGACATGCCGTCCAGCTCCGCACGCACCCACTCGGCCCACTTGCCTTTGCGCTTGGCGCGTTCACCGAACAAACGTGCCGCCTCGCCCTTGGCCTTGCCCAGGTTGGTTTGCCACAGGTCGTAGAGCCGGGACTTTTCATCTTCCAGCTCGGCGCGTTCGGCGAGGGTCTTGTTGGCGAGATTGAAGCTCATGTTGATTTACCTGCTGCACAAATAGGCGACATCTTACACTGTAGGTCGAAATTTCTTGATTCGGATTTTGCTCAAGACCGGGCAACGGCAAAAAAACTGCAACTTTTGCCGTCGCCCGACACTCCATTGTTCACTGTCACATTCACCTGCAAGGAGTCACACAATGGCCCGCAAATCTGCCGCCCAAGCCGTCGAAGATCAAATCAAGGATCAAGCCTTCAGTGAACTGACGGCGTTGATCGAAGAATCAGACAAACTGCTTAAAAGCAGCGCATCTCTGGTAGGCGAAGAAGGCGAGACCCTGCGCGAACAGGTCGCCATCAAGCTCAAACAGGCCCTGGACTCGGTGTCCAATGTGCGCGAGCGCAGCAAACCGGTGGTGGATGCCACCGAAACCTACATCGGTGGTCACCCGTGGCAGACCGTTGCCATCTCCGCAGGCTTTGGCCTGGTGGTCGGCCTGCTGTTGGGCCGTCGTAACTGAGTCAACAGGGCTGCGCCACGGGCGCAGCCCTTTTCAGCCCGTCGCCAAGGCGCGCAGGTTTTGCAACTCCTGCGCGTCCAGCAAGATCCCTTCCTGCTCTGACTTAGCCCGCGTACGGTGCCGCCGATCCCCCGGCAAGCGCCGCAGACCCGCCGCATGCATCTGTCGCACCAGTTCCTGGCTGCGCTCGGCAAAGCTTTGCCCGGCGGTCTTGCTGGGGTCGATCACGATCAACAGTTGGCCGGTCCACGGCGTGCGTGCGCCAGGGTGATCGGACCAGTTGAACTCAAACGAGAAATTGCCACCGGTCAACGCCGCAGCCAGCAGTTCGACCATCATCGACAGCGCAGAGCCCTTGTGCCCGCCAAACGGCAACAACGCGCCGCCTTCAAGGATGGCCTTGGGGTCCTGGGTCGGCTGGCCCAGCCCGTCGACGCCCATGCCCGGCGGCAAACGCTCGCCTTTGCGCGCGGCAATCTGCACATCGCCATGGGCGATGGCACTGGTGGCCAGGTCGAACACAATCGGCAAGCCATCGGCGCGCGGCGCGGCGAAGGCAATGGGGTTGGTGCCAAACAACGGACGGTCAGCACCGTGGGGCACCACGCAGGTCATGCTGTTGACCACGCTCAGCGCCACCAAGCCTTGCTCGGCGAAAGGTTCGACATCCGGCCACAGGGCCGCAAAGTGATGGGAATTGTGAATGGCCAGCAAGGCAATTCCGGCACTGCGGGCTTTTTCCACCAGTAGGGGCCTGGCAGCCTCCAGGGCCGGCTGGGCGAAGCCGTTGCCGGCATCCACCCGCACAAACCCACTCGCCACATCCGTGACCTGGGGCACCGCGCGGCCATTTACCCAGCCACTGGCCAGGGTGCTGATATAACCAGGAATACGAAAAATGCCATGGCTGTGGGCGCCATCGCGCTCGGCGCTGGCGCAGTTACTGGCGAGGATCGCGGCCACTTCAGGTGAAGTGCCATGGCGTTCTAACACCTGCTGCAGCAACGCCACCAGCGCACTGAAGCCTAGGGAGACACTGGAACCTTCAACGACCTTGGACGGCGTAGACATCTGAAGCTCCGAATTATGATTGGAAGGGGCAACAAGACGGGTGACTCAAGCCTGTGATTAAACAACGCGCCCGCGGCCTGCTGTCAATCGACTTTGCGCGAGGGGCTCTTGCGGCAGTTATCTACCGCCGACATCGCGCCGTCGCCCCTTAACGTGCTGCTCACCACTGATCGCGCCCCCGACCCAGATAGAGAGCCAGCCATGACCCATGTAACGCCGCCGTATTTTTTTGATGAGTACCTGCGTCCAATCACCCGTAAGCAACCCACCGACCGCGAGCGAGCATTGGGTTTGACGCTCAAAGACATCAACTGGCTCGGCACGGTTTACATCGCCAACCATAGCGCGCGCCATGACCGCGATGAACCGATGACCGTAGAAACGCTGATATTGGAAACGCCAGGCATGTCTTCGATTGCACTCGCCGGCGTGTTCATGATGAGTCCCACCCCTGATGAGAAAAAGGCCGTGCTGTACACCCCGTACGGCGGTATCGAGGTATTCGACCATCGGGACGCCTGCCTTTCTGAGTTAATACAACGCTTGAAAAATCCGTTTTTATATATTGATTTAATTAGATTTTTACCCATAAAACAGCGCAATGCGTTCACCCCGCAGAGCACGTTTACCCTCACCACCGCCACGGTTGAGCATTGGGTGTTTCAGGATCAGCAAAAAACCATCATGGCCAATCAGGCGCAAGATCTGCAACGCATGCATGAAGCGCTGCGCACCCTGCCCACGTTGCCCGAGTGGCTCGAAGCGGTGCTCGAAACTATTGGCGCAGGAATCTCGCAGTTTGAAGGCCTGACGCTGAAAGACACGCGGGTCGACAGTTTCATGGCGTCAGCGGATGACAGCACAAACGACCTACCTCGCTGGATGGGCTCAGCCACCTTGGCTGAAACCCTGCTGCAGTATTATGCCAAGTCAGCATGGCCAACTGACCGCAGACGCACCTTCGTCAACCCCAAGTATGACACTCGCAGTTTTACCCCCATCCAACGCAAGCAAGACGTGGAACGCTGGGAAAGTCTGGTGCAGCATGGCGCTGCAATCCTCACCAAGATCCTGGGCTTTTTGTTGGAAGCATGGTGGTACGCCCCCATGGAGAACGAGAAGTCTCACCCGGAACAGTCCCGCATGGAGTTCTTCGCGCAAGTGATGAGCGACAAGTTCCGTGTGGACCTGCTGTTCAAGCGCCAGAGTGAAAGCAACGCCCTTTCTTCAGGAGAAGCACGCGACCTGCTCGCGGTCTTACTTCCCGACCGCGCAGCCCGTAGCACCTGGCGCAGTACCTTGCATATCGAGAAGGTCAACATCTACGCGCCCTACCAGCACTATGTGGAGCTCGCCGCTACCCTGCTGATGAGTGACGAACACGCCTACCTGTACACCCAGTCCCGCGGGTTGCAAGTGCTCAAGGACGTCGATGACCTGAACGACACCCTGTTGAGCATGCTCAAGGCCGCCGGGCACCAGGACGAGCTGCTGAACTTCCTGTCCCTGGAAGAGCGCAGCGCGTACCTCGCCATGCGCGGCGTACAGGTCTATGGGCAACCCGCAGAGGGCAGTGTGTTCGGGGAGATGGCGAAGGGTATTTACGACAAGCAAATGAGTAACCTGGAGCACGCACTCACGCTGTTCCGCCGCAGTGATGGCGCGGTGAACCTGACTGCCTTGCTCGACTGTTCCCTGGACATACGCCATATGCTCGACAGCCGCCTGCTGGAGCTGGATACCCAAGGGCGTTGGAGCCTGCACCCGGTCAGCAGCGGCGATGGCCGACCGTCTACGGTGCAGGCAGAGCGCGCCAAACTGCAATTGCAGGCGCTGAAAACGGATGAAGACGCGCTGCTCAATCAACGCGCCAAGCACCCCACCTTGCGCAGCCTTGCGACAAAAGCCCTGAACGAGGAAATGAAAAAGCGCTACCTGGACCTGGATGCCAGCAATGTCTACATCAATACCTACCCCAGCGAAGCACAGGACAGGGAGGAACGCCTGCCGTCGTCATCGGTGAACATGCTGGAGCATTTCATCCAATACCTGGCAAATGCTGCTGGGGATATAGGCAGCACGCCTCGCATCGGCTTATACGGCGCCCGCGAAGGTGGCGCCGCCATGAACTGGAATAGCATCAATAGTCACGTGTTCAATGTCGTAATCAAGCAAGTCGCGGCCTCTTTCGTGGAGCGCGATGTCCGTACACTGCCCAAGCGGTTCCTGAAAAATAACGGCGACGAGATGATCAAGGCCCTGATGCACGGACTGCGCAGCGAGGCCGAGTTGCGCCTGCTTAATCACACGTTGAGCCCGGATCATTACGCGATCTTGGATACAGTGTTGCGCCCTGACAGCATGACGCGCGACAAGCGCCATGGGTTGCAAGGCTTTTTACCGGACGCCTTCTCGTTGACGGTGACTCTCAACGAAGGCAAAGAACTTCATCCACTGGCCAACTGCTTTGTGCTGACCGAACGCGGTGGCCTCGACCCACATCTTTCAGGCAAGGTGGTTTTGTGGACGCCCCAATACGGCTATGAGCCTTTCACTTCGCTGATTACCCTGCGCAAGGCACTCGAACAGCGCCTGAAAAATTCCACTCGTCGCACCGCACTGCTGATGAACCTGTCCATCAGCTTTCGCCAGCCTCATCAAGAATATCTCCTGGGGCCACTACAGCGTATCGACGAACATTTTCTACACAACCGCCAACAGAGCCACCTCGCTCACCATCTCGACGCCCTCGATTACTGGCTTGCCATGTCGCTGGGGCCCAAACAACTGCAGGACCGCCTGGACGATGAAATGGGCAGGATGGCGCCATCCAATATCGGCAGGGCCAAGGCCATTGCGACCGCCATGGTCCAACAACAGGGCCTGCCCGCCTGGTTGGGCACGGCGTCGGCCGCGGATCAGTTGCTGCATGCCGAGCTCCTTGAGCAATATCGCTTGAGTGCCCCCGACAATCAGGATTACCTGCACAGCCTGCCGACCTTGGGTGAGCACGTCGCCGAACGCTTGCGCGCCTTGCTCCAGGCGCGCTTCCCCGACGATGCGCTGGACCCGGAAAACATCCTGATCCCCGCACGGGTGGTGCTTAACGGGCACACCCAAAGCCTGGTCGATTTTGCCCAGCGCCATTTGCCCGACCTGCAACCCGACAACCTCACACCTAAAGCACGCGGCACCGAGGCCCTGCCTGCCTCGCTGGATGGCAATGCGATTGTGCAACTGGTGCGTCAACTGGACATCGGCAAAACCTACCGCGACCTGCTCACTGACCACCTCACCGCCGACACCGACGATGCCCGCCAGCGCCGCAAACTTTTTTGCCATCAACTCCCCTGGCAAGCGCTGCGCCATGCCCATGAGGAATACCTAGAAGAGCGTCTGAGCCCATCGTCCTGGGGCTTTATCCAGCAAATTTTCGACATGCCGGACGCCGTTGCCCGGGATGCCGTTATCGGCGCCACGGCGATGATCCGCCCCATGGAACTGATTGCCACCCCTGGGGCGACGCCGGCGAAGGTGCGTGGTGTTTATTTAATCGGCCCAAAAGCCAACGCCACAGGCCCGCTGGTGCTCTATGCGCCTTATGCCCCCATCAGCGTCTTAAAGGAGTACGGCACCGAGGAAAAACTGCTCGACGACATCAACGCCGCGGGTCCGCTGCAGGAGTGGATCATTCGTCAGTTAGGCGACCCCGATCAGGCGACGTTTAGCAATCGCTTCAAACAACCAACGAATCTGGAGGACAAACAACCAGAGCCGGTCAAACTGGCCTCTAACCCCATCAAAGGTAACCTGCTGCGCCAGCTATTCCACGACAATGCCGAGCAACTGCTGGACATGCTTTCCTGCCAGTTCAAGGAGGGTGGCAAGCACCTGTGGGATGGCATTACCAGCCTGCTGCGCAAAGGCGTGCCCATGGCACTGCAATTTATTGGCGGCAAACTCAAATTCCCCTTGGTGGTATGGCGTAGTTTCAAGCTCTTCGAAGCCAGCGCCGAAGACCTGCAAGAGCAGCACTTTGGTACAGGCCTGCGCAAATTTATCCAGGGTGTAGCGACTATGGCCTCATTGCGCAAGGAACTCGACGCCTTGCTCCCCTCGGACACCGTACCTGTATCGCCCGGCGCCCCCGCCCCGCAAGGCCCCGTGCCAGCCACGACGGTGGACACGTTGGACATGACCCACCCGGTGCGCGCACAACTACGGCGGTTCGAGGATGTGACAGTGGCGCTGACCGACCTGCAATTGGATTCACGCAGCCACGTGTATACCCAACCGATCAATAACCGCAATTATGTCGCTGTGGCAGGTCGCGTTTACCCCGTAGCAAGAAGCGGTGCGGGGTGGCGCATAAGCCTTGCCAGGGAGCTGGGCCCGTTTGTCGAACGCAACGCACAGGGCCAATGGGTACTGGACCTGTCCGAGCGGGAGCCCCGCTTCGGGCCAACTCTGTCGCGTTTTAGAGGTTTGGTGGTCACCCGCAGAACAGAGCGCGATTCCATCAATATTGAAGCGGCAGGTCTGCCAGCCATTCGCGGGCTGAGCTGGGAGATGGGGCTCGCCATCGACAGAGCGCTCAACGTCGCGCTGTATTACACCAATACATGTCAGCGCAACTTGACGTTATTTGCACAGCAACGCGACCCCAACTCAAGAGTCGGTCGCTTCCTCGGTGAGATGTTCGGCGTCGTCACTTTAAACCCGAGCCAAGTCGCAAGAATACGGGATCGAGTCACGCAAATTATGGAGGCGCTGACCCAGCAAGACCTGCTCGCGCTGGACTCTGAACGATTCGTCTATGGCACTTCTCGTTGGCCCGACGATGACTCGGTCGCTTTTGTGATCCCTGAGGATGCACAGCGAAAAATCTATTTGCTGACCCCCTTCTTCATAACGGGCATGGATGTCTATGAAAACCACCTTAACGCACCGTTCGACCTTGATGACCACGCGCGTGCGGCCACCCTGATTCATGAGTTGAGCCACTTGGCGGCGAGGACTGAAGACTTCGCCTACCTGGATTCCATGCGACCCTTTCCTGACCTGATTCGTCGTGGCAGTGCAGATGGCCTGCGCATGCACACGTCACTGTCCAATCTGCAAAGCACCGCGCTGTCCGTACTCACACCTGAAAGCACGCTGTTTAGAACCTGCGAAAACGTGACGGGGCACTGGGAGGACTTTGGCCAGAGGGGATCGACCAAGGTACGCGACAAGATATTGCATCTGACCGGCACCAAGACACTGGACGCTGCCCGGCAAATCTTCATGAGCGACGTAGACCGCCGAATAGACATCATCCTGGGTAATGCGGACTCGGTGACCCTTCTGATTACGCACCTGGGAAGGCAGTTGGATCCGGGGGCCTGAACAGGCCCCCGAGGGGGTATCAGTCTTTCTGGTCGCGCAGGATGTTGCCCGACGCACCATCGATACGCGCTTCATACACCGTGCCGTCGGACTTGCGCCCTTTGACTTCCCAATAGCCATTGTCATCGGCCTCGGCGGCATACACCTCGACATAACCGGCCTTGGTCTTGGCGACTTCAATCGCCTTCTCGATGGTAATCCAGCCTGCCCCCGGTTTATCAGCCAGGGCGGCACCGGCACTGAGCAGTGCGGAAGTTGCACACAGGGCGAGTAAGGTTTTCTTCAGCATTTTCGTTCTCCATTGTGGGAATGTCCTGAATCGTTTAGGTATTTCCAAACGAGAATAAGTTCCAATTGATGTGCAATCGCCATGATGGCTGTTCTCGCCGTCCACCCTGGGAGGTTAGAATGTGCGAAATCAGGATGAGTTAATGAGCGAAAAGTCCCTTTCAGAAGCCGAATATGACGCCATCACCGACGCCGCCGCGCATTGGTGCATGCGCCTGCACGCGGGCGATTGCACGACGAGTGAGCGTCAGGCTTTTGAACAGTGGCACGACTCCCACCCGCTGCATGCCTTTGAATACGCGGCGATGCTGGAGATCTGGGACGTTGCCGACCACCTCCCCCGCAACGAACCCACGCCGGTGGTGGTGCCGTTCAAACCGCGCAACCGCTTGCGCACCTACGCCGTGGCCGCGGCGATCTGCCTGGTCGCCCTGCCCCTGGCAGCCTTTACGGGTTGGGAAGCCGGTTGGCTGCCCAGTTCCTACGAGCGCTTCGAGGCTGCCAATGGTTTGCGCCAGGTCACCCTGGGTGATGGCAGCCAGGTGGAACTCAACCTGGGCACCGAGTTGGTCTACAGCAACTACAAGGACCAGCGCCGGGTCACCCTTAAAAAAGGTGAAGCGTTTTTCAAAGTCAGCCATGACAGTGCCCATCCCTTTATCGTGCACGCTGGGGCAGGCCAGGTTCGGGTGACGGGCACTCAGTTCAACGTCTGGAAATACGAAGACCAGGTACGCGTGATGTTGCTGGAAGGCTCGGTGCAGATTGCCAGCGACCAGGTCCACGGCAGTGTGCCGCTGACGCCCGGCATGCAGGCCAGTTACCAACAGGGTGATGCCACGCCCCGCGTGCGGACGATCAGCCCGAATGACACCGCGCTGGCCTGGCGCCAGGGCAAGCTGATCCTCGACAACCTGGCGTTGGCCGACGCGTTGCCGCTGATCAACCGCTACCTCACCAAACCGGTGATGCTGGCCGACGCCAACACCGGGACGATCCGCATCGGTGGCATCTACAACATCAGTGAGGTCAACCACCTCATTGCCTCCCTGCCCAAGGTTTTGCCGGTCTACCTGACCCAGAACCAGGACGGCAACCCCGTACTCAACGCCATCCCGCGTAAAACGCCTAAAGGCTGAACCTCTGCCCACAGCTGTGGGCTTTGTCATGCCTGAAGTGTCCGTTTTTTTAACACGCCCTTGCCCTGAACCGCCCGTGCACTGCGGATTCATCGTTTTGCCATGGATGGTGTTACAGCGCTGATACAACCCAGTGAAGCGTTTGCGCAGTGGCTGGGTAGCTGTGAATGGCCGGGGCGTTGTTTCATTCCTGAAACAGCGCTGCTATCACTTTGCCCATCAATATCTTCAACCCATTGAATAACCACACAAAATAAAAAGCGGCACGGCTTCTGCTCTATCCCTTACAGCGCTGTTTAGGGTCAGCGCGAAGAATAAGGAATGCCGCCGTGAATACACTCACTCAAGGTTCGATGAACGTACTGCTGATCAGCTGTGTACTCAGCGCCAGCATCGTGGTTCCGAGCCATGCGGGTGACGGCGTAATCGTCACCGGGCGCGATGTACAGGGACATATGTACGGTCGGTCTTCCTTTGGTCCAGATCCTTACCCCCAGACCGCCAATGCCAATCCAAGCCGAGACATCCTCGGCGCCCTATCGGGCGAACTGAGTGACCGAGACTTCGGCGCCGTCAGCAGTGGCTTGAGCATCACCCGCGCCATCCAGCCCAACGGCAACCTCTCCGGCTTGAGTGCCACCCAAAACGGCATGTCCACGTTGGGCGCCGGCGCAGCCGCCAGCCGCTCCGGGGGCAGTGGCAGCATGGGGGGGCAGATCAGCGATTCGATCCAGCGTGGCCTGGCGCCGTTGAACAACATCGGCAGCATGATGGGGGGCAAACAATGAACCGTTCTCTGCTCCTTCTGGCCCTGCTCACCAGCGCTTCGGCCATGGCCGACAACACCGCCGTGATCAATAACAGCGGTAAAGACTACCGCGGCAACCTGATGATCAACCAGGCCGCAGGCAACCAGCAGCAAACCGCCAACAACCGCGCCGTCGCGCTGGGTGGTCAGGCGACCACCGGCAATATCCAGAGAATGGACGGCAAGGTCGACCCTTCCCTGAACGCCAAGGCGGCGATCGAGGGCACTTCTTTCAGCAATGGCAACGGCATGTTGGGTATCAACCAGTCCGCCGGGGCCAATAACCAATTAGTCAATGCGGTGCGGATCAGCGTCAACCCTGGTCCGCAAAGCATCGACGACAGCGTCCTGTTGCAACAGAACACGACGACGCTGGCAACCGACTCAGGGCTCACCCCCACCACTGGCAGCCGCCAGGTCGTGACAAGCGACCAGGCCTTCACAGGCAGCCGAGGAGTGATTCAGGTGAACCAGAGTGCCGGGGTGGGGAACCGAGTGGCTAACACCCTGGGCATCACTATCAAGTAACCGCTTGGTAGCACGAGTTAGACCGTACCAACACTTAACCAACTAATTAGAAGCAAGGAGAAACACCATGAAACCTCAAATGGCTCTGAAACCAATGGTTTTCGCTCTCGCCGCACTCATGGCTGCTGCTGCTCAAGCAGGTGGCTGGCACCCTGCGCCTCAACCAACTGGTGTGGTTGCATCCGTGGTTACCGATGTACAAAACAGCATCGGCAACAAGTATGACGACACCAAAACTGAAAACAACGCCTCTGCCGATGGTTCGGTCACCTACAACAGCGGTAACACCGGCGTCAACATTCAAGCCGGCAGTGGTAACCAGGCCGACAACTCTGGCGCCATCTCCAGCGCCAAAGGCGACTTTGCTACCGTGTTCGCCGTCGTTGATGTGAACCAGAACAGCGGCCTGAACAACTTCGTCAACAAAGGCACGCAAAACAACGCTTCCCTGGATAACTCCGTTAACCGTAACTCCGGCAACGTGGGTTACAACGGCCAGGCCGGTCAAGGCAACCAAGGCAAAAACAACCTGGCAATCACCACGGCTGATGGTAAAAACATCGCAGCGGCGGCCAACACCGAGCAGAACTCGCTCGCCAACAACTACCTCAATACCGCTGCCACCGGGTACGGCCATCATGGCGGCAAACCTCAATACGTTTCGAACAACGCCAGTGCCGACAACTCGATCAACAACAACTCCGGCAACATCGGTGTGAATCTGCAATCCGGTGCCGGCAACCAAGCCAGCAACAGCCTCTCTGTAGGCCAAGGTTGCAGCGTCTGCAGCAGCGGCGTGCGCTTCTGATCCAACGGGGCCTTGGCAACAAGGCCCTTTTTTATTCCAGTGTCCAACAGGTCATTCGATCATGCGCCTCGCGACCCTCACCCTCTTGATGCTGCTCACCGGCCCGACCTGGGCAGGCACCATGGCGATCTCCGCCATGCCTGGCGGTGCAGTCATCTACAAGAAGGTCGAGAGTATCCGTGAACGCAAGTTCGCCAACCTGGTGGAACAGAAAACCGATTTCAGCTGCGGTGCTGCGGCACTCGCCACCATCCTGCGCCAGGGCTATTGGCTCGACGTAGACGAAGACCACATCATCAAAGGCATGCTGGTCAACGCAGACCAGGACCTGGTACGTACCCAGGGTTTCTCCATGCTGGACATGAAGCGCTACCTCGAAAGCATCGGCATGCGTGCCCGGGGCTACAAGATCGGGCCAGACACCCTGGTGACCGTGAAGATCCCTGTGGTGGTGCTGCTGGAAATCCGGGGCTACAAGCACTTCGTGGTGTTGCAGCGCGCGGACAAGGACTGGGTCTATATCGGCGACCCGGTGCTGGGCCACAAGCGCTATTCGCACGATGACTTCGTCAAAGGTTGGAATGGCATCGTCTTCGCCGTGCTGGGTGAAGGTTACGACAAGGCCAACGCCTTGCTCGACCCGCCCACGCCACTGACCGCCAAGAACCAGTTGAATGAGTTCAGGCCCGTAGGCGATGCCGAGCTGATGGACTTCGGTTTCATCCAGAGCGACTTCTTCTAAGAAGCGCAATAAGGGGCAGGACGCTCCAGGAGCAGAAGATGAACACTTCCCGTTGGCTGACGGTCTTGTGTCTGGCAGCCTCAATGCCCGCTTATGCTTCGTCGGGGTTCAAACCGATCGAACTCAAGGACTCGGAAATGGCCGAGCTGCGCGGTCGTTATGTGATGCCAGGGCGGATTATCAGCTTCGGTATTGTCATGAGCAGCACCTGGACCAATGCCGTAGGCGACACCATTACTGGCAAGGCCAGCATGCAAGTCGATTCCTCCACCATCACGCCACAATTCTACGTACAGACTACCGGCTCTACCGGTACGGGCACCAATTCGAATGCAGGCACCGGTAACGTCAGCGGCGGCGCCGGCCTGGGCACCGGCACAGGCGTGACCCAAAGCGTGCGCGCAGCCGGCGACGGCAACACCGCGTACAACAATGTCGGGATCAACGTCACCGAGAACGGCTTCGCCCCGTCCAACATCGTGCAATCCGGCCAGGTACTGGTCGCCGGCGGCACCGTCACCGGTGACAGCGCAGCAGGTCGTGTGAGTGTGTCAGCCAACAATGGCGGCTTGCAGATGGCGATCCAGGGCAACCACAACCAAGGCAATAGCCTCCAGCAAATCGGCGGCGGCCAAGTGCTGCAAGGCACCGTGCTGACCGGCGATAGAAACTTCGTCTCCAACATGACCCAGCTTAATGTGGTGATGAACAACGGCCTGAACAACCCGGCGCTGAACTGCAATCTGGACCAACTCAAAGGCC
Organism: Pseudomonas sp. DWRC2-2; assembly: GCF_049897885.1. Lineage (NCBI taxonomy): Bacteria > Pseudomonadati > Pseudomonadota > Gammaproteobacteria > Pseudomonadales > Pseudomonadaceae > Pseudomonas > Pseudomonas sp. DWRC2-2. The sequence goes on from NZ_JAFCXD010000013.1 coordinate 42,519, forward strand.
TACGCACTCTCGGTTATTGAACTACGCTGACCCTCGACACTTACGCATTAGAAAAGGACGGCTTATTTCATGCATCGATCGTTATCGCTACGTGCGGTGGTCTGTTTAAGTACGCTCTTGCCCGCATCCGTTCTGTATGCCGCGCCAGATGCCGATATCGAGACCCTCAAACAGGAACTTCTGGAACTCAAGCAGCGGTACGAAGTGCAGCAAAAAGCCTTGGCAGTATTGGAACAACGGGTTCGCCAAGTCGAGGACCAACCGGCGACGCCCGCGCCCAAACGCTTGGCCAAATCCCCGGCAGACTTCCAGAAAGCCAGTGGCGGCGCGACCGTGGCAGGCACAGGCGCTGCGGCCGCATCCGGCGGGGCCGGTGGCGGTGGCAGTTCTTATGGGCAGTCACTCAAGGACGATTCGGCACCCGCGCAAAGCGTGAGCAACCTCTACAACGAAGCCAGCGGCTTCTTTGGCAACGGCAAGTTCAGCTTTGAAACCGGTATTACCTACGCGCGCTACGATGCACGCCAGCTCACGCTCAACGGTTTCCTGGCACTGGACTCGATCTTCCTCGGCAATATCAACCTGGACAGGATCAAGGCGGACAACTGGACGCTGGACCTGACCGGTCGCTACAACCTCGATAACCGCTGGCAGTTCGATGTAAACGTGCCGGTGGTGTACCGCGAATCGACCTACCAGTCCGGCGGTGCGGGCAACAATGCCAACGCCACCTCCGAAGAGTCGGTGAGCCGCGACCCGACCATCGGCGACGTCAACTTCGGTGTGGCGTACAAATTCCTGGATGAAACCCCCACCCTGCCGGATGCGGTGGTGTCGCTGCGCGTCAAGGCGCCTACGGGTAAAGAACCGTTCGGCATCAAGTTGGTACGCTCAACCGCCAACGACAACCTGTATGTACCGGAAAACCTGCCGACCGGTAACGGTGTCTGGTCGATCACGCCGGGAATCTCGCTGGTCAAGACTTTCGATCCGGCCGTGCTGTTTGGCTCGTTCTCCTACACCCACAACTTCGAAGAGTCGTTTGATGACATCAGCAGTGACGTCAACCAGAAAGTCGGCGGTAAGGTCAGCCTGGGCGACAGCTTTCAACTGGGTGTCGGTGTTGCCTTTGCACTGAACGAGAAGATGAGTATGTCGTTCTCGGTGTCCGACCTGATCCAGCGTAAAAGCAAGCTCAAGCCCAATGGCGGGGACTGGCAGTCGGTGGTGTCCAGTGATGCCAATGCCGGTTACTTCAACGTGGGCATGACGATTGCGGCGTCGGATAACCTGACGATCGTGCCGAACCTGGCGATCGGGATGACAGATGATGCGCCGGACTTTACGTTCAGCCTGAAATTCCCGTACTACTTCTGATCGCCACACAAGGAAAAGCCCCGCAACGATAAGGGTCGTTGCGGGGCTTTTCGGTTTACCCGCCCTAGCGGATCTGGTGTTTGTGCAGCAACCGGTAGAACGTGGGTCGGGAAACCCCCAGTACACGGGCTGCCACACTCAGGTTATCGCTGTGCCGGTTGAGCACGTCGCACAGCGCCTGGCGTTCGGCGCGGTGCTTGTAGTCTTCCAGTGTAGCCATAGGCGGCGAAATTGCCTGTTGGCCGTGTAATCCCAGATCAACGGCTTCGATCTGGCGCCCTTCGGCCAGTACCAGGCCGCGCCGGACTCGGTTGGCCAGCTCGCGGACGTTGCCTGGCCAAGCGTGTTCGCCCATTGCCACTAATGCATCGTCACTGAAGCTACGCGGACGACGGCCGGTTTCCTGACTGTAAAAGCGGGAAAAGTGGTTGGCCAGCATCGCGACGTCGCCATGGCGATCACGCAACGGCGCCGTGACCACTTGCAGGACATTGAGGCGGTAGTACAGATCTTCGCGAAAGGTGCCCTTCTCTACCGCTGCCTCCAGGTCGACGTGAGTAGCCGCCAATACCCGCACATCCACGGGAATCGGCTGGCTGCCGCCGACGCGCTCAATCTGTTTTTCTTGCAGAAACCGCAGCAGGTTGGCCTGCAACTCCATCGGTAAATCACCGATTTCATCGAGGAACAACGTGCCGCCGTTGGCCGCTTCGATACGCCCGACCTTGCGCTGATGGGCGCCGGTAAACGCGCCCTTCTCATGACCGAACAATTCGGATTGGATCAAATGTTCAGGAATCGCCCCGCAGTTGATCGCCACAAACGGCTTGGCGTGGCGCTGGGATTGGCGGTGCAGGGTCTTGGCCACCAGTTCTTTGCCTGTGCCGCTGTCGCCACGGATCAGCACCGGAGATTCGGTGGGTGCAAGCTTGGACAATAACTTGCGCAGTTCGCGGACCGGTCGACTGTCACCCAGCAACTCATGCTCAGGTTCGTCCACTGGCATATGGCCCTTGCCGCGCAGACGTGCCATGCCAAAGGCGCGCCCTAGCGTAACCTGCACGCGAGCGACATCGAACGGCAAGGTATGAAAATCGAAGAACCATTCACAGACGAAGTCACCCACGTTTTGCAGGCGCAATACGTCCTGGCTGAGTACGGCGATCCACTCCGTACCGCTGCGGCCAATCAGCTCCTTGACCGCTTCCGGACGCTCCAGGTGATAGGGCTGCAGCCGCAGCAGGCCGACATCGCAGGACCGATCGCCAACGCCCTCCAACGTGCAGCTGTCCACCTCCCACCCGGCGGTGCGCAAACCGGGCAATAGCCCATGGCAGTCGTCACAGGGGTCGACCACGAGCAAGCGGCGCTGCACAGGTGTAACAACCATGACTATTCCTTGGCGTCAAAATTATTAAAGTTATTTAGAAACAACGGTTTGTGACGCCTGGCGCTAACACTAGCAAGGTCTTGACGCCTACCTTGTACCGTTTCGCTATAAGTCGCGGCAAAAAGCTACTTCCGTGTGTTCAGGCAAAAAAGTCAGGCCACACCGAAACTTTCATTCAGCTTTCAAAACAGCCGCTTACATGATGTTAATCACTAAAAGTTGAAAATAGTTGCTCTAACATGTGACCCGTACCCCGCCATCGTGCATCAGTACAAGTAACCCGCCGCACGGTCAGCCCAACCGCCGGCACTCACTTGAATGGGCAATGAGAGAGAACCCCACATGAACGCCCCGCTCCGCATCAACGAAGCTCTTTTGATCGCAGACCGTGCCTTCCAGCCCTTTCAGTGCGTGGCCTGGCATGACGGCAATGGCGCCCTCAGCCTGAGCGTCATCGACCGCACCAACAACCGTATCGGCAGCAAACAACTGTCTTCGAGCGCTTATACCGACCCGGCACAACTGGAAGACCTGCTGTTGCAGGCCCGCGCCGAACTTGATAAAAGTGGCTATCAGTTGCAATCCTGGGCAATGCCGAAGTAATCCAGCACGGCAACTTGCGCTTATCTGTTTAGAGAGGCGCAAGTTCAGTGTTAGAACGCGTAACGCTTATTGAGTGGCCAGAATAAACCGCTCGATTGCTTCTGCCGCGCCGTCATCGACATTACTGCCAGTGACTACGTTGGCTTGGCGCTTGACGGCTTCTTCCGCCTGGCCCATGGCAATTGACAACCCGGCGACCTGAAACATGGCCGGGTCATTGCCGCCATCACCGATAGCCGCTGTTTGCTCCATGGAAACACCAAGGTGCGCCGCCAAGGTCTTCAAGGCCTCGCCTTTGTTGGCCAGCATCGCCGTCACGTCCAGGTACACCGGCTGTGAACGCGACACCTGAGCCAGCCCTTGCACCTTGGGCTGCAACTGCGCCTCCAGTTCCACCAGCAATTGCGTGTTGTTGCTGGCCGCGACGATTTTATCCACGCGGTCCAGGTAGGGCTCAAAACTCTCTACCACAATCGGCCCGTAGCCCAGGCCATCGGCCTCGCGCTGCACCATCGGCCCTGGCGGGTCGCGGCGCAGCCAGTCGCCATCGGCAAACACCCAGACTTCCACATCCGGCTCCGCCGAGAACAGCGCCAGGGTCACCAGCGCCGCCTCCGCCGGCAGATGGTGGGCAACCAGGATGCTGCCATCCGGGTTGATCAGCGTGCCGCCGTTAAAACCAGCCACGGGCACATCAATGCCGAAGGTTTCGATCAGATGCAGCATGGCCTTGGGCGGGCGCCCGCTGGCCAGGCTGAAAAACACCCCGCTGTCACGCAAGGCCCGTACCGCATCGGCGGTGCGTTGGCTGAGACTGTGATCGGGATGCAGCAAGGTGCCGTCCACGTCACTCAGGATAAAACGGATGGGATGGATCGCGGCATCACTCATCCGAGGCTATGCCAGGTGCGACCATCACGGGCGAGCAGTGCATCGGCGGCGGCCGGGCCGTCTTCACCAGCCTTGTAGGCCTGGATCCCGTCGTCTTCCTTCCACGCATCGAGAAATGGCTGCACCGCACGCCAGCCGTTCTCGATGTTGTCCGCGCGCTGGAACAAGGTCTGGTCGCCGGTCATGCAGTCGTAGATCAGGGTTTCGTACCCGGTCGACGGCTGCATTTCGAAGAAGTCCTTATAGTCAAAGCCCAGCTGGATGTTGGCCATTTCCAGGGTCGGCCCAGGCTTTTTCGCCAGCAGGTCGAACCACATGCCTTCATTGGGCTGGATCTGGATTTTCAGGTAGGTGGGCTTTAGCTCATCCACTTCGGTATCGCGAAATTGCGCGTAAGGGGCAGGCTTGAAGCAGATGACGATCTCGGTGTCACGCACACTCATGCGCTTGCCGGTGCGCAGGTAAAACGGCACGCCGACCCAACGCCAGTTGTCGATCATCACCTTGAGGGCGACAAACGTCTCGGTGCTGCTATCCGGGGCAACGTTGGCTTCTTCGCGGTAACCCGGCAGTTGTTTGCCGCCAATCTCTCCGGCGGTGTACTGACCGCGTACCGAGTTGGCCCGAGCATCTTCCAAGGACCAAGGACGTACCGCACCGATCACCTTGGCTTTTTCACCGCGCACGGCGTCGGCGCCAAAGGCCGCGGGCGGTTCCATGGCCACCATCGCCAGCAACTGGAAGAGGTGGTTGGGCACCATGTCGCGCAGGGTGCCGGTCTTCTCGAAGAAGTTGCCACGGGTTTCAACGCCGACGGTTTCGGCAGCGGTGATTTGCACGTGGTCGATGTAATGGTTGTTCCAGAACGCTTCGAACAGCACGTTGGAGAAGCGGCTGATCAGGATGTTCTGCACCGTTTCCTTGCCCAGGTAATGGTCGATGCGATAGATCTGCTTCTCGCTCATCACCTTGAGCAGGCTGGCGTTCAGTGCTTCGGCGGTGGCCAGGTCGGAGCCGAAGGGCTTCTCGATCACCACGCGACGGAAGCTGTCGTCAGTTTCCGTCAGCAAGCCGGCACTGCCCAGGCGCTGCACCACGTCACTGAAGAAGCGCGGTGCGGTGGCCAGGTAAAACACCGCGTTGCCGGTGCCGCTGTCAGCGATCTTCTTGCCGATGTCGGCGTAGGTGCTGTCGTCGAGGAAATCACCCTCGACGTAGCTGATGCCCTTGGCCAGTTGCGCCCACAGCTCAGGGTCCAGGGCGTTTTCGCCATTACCCCTGACCTTGCTCGCCGCTTCGGTGCGAATGAAGTCTTCGAGTTTCTTGGCGAAATCGGCGTCGCTGATGGCGTTGTGATCAACGCCAACGATGCGCAGGCCATCGCCCAGCAGCCCATCGCGGCTGAGGTTGTACAGCGCCGGCATGAGCAGGCGCTTGACAAGATCACCGTGGGCACCAAACAGAAACAGTGTGGTGGGCGGAGCAGGTTCGGCCTTGGGTTTCTTGCCGTTGGCGGTCATTTTTTGGAAGTCTCCACGTGGCCGCCAAAGCCGAAGCGCATGGCAGACAGCATTTTGTCACCGTAAGTGCTCTGCTGACGCGAACGGAAACGTGCGAACAACGAAGTGGACAGCACCGGCACCGGCACGGCTTGTTCCATGGCGGCTTCGATGGTCCAGCGGCCTTCGCCACTGTCGGCCACGGAGCCGGAGTAACCGTCGAGTTTCGGGTCGGTGGCCAGGGCGTCGGCGGTCAGGTCCAGCAGCCAGGACGAAACCACACTGCCACGGCGCCAGACTTCAGCGATGTCAGCCACGTTCAGGTCGAAGCGCTGGTCTTCCGGCAGGTTTTCCGAGTTCTTGGTCTTGAGGATGTCAAAGCCTTCGGCAAACGCCTGCATCATTCCGTACTCGATGCCGTTGTGGATCATCTTGACGAAGTGCCCGGAGCCCGCAGGGCCGGCATGGATGTAGCCCTGCTCGGCGCGCGGGTCAGCGCTGTCTTTGCGGTCTTTGGTGCGCGGGATATTACCCAGGCCTGGGGCCAGGCTGTTGAAGATCGGATCGAGGCGTTGCACGGTCTCGGCGTCGCCACCGATCATCATGCAGTAGCCACGTTCCAGGCCCCAGACGCCGCCGGAGGTGCCGACGTCAACATAGTGCAGGCCTTTTTCCGCCAGCGCCTTGGCGCGGCGAACGTCGTCCTTATAGTTGGTGTTGCCGCCGTCGATGATTGCGTCACCGTCTTCCAACAGCGTGCTCAATTCATTGATGGTGTCTTCAGTGGGTGCGCCGGCAGGCAGCATCACCCAAACGGTGCGTGGCTTTTGCAGCCCGGCCACCAGTGCCTTGAGGTCGGCAACGCCGGTGGCGCCCTCTTCGCTCAGGCCTTTTACAAAGGCTTCGTTACGGTCGTAAACAACGGTGGTATGCCCATTGAGCATCAGGCGCCGTGCAATATTCCCGCCCATGCGGCCTAGTCCGATAATCCCCAGTTGCATGTGCTGATGCTCCTAACTACTAAAAAAATGTGTGCATAGTTTATAGCGCAATGAGGCCAATGAGGGTTAGTCAGGCGGATATCGATGTAGTTTCATGGAAAAAAGCTGCCACCATTTCACCATCACGACACAAAAAGTCACACGACCATCAAAAATAAAAAAGTTCCATTGCCCGTAAAAAGAATTCAGAATTGTCCTGACTGCTGCCGAGAACCTCGACTCAAGCGTTCTGGCACACCGCGACACACCGGCTATTTGCGAGGTAAGCAATGAGCACTGCACAGATGAATCGTCCGCCACAGACCCTCTACGTCACCATCCGACGCGATGAGTTGCGCCAGTTGAAAGACGAACGCGAACAGCTGCAGCAAGAAGTCTTGCGCCTGCGCTCGCATATCATCCAAGCCCAGTTGGAACAGCCTTCCGGCGCCCAGCCATTGCTGTGCTAACTCCTGTCATCGCTTTGTAAGATTACGCCTACGAAAATCTCACAAAGTTTTCACACGCCCTTCCCAATACTCCCGCCCGAAGGGCCACCCCATGCAAGGGTGGCCTCTGTTGCGCGCAGTCCTGCGCGTCGACTGAAAAAATATCGGGTTGGAGCGCTGGATGGCGATGTTCGAACGCAGCACGAAGTCTGCGAAAGGCTTTGATTGGGCCGGTCTTGGCTGGCTATTTCTGTTTTTCTGGTACTTCTCGGGTATTACCCAACTGCTGATTCAGCTCAGTGGCACCTCCGGTTTCAGTGGTTTCCGCCAGGCCTTCTTCATGAGTGCGATTTGGTTGGCGCCGCTGCTGATATTCCCTCGCCGTACGCGCTTGCTTGCCGCCTTGATCGGTGTGGTGCTGTGGGCCTGTTCCATGGCCAGCCTGGGATACTTCTTCATCTACCAGCAGGAGTTTTCCCAAAGCGTCATCTTCATCATGTTCGAATCGAACATCTCTGAAGCGGGCGAATACGCAACTCAGTATTTTGCCTGGTGGATCGTACTGGCGTTCATTGCCCACACCGCCGTCGCCATTTTCCTATGGACTCGGGTAAGGCCGGTGTACCTGCCACGCGGCCAGGCATTGATAGCGGCGACGGCAATCCTGGTGGGCATCGTCGGTGACCCGCTGGTCAAGCAGATTGCCCGCAGCGACACCGTCGACGATGCCATCGACCGCTTTGAATCACGCATCGAACCCGCCGTGCCGTGGCAGATGATCGTCGCCTACCGCCGCTACACCGAGCAGTTGGACAACATGCAAGGCATGCTCGACAGCGCCAGCCAGATTCCACCGCTCACCAACCTGAAGGACACCATGGCCGGCCAGCCGTCCACGTTGGTGCTGGTCATCGGTGAGTCGACCAACCGCCAGCGCATGAGCCTCTACGGCTACCCGCGCAACACCACGCCGGAATTGGACAAACTGCGCGACCAACTGGCGGTGTTCGACAACGTCATCACCCCGCGCCCCTACACCATCGAGGCGTTGCAACAGGTATTGACCTTCGCCGACGAAGAAAACCCGGACCTGTACCTCAAGACGCCGTCGATTGTCAGCGTGATGAAACAGGCAGGCTACAAGACCTACTGGATCACCAACCAGCAGACCATGACCAAGCGCAACACCATGCTCACGACCTTTTCCGAACAGGCCGACGAACAGGTGTACCTGAACAACAACCGCAACCAGAACGCCCGTCAATACGACGGCGACGTGCTGGCACCGTTTTCCAAGGCGTTGGCAGACCCTGCGGAACGTAAATTCATCGTGGTCCACTTGCTGGGCACCCACATGAGCTACCAATACCGCTACCCGCCGACCTTCGACAAATTCACCGACCGCCAGGGCGTACCGGCAGGTGTGACCGACGATCAGTTGGCCACCTACAACAGCTACGACAATGCGGTGCTGTACAACGACTTCGTGGTGTCGAGCCTGATCAAGGACTACGCCAAGACTGACCCCAATGGCTTCCTGCTGTACCTGTCGGACCACGGCGAAGACGTGTTCGACTCGGCGGGCCACGCCACCCTGGGGCGAAACGAAGCCAAGCCGACGGCGCCGATGTACACCATTCCCTTCATGGCGTATGCCTCGCCAAAATGGCGGGAAACCCACGACTGGAGCTTCGCCGGCGATTTACAGCGGCCCTACAGCAGTTCGCAGTTGATTCACACCTGGGCAGACCTTGCCGGGCTGAGCTTCAAAGAGCTGGACCGCACGAAAAGCCTGGTGAGCGACAGCTTCACGGCCCGCCCACAAATGATCGGCAACCCCTACCTGCGTCAGCAGAAACCACTGATCGACTTCAGCCTGATCAAGCCCAAAAAAGTCAGTCCCACCGACGTTGTGCTTCAGGAAAAACCGGCGCTGTAACAGAAAGATAACAATCATTCTCGTTTAAGCCTAAAGTTCCTCCCCTCCTTTCGTCTTTGAACCATGGCCTTTCCCGACCGGAAAGGCCGCAAAGACGACAAGGAGTCTTCCGCGATGTTCGCGCCTTTCACCCGTTCCATGACCCTCACCCTCGGCCTCTTCAGTGTGGCCACCAGCCCTGCTCTGTTGGCTGAAACCGACCCCGAAAACAAAGCCCTGGAGCTGGACGCCACCCGCATCACTGCCGAAGGCCTGGGCGCCACCACCGAACACACCGGGGCCTACACCACTGGTTCGATGAGTACCGCCACCCGCCTCAACCTGTCCGTCAAGGAAACCCCGCAATCGATCTCGGTGATCACGCGCCAGCAGATGGATGATTTCAATCTCAATACCTTGACCGAGGTGTTGCGCCAGACCACGGGGGTCAACGTCCAGCACAATGACTCGGACCGTGTGTCCTATTCATCGCGCGGCTATGGCATCAGCAACTTCCAGATTGACGGGATGCTCAACACGTTTGGCTACATGAAGTCCGATTCCGACACCATCATCTATGACCACATCGAAGTGGTGCGGGGCGCCACGGGCTTGACCACCGGCGCCGGAGACCCTTCCGCCACGGTCAATATGGTGCGCAAACGCCCGACGGCCCAATGGCAGGCGCAAACCGGGGTCAAGGCCGGCAGCTATGACAACTACTACAGCTACGTGGACGTGGGCGGCCCGTTGGCATTTGACGGCAAGCTGCGCGGGCGGACAGTACTGGCCTACCGCGACGCCCAATCGTTCCGCGACAACTACGGGCTACAACGGGCGGTCGGCTACGGCATCCTTGAAGGCGACCTCTCAGACGATACGGTCTTGGCCGTAGGCTTTGATTACCAGAACAAGCAGGTCCAAGGCACCTCCTGGGGCACCGTCCCCTACTGGAACAGCCAGGGTGGCAAGGCCGGGCTGTCTCGCTCCACCAACATGGCGGCGCACTGGAGTTCCTGGCCACTCACGGACAAGACCACCTTCGCCACCCTCGATCATCGGCTCGGCGGTGACTGGCATTTGAAAGCCGCCTATACCCATCGCCAAAGCGACACGGATGGCAAGGTGTACTACGGCGGCGCGGGTTTCCCCAATGACGACCGCAGCGGCATGACCGCCTGGGCCAGCCACATGCGAGGCACCTCGAGAATGGAAGCGGTCGACCTCAACCTCGCCGGCAGCTACGCCCTGTTGGGCCGCGAACATGCACTGATGATGGGGTATGGAGAGGCGACACAACGCGACGTGTCCCCGGTGATGCGCAGCAACATTCCTGACGGCTACTACACGATCGAAGACTGGAAATACATGGGCGGGATCGGCAAGTTCGGCGACACCGTCACCGGCCTCAAGGGCGAGCACAGCAGCAAGCAACAGAAAGCCGGCTACCTGGCTACGCGCCTGAGCCTCACCGACCGCCTGCATGCGGTACTCGGCAGCCGCTATGGCAGCTGGGAACTGGAAAGCGCGGCGCCCGAATACGATAGCAATGATCAGCTACTCAGGGCCAACAAGACCCGCCAGACCCACAACGATATGTGGACGCCCTATGCCGGCTTGCTTTACGACATCACTCCGGAATACACCGTTTACGCGAGCTACACCGACATTTTCAAGCCGCAGAGCCTCAAGGACGTCAGCAACAAATACCTGGAACCGGTGGTAGGTAGCAACTATGAGGTCGGGCTCAAGGGGAGTCTGTTGAATGAGCGCCTAAACGTCGCGGCCGCGTATTTCTGGAGCAAGCAGGACAACGTTGCCGAACGGGATTATTCGGTGCCACCCAACCCAACCACCGGTGAGGAGTACTACAAGTCCGGCGGCAAGGGGAACAAGGTCAACGGCTTTGAACTGGAGGTTGCCGGCGAAGTAATGCCGGACTGGAACCTGACGGCAGGCTACACCTACACCCACTCGGTGAATGGCACGGACAAGCGCAACAACACCGGGCAGCCGCTCAACCTGGTGAAGGTTTCCAGCGCCTACCGGTTGCCAGGAGCATGGCGCAACCTGACGGTGGGCGGCGCGGTCAACTGGCAGAGCGATATCTACGAATTCAGCAACCGGCCTACAGGGCAACGCATCGCTAACAGGCTGGTGACCGAACGCGCGAAAATCACGCAACAGGCCTACACCGTGGTCAACCTGATGTCGCGCTACCAGTTTGACGAGCAGGTTTCGGCGTCTATCAACGTCAACAATCTATTTGATAAAAAATATTACGAGCGCGTCGGCTTTTATAACGGCGTTTATTGGGGCGACCCGCGTACTGTAACGCTTGCACTGGATTGGAAGCTTTAAAATACTTTCCGCGCGCACTCCAACCTTAACGAAATCGTTAAGGTTGGAGGCTGTCCAGTTAAGCTTCGCTTAATCGACCCTGCACATAATCGGCCCCACGAGTCTGATCTAAGAGAACAGACACCGATCACACTTATGGGACTACCGACGATGAAACTCTCAACTCTGATGCTTGCTGGCCTGATGACCCTGACCTCCGCTGCCGCCTTCGCCGAGGGCGGCGCAGAGCGCTCCAAAGAGTTTTATGCCAACTTCAAGTTCATGCAGGACAAGGCGAACGGCACAGCCGAACAAACAGCCTCCAGCGATGTAAAGCAGCCAAACGCGAATGATACAGCGCAACCAAAAAGTTAAGGCAACGTTAACACCTTTGTCATTCCGCTCCGTTGACAAGGGTTAATTTGGCGCCACTCAGTGGCGCCTTTTTTTATTTCTGGTTAAACCCAATAGTTTATAAAGGCTTATTCCAAAACAACATCGCACCATAAGCCGGATCAAACTTGGCGCCATCAAACCCAAACTTGCGATAAGCCGACTTCGCCACTTCATTACCCTCGAGCACTTCCAGGGTGATCTTGCAGCAGCCGCGTTGACGGGCGATTTCCTCGACCTTTTGCAGCATTTTCTGACTCAAGCCCAAGCCACGAAATTGATCCATCACCACCACGTCATGCACGTTGACCAATGGGCGGCAGGCGAAGGTCGAGAACCCTTCAAAACAATTCACCAGCCCGGCCGGCTCTCCGTTCACAAATGCCAATACGCTGAACGCGTGCGCACGCTTGGCCAATTCTGCCGGCAACTGCGCCAGCAAATCCGGGTCCAGGCTGTGCCCTCCCCCCATGGGGTCCTCGGCGTAATGGTTGAGCACCAAAGCGATGGCTTCGGCATGCACGGCATTGGTGTAGCTGGCTTGCAGCACCAGGATGTCAGGGGTGTCCATTTCCTTCCTCGATAACGGCAACAAGGGATTCGGCTCCCTTTGAGAGGCATGATTGTAAGCGTGGAAGCGCCGTTAACTGAAGGAGATAAACTACAAATAGACGTTTGAAAACGCCAAGGTTATCGCCCTAAAAAGGTCGGCACTGCCCGCTCCGCAGGTTTCTTCGCACAGGCCTCAGGCAAAACGCTGCAATTGCATTTCTTGCAGGCGGCTCAAGGTACGACGGAAGGGAAACTCCAGGTAACCCTCGGTATAGAGCTGTTCGAGCGGTACCTGCGCCTCAATGTACAGCGGCACTTTACGGTCGTAGCACTCGTCCACCAAGGCGATAAACCGCCGCACGCTGTCATCGTGCACCGACAGCTCGGGCAATTCGCGATCACCTGCGACCACTCGCTGCGCACCATCTTCGGTACCACGGGCGATCCGACCAGGTCGTTTTTGCGCGCTAAGGTTTGGCACTTCGCCCAGCAGGATCGCCTTGAAACGATCGCAGATCAGCATGAAATCCATGGCGGCCAAGGGTTGCTCGCACAGATCGGCATAACGGCACCACAGCACAGTGTCGCTCGATTGCACCGCAACGATGGAGCGATGCCCCACAGCAACCGGCCCACTGCAGGTCGGCTGGCCTTCGGCCAATTGCGTGAACACGCTGGCCAGCGCCTCGGGCTGATTGACCCAATAGCGTTGAAGGCCCACCCCCGGATGCAACCGGTGATCCTCTCCCCCATCCACCGCGACCACCTGCAGGTGCTGTTGTATGGCCGCAATTCCCGGCAAGAACCGCTCGCGGTTAAAACCATCGGCATACAGCTGGTCGGGCGGTTGGTTGGAGGTGCAGACCATCACCACGCCTTCCTCGAACATCACCTGAAACAGGCGCCCCAGGATAATCGCGTCACCGATGTCATTGACGAACAGTTCGTCAAAGCACAGCACCCGCACTTCCCGGCTCAATTCCCGAGCAAGCGCCTGCAAAGGATCCTGCGTGCCGGTCAGGTGAAACAGGCGTTGATGCACCCAGCCCATGAAGTGGTGAAAATGCTGACGACGCGCCGGCACCCGCAGGCTTTGGTAGAACTGATCCATCAGCCAGGTCTTGCCACGGCCCACCGGCCCCCACAGGTAAACGCCTGTGATCGGCGTACGGCCTTGGTGCAAGGCTTCATGGCAGGTTTGCAGGGCGTCCACCGCACGGCTCTGGGCGTCGTCGGCCACGAAGCCCTGTTGAGCGATGGCGTGTTGGTAGGCCGCAAGGGGCGAGTCGAAAGTCATGCCCGCCAGTATGACCTACAGGGAAATATCCAGCCGCGAAATCTTGCCCTGTTCGTTCAAGCGAAAGGTGTAGCGCAGCTCCAAGGGGCTGCCGGGAAAATTGCCGGATACCACGTTGCTAACCAATACCTTGCCCGTACGGTGTTGCACCTTGAGCACTTCGACCCTTGGCTGGTAACGGCGCGCGGTGTCTTCCATCCAGCGCGCGATGGCAGCAGTGCCAACTTGATGCTGCCCCTCGTCGAACACATTGGCGTCATCGGCAAAACAGCGGGCGACCGCCGAGGTGTCACGGGCATTGGCGGCTTCGAGGTAGGCCACGATGGCCGGTGCCAACTCAGGAATAGACATGGCACAGCTCCTTTCTTGATGATTTGTCATGCCATGCTAAGCCAGGGTTGTGTCAGTTTTTGTCAGGAGTAAACGGCCCGGACTCATTCTGCTCCATCAGCTTGCGCCAGCCGCGCAGCCAGTCACTGCGCCGCCCCGGATAACGCTCGCCATGGGCTTGCGCGCTCGCCACGCGGTCGGTACGAAAGGTGCGATACGCGCCGCGCAACTCACACCAGGCCACAATCACCCGCACTTCATTCAGGAAACCCAGGGCCAGGGGCCAGATCCGGCGCTGGCTCTGGGTTTGGCTGGCGTCCGCGTAATCGATATGCAACTTGGCCTGGTTGCGGATGGCCTCGCGAAACACATTCAGCGGCACACGGTTCTCCGGGTAACCGAACCCGGGCGGGCCGGGCAACACCGTCGGGTTGCGCAAGGCTTCCTGGGCGGCGGGGTCGAGCACATCGGCGATCTTTGCCAAGGCGTTGGCGGCGGCGCGGCTAAGCACCTCATCGCCACGCTGATCCACGTAGCGCAAGCCAAGCACGATGGCCTCGGTTTCCTCGGCGTTCAGCATCAATGGCGGCAGAAACAACCCGCTGCGCAACACATACCCTACCCCCGCCTCGCCGAAAATCGGCGCTCCCAGCGCCGTCAATTCCGCGATATCACGGTAAAGCGTGCGCTCGGAAACCTCCAACTGCGCCGCCAGCACGGCAGCCGTCACCGGGCGTTTCTTACCGCGCAAAACCTGGAGCAAAGTCAGTAGACGAGTGGTACGCGACACGGAAAGCCCCGCCAAAAAACAAAAGTGCCGCAGCTTAGCAGAGCCCCCTGCCAGAAAACGTCAGCAGTGAAAAAGGCCCTTGACCGAATAAATTATAGCGATCATATTAAATACATGTTGCTAAACATGTAAGAAAATCACTGCCTCAGGAGTCCTTGTATGCGCAATAAAGTCTTTGGCCGCCGCAGCGGTCTGCAGGTATCTGAACTGGCGTTGGGCACTGCCAATTTCGGCACGGGCTGGGGCCATGGTGCCGAGCGTGATGAGTCCAAGCAGATTTTCGACGGTTACCTTGAAGCCGGTGGTAATTTCCTGGATACCGCCAACGGCTACCAGTTCGGCCAGTCGGAAAAACTGCTGGGGGAATTCATCGCCTCCGAGCGCGACAACCTGGTGGTCGCCAGCAAATACACGCTGCGCAGCCAACCGTCCGATGAAGGCACGATCAGGCTCGGCAATAACCGCAAGAATCTGGTTCGCTCGGTGGAAGAAAGCCTCAAGCGCCTGAACACCGACCGCATCGACCTGCTCTGGGCGCACATGAGCGACAACGTCACGCCCATCGAAGAGATCCTGCGCGGCCTCGATGACCTCGTCCGTGCTGGCAAGATCCACTACGCCGGCCTTTCCAACTTCCCGGCCTGGCGCATTGCCCGCGCCGACCTGCTGGCCGAAGTGCGCAACTTCGCGCCAATCATCGGCATCCAGGTGGAATACAGCCTGGTCGAGCGCACTGCCGACCGCGAACTGCTGCCGATGGCCGAAGCGCTGGGCCTGGCCGCCACCCTGTGGTCGCCCCTCGGCGGCGGCTTCCTCACCGGCAAGTACCGCAACACCCAGGACGACAACCGCGCCAACAAACTCGGGATCCTGGTGCACGCCGAACACAGTGCTCGCGAAACCGCTGTGTTGGATAACCTGCTGGCAGTCGCCGCCGAAGTGGAAGCCTCCCCGACCCACGTTGCCATCGCCTGGCTGCGAGAAAAGGCGCGCCGCTCCACCACCGCACTGATCCCGATCCTGGGTTCACGCACTCGCGCCCAACTGGACAGCACCTTGGGCGCGCTGACTGTGCAACTGTCGGCCGAGCAAGTCAGCCGTCTCGACAACGCCAGCGCTATACCTCTAGGTGTACCGCACGGCATCATCGCCGAGCGTTTCCCCATCGATCACGGCCTGGACACTCCTCGCCCACCCGTTATCTGAGGCGAAAAAAAACGGCCTGTCGAACAGGCCGTTTTTTTATTCAGCGATCCCGCTTAAGCCAGGCTCTTGCTGACCACCTCAAACACATCGCTCGACAGCTCACCCGACGCCCGAATGCGCTCCAGCTCCGCCTTCATCAGCGCCTGGCGCGCGCTGTCGTATTTGCGCCAGCGGGTCAACGGCGCCAACTGGCGCGACGCGATCTGCGGGTTGAAGCCATTCAACTCGATCACCAGGTCTGCCAGGAAGCGATAGCCCGAACCGTCCGCCGCGTGGAAGTTGATCAGGTTCTGCCCGGCAAACGCGCCAATCAATGCACGCACCTTGTTCGGGTTTTTCAACGTGAACGCCGGATGTTCCATCAATGCCTTCACGCGCTCCAGCCCACCCGGCAAGGTGCTTCCGGCCTGTACGCTGAACCACTGGTCCATGACCAGCGGGTTGTCCTTGAAGTTCTCGGCAAACACCGCCAGGGCCTGGGCCTTCTCCGCTACGAACGGCGAATTCACCAGCACAGCCAATGCGGTCAGGCGCTCGGTCATGTTGTCGGCGGTGTCGAACTGTTCGAGAGTCGCCGCCAACACCTCCGGTTTGCCACTGAGCATCAGGTACGACAACGCAATATTCTGCAATGCACGGCGGGCAAAGTGCTCGGCCGCTGCCACATAAGGCGTTTGCTTGGACAGCTCGCGATTGGCCTGGTAACGCAGCCACAACGCTTCGTGCAGGTTGTCCGCCAGTTGCTTGCGCGCAAACTCACGGGCGGCGTGGATCGCATCCACATCCGCTACTTCGCTGATTTCGGTCAGGTAGGCTTCACCCGGCAACGACAGCATCTCTGCAACCATGGCTTGATCCAGGCTCTCGTCGCTCAACACGCTGCGCAGCGCGGTGATCAAACGCTGATCCATGTGCAACGCCTGGCCCTGCTGATGCTGAGCGATCAGTTCCTGCAACACCTGCACCGACAACTGCTGGCCGGCATCCCAGCGGTTGAAACCATCGCTGTCGTGCTGCATCAGGAACATCAGTTGATCGCGGTTGTACGGGAAACTCAGCTTCACCGGCGCCGAGAAACCGCGCAGCAGCGAAGGCAATGGCTGCTCATGGATATCAACGAAGGTGAAGGTCTGCTCGGCCTCGGTCACCGAAATCACGCGGGATGTCGCGCCAGCCACCGCTTCCCCGGCCAGGCGCAGGGCGATACCGGCGCCCTGCCCGTCCAGCAAGCCCAGTTCTACCGGGATCACGAACGGCAGTTTTTCCACTTTGTCCGGGGTTTCCGGGCAGCTCTGGCGGAAGGTCAGGCTGTAGGTTTTTGCCGTGGCGTCATAGGACTCGCTCACCGCCAGGCGCGGCGTACCGGCCTGGCTGTACCAGCGCTTGAACTGGGTCAGGTCGGCGCCGTTGGCGTCTTCCATAGCCTTGATGAAATCATCACAGGTCACGGCCTGGCCGTCATGGCGCTCGAAGTACAGGTCACTGCCTTTGCGGAAGCCTTCGGCACCGAGCAAGGTGCGGATCATGCCCACAACTTCCGAGCCCTTTTCGTACACAGTCAGGGTGTAGAAGTTGGAGATTTCGATAAAGCTGTCCGGACGCACCGCGTGGGCCATCGGGCCGGCATCTTCGGCGAACTGGTGGGTACGCAGGTAAGCCACGTCCTGGATGCGCTTGACGGTGGCCGAGTTCATGTCGGCAGAGAACTGCGAGTCACGGTAAACGGTGAAGCCTTCCTTGAGCGACAGCTGGAACCAGTCGCGGCAAGTCACGCGGTTGCCCGACCAGTTGTGAAAGTATTCGTGGGCGACGATCGCCTCGACCCGCTGGTGCGCGGCGTCGGTGGCGGTTTCGGCGCGGGCCAGCACGGCACTGGAGTTGAAGATGTTCAGGCCCTTGTTTTCCATCGCGCCCATGTTGAAGTCGTTTACCGCCACGATCATGAAGATGTCGAGGTCGTACTCGCGGCCGTAGGTTTCTTCGTCCCAGCGCATGGATTTTTTCAGGCTGGTCATGGCGTGCTGGCACTTGTCGATGTTTTCCGGCTCGACGTAGATGCGCAGCGCGACTTCGCGGCTGGTCATGGTGGTGAAGGTGTCTTCGACACACCACAAATCACCCGCCACCAGGGCAAACAGGTACGCCGGTTTCTTGAACGGGTCTTCCCATGTCGCCCAGTGGCGGCCATCTTCACCGGGGCCGCTGGCAATCGGGTTGCCGTTGGACAGCAGGATCGGGTAGCGGTGTTGCTCGGCGATCACCGTGGTGGTGAAGATGCTCATCACGTCCGGGCGGTCGAGGTAGTAAGTGATCTTGCGGAAACCTTCGGCCTCGCACTGGGTGCAGAACATGCTGCCGGACTTGTACAGGCCTTCCAGGGCGGTGTTGGTTTCCGGGTGGATTTTTACCGTGGTGTCCAGGGTAAAGGTCGCACTCTTCGGCTGTACCGTCAGGTGGCTGTCGGTCAGTTGGTAATCATCGGCCGTCAGTTCCTGATCGGCCAGGTTGACACTCAACAGCTCCAACTGCTGGCCGTCCAGCACCAATGGCGGCAAACCGGCGCCGCGCTCAGGGTTGCGGCGCATCACCAGTTGCGCGTGGACCAGGCTGTGGTCCTCGAACAACTCGAAGGTCAGGTGCGTCTCTTCGATCAGGTAGTCCGGCGCCTGATAGTCCTTCAGGTAGATCATCTTCGGTTGTTCGGTGCGCATGGGTGGCATCCTTCTACTGATGCACGGCGAGCTGGTAGGCCGTGTACTTACGAATGTTGATAACGCCGGTGTCGAAGATCAGGTATTGGCCTTTGATCCCCAGCAGCGTGCCTTCGGCAATCGGGTTCTTGTCCAGGTTGAAGCTGACGATCTTGGCCGGATACTGCTCGACCGGGTAGCGGATTTCGATCGGTTCAATGTCGGTTACCGCTTGGATGGCCTGCAGGCCAAAGCGTTCCTGCAAACCGAGCAAGCCTTCGGCGCAGGAAGCGAACAGCTCATCGCGCACCTGCTTGAGGTCGACGGTTTGGGCGTCGCCCTTGAGCAGCGCGCGCCAGTTGGTCTTGTCGGCGACCTGGCTGCGGAACAGGTCTTCGACAAAACCGGACTGCTGGCGAGTCGCCACGCGCATGATCGGCAGCGCCTGGCTCGCGCCCTGGTCCAGCCAGCGTGTCGGCAACTGGGTGGCGCGGGTGATGCCGACCTTGATCCCCGACGAATTCGCCAGGTACACCACGTGGTCGGTCATGCAGAATTTTTCGCCCCAGCCCGGATCGCGGCAAGTGCCGGCGTCGTAATGGCAACGTTCGGGGCTCATGATGCACAGGTCACACTGGGCCAGCTTGGTCATGCACGGGTAGCAGTAACCCTGGCTGAAGCTGGTCTTGGTCTTGCGGCCGCAATGGCTGCAATGGATGGCACCCAGGTATTCCAGGCGTACGTGGGTACCGATCAACGGGTTGACCGGCACCTCGACATCGCCCAGGCGAAACGCGTATTGAACGGTCGGCTCACCGAGTTGCGCCGACATTTTGCTGACTGCACCGCGACCAATTTCAATCAATGGATCGCATCCGACTTGAACAGGATATTCGGTACGGGCGCCGACTTGGACGCACATTCCTGCGGGCCCATGTAGCCGGTGCGCTGCTCTTCCGGCAGGTTCTGGATTTCCCAGGCGATCATGGCCTGCAACGACAGCTCGCGCTGTTCGGCGGAGAGTTTGCGGCCATCGGACCACTTGCCGATCTCTACGGCGAGCTTGAGGCTCTCGTAGATGTCCGGGGTGATGTTTTCGATCATTTCAGCAAAAGACGACATGTGAACAACCTCTGAGGTTCAGCGAGTACATGGGTGACGTGGCCTCTGGCCCGTCAGAATTCCTTGGAGAGCTTGACCTGCACAAGCTCCTTGTCCAGCAGGCGCCGAAATATCTGCGGCGCCGTGAAGGTGTAGGCGGCAAACGCCAGCCACAACCAATTGAGCATTTCGGCCACTTGCGGGTAGCCCTGGTCGGTCAACGTGATCACCACGACACGGTAGACCACAAACATGCACAGCAGCAGAATGATGGCGCGGGTCGCGCTGCGCTCGTTCATCCAGCTGTTGAAGCGCCACCAAGTGCCGAGGAACACATTGCTGCGGGCCTTGACGGCCGTGAGCAGATGCAGCGCTGCGACGTTGGTGGCGTTTTGTTGCAGGGCCCAGATCGCGTGATCGCGAGCACCGTTGATGTCCCCTTTACGCAGCAACAGATGGCCGAGCACCACCACGGCCGCCGCATTCGCAGGATCGGCTTGCAGCGCCTGGCGCGCGAATTGATACGCCTGGTCCCACTGGCTGCTGTCGCGGTGAAATTGCGCCATGGCCACCAGGTTAGCCGGATCGTCCGGACCCAGCTCCAGGGCTTTCTGCAACGGCTCGCGGCTCTGCGCCAAGCGGCCGGTAAGTTGGTACAACTCGGCCTGGCAACGGTAGTACGCCGGGTTCAGCGGTTCCATGTCCAACAACTGGGTCACGTGTTCCTGGGCCAACGTGAACTTGCGCAGGGCAATCGCTACCTGCGCGGCGGCATAGTGGGACAGCGGCAGTTGCGCATCGGCAGTCAGGGCAAGCTGCACTTCGCGCTTGGCGGCATGCACGCGGCGCATGTTCATCAGGCAGATCGCCAGCAAGGCGTGGGCCTCGGCGGAATCCGGGTCGCTGGCCAGCAGTTGGCGCAGGGCATCGATTGCGCCGTCGTTGTGGTCGGCCTGCAGGCGCTGGTAGGCCAGTTGCAGCAGATAGTCAGTATTCATCAGCTCACCACCAGGTACCACAAGGTGTACGGCAGCCATTTGACGACCATGCCTTTAAGCACGAAGCCACCAATCAACGCCAAGGGAAAACCAAAGCGGCTCAACTCGCCGCCGTAGTACTGGTAAATTTCGATGGTCGCGCTTTGCTGCATGTACAACAGGTAGCCCAGGGTGAGTTTCCACACCACCAGCACCAGCAAGGCGTACTGGATCTGCGCCTGCGTCTGCAGATAACCCGCACCCACCAGCTGCAACAAGGCAAAACCGATCACGATGCTGCCCAGCAGCGCCACGCCCGCCAGCACCCATTCGCGCACCCGCGTCGGGCTGCCGACGGCAATGGAGTTGAACACAAACCACGGCAGGCCCAGCCACGCGCCGCCGAGCATCAGGCCGAGCAGCGGCCAGAACGGCGAGACCGCCCACTTGGCCAAGGCGCCGGGACGCGGCTCATCCTCAATGCGATAACCTCCGTACTGCGCCATCAGCGACCCTTCCCGTGCTTGTCGAGGAAGGCCAGCACTTCGTCGTACTGGTTGCCTTCGTTGGCATAGCGCGCGTAATTGCGCGCGGTGGTCAGCCATTCCAGGGTGGTGGCGCGCACCTCTTTCAAGGCTTGCTTGAAATGCCGGTCGCAAATCGATTGCTCGGCACCGCTCTCGATGGAGGCTTCAATCGCCTCATCAGCAGCGGTTTCCACCAACTCGCTGAGGTCGGCACCGGAGAAGCCCGAGGTGTTCTTGGCCAGGAAGGCGAAGTCGATGTCGTCCGCCATTGGCCGGCCTTTCATCATCGCCTTGAGCATGGCTTCCCGCGCCGGGCGATCCGGTGGCGGTACAAACAGCACGCGGTCAAAGCGGCCAGGGCGACGGAACGCCGAGTCCACCGACCACGGCACGTTGGTCGCGGCCAGGATCAGCACGCCGTGGTTGTCGTTGGTGAAACCGTCCATTTCGGAAAGGAACTGGCTCACCAGCTTGGACGATGTCGACTCGCGGGTATTGGCACGTTTGCCACCCAGCGCCTCGACCTCGTCGAAAAACATCACCGCCGGCGCCTGGGCCCGCGCCTGTTCGAACAACGCGTGCAACTTGCGCTCGGATTCGCCGATGTACATGTCCAGCACATCGGAAATCGCCACGTTGAAAAACGTCGCCTTGCACTCCCCCGCCGTGGCGCGGGCCAGCATCGTCTTGCCGCAACCCGGTGGACCGTACAGCAGCACGCCGCCGCCGACTTTCTTGCGAAAGCGTTGGAACAGGCCCGGTTTCTGGTACGGCAGGATGATCTTTTTATGGATGGTCTTTTTCAGCTCATCCAGGCCGCCGATATCATCGAAGGTCAGGGTTTCGTTTTCCGGCACCAGCAGGCGCACGACTTCACTCTGGTCAGTGTCGTCATTGGAGATCACGCGCAGGCGCGGACGACCCTCGGCGCCAGGGAAATCCACCACCGACACGTTCAAGCGGCGCCACAGCGCCATGTCTTCCAGGGCTGGATTGGCGTCCACCGCTGCGCGGTATTCCACCTGGGCTTCCTTGAGACGCTCCAATGCCGCCAGGGCACGGGCCTTGAGCAGGCGCGAGGCCGGGTCTTCGCCTTTGATCAACGGCAGCGCCCTTTGCGCTTGACCGTCGGCCAGCAACAACTGCGCCGCCGCGAACTTCAAGGCGGGCGCGTCAAGCCATTGCTCAAGGTCGTCGGGCAACAGCTTCAGCCCGCGTGCGTACTCGCCGCGCTCAACACTGGCGCCCAGCAGCACGGTCAGCAGCGCGACGTTACCGGGGGCCGCGGCCAGCGCTGCCTCCAGTTGGTCGAACGTCGAATCATCCATGGAGGTTCCTCAAAAGTGCATGTGCAGCGCGCAGGGGCTCATGTGAGCACCTCCGGCCGCTCGACATCGACCCAGACGAACTTGCGCGGGTCGAGGCGGGTTTCCTGGTCCAGGCGATAGGCGACCAGCTTGCCGTACAGCACCGCGCTGTAGTCCAGGCAAGCCAGGTTCTCGCGGATCGGCGCCGGTTTGCCGCTGCGCCAGTAGTGACCGACGAACAACAAGGGTTCGTCGACGCCGTAGCGCAGCAGGGAATTCTTTTCGATGGACGACAACGGCGTGCGCGCCACCGGTTCCGGCAACGCGTCGGGCTGGAACACAATGTCGCCGTAGGTCTTGGGGTCGTCTTCCCAGAACTTGGTGCGAAAGAACGAGCGCGTCAGGCCATCACCGCCGGTCAGCGTAAGGCCATCCGGCAGGCGCATGTCGGTGCCGCGCAGCAGCCTGTCGAAGGCGTTGCAGGCAAAACTGCCCGGCACAGCGGCGGCCTGCAGGAAATGCTGGTCGATGCAGCCATCCGGGAAGGTTGCGCGCAGCGGATCGATAAAGCCGTCATCCCAGCACGCATGCACCACGCGAAAGCGCCCGGCATCGACAAACAGCGGCATGTCGTAGAACCAGCCGAGGAAGTCGTGCCAGTCGGCCGGGTGGTGTTCGAATTGGGTCAGGGTCTCGTGGATCAACCGCGCATGCCGTGGGTTGTGCTCGCGCACGAACTGCTTGCCACTGCCCGGCGGCGCCGGTGTGGTCCAACCCAGAGCGTTGAATTCATGGTTGCCCATGATGCACAGCGCCTGGCCGGCCTCGGCCATGTCGTGGACGATGTGCAGCGCCTCGCGGATACGCGGCCCCCGGTCGATGATATCGCCGAGGAACACCGCCATGCGCGACGGATGGCGCCAGGTGCCGCCCTGCTTGTGGTAGCCCAACCGATCGAGCAAATGCTCAAGGGTGTGGGCGCAACCGTGCACGTCACCAATCAGGTCGTAGCTACGCGCGGGATCGAGCATCAGTCGCCTCCACCCCCCAAGCGGCTGCCCCAGCCCAGCTTGGTACGGCACACTTCGTAGTAGTTGTGGTCCAGCGGGTGGATCAACCGCAACTTCTGTGCCTTCTTGCTCACGGTGATGGTGTCACCGGGGGCGCAGGTGAAATGGTTCTGCCCGTCACACGACACCTGCGGGTAGATCTGCATGTCTTTGGACACCACGATTTTCAGCTCACTGTTGCCGTCGACCACAATCGGCCTGCTCGACAACATATGGGGGTACATCGGCACGATCACAATGGCATCCAGCTTGGGATGCATGATCGGGCCACCCGCCGACAAAGCGTAGGCGGTGGAGCCGGTGGGCGTGGCCACGATCAGGCCGTCGGCCTTCTGGCTGCACACGAACTGGCCGTCTATATAGAGTTCGAACTCGATCATCCGCGTGGACTTGCCGGGGTGCAGCACCACGTCATTCAAGGCATCGCCCTGGCCGATGGCCTCGCCGTGGCGCCGCACTTCGGCTTGCAGCAGGAAGCGGTTTTCCACCAGGTAATGGCCGTCGAGCACCTTGGCCACTTCGACTTCCAGCTCGTCCGGGCGGATATCGGTCAGGAAACCCAGGCTGCCCCGGTTGATCCCCAGCACCGGCACGTTATGCCGCGCCAAGGCACGGGCGGCCCCCAACAGGCTGCCGTCGCCGCCGACCACAATCACCATGTCACAGACTTCGCCGAGCATCTTGCGTGACGAGGTCTGCAGGCCGTGGCCGGGGAGGATTTCAGCGATGGTGTCTTCGAGGATCACATGCAGGTGGCGTTCCAGCAGGAATTTTTTCAGCCGGCGGACGGTGTCCAACACCTGGGTACTGCCCAGGCGACCGATAATGCCGATATTGCGAAATTGCTCCATGGGGCTCCTGCGGGATATGGGGTGTGGCAAAAAGAAGGATTATGGGCGAAAGGCCGTCCCAGGCAAAATCCTTTGTCGCCATGACGCCTTGATGACAATGGTTCTCAGCCACCCATGCCCCTTGTAAACGGCTATGCTCGGACCATGACTGTGTTCCCGGATCTGCACAACCTGCCCCGCCAGCTGCGCCACCCCGAAGTGCGCGACCTGGCGTGGGTGATGCTCGCCCCGCCGATGCTGGCGCAGACACCTTGGCCGCAACGCCATCCGCTGGCCGGCAGCGATTGGGTGCAGGCCCCGCATTTACTGGAGCAGTGGTTGCGCCAACTCGACCAAGACAGCAGCATCTTGCAGCAGTGGTTGAGCCAGTCGCGCACCCGGCGCCTGGGCCTGTATTACGAACGCTTGTGGCAGTTCGCCGTGCACAATGCGCCGGGGGTTGAGTTGCTGGCGGCCAACCTGCCAATCCGGCGTGCCGGACATACCCTGGGCGAGCTGGACATGCTGCTGCGTGACCGCGACGGCGTGCATCACCTGGAACTGGCGATCAAACTCTATCTTGGGCCGCAGGACGGCAATGGCCAGGATACCGCGCAGTGGTTGGGACCTGGCTGCCATGACCGGCTGGACCGAAAACTGGCGCATCTGGCCCAGCACCAACTGCCCATTTCAGCGCGGGCGGAAAGTCGCGAGGCGTTGGCGGCGTTGGATATCCATCAGTTCGATGCGCATTTGTGGCTCGGCGGTTATCTGCTGTATCCCTGGCCTGGCGAGGCCCAAGCCCCCACTGGCGCACATCCGCACCATTTGCGTGGGCGTTGGTTGCATCAGCGCGATTGGCAAGCGTTTGTCAGCCGCAGCCAACCCGGCCGTTGGCAACCCCTGCCCCGGCATGCGTGGTTGGCGCCAGCGCATTACACGGCGGATCACGTCTGGAGTGAAGAACAGATGCGCGGCTGGCTGGCGGAGCTGGATCCGATGGCGCCGGCGCAGTTGTTGGTGCGCATGGTTCAAGTGGACGAGGATTGGGAGGAAGCCGAGCGGTTGTTTCTGGTGGCCGACTTGTGGCCGAACGTGCCCGGCAACACCTAATCGTCGATATGCCGGTAATTTAGTTGCAGCCCCACCGCCAGCGCCCGTGACCGACCCAACCGGATCGGCCCACGCTCGATATCCACCAGCACACCAGGACACGCCAGCAACGGCAACCCGTCGATATTCTTGAGTCGCCCATCCGTAATCACCAGCAGCCGCTGTTGTTCAGCCGGATACCGCTTGCGCCGCTGCGCCAGCCACGCCCCGGCCTCGGTCAACGCCGCAAGCAACGGCGTACCACCGCCCGCGCCCAATTGATCCAGCCAACCCGCCAAGCCCTTCGCCGCCTTCAATCCCTGGACCTGCCATTTGGGCGAGTGCCCGCTGGCAGTCAACAACGCCATCCGCGCCCGTTGGCGGTAAGCATCATCAAACAGTTGCGCCAACAAACCCTTGGCATCGGTGAGCGCGCTGTGCCGTCGGGTGGACGCCGAGGCATCCACAATCACCAGCCACAGCTCATGAGCCGAACGGCTGCGCAGGTGAAACAGCAAGTCTTCGCGGGACTGGGGCCGACCACCGAGCAAGGTGCCCGGCCAATTGATCGAGCCTTGTTTCGCGCTGCGCGCCTTGCCGTGCCTGCCGCTGTCCAGTCGCCCTGCCTTGGGGCGGGCATCCGCCCCCACGCCAGGTCGGGGGCGAATGCCTAGGGCTTTTTTGGCCAGGTAGGTACATCCCGGCGCGCCCCCGTGGGCAGGGCCGGAGCGGGCATGTCGCCCCATTGGCCTTGGCCGGGCGAAGTATCGGAGGGTTTGGGCGACTGCCCTTCGTTCGGAGGACTGGCCGACGGTGCCTGCTCCTGACGGCGGTGGCGCAAGGCAAACTCGGCAACCGCGTCGATATCTTCGTCGGCAATCGCGCTGGCGCCCCGCCAAGCCGCATGGGCCCTGGCACCCCGCAACCAGACAAGGTCCGCACGCAAACCATCGACGCCCGCGGCAAAGCACCGCTCGGTGATCTGAGCCAGCGCGTCATCATCCAGCGCAATCGTGTCGAGCCGCGCCCGTGCCTGGGTGCAGCGTTCGCGCAAGGCCGACTGCGACGCTTCCCACTGCGCGCAGAACGCCGCGGGGTCGCTGTCGAAATCCAGGCGACGGCGAATGATCTGCCCGCGCTCGGTCGGCAAGGTCTGCCCGCTCAACGCCACGTTGAAGCCGAAACGGTCGAGCAGTTGCGGGCGCAACTCTCCCTCCTCCGGGTTCATGGTGCCGATCAACACGAAGCGCGCCGAATGGCGATGGGAAATACCGTCGCGTTCGATAAGGTTGGTGCCGCTGGCGGCCACGTCCAGCAGCAGGTCCACCAGGTGATCGGGCAGCAGATTGACTTCATCGACGTACAACACGCCGCCATCCGCCTTCGCCAATACGCCGGGAGAAAACTGCGCACGGCCCTCGCCCAATGCAGCGTCCAGGTCCAACGTGCCGACAAGGCGCTCTTCAGTCGCGCCCAGGGGCAAGGTCACGAACTGACCGCTGGCCAGCAGGTCCGCCAAACCACGCGCCAAGGTCGACTTGGCCATGCCGCGCGGGCCCTCGATCAACACACCGCCGATCTTCGGGTCGATGGCGGTCAGGCACAGCGCCAGCTTCAAGTCATCGGCGCCCACTACGGCGGACAGCGGGAAATGGGGAATATCGGTCATCAGCTGTCTTCTTCTATATCGAGCAACAGGTTTTCCAACGCTTCGCGGTACGCCCCCGGCTCCTGCCACATGCCACGCTGTTGCGCTTCAAGCATGCGCTCGGTCATATCCCGCAGCGCATCAGGGTTGTGTTGCTGCACAAAGGCGCGGGTGTCGGGGTCGAGCAAGTAAGCGTCGGCCAACAGGGCGTATTGGTGATCGTCAATCAGCGCCGTGGTGGCGTCAAAGGCGAACAGGTTGTCCACGGTCGCCGCCATCTCGAAGGCACCTTTATAGCCATGGCGCTTCACGCCCTCGATCCACTTAGGGTTGGCAGCACGGGAACGGATCACCCGGTTCAGCTCTTCCTTCAGGGTACGGATCTTCGGCAGGTCGGGCTGGCTGTGGTCGCCATGATAGCTGGCAGCCTTGTCGCCACTGAGCGTTTCCACGGTAGCGAGCATGCCGCCCTGGAATTGGTAGTAATCGTTGGAGTCGAGCAAGTCGTGCTCGCGGTTGTCCTGGTTCTGCAACACCGCCTGCACCTGGCTCAAACGCTGGGCAAATTGCGCGCGGGCGGCGGTGCCTTCGTCGGAACCGCCATAGGCATAGCCGCCCCAGTTCAGGTAAACCTCGGCCAGGTCTTCCCGGCTTTGCCACAGACGACCGTCCACCGCGCCCTGCACGCCCGCGCCGTAGGCACCGGGCTTGGCGCCGAAGATGCGCCAACCGGCCTGTTTCGCCGCCGCTTCTGCGTCCAGGCCAGACTGGAGCAGCGCCTCACGCTCACTGCGCACCTTGGCCGCCAGCGGGTTCATATCATCCGGCTCATCCAGCGCCGCCACGGCCTGCACCGCGGCGTCGAACAGGCGGATCAGGTTGGCGAACGCATCGCGGAAAAAGCCCGACACCCGCAAGGTCACGTCAACGCGCGGGCGGTCCAACAGGCTGATCGGCAGGATCTCGAAATCATCCACCCGCTGGCTGCCGGTCGCCCACACCGGGCGCACGCCCATCAGGGCCATGGCTTGGGCGATATCGTCGCCGCCGGTGCGCATGGTGGCGGTGCCCCATACCGACAGGCCCAGCTGGCGCAGGTGGTCGCCGTGGTCCTGCAAATGCCGCTCAAGAATCAGGTTGGCGGACTGGAAGCCGATGCGCCAGGCCGTGGTGGTCGGTAGGTTGCGCACGTCGACGGTGAAGAAATTACGCCCCGTCGGCAGCACATCCAAACGCCCGCGACTCGGTGCGCCACTCGGGCCTGCCGGCACAAAACGGCCGCTAAGGGCATCCAGCAACCCACGCATTTCCGCAGGGCCACAAGCATCCAGACGCGGCGCAACCACCACGCGCAGGCTTTCGATAACGGCCTTCACGTCCTCCCAACCGGGTTCTTCCAGCTGTTCAAGCGGCCCTTCCAATGCTTGCTCGATCAATCGCGCCGCGTAAAGCTCCAGGCGTTCGCGGGTATCGCCAGCGGTGCGCCACAACTGCGGATCGATCTTCTGCAACACCAGCGGTCGACGCCCGGTCCAAGGCTCGGCCAAAGCACAGTCCAGCGGATCAAAGCCCAACTCAAAGGCCTTGGCCAACACGCGCAGCAGGCTTGATTGCGGGCCACGGCCATCGCCACGCGGGATGCGCAGCAAGGCCAGCAAGGTGTCGATACGCAAGCGCCCTGTGGGCGACTCACCAAAGATGTGCAAGCCATCGCGGATCTGCGACTCTTTCAAGTCGCATAGGTAAGTGTCCAGGCGCGGCAGCCACACGGCAGCGTCGGCGTCGCTCCCCAGCTCAAGTTCCTGGTCGATGCGGGTTTCGCGCACCAGCTTGAGGATGTCTTTCTGCAACTCCAGGGCGCGTCGCGGATCGAGCAGTTGCGCTTCGTAATATTCGTCGGCCAACAGCTCAAGGTTACGCAACGGGCCGTAGGTTTCGGCACGGGTCAGCGGCGGCATCAGGTGATCGATGATCACCGCCTGAGTGCGCCGCTTGGCCTGGGCGCCCTCGCCCGGATCGTTGACGATAAAGGGGTAGATATTCGGCAACGGCCCCAGCAGCGCATCAGGCCAGCAGTGTTCCGACAGGCCGACGCCCTTGCCCGGCAACCATTCAAGGTTGCCGTGCTTGCCCACGTGGATCACACCATGGGCACCGTAGGTGTGGCGCAGCCAGAAATAGAACGCCAGGTAGCCGTGGGGCGGCACCAGGTCCGGGTCGTGGTAGACGGCGCTCGCGTCCACCTGATAACCCCGCGCTGGCTGGATACCAACGAACGTCAGGCCCAGGCGCAAACCAGCAATCATCAGGCGGCCGTCACGGAACATCGTGTCGTTATGGGGCGTGCCCCAGCGCTCCAGCACGGCCTGGCGATTGGCCTCGGGCAAGCGACTGAACATCGCTTCGTAGTCATCCATGCCCAGGCTTTGATGGCAGGGCCGTAGATCGAGGCTGTCGAGGTCGTTGGTGACACCGCCGAGCAAATCGTGGATCAGCGCAGTGCCGCTTTCCGGCAGCGCATCCGGCACCGGATAACCCTCAGCGTGCAAGGCGCGCAGGATATTCAGCGCCGCTGCCGGCGTATCCAGGCCAACACCATTGCCGATACGCCCATCGCGGGTCGGGTAGTTGGTGAGGATCAGCGCGATGCGTTTGTCGGCATTCGGCACTCGCGCCAGTTCGACCCAGCGGCGCGCCAATTCAGCGACAAAATCCATGCGCTCGGGCGCTGCGCGATAGCACACCACGTCCGACTGACTGCGCTCGCTACGCCACGCCAAATCCTTGAAGCTGATCGGCCGGCTGATGATGCGCCCGTCCAACTCCGGCAAAGCAATGTGCATCGCCAGGTCGCGGGGGCCGAGGCCTTGCTCGCTGGCTTCCCAGCCGGGCTGGTTGTCCTGGGCACAAATGGCCTGTATCACCGGGATATTGCGGCGAAACGGGCGCAAATGCGGTGCTTCCGGACTGGATTGGGCGAAACCGGTGGTATTGAGGATCACCGCAGCGCCCACCTCGTCCAGCAGGTCCTCGACCACCGCCAGGCAGCCGGGCTCTTTCAAACTGGCAACCGCCATCGGCAACGGGTTGAGGCCCGCGGCCTGCAAACGCTGGCAGAACACATCAATAAAACCGGTATTCGCCGCCTGCAAATGCGAGCGGTAGAACAGCACCGCCGCCACCGGAAACTCGGTATTCCAATCCGCCTGCCAATCATTCAGCCGGGCGTTGGCGTGGCGCGGATGATAAATCGCCGTGCGCGGCAGGGTTTGCGGCTCGGCCCAGGCGTAGTCACGGCCCAGGTAGGCGCTGGCCAGGCAGCGATAAAAATCCATAGCATTGCCCAGACCGCCCTGGCGCAGGAAGTGCCAGAGGCGATCACGCGCTTCGGCGCCGACGGTGCTCAGGCCACTGAGTTCCGGGTCCGGGCGATCATCCCCTGGCACCAGGATCAGCTGCACACCGCGCTCCGCCAGTTCCACCAACCGCTCGATGCCGTAACGCCAGTAGCCGATGCCGCCATGCAACGAAATCAGGATGACCTTGGCGTGGCGCAGTACCTCATCGACATACAGGTCCACCGAGGCATGGTTCTGCACCTGCATCGGGTTGGCCAGGCGAAAGCTGGGATAGTCGTCCGGCAACTGCTGCGCCGCTTCGGCCAGCAGCGCCAGGCTGGAATCGCCGCTGCACAGGATCACCAGGTCAGCGGGGGTTTGTCCAAGGTCGGCAATATTGTCGTCCGAGACGAAACCACCGGGCTGGGTCCTGAGCAGATGCATGGGTTAAACGCTGAGGGCAGCGCGCAGTTGCGCTTCGAGACCGGCGGCGTCGAGGTCCTGACCGATCAGCACCAGACGCGTGATGCGCGCTTCGTCAGCGCTCCAGGCACGGTCGAAGTGCTTGTCGAAACGCGTACCCACGCCCTGGATCAGCAGGCGCATCGGCTTGTTCGGGATCGCGGCGAAGCCTTTGACGCGCAGGATGCCGTGTTGCACCACCAACTGGGTCAGGGCGTCGAGCAGCAGCGCTTCATCGGCTTGCGGCAGGTCGATGGAGATGGAATCGAAGGCATCGTGATCGTGATCGTCTTCACCTTCGTGATGATGATCGTGATGGCTGTGGCGACCGTCGATGTGCTCTTCGGAGCCCGCACCCAAGCCGATCAATACATCCAGGGGCAAGCGGCCGCTGCTGGCTTCGATGATCTTCACCGCTGGCGGCAGTTCTTCGGCGACTTCCAGGCGCACGCGGGCCAGGTCTTCAGGGCTGATCAGGTCGGATTTGTTCAGGATAACGAGGTCGGCGCTGGCCAGTTGGTCGGCGAACAGCTCGTGCAGGGGTGATTCGTGGTCCAGGTTCGGGTCGAGCTTGCGCTGGGCATCCACTTGGTCCGGGAACGCAGCAAAGGTGCCGGCGGCTACAGCCGGGCTGTCGACCACGGTGATCACGGCGTCCACGGTGCAGGCGCTGCGGATTTCCGGCCACTGGAAGGCTTGAACCAGCGGTTTTGGCAGGGCCAGGCCGGAGGTTTCGATGAGAATGTGATCGAGGTCACCGCGACGGGCCACCAATTCGCGCATCACTGGGAAGAACTCTTCCTGCACGGTGCAGCACAGGCAGCCGTTCGCCAGCTCGTAGACGCGGCCGTTGGCTTCTTCTTCGGTGCAGCCGATGGAACACTGCTTGAGGATTTCACCGTCGATACCCAGTTCGCCGAATTCGTTGACGATCACCGCAATGCGGCGGCCCTGGGCGTTGTCGAGCATGTGGCGCAGCAAGGTGGTCTTGCCCGAGCCGAGGAAGCCGGTGACGATGGTGACGGGGAGTTTGGCCAGTGTTTTCATCGGATGCCCTTGGGGGCGGGCATACGGGACGATAGGCCCTGCGACGGTGCGCAGCAGCGGATTTCGTCACCGGATCACCCCGCCCGGTTGAAGTAGAAAATCGGTTGCGAGGCAGGTCTCCTGGCTTGGGGCGTGCGGGTCTTGCGACCGGCGCTGGCTGCGCCTTCCCGCCGGTTTGGCAGTGGCGTGGCAGTCAGCTGAACCCTTTACAGTTGCGGGGGCAGCCGCGGCTTGGACCGCGTTCCCTTCTTAGCTTCGGCCTGGGGCCGAAGAACCTCGAGGGTGCAAGGCTACGCAGTGCTTGGGGGATGGTCAATGATGGGGTTGGGTACATATCCGTTTCTGCGGTAACGGATACGCCCCCACCCAAAAGCACAACCCAATTGACTCCCCTCCCACCCCCATGCTCTCCTACACATCTTGTTTCGGGTGCCCTTCACAGGGTGAAACGGGAAACCGGTGCGTCATAGCGATATGACCAGTCCGGTGCTGCCCCCGCAACGGTAAGCGAGCGAAGCGTCAGATCCACTGTGCCTACGGCATGGGAAGGCGATGCTTAATAGGCGCAATGCCCCTCGCAAGCCCGGAGACCGGCCCGAAAAAATCAGATAACAAACCCGCGGTGGGCGGGCGCTGTTCAAACCCTGCGTGCCCGGCTCGCGGGGTTTTCATGCGCTCGTTTCACCCTGACACCTGAAAGGGACGCGCCATGTCGATCATCAGCAGCACCTCGCACTCCGCCAGCAGCACCTCGACCCTGAGCCAACGCCTGACCGCCGCCATCGGCGCGTCGATCCTCGGCGCGTGCCTCGTGTATTTCGCCGGTTTCTCGCACATTGAGGCCGTGCACAACGCGGCCCACGATACCCGCCACAGCGCCGCGTTCCCGTGCCACTGAGACCTGCCGACATGATCAAGCGTATCGCGCAAACCGCAGGCTTCACCGGCCTGCTGGCCGCCCTGCTGCTGACCCTGCTGCAAAGCTTTTGGGTCGCCCCGCTGATTCTGCAGGCGGAAACCTTCGAAAAAGCCCCGGCCGCCACCGAAATGGCCCACGAACACGCCGAAGGCGCTGCCGCCCACACCCATGACGCTGAAGCCTGGGAGCCGGAAGATGGCTGGCAGCGCGTGCTGTCCACCACGGGCGGCAACCTGGTGGTCGCGGTCGGTTTTGCGCTGATGCTGGCCGGTCTCTACACGCTGCGTGCGCCAACCCGCACCGCCCAAGGCTTGCTGTGGGGCTTGGCCGGCTACGCAACCTTCGTGCTGGCACCGACGATGGGCCTGCCGCCTGAGCTGCCGGGCACTGCCGCCGCCGACCTTGCGCTGCGCCAGACCTGGTGGATCGGCACTGCGGCGTCTACTGCTGCCGGCATCGCTTTGATCGTGTTTGGTCGCAACTGGCTGCTGAAAGTGTTGGGCGTGGCGATCCTGGCGGTCCCCCACGTCATCGGCGCGCCGCAACCGGAAGTGCATTCGATGCTCGCTCCGCAAGCCCTGGAAGCGCAGTTCAAGATCGCTTCGCAGTTGACCAATGTCGCCTTCTGGCTGGCCTTGGGCCTGATCAGCGCGTGGCTGTTCCGCCGCAACCGTGACGACCAATACTCGGCATGACTTTGGTGGTTGGCCTGGGTTGCCAACGGGGTTGTGATCTTCACACCTTGTTGGCGTTGTTCGATTCTGCCCTCGCCGAGGGCGGTATCGAGCGCCACTGCATTGCTGCGCTCGCCAGTATTGACCGCAAGCAACATGAACCAGGACTAGCGGCATTGGCCGAGGTGCTGAACCTGCCACTGCAGTTTTTCAGCGCTGAACAACTGGCGGAGTTTGAACACCGCCTGAGCCACAAATCCGACATCGCTTTTGCCCATACCGGCTGTTACGGCATCGCCGAAAGCGCCGCGCTGGCCCTCGCTGAACATCTCGCCGGCTGCCCTGCCCGGCTGTTGATCACCCGTAAAAAAACCACCCAGGCTACCTTTGCATTAGCGTGCACCGGCTAAAATCCCGATAATCGCCGACCTCGATCATGAGCAACATTCATGCTCGCCCGTTTTTCAACAGGAATCACCATGACCGTCTACTTCATCGGCGCAGGCCCCGGCGACCCGGAATTGATCACCGTCAAAGGCCAACGGTTGATCCGCAGCTGCCCGGTTATCATCTATGCCGGCTCGTTGGTGCCTGCGGCGGTTTTGGAAGGCCACTCGGCAGAAACGCTGGCCAACAGTGCCGAATTGCACCTGGAACAAATCATCGATCTGATCAAGACGGCCCACGCGAAGGGCCAGGATGTAGCGCGCGTCCATTCTGGGGACCCGAGCCTGTATGGCGCCATTGGCGAGCAGATCCGCCACCTGCGGGAGCTGGGCATTCCGTTCCAGATCATTCCCGGCGTCACCGCCGTGGCTGCCTGCGCCGCCTTGCTGGAAACCGAGCTGACCCTGCCTGACATCGCCCAGAGCGTGATCCTGACCCGCTACGCCGACAAGACCCGCATGCCCGCCGGCGAGGATTTCGACAGCCTGGCCCGGCATGGCACCACCATGGCGATTCACCTGGGGGTCAATCACTTGGAGAAGATTGTCGCTGAACTGCTGCCGCACTACGGCGCGGACTGCCCGATTGCCGTGGTGCACCGGGCGACGTGGCCGGATCAGGATTGGGCGGTGGGCACCTTGAGTGATATTGCCCAGAAGGTGTCGGCCAAGGGCTTTCGGCGCACGGCACTGATTGTGGTGGGCCGGGTGTTGGCGAGTGACAGCTTCAGTGAGTCGTCGCTGTACCGCGCAGGCCATGCCCATCTGTACCGCCCCTGAAACGGGACATAAAAAAACGGCGCTCACGGGGCGCCGTTTTTTTGTTCGCAGCGAACACCTTACTCAGTAGTAGGCGTTTTCTTTCTGCGTGTGGTCGGTCACGTCACGCACGCCCTTGAGCTCTGGAATGCGCTCCAGCAAGGTGCGCTCAATGCCTTCGCGCAGGGTCACGTCCGCTTGGCCGCAGCCTTGGCAGCCGCCGCCGAACTTCAATACCGCAATGCCGTCATCAACCACGTCGATCAGGCTGACCTGGCCGCCGTGGCTGGCAAGGCCTGGGTTGATTTCGGTCTGCAGGTAGTAGTTGATGCGCTCGTTCACCGGGCTGTCGGCGTTGACATTCGGCACCTTGGCGTTGGGCGCCTTGATGGTCAACTGGCCGCCCATGCGGTCGGTGGCGTAGTCGACCACGGCGTCGTCGAGGAAGGCTTCGCTGAAGGCATCGATGTAGGCGGTGAAGCTTTTCAGCCCCAGGGCGGTGTCTTCAGGTTTCTCTTCCCCAGGCTTGCAGTAGGCGATGCAAGTCTCGGCGTATTGGGTGCCGGGTTGGGTAATAAAGACGCGGATGCCGATACCTGGGGTGTTCTGCTTGGACAGCAGGTCAGCCAGGTAATCGTGGGCGGCGTCGGTAATGGTTATGGCAGTCATGGAAACTCCTCACAGGCTTGCCGGCAGTTTACGCCAAAATATTACGTAGGTACAAAGTCCTAGTGTTTTTGTCGGGATAGGTTTGTTTGGGGGGAGTACATATCCATTATTTGGGTAACGGCGACTTAGGGTTCCGCCCTTACGGCGGGTCACTTTGCAAAAGCGGCAAAGTAACCAAAACGCTCTTGCCCCAACACTCGGCACCTCGCCTAGGCTCGGTGTGCCCGTAATCCGACAGGTATTTGGGGGGCCGCCGCCACGCGCCATCCATGGCGCGGGGCGGCTAAACCGGCATCCCTGCCGGT
>NZ_JAFCXD010000014.1:0-61383 GCF_049897885.1 Pseudomonas sp. DWRC2-2
TGATTTGGGGGGCCGCCGCCACGCGCCATCCATGGCGCGGGGCGGCTAAACCGGCATCCCTGCCGGTTTACCCCCCAAATCCCTGTCGAATTCCGGCCAGCGTGTTTGACGGGGCGCCTGAGATCAAGATCAAGATCAAAAGCAAAAGCAAGAGCACGGCGGCCTGGTAGCCGACCTGAGTGGTTGGATCAAAAGCAGGTAGGTGTAGGAGCTGGCTTGCCGGGTCGCCGCATCGCATCGCTGCGATGCAGACGCCTCGGTGCTACGGTTAGGAAGCGCTCTAACGCTTTCATGTGGTGAGCGGGCTTGTCCCGCGCTGGGCTGCGCAGCAGCCCCAAATCCAGCCACCTCATTCTGCCTGAAGGAACTCGGAGAAATTACTGAGCCGCTTCGCAGGCCTGCCCGGGCGATGCAACGATTCGACAAGCCCGCCCACCACAACAGCCATTCAACGCGGCTGCATACACTCCACAGCCCGATCTACCATGGCTCGCGCCATATCCACCAAATGCAGCACTGAAATCACCAGCGTCTGTTCCGTCCCCTCTAACCGCTCACCAGCCTCTTGCGCGGTCGCTGAGGCACAGCGCAGCAAGCTACTGGTGTGAACCAATGCACTTTCAAAGCTGGTTTCAGGGGCAACGGTAAACAGCATCGGTTCTACCGTATCGGGCGCTGGGGCAGGGGAGAGATAGTGGTCCAATGCACGTTTGTACGCGGCATATTTCTGCGCCTGAGCGCTGTAAGAATCAGAAAACGTGAATGGCGGATCGGGAATGACTTTATCCATCGTGAAGCACCTCTAGTCGGTTAGAGGCCGTCACCATCGCTGCTAAACGATCAAAGGGTGGCGGCCGAGCGCAGGTTAGCAGAACCGGAGACTAGTACCCGGCGCACCCGAAAGTGCCCTGCGCACGGCCACCATAAAGCGTCGGGCCGAAAAAAAGCGCCCCGTCAAAGGTGGCGCTTTGCGCCTAGTCATCGGCGGGCTGCTAAACCCGGTCACTGAATTGGCAGTGACGGCCGAAGACTAGCTAGCGGATTCGCGAGGCGCAAGCCCGCGCGATTTTCTCGGAAACGTCCTGCGAGGGGAAGAGAAAAATCGAGATTTTGTCTTGAACCCTTTATTAAACCTTCTTAACTGTACTTAGGTAGTATAAAAGTGATTATTCTGGATTTTCATCCTTCTTTTGAGCTCTTAAGAAATGGTTGAACTTTCTAAGTTCTTCGAGATGGATTAATCTGCTGATCTCGTCTGGAGTATAATTCAAGTTTCGCTCGCGAAAATTTTCTATATCGCCTAGCTCTGTCTGGTTTTTTATTTCTCTGAGTGAGCGGAGATTAAGCTGGTCATCCATTCTTCTTAGTTGTTGGAGGCTGTCCAATGCTTGGATTTCATTTAATCTATCTTGCATGCTTAGGCTGCGGAGCTCTTCAAGTTGGTGCCTGGTCTGTGTAATGGTTTTCCAATGATCACGTGCTGAGGAGAGCATGTCTTTTGATAAGGTATCAGTGTTGGGGTTAGATCCTCCAAAAATCCGATCTGGCCTCCCGTATTTCTCCAATAGTTCTTTTGGCGTTAAAGTGTTTGAAAGGTCAGGCTCTAGTTTTTCACTGGAGTCATCAGGTTTGAATTTTTCTAGGTCTAAAACTATCCGATTTTTATCTTGGATATCTTCTATTGAGCGGTCCGGAATGTTTGCCTTCAAGATATTGTTACTTGCTACAAGAAAAGCTGAAGACGTATACATGTGAAAAAGACTGACTTCTGTTTCTCGGTAGATTTCTGATTTTAAATCTTCATTTGGGCCAATTATTTTAAGGCCTGCTGAATCTACAGTGCGCCACCAGTCCTTTTTGGTGTCATCCGTGATAAGGATGACACTTTCAATGTTAGCCTGGATGGCATGCTCTATGAGTTGCTTCCAGAGTATGAGGTCGCCGTACTGACGCTCATAATTTAAGTTGTTGTATATAAAGCTGGCGTCGTCAGGAGAACCTTTTCCTTTATCTTTGTCGCAAAAGCCAGGGGGTAGCTTCTTTTTATATCTTTCTGCTCCCTCGGCATATAAGGTGTTTAACCACTCTTGATCTAAAGGAGGTGAGCCAATTTTGTCATGTGTAATGGCGTCAATCTTATCAAGGATTTCATCTTTGGACCTGACATCAGGTTGGCGGCTATCCCACTCTTGTATTTTGGTGTTGCATTTTTTGACATCTTTTCGGATGGATTCGATTAGCGACTTTAAGTGAGTGCTAAGTTCGGGGAATTTCTTGCTCAATGAAGTGCTGTTGAATTTGGCCTCTATGTCTGAGGGTATTTTTTCTAGCTCGGATTTTATTTCCCTGAATACCTTTTTTTCATTCTTTATTACATCCAGTCGTCGTCTGTGATACTCAAGGCCAACTTGGTGGGGTATCCAAATATTGGGTCTTAATTTTTCTAATATCTTAAAGAAATCTTGTCGGGTGCTTTCTTCGTATCCGTACAAGTTCAGCAAGACATTCGTGTCAAATACAAATAGGGTTTTTTCGCTGCGCCAGGCAGCTTCCAGTAGCTGTGGCTCAGGGATTTCAAAGCTTTTGAATGATCCTTTCATATGCGTTGATTCTGCTGTCGTTCTGGGGTGGCAAAATAGTAGCACGCCTGATGAATTAGTCTAATTTCGCTCGCGTCCGTCATTTCAATCAATGTGCTCTCCATTTTCAGGCAGGGCTGAATCGGGCTAAATCCGGTGACGTTTAATGGGTATCTAAACTGGTCCTCATGGTCCGCCGGAGGCTGATGCATTTTTTCGGTCACCGGTCGTACGGAAAATAAGATTTTTGGTCACCTGACCTCGCAACCCAAATTATGCCGTTCGATGACTGCGGGAGGTTTTTTGTGAAGTAGTGCGAACTATAGGGTCCTGTTCAGGCTTCAGATCCCACATGGGTGCCTTTGATAGTCAATCGAAGCAAGACTGAAACTTGAGGTTATGGTGTGTAGTTGAAAAATTGATGTGCGGCGAGTGGGGCCGCTTCGCAGCCCAACGGGAGCAAGCTCCCTCACCACAAGGGGGAGGGATCGCTTAGAGCGATTTACCCATCAACACTTCCTGCTCCCGCCCCGCACTGTTCACATTCACCGTACGAGCGAAGCTCACGCCACCCTCCTTGAATTCACACACCACCCGATCCCGAAACGCCGTCTGCGGATAGATCCAGGTCATTTCCAACGTGGTCTCATCCAGCCAACGCGCACCTGCCACGATCTGCGCATCCTTGAATTCATACCCATGGTGCAACGCACGGCCGGGCATGCTGGTGAGCCCGTTGAGCCAATGGTTAATGCCGATCTGTAGGCGATGGGTCGCCTCGTCGTCGGTCAGTTCGAAGGTCAAGACATCGCCTGAAAATTCGAACGACAGCTGGCTTACACCCAGGCTGTTCTCGGCCACGGCAAATGCGCGCTTCGAATCCTCCGGCGCCTTGCAGTCCGAGACCAGCGAAGGGCGCTCAGCCATACTCGCTAACCGCTGCTCCAATCTTGCATCCGCCTCGGGCTTCACGCTGCGATCCTCACCCAATACCGCCGGAAAATGCCGCTCGATAGAGGGCACGATTTCCGCCGAATTTTTCATCCCGCCCACCAGCAGCAAGGTTGCGTTGTGCTCGCGGTACACCGCTGCCATCTGCACAAACACCCCCAACGCACTGAACGCCGGGCGCGGTTTCATCATCCAGTGGTAGCCGTAACGGCTGTCCGGCCCGCCTTGGGGTTGGGTGGCGGCGCGGACCCAGGCGGCCGGCAGTATTTGCTGCCCATTCCAGAGCCCGTCCTGGGCGTGCAGCACTGCCAGTTTCAGCGCCGCCGACACGGGGGCGGTGAGGCCATTGCCGCCAGGGTTCACGCCGTCGGGGCCGATGTCCCAGGTTTCGTTGTGAATATCCAGGGGGATGAACAGGCGCGGCTTGAGGTAGTCGTGCAAGGTTTGCCCGGTGACGCGGTTGATCAGCGCCGAAAGCATGTAGCTGGCAGCGCTGGTGTAGACGTATTCGGTGCCGGGCGCGTAGGCCAAAGGGATCTTGAAGAACTCAGCGATCCAGCTGGTGCTGATGCCGCGCCACACGGAGCCGGAGGTGTTGCTGGCGTGGCCGGTGCGCATGGTCAGCAGGTGTTCGACGGTCATGTCGGCCAGGCGTGGGTCGGCGTCGGCGGGCACTTCGTCGGGGAAGTAGGTGACCAGGCGATCATCCAGCTTGAGAAAGCCTTCTTCGATGGCCAGGCCGATGGCGCAACCGGTGAAGCTCTTGGCCATGGAGTGCAGCACGCGGGGTTCGTTGGGGTCCACCGGCCAGGTCCAGCCTTCGGCAACGACGTGGCCGTGGCGGTGCAACATGAAGCCGTGCAGGTCGAGGCCGGCGGCCTTGACCTCGTCGAGAAACGCGATCAGGCGGTCGGGGTCAACGCCAACACTGCTGGCGCTGGCGCGGGGTAAACCATCGTAGGAGGTCAGGGGCATGGAAACGCTCGGCAAAAGGGTGGATCAACGGCTGCGGTGCACCAGCCGGGAATAGGAAATCAGCATGCTGGTGAGTTCCTGGCTGACCCCGGTGAGAGGCGCGGAACGGCGGCTGATCAGGCACACATCACGGGGCGCGAGGGGTTCTTCGATGGCGATGGTAGTCAGTGCGCTGGAGAACAGCTTCATCCCCGGCAGCATGCGCGGCTCGATGGTCAGGTAGTCGGTTTCCGAGACGATGTGCAGGGTTTCCAGCAGCGAGTCGGTGGTGATGGCGATCTTCGGCGGCGCCAGGCCCTGGGTGCGGAACAGCTGGACCAGGCGGTTTTCCGCGCCGCCGATTACGCCGGTGGAGCGCACGCTGATCCATTGGCAGTCCACCAGCTCCTGCACCGACTTGGCCTGGGCCAACGGGTGGCCTTTACGCGCAATGATGCCCGCGCTGGAACTGTAGAGACGGTCGATGGACAGGTCGATATCGGTGACGTTCGGCGCCAACGGGCACAGCACGAAATCCAGGCGTCCATCGCGGACTTTTTCCACCAGGCCCTTGGTGGTGCCGCTGGCCACATGCACTTGGATGCGCGGGAAGCGCTGGGTGAAGTTGCTCAGCACCGGTACCAGCAGTTCGGCCAGGGGTTCGGAGGTCACGCCCAGGTCGATATGGCCTTCGGGCTCGCCTTTCCACGGTTGCAGGTCGAGCAGGGCGCGTTCGCAGTCGAGGGTGATCGAGCGGGCGCGTACCAGGAACACTTCACCGGCCGAGGTCAGGTTGATGCCTTGGTTCGAGCGTTGCAGCAGCACCACACCGAGTTCTTTTTCCAGGGTCTGAATTGACTGGGTCAGGGTGCTTTGCGCCACGTCCAATTGGCGTGCGGCAGAGCGAAAGCTGCCTTTTTCGACCACGGCACAGAACGCACGAAGATGGGTGAGAGTCATGAAGGACTGCCTCAGGTTTCAGCATTTAAACCATTGAATGCCCGCCAGCTTATCTGATGGCTACAGGTGCGCACAGATCGGTTTTGCCGATCAGGTTCATTATTTTTGAACGCATGCAAACGGCTCCAGGCCCTGATTTTTCGGTAGGCTGGAGGCAAGTCAGGACAGGCTGGGCAGGTGATCGGAAAAGCCGAGCCTGATCACTTGGAGCGTTCTTCTCAAGCTTGCTGCGTGAAGAATAAGATCGGTTTAGGAACATTCGCCAACCGTGAAGGCGACTAAAACAACAACAACTCTCCAGGTGTTCGGCCGTGCCTCTTTTTGGGTCCTGCCAGCGTCCGAACCCCATGCGTAAGGAACATTTAAGGTGCAGTTATCCATGAACAAGACTCTTATCCTGGCAGGCGCCTTGTCTGCGGCGCTGGTGGGCACTGCCCACGCTGAAAGCGTATTGAAGGTCGCGCTCAACGCTGACATCCGCAGCACCGATCCGGGTGTGAACCGTGACACCAACTCCGACGCCGTGATCATGCACATCACCGAGGGGCTGGTAGCCTTCCGCGAAGATGCCACCGTTGGCCCGCTGCTGGCCAAGGACGTGCAGGTGTCCGACGACGGCTTGCGCTACACCTTTCACCTGCGCGACGGGGTGAAGTTCCAGAATGGCAAGGCGTTGACGTCTGCTGACGTGCTGTGGACCTGGAAGCGCTTCCTCGATCCCAAGACCCAATGGCGCTGCGCCCCAGAATTCGATGGGCATGGCGGCGCCAAGATCGTCGACATGAGCGCCCCGGATCCCCTCACCGTGGTGTTCACTCTCGACAAGCCCAACGGCTTGTTCCTGACCAGCACTGCACTGCCTGAATGTGGCGGTAGCGGCATCCTGTCCGCCGATTCGCTTAACGCCGACGGCAGCTGGAGAGCCCCAGTCGGCACCGGCCCATTCCAGCTGGGTGAGTGGAAGCCCGGCCAATACGTCGAGCTGCTGCGCAACCCCAACTACACCCCGCGCGACGAAACAGAGCCCGATGGCTACACCGGCAACAAATCCACCCGCCTGGACCGCGTGCGCCTGCTGGTGATCCCGGACCCGGCCGCCGCCAAAGCCGCGCTGTTGTCGAAAAACGTCGACCTACTGATTGATGTCACCCCGCTGGACGCCACAGAGCTGGCCGCCCATTCCGGCGTGCGCGTGACTTCCAGCGGCACCATGTCGGTCAATGCCTTGCTGTTCCAGACCCGCGACCCGCTGCTTAAAGATGTGCGTTTGCGCCAGGCCATCGCCCATGCCCTGGATTCGGCGCAAATCGTCGAGGCGCTCACCGGCGGTCGCTCCAAGGCCAACAACTCGATGGT
Source organism: Pseudomonas sp. DWRC2-2 (assembly GCF_049897885.1). Lineage (NCBI taxonomy): Bacteria > Pseudomonadati > Pseudomonadota > Gammaproteobacteria > Pseudomonadales > Pseudomonadaceae > Pseudomonas > Pseudomonas sp. DWRC2-2. The sequence goes on from NZ_JAFCXD010000014.1 coordinate 6,801, forward strand.
CGCCAGCGGCAGCCATTACCACACTGCCGTCGAAGACCAGGGCTTCACCTTCGACCCGGCCAAGACTGCGCAACTGCTACGCGAAGCTGGCTACAAGGGCGAGCCGATCAAGCTGATCGTCAACAAACGCTACGCGGCGATCTTCGACATGGGCGTGTTCGTGCAGGCCATGGCCAAGGCCAGCGGCATCAACCTGGAGCTGGAAACCCTGGAGTGGGGCACGCAGTTGGAGCGCTACCAGAGCGGCAACTACCAGATGATGGCGTTTCCGTACTCCGAGCGCCTCGACCCGGCCTTGAGTTTCGACTCGATGACCGGCGACAAGGACAAGGAATCACGCAAGGTCTGGGACAACCCCCAGGCCCGCGAGTGGCTGCGTGAAGCCCAGCGCGAAGGTGACATCAGCAAGCGCCAGGCGCTGTTCGATCAACTGCACCAGCAGATGATCAAGGACGTGCCGATGATCCCGATGTACAACGGCAACGCGATTGCCGCCAGCCGTGACTACGTCAAGGGCCTGCGCACGTGGCCGGTGTCCAAGCCGCGCTTGTGGACCGTCAGCGTCCCCGCCGCCGGGAGTAATTGAGGATGTTCCGTTTTATCTCCCAACGCCTGGCGATGTCTGTGCCGACCTTGCTGCTGATCTCGCTGATGGTGTTCGCGATCATCCGCCTGGTGCCCGGTGACCCGGCCCTGCTGATGCTTGGCGACATGGCCGACGCCCACAGCCTGGAGGTGGCGCGTGCGTCCCTGGGGCTGGACCAGCCGCTGCCGGTGCAGTTTGTGATCTGGCTCAAGGCGGTGCTCAGCGGTGACCTTGGGCATTCGATCACCACCAATGAGGCGGTGTTGCCGCTGATCCTGGATCGGTTCCAGATGAGTGCCGGGATTGTCTTGGTGTCGGTGTTGTTGGCGGCCTTGATTGCGGTGCCGGCGGGCTTGCTGTCGGCGTGGAAGCAGGACAGTGCGCTGGACTTCGGCGTGGTGTCGACAGCGACGCTGTTGCTGTCGATCCCCAGTTTCTGGCTTGGCTTGCTGTTGCTGTATGCCTTCGGCATCAAGCTCGGCTGGTTGCCGGTGGTGGGTTATGTGTCGTTCGGCCAATCGCCGTGGCAGGCCTTGAGTTTTATCGTGCTGCCGATTGTCACCCTGACCTTGGTTGAACTGGGTGCGATCACGCGGATGGCACGGGCCAGTGCCATCGAAGTGCTGCGCCTGGAGTACATCACCCATGCCCGCGCCAAGGGCCTGTCGGAGCGGGCGGTGTTGTGGCGCCATGCGTTGCGCAACTCGTTTGCACCGACCTTGACCCTGATCGGCCTGATCCTTGGCAACCTGCTCAGCGGCATCGCTGTGCTGGAAACCGTGTTCACCCTGCCGGGTATCGGCCGCCTGATGGTCGACGCCATCTACGCCCGGGACTACCCGGTGCTGCAAGGCTGCCTGCTGCTGGTGACCTTTGTCTATGTGCTGGTCAACCTGTTGGTGGACCTGCTGTACCCGCTCTTCGACCCCAGGGTTAAGTTATGAATAAGCCACTGCCTGTTGCACCCGAGGTGCTGTTGCCCGCACCGATGCGTGCCCCCAGGGCCTGGCGCGTGCCGCCGTTGAACGCGCTGATCGGTGCGTTCCTGTTGGGCTTGCTGTTGATCATGGCCGCGCTCGGCCTGGTGTGGACGCCCCATGACCCGCTGGCGCTGAACCTGCTGGCACGTTTGCAGGCGCCGACCGCCGCGCATTGGCTGGGCACTGATGAATACGGCCGCGATGTGTTGAGCCGCCTGATGATCGGCGCACACACCAGCCTGTGGGTGAGTGTGCTGACGGTGAGCATGGCGATCATCGCCGGAACCTTCCTCGGCTTGCTCGCTGGTTTCCTGCGCGGCTGGGTCGACCGTGGCCTGATGATGGTCAATGACGCGTTGCTGGCGTTCCCCGGCATCCTGTTGGCCCTGGGCCTGATGGCGATCATCGGCCCGAGCCTGTATGGCATCGTCTTTGCCCTGAGCCTGGCCTATACGCCGTCGGTGGTGCGGGTGATGCGTGGCACGGTGCTGTCGCTGCGGGAGAAAGAGTTCGTCGAAGCCTCACGGGTGATTGGCAATTCCGAGCTGTACACCATGCTGCGTCACATCGCGCCGAACTGCGTCGCGCCGGTGTGCGTGCTGGCCACCAGCATGTTCGGCTGGGCGATCCTTGCCGAGAGTTCGTTGAGTTTCCTCGGCTTGGGCGTACCGCCACCGGCGGCGACCTGGGGCAACATGCTCGCGGCCAGTCGGCCGTACATCGCCACGGCCAGTTGGCTGGGGTTGTTTCCCGGTGTCTGCATCGCCATGGCGTTGCTGGCGTTCAATCTGTGCGGCGACGCCTTGCGTGACCGCCTTGATCCACGGATGAGTAAATGAGCATGACTGACGTATTACTGGCAGTCGATCACCTGAAAATCCGCATCGGCGCCCACGGCCCGCTGGCGGTCAATGACCTGAGCTTCACCATCGCTCCCGGCGAAATCGTCGCCTTGGTGGGCGAGTCCGGCAGCGGCAAGACCATGGCCGCCCGCGCCGCCATCGGCCTGTTGCCGCCACCGCTGGAACACTGCGGCGGCCAGGTGCGCTTCCAGGGCCATGACCTCAACAGCCTCAAGCCCGAGCAACTGCGCGAGCTGCGCGGGGCCAAGATCGGCATGGTGTTCCAGGAGCCCATGGTGTCGCTGAACCCGTCCATGAGCATCGGCGAGCAAATGGCCGAGGGCCTGCGCCTGCACGCCAAACTGACGGAAGCGCAGATCCGCGAACGCAGCCTGGAGATGCTTGGCCATATCGGCATCAAGGACGCCGAACGCTGCCTGAGCGCGTTCCCCCACGAGTTCTCCGGTGGCATGCGCCAGCGCATCATGCTTGCCTCGGTGATGCTGCTGCGCCCGGCGCTGCTGATTGCCGACGAACCCACCACCGCGCTGGATTGCCTGGCGCAGCTGGACGTGTTGAAGCTGATGCTCGACCTCACTCGCGAGCAGGGCACGGCGATTCTGTTCATCAGCCATGACCTGTCCCTGGTGGCGCGCTACGCCCATAAGGTGGTGGTGATGCGTGAAGGCCGCGCAGTGGAGCAGGGCACCATCGAACAGATCCTGCTGGCGCCCAAGGCCGACTACACCCGGCAGTTGCTGGAAGCCTTGCCGCGTCGCGGGGTACTGGCGGACTTGCCCCAGGCCGACGGCCCGCTGCTGACGGTCAAGGACGTGTGCATCGAGCATCCTGGCCCGCGCAGCCTGTGGGGCCGCACCGCGTTCAAACGCGTGGTGCATTCGGCCAACCTCACCATTGCACCGGGGGAGACCCTGGCGCTGGTGGGCGGCAGCGGTTCGGGCAAGACCACCCTTGGACGCGCCATTGTCGGCCTGAACAAAGCCTGTGCCGGTGCTATCGAGTTTGAAGGAGTGGACATTCTCAAGTCCGGCAACCGCGAACATCGCCTGCAATGCCAGATGATTTTCCAGGACCCGTACTCGTCCCTCGATCCGCGCATGAAAATCGGTGACATCCTCGCCGAACCGTTGCGCCATGTGCCCGGCATGAGTGCCGAGCAGAAGCGTGAACGGGTCACCAAGACCTTGCTGGACATCGGTTTGGCCGAGCAGTTTGTCGACCGCTTCCCGCACCAGCTCTCCGGTGGCCAGCGCCAGCGTGTCGCGATTGGCCGCGCACTGGTGCGTCATCCTCGATTGGTGATTGCCGACGAGCCGATTTCGGCGTTGGACATGACCATCCAGAAGCAGATTCTGGAGCTGTTCGAACGCCTGCAGGCGCAATACGGCTTTGCCTGCCTGTTCATCTCCCACGACCTGGCGGCGGTGGAGCGCATCGCTCACCGGGTGGCGGTGATGAGCGAGGGCAGGGTGGTGGAAATGGGCGCCCGCGATGAAATATTCGACCGCCCGCAACATCCTTACACCCGCAAGTTGCTGGCCGCCGCCAGCCCCTTGGAGAAGCTTGAAAACGGTGGCTACCGCATCCGCCAGGGCCCCGTACCGCTAGCGCTGTAACCCAGGACTGACTTTACCCGCCGCGCAAATCCCGGATTTGCGCGAACGGCGAAGCCATGCCCGAAGAACAATAAAAACACCCCAAACCCCACACTGCCAGGAGCTAAAAAAATGAAAAAATCCCTGACTCAACTCATCACCGGCGTTGGCGTCGTGAGCAGCGGGATGATCCCGTTCGCCGCCCATGCCGACTTCATCAAGGACAGCAGCGGCACGCTGGAATTGAAGAACTACTACTTCAACCGTGACTACCGTGAAGAGGCCAGCCAATCGGTGCGTGCCGAATGGGCCCAAGGCTTTTTGCTGGGGATCAAGTCGGGCTTTACCGACGGTACCGTGGGCTTTGGCCTGGATGCCATCGGTATGCTTGGCGTGAAACTCGACTCCAGTCCGGACAAATCCGGCACCGGCCTGCTGCAGCGTGACAGCGACAAACGCGCTTCCGACAGCTATTCCAAACTGGGCGTCACCGCCAAGGCCCGCTTGGCCAAGAGCGAGCTGCGCGTGGGTTACCTGGTGCCGGACCTGCCGACCCTGCAACCCAACACCAGCCGCCTGTTTCCGCAATCCTTCAGCGGTACGCAACTGGTATCCAACGACATCAGCAACCTAAAGATCAGCCTCGGCCAACTGGACCAGGCCAAGGACCGCGACTCCACCAACTACGAAGACATGAAGCTGACCACCATCAGCAAGGTCTACAAAAGCACGGCCCTGAGCGACCAGTTCCGTTTTGCCGGCGGTGATTACTCGCTGACGCCCAACACCTTGCTCAGCTACCACTATGCCGAGCTGGACAGCATCTACCACCAGCAATATGGCGGCTTCAAGAACAGCTTTGGCCTGGGGCCGGGCAACCTGAAGACCGACGTGCGCTACTTCAAGGCCGACAAGGACGGTGCGGGCCTGGCCGGTAACGTTGATAACCGGGCCTTGAGTACACGCCTGACCTACCAGTACGGCGGTCACAGCATCGGCGGCGGCTTCCAGCAGCAGTACGGCACCACGCCGTTCACCTACCTTGATGGCTCCATCAGCTACCTGTTCACCGAATACCAGTTCACCAACTTCACCCAGACCAAGGAACGCGCCTGGCATGCGCGCTACGACTACAACTTTGCCGACCTTGGCCTGCCGGGCCTGTTGTTCGGCATCAAATACGCCAAGGGTGATTCGGCTGAAGTGATCGGCTTCACCGGCGAAGGTCGTGAATGGGAGCGCGACCTGGACATCAGCTACGTGGTGCAGACCGGCCCGTTCAAGGGCGTGTCGATGCGCTGGCGCAACGCCCTGGCCAAGGGCAACTTCTACAACGACGTCAACGAAAACCGCGTGCTGCTGGGCTACACCCTGGCGCTCTGGTAACCACAGGTGGGGCGGCCTGGGCTGATCGGTTTTGCAGATCAAGATAGCCCCGGCCGCCCTTACAGGCGATCACCCGGTCTCGTTAGTATTTTCTCAAGTTCCGTCACTCGAATATCGAGACTTCTGCGTTATGAAACTTAATCAACACCCCTTGCTGCAAGCGACACAAGGTACCCACAGGCACGTGGAGAGTGAGCATTACGGTGCAGTGGGTGCAGGTCGGAAAATCTACATCCAGGCGGCATTGCATGCCGATGAAACCCCGGCGATGTTGGTGGCAGCGCATCTGCGCCGGCAACTCGCAGTGTTGGAAAATGCCGGCCGCATGAACGCGCAGATCGTGCTGGTGGCGGTCGCCAACCCGGCCGGCCTGGGCCAATACATCCTGGGTGCGCCCAGTGGCCGTTTTGAACTGGGCAGCGGGCGCAACTACAACCGTGGATTCCCGGTGCCTTATCAGGCCATCGCCGAAAAAATCGAGTTCCGGCTCGGCCAGGACATCGACGCCAACCGCGCGCTGATCCGCCAGGCCTGGGGTGAGTGCCTGCGCGCCGCTCAGCCGATGGATGAGTACCAGTCGCTGCAACAGACGCTGATGCTGCTGGCCCACGATGCCGACATCGTGCTCGACCTGCATTGCTCCCGCGAAGCCGCAATGCACCTCTACACCGGCGAGGCGGTGTGGCCGACCATCGAGCCGCTGGCCCGTTACATCGGTGCCGAGGCGACCTTGTTGGCGACCGACTCCCAAGCCAATTCCTTCGACGAAGCGCTGTACCTGCTGTGGGTCAACCTGCGTGAGCGTTTTGGCGCGCGTTTCCCGATCCCGGACAGCAGCATCGCAGTGACGGTCGAGCACCGTGGCCAGCGTGATGTGTCTTACGAGCTGGCGGACCATGACGCCACCGCGATCATCGATTACCTGACTCACCTGGGTGCCATCGAAGGCACGCCACGCCCGTTACCAGCGCTGCGCAGCCCAGCCACGCCGCTGGCGGGCAGCGAGCAGTTCTACGCACCGAGTGCCGGGGTGCTGGTGCACCGTGCGGCGGTGGGCAGCCGGATCGAAGCAGGGCAGGCGCTGTTCGATATCGTCGACCCTCACAGCGGCAAGACCGTCACGGTCAACAGTCACAACACCGGTGTGCTGTACATGCGCCGTGATGTGCGGTTTGTGAAACCGGGGGACCCGCTGGGTCGCGTCTCCGGGGCTAAACCGATTCGCAGCGGCAAGCTGCTCAGCGCTTGATCAGATACCTACTAGGCAGGACTCTCCATGCACTCCAACCCGGCAATCACCCTCGAAAACCAATTCTGCGCCCATAACTATTCGCCACTGCCGGTGGTCATCGTCAAGGGCGAGGGCGTCTGGGCCATTGGCGATGACGGCAAGCGCTATCTGGACATGATGTCGGCCTATTCCGCCGTCAGCCACGGTCATGTGCACCCGCGCATCCGCGCCGCCGCCGTGGCGCAGATCGACAAGATCAGCGTGGTGTCGCGCGCGTTCTACAGCGAGCCGTTGGGCAATTTCCTCAAGGCGCTGTGCCGCCTCAGCGGCTTCGATTCCGCGCTGCCAATGAACAGTGGTGCCGAAGCGGTGGAAACCGCGATAAAGGCGGCGCGCCGCTGGGGTTATCGGGTCAAGGGCATCGCTGCAAACCAGGCGAAGATCGTGGTAGCCGACAACAACTTTCACGGGCGCACCTCGACCATCGTCGGCTTCTCCTCCGAGCCGGACTACAAGGCCGACTTCGGCCCGTTCTGCAACGGTTTTACCGAGGCACGCTTTGGCGATATCGAGAGTTTCCGCCAGGCGATCACCGCCGACACTTGCGCGGTATTGATCGAACCCATCCAGGGCGAAGCCGGTATTCGCGTGCCACCGGCCGGGTTTCTGCGCGAGCTGCGAAAACTGTGCGACGCGACCAATACCTTGCTGATCCTTGATGAGATCCAGTCGGGCCTGGGCCGTACCGGCAAGTGGTTTGCCTTCCAGCATGAAGGCATTCGCCCGGATGCGCTGATCCTCGGTAAAGCGCTGGGCGGCGGGATCATGCCGGTGTCGGCGTTTTTGGCGGATCACTCGATCATGGATCTGTTTGATGCCGGCAGCCACGGCTCGACCTTCGGTGGCAATCCGCTGGCCGCCGCCATCGGCCTGGAAGCCCTGAACGTGCTCGAGGACGAAGGTTTGATCGACAACAGCGCGCAGCTCGGCCATTACCTGGTGGAACGTCTCAAGGCGATGAATTCCCCTGCGATCCAGGAGATTCGCGGGCGTGGGCTGTGGGTCGGCGTGGAGCTGGACCGCGACGCACGTCCCATCTGCGAAGCCCTGCTCGCCGAAGGTTTGCTGACCAAGGAAACCCACGAAAATGTGCTGCGCATCGCGCCGCCGTTGTCCATCACCCGCGACGAACTGGAGTGGGGCCTGGTCCGTATCGAACGGGTTTTTGCGCAGCTATGAGCACCTTTCTCAACCATTTGCACATCGACGGGCAACGTTACGCCTATATCGACCTGCATAAGCTGCTGACGCCAGCGCAATTGCACCGGCTGCCGTATTCGCTGCGCATCCTGCTGGAAAACATCGCCCGTTGTGCCCCGGCCTCATTGCCTGCCGTGCTTTCGCGCGCCACCGGACACGGGCCTGATTGCGAGGTGCCATTCCAGCCCAACCGCCTGATGTTCCACGACACCACGTGCCTGCCGGCCCTGGCGGACTTTGCCGGGATGCGCGATGTGGTGGCGGAACTCGGCGGTGACCCTATGGCGGTGAACCCGGCGATTCCGGCGGTGCTGACCATCGATCATTCGGTGATTGTCGAGCACTACGCCGAAGCGGGTGCGGTAGAGGCCAACCTGGACATCGACTTTCGCCGCAACAGCGAGCGCTACCGTTTTATCAAGTGGGCCCAGGCCAGTCTGGACAACTTCAACGTGATTCCGCCGGGCACGGGGATCATCCACCAGATGAACATGGAGTCCGTCGCACAGGTCGTTTGGGAGAGCACTGCGTCCGACGGCGGCGTGCTGCTGCACCCGGACTGCATGGTCGCCACCGACAGCCACACGCCGATGATCAATGCCATCGGAGTGTTGGGCTGGGGTGTGGGTGGGTTGGAAGGGCAGGCGGCGATGCTGGGCGAGCCGGTGCCGATTCCGTTCCCGCAGGTGGTGGGGATTCGTGTCAGCAATGCCTTGCGTCCCGGCGTAACGGCGACGGACTTGGCGCTGACCGTGACCGAGTCGCTGCGTCGGCGCAGCATGGTCGGCAAGTTTGTCGAGTTCACGGGGCCGGGGTTGGCGTCCTTGAGTTGGGCGGCGCGAGGCACGGTGGCGAACATGGCGCCGGAGTATGGCGCGACGGTGGTGTTTTTCCCGTTTGACGACGAGACCTTGTCTTACCTTGAGTTGAGCGCGCGGCCGAAGCCGTTGTTGGCCAAGGTCACGGCCTATATGGCGGCGCAGTCGTTGTGGCGCCAGGAAGGGGAGCCCGAGCCGCAGTTCGATGAATTGATCGAGCTGGACCTGGCGCAGGTGGAACCGAGCGTGGCCGGGCCGCATCAGCGTCAGTCGCTGGCGGCGGCCGGTGCCTCGTTTCACCAGCACGTGAAGGGCGAGGCCGGTCAGCAGTTTTTCGCACCATCGTTTGATGCGCCGCTGACCCATGGTGCGGTGGTAATGTCAGCGATCACCAGTTGCACCAACACCGCCAACCCGGCGCAGATGATCCAGGCCGGGTTGCTGGCGCGCAATGCGCGGGCACGTGGCGTGGGGCGCAGGCCGTGGGTGAAGACCTCGCTGTCGCCGGGCTCACGGGTAGTGGCGGACTACTTGGAAGCGGCAGGCTTGCTGGAGGATTTTGCCGCGCTGGGTTTTGACTTGGCGGGCTTTGGTTGCATGACTTGTATTGGTAACTCCGGCAGCCTCGAAGCGCATGTGGAGGCCTTCGCCGAGCAGGGGCTAAAGGGCGTGGTGGTGCTGTCGGGCAATCGCAATTTCGAGGGACGGGTCAACCCCAAAGTACCGGCCGGTTACCTGGCATCGCCCGCGCTGTGCGTGGCCTATGCGATTGCCGGGAGCATCGACATCGACCTGTCCAGTCAACCGCTGGCGCTGGATGCCCAGGGCCGGCCGGTGTACCTGCATGAGCTGATGCCCAGCGATGCCGAAGTGTCCGCGCAAGTCGCCGAAGTAGTGCGCCCGGCGCTGTTCCAGCAACGCAGTGAGCTGCTCTGGCAGGGCACGCATCACTGGCAGACGCTGGAGGCCGAAGGCAGCGTGCAGTTTGCCTGGCATCCCGGCTCTACCTATCTACGCCGCCCGCAGTACCTGGCGGACGTACAGCCGTTGCCGGTGCCGCGTCTTTCGGTACGTAACGCCAAGGCCTTGGTGGTGCTGGGCGACAACGTCACCACCGACCATATCTCCCCGGCGGGCACCATCCCGGCGCAGAGCCTGGCCGGTGCCTGGCTGCGTGAAAGGGGCGAGGCCGAGGCGGATTTCAACCAGTACTCGACCCGGCGCAGCAACCACGAGGTGATGGTGCGTGGCGCCTTTACCAACCCGCGCCTGAACAACCTGTTGGACCCAACGCAAGCGCCGCGCCAAGGCGTGTGGGCGTGGAACGCCGACCATACGGACTATCAGCCGCTGTATCTGGCTGCGCAAAGCTACGTGGGTACGCCTACTGTGCTGTTTGCCGGGATCAACTACGGCGCTGGCTCCAGCCGCGATTGGGCGGCCAAGGTCCTCAGTCTGCTGGGCATCAAGGCGGTGGTGGCGCGCAGCATCGAGCGCATTCATCGCAGCAACCTGATCGGCATGGGGGTGTTGCCGCTGGTATTCAACGATGGGGGAACCGTGCAGGACTTGGCACTCGACGGCAGCGAGCGCCTGACCTTCCTCGGCCTGGATAACCTGCAGGTGGGTGCAAACCCGATTACGCTGCAGATCGATCGCGTCGACGGTGGTCTCACCCAATGCAGTCTGGTGTTGCGCCTCGACTCGCTGCAAGAGCTTGGTTACCTTGTGCACGGCGGCGTGCTGCCGTTTGTGATCCGCAAGACCGTGCAACGGACCCGCCAAGGAGCGCTTGATGATTGACACCCGCGTACTGCAACAATTGGCCCCCGATGGCGTGCTGCGCGCCGCCATCAACTTTGGCAACCCGGTGCTGGCGCAACGTGGTACGAACGGAGAGCCCCAGGGTGTTTCCGTGGCGCTGGCCAAGGCGCTGGCTGCAGAGCTGGGTGTCGAATTGGAGTTCATCACGTTTGAGGCGGCGGGTAAGGTATTCGCGGCCTTGGCCGAGGACGTCTGGCGCGTGGCGTTCCTGGCTATCGAGCCGGTGCGTGAAAAGGAAATCGCCTTCAGCGCGCCGTATGTGGCGATCAAGGGCACGTATCTGGTGGCAGCGGACTCACCTTTTACGCACGTCGCACAACTGGATGCGCCGGGCCGACGCATCGCCGTCGGTCAGGGCGCGGCCTACGATTTGTACTTGAGCCGAACGGTCGAGCATGCCGAATTGGTACGCGCGCCGACCTCGGCCGCAGCGGTGGATTTGTTTATCGAACAAGGTTTGGATGCGGCGGCAGGGGTGCGGGACTTCCTGCAAACCCAGATCACCGCGCAAAGGCGTTTGGTGCAGGACGATTTCATGACCATCCGCCAAGCCATGGCCGTACCGGTGGCGCACGCAGCCGCTGCCGCGTTCGTCAGGTCCTTTGTCGAACGGCAGAAAGAGAATGGCGGGGTGAAGCGAGGTCTGTTGGCCAGTGGCCAAAGCGCTGAACTACAGGCGACGTAGAAAGGATTTAACGATGTGTCGGGTGGCGTCGGTGGTGTCCAGATCATCCATGGCGCCATAGGGGTGCCACTGGCAATCGATTATTTCATTGCAAGGTTTTGCATCGGCGATGTTCACCACCGACGCTTCGAACACGTGATGGACGGTGTCGCGGGCTTTCAGCTCCTGCAAGTACAACAAGCCGTCCACGTTCAATCCGGTTTCTTCTTCCAACTCGCGTTCAGCCGCGCCGACCGGGCGCTCATTGCGTTCGACCTTGCCACCCGGCAGCGCCCATTTCGATCTGGCCTTGCGCACGAAGAGGATATGCCCCTCGTGTTCGCAAATGACCGTGGCCCTTATTTTCATCGTCTGTGCCCCGCAGCGGGATGAGTGTCATAAAAGTGTAATGCAATTGTCATGCTAAGTGGTTATGGCGCTGACGTGTGGGGATGTGGATACTGCCCGATTGATCAAAACGCACGAGGAGAGCAGATGAGCACCGTACGCTGGGGCATGATCGGCTGTGGCAGTGTCACTGAGTTGAAGAGTGGACCCGCTTTCTACAAAGCGCCAGGTTCGGCGTTGGTGGCCGTGATGGGGCGCCGCGAAGAAGCTGTGCGTGATTATGCGGCACGCCACGGTATTGCACGCTTCTATACCGACGCCCAGGCACTGATCAACGACCCTGAAGTGGACGCCGTCTACATCGCCACCCCGCCCGACAGTCACCTCGAATACAGCCTGATGGTGGCGGCGGCCGGCAAGCATTGCTGCGTCGAGAAACCGATGTCGCTGAATGCCGAGCAGAGCGCCTTGATGCAGCGCACGTTCGAACGTGCCGGGTTGCATCTGTTTGTTTCCTATTACCGCCGTTCGCTGCCGCGCTTCCAGCAAGTGCGCGACTGGCTGCGAGATGGGCGTATCGGTGAGCTGCGCCACCTGACCTGGACCCTGTGCAAACCACCGGCTGCCCACGATGCCAATGCCGCCAACTGGCGCACAGACCCGAGCGTTGCCGGGGGCGGTTATTTTGCCGACCTGGCGAGCCATGGCTTTGACCTGTTCCAGTACCTGGCCGGCGATATCATCGAAGTGTCCGGTTACACCTCGCGTCAGGAAGGCCGTTACGCGGCGGAAGATGCCGTGACGGCCAGCTGGCGCTTTGCGTCCGGCGCGCTGGGCATGGGCTGCTGGAACTTTGTGGCGGACCGTCGTGAAGACCGGGTGGAACTGATCGGCAGCCGTGGGCGTATCCAGTTCTCGGTCTTTGAGGACCAGCCCCTGCATCTTGAAGGCGAGACGCAGGAGGTGCTGGAAGTACCGTGCCACGCGCATATCCAGTGGCATCACGTAGTGGCGATGAACGCGCATATTCGCGGCGAAGCCGAGCATCCGTCGTTGGCCATCGAGGCGCTTAAGACCGATCGGATCCTGGACAAGGTGCTACAACGTAACCCCCATCACCCCGGCTAGGCACGATAGGGTGTTCTTTTTCCAAGGAATAGACGGATGAAATACTGGATAGCGGTGTGGCTCGTCCTGGCCACCAGTGCAATGGCGGCCCCGCGTAGCCAAGGCACGCCGGGGGAGTTTGATTTTTATGTGTTGTCGTTGTCGTGGTCGCCGACCTTTTGCCTGACGCACCCGGACAACGAACAGTGTTCAGGCAAGGGCTATGGGTTTGTGTTGCACGGCTTGTGGCCGCAGTACGCGCGGGGAGGGTGGCCGGCGTCGTGCTCGCCGCAGACACAGTTGAGCCGTGAAGACATCGAGAAAGGCGCGGCATTGTTCCCGACCCGTTCGTTGCTCAGGCACGAATGGGCCAAGCATGGCACCTGCAGCGGCCTGGAGCCGTTGGCCTATTTGCAAAAGACCGATGAGGCGCTGGGCGTGGTGAGCATTCCGCAGCAATTACAACCGTTCAATACGCCGCCCGCATTGCAGGCCCGTGAGATCGAGGCGCTGTTTCGCGAGAGCAACCCGCGCATGGGCAACCATGGGCTGGCGGTGATCTGCAAAGGCAAGGTGTTCTCGGAAGTGCGGGTGTGCCTGACCAAGGACCTGGCGTTAACCGGCTGCCCGCGCAGTGTGAAAACCCAGTGCCGCGACGGTGATATCCGCATCCCCACCCAACGCTAAGGCAGCATCGCCAGGCGATAGCGCTCATCAAAATCCTCGGCCAGTTGCGCCAATGTGACTTGGCCCAGGCGCTCCAGCAGCAGCGCCTGGGCTTGCTCGAAGGCCTGCGTCAGCGCGGCGTTCACCGCTTGTTCTACCAGGCATTGGGGGTGGTCGGTGGACAAACCGATAGCAAATATCGAGGGTGTACCCAGGGCGTTGTGAATCTCCAGCAGGGTGATTTCACTCAACGGCTTGCCCAGGCTCCAGCCACCTTGATGGCCCTTTTCCGAACGGACGTAACCCTTTTCCTTGAGCAGCCCGAGCGTGCGCCGTACCACCACCGGGTTGGTGCCGAGCATCTGCGCGATGGTTTCCGAGGTGGCGCGCTCTTCATGGCGACCCATATGGATCAGCACGTGGAGCATGCGCGAAAGGCGGGTGTCATTTCTCATCAAGGGGCCTCGGTTCATTCAAGCCGAAAGTATCGTTCGTAACCCTAAAAGTTGCGAGACTCTTGACGGACTATTTTTACGTAACTTATGGTGTGTCGTGAAAGCCCTCGGATAACCGAGGGCACACAACATGGGGTCATTTTCATGATGTACGACGTGATTATCGTGGGTGGCAGCTACGCGGGCCTGTCTGCCGGCCTGCAATTGGCGCGGGCGCGGCGCCAGGTACTGGTGATTGATGCGGCACAGCGGCGCAATCGCTTTGCGACCACCTCCCACGGTTTTCTCGGCCAGGACGGCCAGGCGCCGGAGATGATCGCTGCCGAAGGGCGCAGCCAATTGATGGAGTACCCGACGGTCACGTGGGTGCAGGACCGCGTGGTTCAGGCCGAAGGTTGCAGCGTTCGCACCGAATACAACGGTACGTTCCAGGCCAAGCGCTTGATCCTCGCCACCGGCGTTGTCGACGAGTTGCCCACTATCGAAGGCCTGCAAGAACGTTGGGGCAAGCACGTATTCCACTGCCCGTACTGCCACGGCTATGAGCTGGATCAAGGCCGCATCGGCGTTCTCGCCACCTCACCGCTGGCCATGCACCATGCGCTGATGTTGCCGGACTGGGGCACCACCACCTTGTTTACCAATGGCGTGTTTACCCCGGATTCTGATCAGCAGGCGCAGTTGGATCGACGTGGGGTCAGCGTGGAAAACGCGGCGGTACGGCGTATCAGCGGTGAGCGCGCCGACCTGGAAATGGACGATGGCCGAGTCTTCAACCTCGACGGCATCTTCACGATGTCCCGCACCCGAATCAGCCCCTTGGCCGAGCAGCTGGGTTGCGAATTGGCCGACGGCCCCACTGGCCTTTACCTGCACACCAACGACATGCGCCAGACCTCCGTGCCTGGCGTGTTTGCCTGTGGTGATACGTCGCTGGCCGCCGGTTCCGTCGCGCTGGCCGTGGCCGAAGGCGTGCGCGCCGGGGTGGGCGCGCACTTTTCGTTGATCAACGGTTGAGGTAGACCGGGCTGTCGGTGGACAACGAGGCTTTGACCCCGTGGGTCATGTCGGTGATCAGCACTTCTTCACGCTCGTCGCTCAAGGCCTGCAAGGTGAGGGCGACCACTTCCTGGGGCGTACTTTTCGGGGCTTGCACGTCGGCCACCATGTCGGTGTCGATGTAGGCCGGGTGCACGCCGATCACCAGGGTATTCTGCTCACGCAACTCGCCGCGCAGGCCGTTGGTCAGGCCCCACTGGGCGGACTTGGAGGCGCTGTAGCCACCGGCGCCCGGAGGGCTCAGCCAGCTTAGAACCGACAGCACATTGATCAACGCACCGCCGCCTTGCTTGGCCAGGATCGGCGCAAAGGCACGGCTGACGCGCAGGGTGCCGAAGGTGTTGACGTCGAAGTGCTGTTGCAGGTTCTCGACGCTGTCCTCCGCCAACAATGAGCCGTACTTCAGGAACCCCGCGTTGTTGATCACGATATCCACGTCCGTGCACTGCTCGGCGGCGCGTTGCACGCTGGCCTGATCGGTGATGTCCAGGGCAATCGGCGTGCTGCCGGGGATGTTGACGCTGCTGGGGTCGCGCGCACCGGCGTAGACCTTGGCTGCGCCGCCTTCGAGCAAGGCATTGACGAACGCTTTGCCCAGGCCGCGATTGGCACCGGTAACCACTACCACTTTTCCACGAATATCCATGATCAGCTCCAGGTTACAAATTAGGTTTAATGATGAAACTGTTTTTATCCTGTGCCTGTTGGTCCTATAATGCAACCTAATTTTACAGCTGCCTGGAGGGCCGACGATGAAACGCAAATGCCTGGAAGGCGATTGCTGCCCAGTGGCGCGCGCCCTGGACGTGGTGGGTGACTGGTGGACGCTGTTGATCATCCGCGATGCATTCGCCGGGGTGACTCGCTTCGGAGATTTCCAGAAGCACCTGGGCGTGGCGAAAAACATCCTTGCCACCCGCCTGAAAGACATGGTCGAGCAAGGCTTGCTGCAAACCAGCGAAGTCGGCGCGCGCAGCGAATACCAGCTCACCGACAAGGGCCGCGCATTGATGCCGGTGTTGGTGACACTGGCGCAGTGGGGTCAAGCCTTCACCGAGCCTGAACATGTCGGCACCCAGGTACTCGATGCACGCTCGCTCAAGCCGCTGCGCAACGTCGAGATCCTCGCCGAGGACGGGCGGGTGTTGGGTATTGACGATATTGTCACTCAAGCGCCACTGGCTTGATCCGGCGCAGGCGCTAGACTCCAAGCACCGTCTCCCATTGGAAGGGACATCGCTTGAGCGCCGATTTCGAGAGCAAGACCACGTTCCAGGGGTTGACCTTCAAGCTGTACCGAGGAGAGGGCGCTGCACTGCTGGCGTTCGACTTGGCGCCGGACCTGGCCACCCCTGACTTTGTCGGCTTCAGCATCGAAGTGCGCTACCCCGGCGCCACTCATTGGGGTGTGCTGCACAACCGCCTGCACTTCGATTACCCACCTACGCCCGAACGGCCGCGGACTTTTCCGTCCATCGAGGCACCGTTCCAGAAATTCCGCTGGATCCACGTACCCAGTGAGATCCCACCAGGCCTTTTCCGCTACCGCGTCACCGCTTGCTACATGGGGGCTGACGGCACACTGAGCAAGGGCGTCGGGGTGGAAGGGCAGGTGAGCCTCGAAGCGCAGACCATCAGCCATTTCGTCAATATCGGCTTTACCCGGGGCTTTGCGTCCTCCCAGGCCTACGGCGACCGTTTCGACAATGAAACACGCATCCTGCCACCGGCCCGTTCCGCCCCCAGTGCCTACCTGGAGCTGGACATGGTGCCTTTCGAGCGCAACTACCAATGGTTGGGTTTTGAGGCGCGTCAGTTGATTCTGCAGGTGCTCGACCAGGTGGCGAACGACCCCGAGTTGAGCCTCGACGCACTGATCTACGAAAGCAAGGAACCGGACATCCTGCGCCGCCTGGAACAGCTCGGCCCGCGCCTGCGTGCAATCATCGATGACCATGGCGACCAGGGCGCCGCCGACAGCTGCGAAAGCATCAGTGCCGCTCGCATGAGCGCGGCCGGAGCGCAGATCAAGCGTCTGCATTTCTCCAGCCAGCAGCACAATAAAGTGTTGATTGTGCGCCGCGCCGGCAAGGCGATCCGGGTGCTCGGTGGTTCCACCAACTTTGCTTTGCGCGGCTTGTATATCCAGGCCAATAACGTGCTGTTGTTTGACGACGAAACGGTCGCGGGCAAGTTCGCCGAAGTCTTCGACGCCTATTGGACCTCACCCACGACGTTCCGCAAGCACCCGCTCTCGCAACAGTGGTGGGTGGTGCGCGACGAGCCAGGCTCCAAAGTGTCGCTGTGTTTTGCGCCGCATGCCGACAGCGCGTTGTCCCTCGACCCCATCGCCACCAGCATCGAAAACGCCACCAGTTCGGTGCTGTATTCCATCGTGTTCCTGAGCCTGATCAACGGCAAAGTGCGCACAGCACTGGACGAGCTGATGCAGCGCGCACTGTTCTCCTACGGCGTGGCCCAGCGCACCGGCAAGCTGGCCGTGCGCAAGCCGGACGGTTCGGTGGGGCTGTTGCCGTTCGCCTACCTGGCGAGCAACGCCCCGGCGCCGTTCAAGTCGGAGTGGTCGGGCAATGCGGGGAACATGGTGCACAACAAGTTTGTGGTCACGGACTTCAATGGCGCCAACCCCACGGTGTACACCGGTTCATCCAACCTGGCCGGCGGTGGAGAGAAGAACAACGGCGACCACCTGATCCGCATCGAAGACCGCAAGATCGCCGTGGTGTATGCCATCGAGGCGTTGCGCCTATTCGACCATTTCCACTTTCGCGTCAATGCCAGCCAGCCTGGCGCGCTGCAAACCCTGCGTCTGGCCAAACCTCCGGCTGCGGGTGAGAAAGCCTGGTTTGACGCCTACTATCGCCCTGGCCATGTGAAGGCGCGGGACCGCGAACTGTTCGTCAAATAGGCCCCGGCTGGCCGTCCACCAACTGTTGGAACAAGGGCGTCAGCAGGTCGATCAACACCTGCGGATCGGCCTTGGCCAATGCCGACAACTCCAACATCTGGCGCATCACCTGGAAGCCCGACACCAGCGCCATTACCAACGCGGCGCGTTCTTCATGATGGGCGCCCTTGAGCGCGGCGGCCATGGTCGCCTGATGGCCCTTTTCCACTTGCTCGCGGCCGATGATCGCCGCGCGTTTGCTGGACGCCGAATGCAGCATGATCAGGAAGCCTTCCAGCGGCGTGCTGCCGGCTTCGGTGATGCTGACCAGTGCGGTAGCCATCGTTCGGCCGAGGTTTTCCGAGCTGAGATTGTTCTCGGTGAGGATGATCGGGCTGGCCATGGTGTCGGCGATCACTTCGGCAAACAGCTGCTCCTTGGAGCCGAAGTAGCGGTTGACCAGCATTGCCGTCACGCCCGCGCCAGCGGCGATTTCGCGCACCCCGGCACCGTCATAGCCCGACTGGGCAAACGCCTTGCGTGCGGACAACAAAATGGTTTCGCGGGTGACGGCGGCATTGCGCCGGCGTGGAATGGGGTTGGGCATTGGCATCCTGACGTGGCTGGAAACTGTGGGCGCGCACCCGGTGCGCGCCCACAGGGTACAGGGTCTATTTGCTGTCGAGGAAGCCCAGCAGTGCGGCATTGAACAACGCCGGGTCTTGCAGGAAGGCAAAGTGACTGGTGTTCGGCAGGATCAGCAGGCCTGCACCGGGGATGGTTGCGGCCATGTACTCGGTGTGTTCGCGCTTGATCGCTTCGTCATGGTCGCCGTCGGCAATCAGGATCGGCGTCTTGATGCTTTGCAGTTGCGCGTCAGTCCAGTTCGGTTGGCTGGCCCACATATGGCTGATTTGCTCGACGAACGCGTCGTACTCTTTTGGCGTCGGCGACAGCTTGGCGTACTCCTTGCCCGCGCGTTCGATGAAGGCGGCGAAGGTCGGGTTTTTCTCCACACCGTCTTTTACGCCGGCGGTCTGGGTGTTGGCGGCGAAGGCGAACACTTTGCCGATACGGTCCGGATGACGCAGGGCCAGGTCGATGCCGATAATCGCACCGTCGCTCCAGCCGACGATGTCGGCGCGCGGGATTTTCAGGTGGTCGAGCACGGCCACCACGTCGTCGGCCATCAGGTCGTAGCCGTAGGGTTTTTCATCCCGCGAACTGCGCCCGTGGCCACGGCTGTCGATGCTGATCACCGTGTGTTTGGCCGACAGCGCCTTGACCTGGTTCCCCCAATAGTCGGAGTTGGAAAGGCCGCCGTGCAGCAGCACCACCGGCGAGCCGTGGCCGGTGCGGGTGTAGTAGACCTTGATGCCGTTGACGGCAGCGTAGCCGGTCTTGGCGCCGGCCACGGCGGCGGGCGTTGGCGGCAGGGTTTCCCAGCGTTCAGCGGCTTGAGTAGCGGAAAAAGACAGCATCAGGCAGGCAGCTGCCAGCAGGCGACGTGACATAGCGGTTCCTTGTTTGCGATGAGTAGGGGCTGAACTCTAGCACCGGCGCCGGCACCGGAAATACGCATTTTTGCCTATCAAAACCGGGCGTTTGAAAGAAAAAAATGCAGTTATATCAATGGAATAAAAGCGTCTAAACGACCTTGTGGGCGATCAGGCTATTGGCACAATCGATCAGCGTCTCGCTGCTGGGGCGAGGCTGCCAGCCCAGCATCACGCGGGCTTTTTCTGAGGTGTGGCGGTGTTGGCGGCCAAGGTTGGGGGTGAGGCCGCGCAGCAGCGGATCAAAGCGTGCCAGCAGGCGCATCAGCCAATCCGGGATGTTACGGCTGGGCACCTTGTTGGCGGCGTCGCCCAGGTGGTCGCGCAGCATCTGGGAAATTTCTGCCATCCACAGGAACTGCCCAACCCCCAACAGCCGCTGTCCGGCGGCGGCCGATGCGGTCATGGCGCGGATATGCAGGGCGGCGAGATCGCGTACATCCACCACTTCGAAGCCCAGGCGCGGGTTGCCTTTGGCGCGACCTTGCAACAGGCGGGCGATGACTTGCACGGACCCGAGGGTGTCGGCGCTCATGATCGGGCCGAACACCGCACCGGGGAGCACGGTGGTCAGTGTGGTCGGGCCGGTTTGTTTGTGCATGAAGTCCCACGCGGCACGCTCGGCCTGGCGCTTGGCGTGGCGATAAGGGGTCACGTGGGTTTCATTGGGGTCGAACCACACGGACTCGTCGCTGACGGCGATGTAGCCCGTGCCTCCGGTGACCACAACCGTTTCCGCCATGACCTTTCTCCCGCCTGTGTGAATGAATTCAGGCTGACTTTAGGGCTGAAATCGCTACAAGTCTACAGCTGTATACAAAATTCTACGAAGAGGGGCATTTTGTTCAATACCCCGATCCTTTTGCTCTTTACCGTAACGTCATCGTCACTCGCTCGAATAAAAGGGAACTGCAATGAGCTTGATCATTTCCATGGCCGCCTTCGCGTTGGCCACTTCCATCACGCCGGGACCGGTGAATGTGGTGGCGCTGAGTTCGGGGGCGCGTTTCGGGTTTGTCGCCAGCCAGAAACATGTGGTTGGCGCTGCCGTGGGGTTCACCTTGTTGCTGGTGCTGATTGGCCTGGGCCTGCATGAGGTACTGGTGCGCTGGCCGATCCTGACCCAACTGATCCAGTGGGGCGCAGTGGCCTTCCTGCTGTACATGGCTTGGAAGCTAGCGGTCGACGATGGTCGACTGGATGCCGAGGGCACTGCCACCGCACCGTCGATGCTGTATGGCGCGATCATGCAATGGCTCAACCCCAAGGCGTGGCTGGCCTGTGTGGCGGGGATGGGGCTGTTCGTCGCGGACGGCGACGCCGCGCAAGTCTGGCTGTTTGCGGCGCTTTACCTGGTGATCTGCTACCTGTCGGTGGCATGCTGGGCCTATGCGGGAACCTTCCTGCGCCGCTACCTGGGCAATCCCCAGGGCGTGCGGGTGTTCAACCGTTCAATGGCCGCGTTGCTGGTGGCCAGTGTGGGTTATTTGCTGATGGCGTGAGCCGGTCGCGGTACTGCCCCGGCGTGGCGGCGAAGTGCTGTTTGAAGGTGCGCTGGAAATGCGCCTGGTCGGCGAAGCCTGCGGCCAGGGCTACATCGGCGATCAACTCGCCCTGGCGCAATTGCGTACGGGCAAACTGGATGCGCTGGTTGACCAGGAACGCATGGGGCGTGAGGCCGTAATACTGCTTGAACGCACGGATCAGGTAGGAGGGCGACAGCTCGGCCGCACCGCAGATATCTTCCAGTTTCAGCGCCTGGGTGCAGTGCTCTCGGATGTACTCGGCGGCCCGCTCCAGCCTTTGGTTGACCTCGCGCAGCGGGGTATGGGAGGGGTTGAGTCGCTGCTGTACTTCGCTGAAGTAGCTCACCAAAGCGCTTTGTTTTTTCAGGTGCTCGGCCTGTTCATCCACCAATATCCGGTACAACGCCAGCAGGCCCTGGTACAGCACCGGGTCCTGGGTGTAAGGCGTGTTGAAGGGCCGGTAGCCCTGGTCAGCACTGAAGCCTAACTGATGCTGCAAATCCGTCAGCCAGGGCGTGTCGAGGTACACCATCTGATAGGACCACGGCTCATTGGCGATGGGATTGCAGGCGTGCACGTCGTCGGGGTTCATCAACACCACGGTACCGGCGCTGATCTCGAAGGTGTCGGCGCCATAGTGGTAGTAGCTGCGGCCGGTTGTCACCGCACCAATGGAAAAGTGCTCGTGCGCGTGCCGGGTATAGGTCACCTTGCGCCCATCGTCGATGGTGCGTGCCTCGATGAAGGGCAGGCGCTCGTCGCGCCAGAAGCGCGGTGCGTGCGCCGGGTGCATAGACGTATTCGATAGCATGGTGGCCGTTCCCTCCAGATACTTAAGCGCGGGCTCTGCACTTAACGGTTTAGGTCAGATGGGTACGAGGAACGCTGCCTCCAGCAGCTGCCGGGTGTAGGCATGCTGCGGGTCGGCAAAAATCGCCTTGGCATCGCCTTGTTCCACCACCTGCCCATGCTTGACCACCATCAACTGGTGACTCAGCGCCTTCACCACCGCCAGGTCATGGCTGATGAACAGGTAGGTCAGGTTGTACTTGGCCTGCAGGCTACGCAGCAGTTCCACCACTTGGCGTTGCACCGTGCGGTCCAGGGCTGAGGTAGGTTCATCGAGCAGGATCAGGCGCGGCTTGAGCACCAAGGCGCGGGCGATGGCGATGCGTTGGCGCTGGCCGCCGGAGAACTCGTGGGGGTAGCGGTGGCGGGATTCGGGGTCGAGGCCCACTTCCTTGAGCGCCGCGATGATCGCGGCTTCCTGCTGGGCCGGCGTGCCCATCTTGTGGATGCGCAGGCCTTCGCCGACGATCTCGCTGACGCACATGCGCGGGCTCAGGCTGCCGAACGGGTCCTGGAACACCACCTGCATTTCCCGGCGCAGCGGGCGCACTTGCTGCTGGGTGAGCTTGTCCAGTTGCTGGCCTTCAAAGCGAATGCCGCCCTTGCTGGCGATCAACCGCAGAATCGCCAGGCCCAAGGTGGATTTGCCCGAGCCGCTTTCGCCGACGATGCCCAGGGTCTGCCCCTGAGGCAGGCTGAAGTTGATGCCGTCCACCGCCTTGACGTAATCGACGGTGTTGCGCAAGAAGCCTTTCTTGATCGGGAACCAGACTTTCAGGTCATCGACTTCCAGCAACGGGGGGCCGACTTCGTTGCTGGCCGGTCCGCCGCTGGGCTCCGCCGCGAGCAGTTCCTGGGTATACGGATGCTGGGGCGTCTGGAACAGTGTTTCACAGTCGGCCTGCTCGACGATGCAACCCTTTTGCATCACGCACACACGATGGGCGATACGCCGCACCAGGTTCAAGTCATGGCTGATCAGCAGCAGCGCCATGCCCAGCCGCGCCTGCAACTCCTTGAGCAATTCGAGGATCTTCAATTGCACCGTCACATCCAGCGCCGTGGTCGGCTCATCGGCGATCAGCAACTCCGGCTCATTCGCCAGGGCCATGGCGATCATCACCCGCTGGCGCTGGCCGCCGGACAGCTCATGGGGCAGGGCCTTGAGGCGTTTGTGCGGCTCGGGAATGCCCACCAGATCGAGCAGCTCCAAGGTGCGCTGGGTGGCGACCTTGCCTTGCAGCCCCTTGTGCAGCCCGAGCACTTCGTTGATCTGCTTCTCGATGGAGTGCAGCGGGTTCAACGAGGTCATCGGCTCCTGGAAGATCATCGCAATGCGGTTGCCGCGAATATGGCGGATGGTTTTTTCTTTCAGTGTGAGCAGGTCCTGCCCGGCATAGTCAATGGTGCCGGAGGGATGCCGCGCCAGCGGGTAGGGCAGCAGGCGCAGGATCGAGTGGGCGGTCACCGATTTGCCCGAGCCGCTTTCGCCCACCAGGGCAATGGTCTCGCCACGCTTGATGTCGAAGCTGACATTGTTCACCACACGGTGGTGATGCTCGCCCGTGACGAACTCGACGGAGAGGTCGCGGATTTCGATCAGATTGTCCTGATTCATCTCATTTCCTCGGGTCGAAGGCATCGCGAGCGGACTCGCCGATAAACACCAGCAAACTCAACATGATCGCCAGCACGGCAAAGGCACTCATGCCCAGCCACGGCGCTTGCAGGTTGGATTTGCCCTGGGCCACCAGTTCTCCCAGCGACGGCGAACCGGCCGGCAAGCCGAAACCGAGGAAGTCCAGGGCGGTGAGGGTGCCGATGGCGCCGGTGAGAATGAACGGCATGAAGGTCATGGTCGACACCATCGCATTGGGCAGGATGTGGCGGAACATGATTGCGCCGTTCTGCATGCCCAGGGCCCTGGCGGCGCGCACGTATTCCAGGTTGCGCCCGCGCAGGAACTCAGCGCGCACCACGTCCACCAGGCTCATCCACGAAAACAGCAGCATGATGCCGAGCAACCACCAGAAGTTGGGTTGCACGAAACTGGCGAGGATGATCAGCAGGTACAGCACCGGCAACCCGGACCAGATCTCCAGGAAGCGCTGCCCGGCCAAGTCCACCCATCCGCCGTAGAAACCCTGCAAGGCCCCGGCGATCACGCCGATGATCGAGCTGAGCACTGTCAGCGTCAGGGCAAACAGCACCGACACACGGAAGCCGTAGATGACCCGCGCCAGCACATCGCGGCCCTGATCATCGGTGCCCAGCAAGTTGACGCTGGAAGGCGGCGCGGGCGCCGGCACTTTCAGGTCGTAATTGATGCTCTGGTAGCTGAACGGAATCGGTGCCCACAAGGTCCAGGCATCCTTGGCCTTGAGCAGTTCCTGGATGTAGGGGCTCTTGTAGTTGGCCTCCAGCGGGAATTCACCGCCAAAGGTGGTCTCCGGGTAGCGCTTGAGCGCCGGGAAATACCAGCCGCCGTCGTAGTGCACAGCCAGCGGCTTGTCGTTGGCGATCAGCTCGGCGCCCAGGCTCAGCACGAACAGGATCAGGAACAGCCACAGCGACCACCAGCCACGCTTGTTGGCCTTGAACCGCTCGAACCGGCGGCGATTGAGGGGGGATAGATTCATCTCAATGCTCCCGGCTGGCAAAGTCGATACGCGGATCGACCAGGGTGTAGGTGAGGTCGCCGATCAGTTTCACGATCAGTCCCAGCAGGGTGAAGATAAACAGCGTGCCGAACACCACCGGGTAGTCGCGGTTGATCGCCGCCTCAAAGCTCATCAGACCCAGGCCATCGAGGGAGAAAATCACTTCCACCAGCAAAGAACCGGTGAAGAAAATCCCGATAAAGGCCGAAGGGAAACCGGCGATCACCAGCAACATCGCGTTGCGAAATACATGGCCGTACAGCACGCGGTGGTTGGTCAGGCCTTTGGCCTTGGCGGTGACGACGTACTGCTTGTTGATCTCATCGAGAAAGCTGTTCTTGGTCAGCAGGGTCATGGTGGCGAAGTTGCCGATCACCAGGGCCGTGATGGGCAGCGCCAGGTGCCAGAAGTAATCGAGGATCTTGCCGCCCCAGCTCAGTTCGTCGAAGTTGTTCGACGTGAGCCCGCGCAAGGGGAACCAGTCGAGGTAACTGCCGCCGGCAAACACCACGATCAGCAGGATCGCAAACAGGAACGCCGGGATCGCATAGCCGACGATGATCGCCGAGCTGGTCCACACATCAAAATGACTGCCGTGCCGCGTGGCCTTGGCGATCCCCAGCGGGATCGACACCAGGTACATGATCAGCGTGCTCCATAACCCGAGGGAAATGGACACCGGCATCTTCTCCTTGATCAAGTCTATGACCTTGGCGTCACGGAAGAAGCTGTCGCCAAAATCCAGCTGGGCGTAGTTCTTGACCATGATCCACAAGCGTTCCGGCGCCGATTTGTCGAAGCCGTACATCTTCTCGATTTCCTTGATCAGCGCCGGGTCCAGGCCCTGGGCGCCTCGGTAGCTGCTGGAACCGGCCACCGACACTTCGGCGCCGCCACCGGCAATGCGGCTGGTGGCGCCTTCAAAACCTTCAAGCTTGGCGATCATCTGCTCCACCGGGCCACCGGGGGCGGCCTGGATGATGACGAAGTTGATCAGCAGGATCCCGAACAGGGTGGGAATGATCAGCAACAGGCGGCGAAAGATATAGGCCAGCATTTAATCGCCTCCACTCGCCGGATCGGCGCTGGTGTCTGGTTCTGAGGTGACGGCGGGTTTTACGTCAGGCTTGGCCCACCAGGTAGCGGTGCCGACGTCGTAGCGCGGCGGGACGTTGGGGTGGCCCAGGTGATCCCAGTACGCCACGCGAAAGGTCTTGATGTGCCAGTTCGGGATCACGTAGTAGCCGAACTGCAACACGCGGTCCAGGGCCTTGGCGTGCGCCACCAGGCTTTTGCGCGAATCGGCGTCGATCAGCTCTTCCACCAACTGGTCGATGGCCGGGTCCTTGAGCCCCATGTAGTTGCGGCTGCCGGGTTTGTCGGCGCTGGAGGACTTCCAGAACTCGCGCTGTTCGTTCCCCGGCGAGGTGGACTGCGGGAAGCTGCCCACCAGCATGTCGAAGTCCCGCGAGCGAATGCGGTTGATGAACTGCGAGACGTCAACCCGACGGATCACCAGGTCGATGCCCAGGTCGGCCAGGTTGCGCTTGAACGGCAGCAGGATGCGTTCGAACTCGGTCTGGGCCAGCAGGAACTCGATTTTCACCGGCTTGCCGGTGGTGTCGACCATCTTGTCATCGACGATGCGCCAGCCGGCTTCCTGCAGCAGTTGGTAGGCCTCGCGCTGCTGGGTGCGGATCATGCCGCTACCGTCGGTCTTGGGCGGTTCGAAGGCCTGGGTGAAGACTTCGGGCGGGATCTTGTCGCGCAGCGGTTCGAGGATCGCCAGTTCATCCGGGCCCGGCAGGCCGGTGGCGGCCATTTCCGAGTTTTCAAAGTAGCTGCGGGTGCGGGTATAGGCGCCGTTGAACAGCTGCTTGTTGCTCCATTCGAAATCCAGCAACAGACTGATGGCCTTGCGCACGCGCACGTCCTGGAACATCGGCTTGCGCATGTTGAACACAAAGCCCTGCATGCCGGTGGGGTTGCCGTTGGGAATTTCTTCCTTGATCAAGCGGCCCTGGGCCACCGCCGGGATGTTATAGGCGTTGGCCCAGTTCTTGGCGCTGAACTCCAGCCAATAGTCGAACTGCCCGGCCTTGAGGGCTTCCAGGGACACGGTGCTGTCGCGGTAATAGTCAGTGATGCGGTTATCGAAGTTGTAGAAACCCTTGGCGACCGGCAGGTCCTTGGCCCAGTAATCCTTGACCCGCTCGTAGCGGATCATGCGCCCGGCCTTGACCTCGGCCACCTTGTACGGCCCGCTGCCCAGCGGCACTTCGAGGTTGCCCTTGGCAAAATCGCGGGTGACCCACCAATGCTTGGGCAATACCGGCAGTTGCCCGAGGATCAGCGGCAATTCGCGGTTGTTGGTGCGCTTGAACTTGAACAGCACCTTCAGCGGGTCTTCGGCGATCACTTCGTCGACGTCGGCGTAGTAGGTGCGGTAGATCGGCGAGCCTTCCTTGATCAGTTCCTGGAAGGTGAACACCACGTCTTCGGCGCGGATCGGGTGACCGTCATGGAAGCGGGCTTCGGGGCGCAAATAGAAGCGCACCCAACTGTTGTCCGGGGCTTTTTCGATCTTGCCGGCGACCAGGCCGTATTCGGTGATGGGTTCGTCCAGGCTTTGCATGGCCAGGGTGTCGTAGATCAAACCGAGGTTGTCGGCCGGCACGCCCTTGCTGATGTACGGGTTGAGGCTGTCGAAGCCGCCCATGGCCGACTCGCGGAACGTGCCGCCCTTGGGCGCGTCCGGGTTGACGTAGTCGAAGTGCTTGAAGTCGGCGGGGTATTTGGGCGGTTCGTTGTAGAGCGTCAACGCATGTTGCGGGGCGGCGTGGGCCGCGGTGCACAGCAGCAGGCCGCCGAGCAGTGCAGTACGCAAATACATCATTGGGCTTTCTCCGAAGCTTTCAGCCACCACGCGCTCAGGCCCAGGCTATAGGGCGGCGTGGTGACAAAGGCGAACCGGTTGCGGTACGCCAAGCGATGATAGTTGAGGTACCAGTTGGGAATACTGTAGTGCTGCCACAGCAGCACCCGGTCCAGGGCACGGCCGGCGGCCAGTTGCTCTTCGCGGGTCTTGGCGGCCAGCAGTTGTTCCAGCAGGTGATCGACAATCGGGTTGGCAATGCCTGCGTAGTTCTTGCTGCCCTTGATCGCGGCCTGGCTGGAGTGGAAGTACTGCCACTGCTCAAGGCCCGGACTCAAGGTCTGGTTGAGGGTGATGAGAATCATGTCGAAGTCGAATTGATCCAGGCGTTGCTTGTATTGGGCGCGGTCGACGGTGCGCAGGCGCGCGTCGATGCCGATGCTGATCAGGTTCTCGACATAGGGCTGCAGGATGCGCTCCAGGTTCGGGTTGACCAGCAGGATCTCGAAGCGCAGCGGTTGGCCGTCTTTGTTCAGCAGACGTTGGCCGGAGAGCTTCCAGCCAGCGTCACCGAGCAGGGCCAGGGCGCGGCGCATGGTCTCGCGGGGGATGCCGCGCCCGTCGGTCTGGGGCAGGCTGAACGGCTGGGTAAACAGGTTGGCCGGCAATTGCTCGCGGTAGGGCGAGAGCATCAGCCATTCATGGCCGGTGGGCACGCCGGTAGCGGAGAATTCGCTGTTAGGGTAATAGCTCAAAGTACGTTTGTAGGCGCTGCTGAACAGGGTGCGGTTGGTCCATTCGAAGTCGAACATCAGCCCCAGGGCTTCGCGCACCTTGGTCTGGCTGAAATTCGGTCGCCGGCTGTTCATGAACAGGCCCTGGCTCTGGGTCGGGATCTGGTGGGCAATCTGCGCCTTGATTACGTCGCCCCGGTTCACCGCCGGGAAGTTGTAGCCGTTGGCCCAGTTTTTGGCCTGATGCTCGATATAGATATCGAACTCGCCAGCCTTGAAGGCTTCGAAGGCCACGTCGCTGTCGCGATAGAACTCCACTTCGACCTTGTCGTAGTTATAAAAACCCTGGTTGACCGGCAGGTCCTTGCCCCAGTAGTCCTTGACCCGTTCGAACACCAGTTGCCGGCCAGGCGTGACCTTGCTGATACGGTACGGCCCGCTGCCCAGTGGTGGTTCGAAGGTGGTGGCCTTGAAGTCGCGGTTTTTCCAGTAGTGCTGGGGCAATACCGGCAATTCGCCCAGACGCAGGATCAGCAACGGGTTGCCGGCGCGCTTGAACACAAAGCGGATCCGGTGTCGGTTGAGGATATCCACCCGCGCCACTTCCTGCAGGTTGGTGCGGTATTGCGGATGGCCTTCGGTCAGCAGGGTGCGATAGGAAAACGCCACGTCATAGGCCGTGATTGGCTTGCCATCATGAAAACGCGCTTCCGGGCGCAGGTTGAACACCACCCAGCTGCGGTCCTCGCCGTACTCCACCGACTGGGCGATCAGCCCATAACTGGAGGTGGGCTCATCGCCGGAGGGCGCGTACAGGCCGGTGCCGACCATCAATGGCTCGTTCAGCTCGTTGACGCCGTACTGCAGGAAATTGGGTGTGGAAACTGGGCTGGAGCCCTTGAATGTATAGGGATTGAGCGTATCGAAGGTGCCAAAGGCCATGACCCGCAATGTCCCGCCTTTCGGCGCTGCGGGGTTTACCCAATCGAAGTGGGTGAATTTGGCCGGGTACTTGAGCCTGCCGAACTGCGTATAACCGTGGCTCTCGGTAATCGCCGCGTTCGCACCAAAGCTCAAGGCCAGACTTATTAGTAGAAGGAGGGGACGCTTCAAGTCAGGGATCCGATCCAGGCGGCTTGCGCTTTATGATCGGTACAGTAACAGCTTGTTCCGGTTGGAAAAAGCCGGTTGGGATGATGTAGATCCAATGTGGGAGCGGGCTTGCTCGCGAATGTGGAGGATCAGTTAATGCATCTAGTGACTGACACACCGCATTCGCGAGCAAGCCCGCTCCCACATTAGCTCCCCGGTGTGCCTGAGGTCTCAGCGTGGCCCGGAAACCACCAGCATCTGCCCCGGCTTCAACGCCTGGCCAGTACGCGGGTTCCAGCGCTTGAGATGTTGCATCTCGACGTTGAAACGCTTGGCAACGATGTACAACGAGTCGCCTTTCTTGACCTTGTATTGCACCGGCTTCTTGCTGTCGGCCTTGGCCACCAGCTTGCGCGTGTCCTGCATCACCAGGGTCTGGCCGACCTTGAGCGCCTGGCCGTTGAGCTTGTTCCAGCGCTGCAGGTCATGCACATCGACCTTGTTGGCCTTGGCGATCAGCGTCAGGTTGTCGCCACTGCGCACCTTGTAGCTGCGGGTACGGCCGGCAACGCGCGCGGTTTCGACTTCGTCGAACACCTGCTTTTTCGGACGCATTGCCAGCAATTCTTCTGGCTTCATCGTCGAAAGGGTACTGGTGAGCAGTTGTGCCTTGGAACTCGGCACCAGCAGATGCTGCGGGCCATCCAGAGTGGTGCGCTGTTTCAGCGCGGGGTTGAGCTGGAACAATTCGTCTTCGTCGATTTCGGCCAGTGCGGCGACCCGTGACAGGTCCATGCTTTGCTTGACTTCAACCACTTCGAAGTACGGCGTGTTGGCAATCGGGTTCAGGTTGACGCCATAGGCCTCGGGCGCCAGCACCACTTGGGACAACGCCAAGAACTTGGGCACGTAGTCCTTGGTTTCCTGGGGCAGGGGCAGGTTCCAGTAGTCGGTCGGCAGACCGAGCTTCTCGTTGCGCTCGATTGCCCGGCTCACCGTGCCTTCGCCGGCGTTGTAGGCGGCCAGGGCCAATAGCCAGTCACCGTTGAACATGTCGTGCAGACGGGTCAGGTAGTCGAGGGCGGCGGTGGTGGAGGCGGTGATGTCGCGGCGGCCATCATAGGCCCGGGTCTGGCGCAGGTTGAAGTAGCGCCCGGTGGAGGGAATGAACTGCCACAAGCCGACCGCATCGCTGCGCGAATAGGCCATTGGGTTGTAGGCACTTTCAATCACTGGCAGCAGCGCCAGCTCCAGGGGCATGTTGCGTTCTTCAAGGCGTTCGACGATGTAATGAATATAGAGGCTGCCGCGTTCGCCGGCGTTCTCAAGGAAGGAAGGGTTGCTCGCGAACCACAGTCGCTGTTGCTCGATACGTGGGTTGACGCCTACACCATCCTGCAATTGAAAGCCCCTTCGCATGCGCTCCCAGACATCCTGGGGCACTTCGGGAGCGGGCTTTTGAGAAAGCCAGATGACGGGTTTCTGTTTGATCTTGGCGCTGAGGTTTGGCTTGGGTTGCACGGTGGATTGTGCGGTGAAATTGCTTGATTGGCAGCCCGCCAGCGTGGCGGACACAGCCACCGCCACAGCTTGAGCCAGGCGGGTCAATGCGTCTGAATGGTTGGATTTACGAATAGATGACGACATTGGCTGGAAGTAAGTTCCGGGCAAAAATGTCGGGCGATTCTAGAAACCCGTTTGGTTCCGGTCAACCATTCAGAAATTACGTATCAGATTGCTTCCCGTTAGAACTTATCTTTCCACGCCCTCAAGCTAGCAAACACCTCGGCCCCAGAGCGGTTGTCGCGGCCATTCCGTTCGTCCGCTTTTTGTTTAACGGATGTTTCAGAGGTGCGCAGAAAGGGGTTGGTGCGCTTTTCCAGGGCCAGGTTGGAAGGCAGCGTGATCTCGCCACGTTCGCGCAATTGGCGGACGTTTTCCACCCGTTCGGCGATATCGGCATTGTTCGGTTCCACGGCCTGGGCAAACTTGAGGTTGCTTTGTGTGTATTCGTGGGTGCAGTACACCAAGGTGTCGGCGGGCAGCGCGGCCAGACGCTCAAGGGAGGTGTGCATCTGTTCTGGCGTGCCTTCGAACAGGCGCCCGCAACCGGCGGCGAACAGGGTGTCGCCACAGAACAGCACGCCTTGGTGATAAAACGCAATATGGCCCAGGGTGTGGCCGGGTACGGTATAAATGTCGAAATCCCAGCCGAGCACGCTGATCCGCTCGTCATCGTTAAGGGCGACGTCCCGCGCGGGGATTTTCTCGTTGGCTGGGCCGTAGACCTTGGCGTCAGTCACCCGTTTGAGTTGTTCGACGCCGCCGACATGGTCGTGGTGATGGTGAGTGATGAGGATGTCGCTCAGGACCCACTCAGGGTTTTGCTTGAGCCAGGCCAGTACCGGCGCGGCATCGCCGGGGTCGACCACGGCGCAGCGCTGGGTGCTCGGGTCTTGTAACAACCAGATGTAGTTATCGGTGAAGGCGGGCAGGGCACTGATCTGTATCATTCTTCGATTCGCCAAGCTGAACACATTGGTGCATCTTAGAACGTCTAGGCGAGTTGGAGAATGCAATGACTGATAAAGCGTTCGCCCAGGCCGATCCTGAGTGGCTGGCCCTGATCAGTGCAGCCCGTGAATGGCTGTCCGGTCCGATCGGGCAATTTCTGCTGGACGAAGAACGGCGCATGCTCGAAGACGAGTTGGGCCGGTTCTTTGGCGGCTACCTGGTGCATTACGGACCTTCGGCCGAAACGCCGCCGTGCGCCCCCCAGGTGCAGCGCAATGTTCGCCTGGGTGCACCGTTGCCGGGGGTGGAGATTGTCTGCGAGGAGCAGGCCTGGCCGTTGAGCGAGCACGCCGCAGACGTGGTGGTGTTGCAGCATGGCCTGGATTTCTGCCTGTCGCCCCACGGCTTGCTGCGCGAAGCGGCGAGCAGTGTGCGTCCGGGTGGTCATTTGCTGATTGTCGGGATCAACCCCTGGAGCAGTTGGGGCTTGCGCCATGTGTTCGCCCACGACGCCTTGCGTCAGGCGCGTTGCATCTCGCCGCAACGGGTGGGGGACTGGCTGAACCTGCTGGGCTTCGCGCTGGAGAAACGCCGCTTCGGGTGCTATCGTCCGCCGCTTGCGTCGACCAAGTGGCAAGCCCGCCTGGCCGGCTGGGAGCGCCGCGCAGGCGCCTGGCAATTGTCGGGTGGCGGCTTCTATCTGCTGGTGGCGCGCAAGATCGTGGTTGGGTTGCGGCCGGTGCAACAGGTACGCCGCGAGCCGATGGGCAAGTTGGTGCCGATGCCGATGGCCAAGGTCAACCGCAAGCAAAGCGACGCATGACCCTCTTTTTGAATGAATACCGAGCAACCGATGACCGATAGCGTAGAACTCTTCACCGATGGCGCCTGCAAAGGCAACCCCGGCCCTGGCGGCTGGGGCGCGTTGCTGGTGTGCAAGGGCGTGGAGAAAGAGTTGTGGGGCGGCGAGCCCAATACCACCAACAACCGCATGGAGCTGATGGGCGCGATTCGCGGCCTGGAAGAACTCAAGCGCCGTTGCAACGTGTTGCTGGTGACCGACTCGCAATACGTGATGAAGGGCATCAACGAGTGGATGGTCAACTGGAAGAAACGCGGCTGGAAGACGGCAGCCAAGGAGCCGGTGAAGAATGCCGACCTGTGGCAACTGCTCGATGAGCAATGCAATCGCCATGACATCACCTGGAAATGGGTACGCGGCCACATCGGCCACCCCGGCAACGAACGCGCCGACCAGTTGGCCAACCGTGGCGTGGACGAAGTGCGCGGCTACAAACAGAGCTGATGTCGACTCACGTGTTAATATCGCGCCCCTTGAAATACACCACACCGTTGAGAGCTGAACCCTGATGGCCATCCGATCTGTTGTACTCGATACCGAAACCACCGGCATGCCGGTGACCGACGGCCACCGGATCATTGAAATCGGCTGTGTCGAACTGATGGGTCGCCGCCTCACCGGGCGTCACTTCCACGTCTACCTGCAACCGGACCGCGACAGTGACGAAGGCGCAATCGGCGTCCACGGCATCACCGACGAGTTCCTCAAGGGCAAGCCGCGTTTCGCTGAAGTCGCCGATGAATTCTTTGAGTTCATCAACGGCGCCCAGTTGATCATCCATAACGCGGCGTTCGACGTCGGCTTCATCAACAACGAATTTGCCCTGATGGGGCAGACCGATCGTGCAGACATTTCCCAGCACTGCTCGATCCTCGACACCTTGATGATGGCCCGTGAGCGCCACCCCGGCCAGCGCAACAGCCTCGATGCCTTGTGCAAGCGTTATGGCGTCGACAACTCCGGCCGTGAGCTGCACGGCGCCTTGCTCGACTCTGAGATTCTTGCCGACGTCTACCTGACCATGACCGGCGGGCAGACCAGCCTGTCCCTGGCGGGTAACGCTTCAGACGGCAGCGGCTCGGCGGAAGGCTCGGGCAACCGTCCTTCGGAAATCCGTCGCCTGCCAGGCGACCGCAAGCCGACCACGATTATCCGCGCCAGTGAGCAGGACCTGGCCGAGCATGCGGCGCGGCTGGAAGCGATTGCCAAGTCGGCGGGTGCGCCGGCGTTGTGGTCAACCCTGACCCAGCAATAGGCTGGAAAAGCGCGGTAAAAATGTGGGAGCGGGCTTGCTCGCGAATAGGGTGGTTCAGTTAACTTATCTATCGACTGACACACTGCATTCGCGAGCAAGCCCGCTCCCACCTTTGATTTGTACAACCGTTGAAATCTTCATTCGCGTCATCGCCCCCCAGCTTCTACCCTTGAGTGCATAGCCCTCAGGACTGAACGCACTCATGTACAAAGACCTGAAGTTTCCTGTGCTTATCGTGCACCGTGACATCAAGGCCGACACCGTTGCCGGTGACCGGGTCCGAGGCATCGCCCGAGAGCTGGAACAAGAGGGCTTCAGTATTTTTTCCGCAGTGGATTACGCCGAAGGGCGACTGGTGGCTTCTACCCATCATGGCTTGGCGTGCATGCTGATCGCCGCCGAAGGCGCTGGCGAAAATACCCACTTGCTGCAAAACATGGTCGAGCTGATCCGCCTGGCGCGGCTGCGGGCGCCGAACCTGCCGATCTTTGCCCTGGGCGAGCAAGTCACTCTGGAAAATGCGCCCGCCGACGCTATGAGCGAACTCAACCAGCTGCGCGGCATTCTCTATCTATTCGAAGACACCGTGCCGTTTCTTGCGCGGCAAGTCGCCCGTGCGGCGCGTACTTACCTGGATGGCCTGTTGCCGCCATTCTTCAAGGCGCTGGTGCAACATACCGCCGACTCCAATTACTCCTGGCACACCCCCGGCCATGGTGGTGGCGTGGCCTACCGCAAGAGCCCGGTGGGGCAGGCGTTTCATCAGTTCTTCGGGGAAAACACGCTGCGCTCCGACCTGTCGGTATCGGTGCCTGAACTCGGCTCGTTGCTGGACCACACCGGCCCACTGGCCGAAGCCGAAGCCCGCGCCGCGCGCAACTTTGGCGCCGACCACACCTTCTTCGTGATCAACGGCACCTCTACCGCCAACAAGATCGTCTGGCATTCCATGGTCGGCCGCGATGACTTGGTGCTGGTGGACCGCAATTGCCATAAGTCGGTGTTGCATTCGATCATCATGACCGGCGCCATCCCGTTGTACCTGTGCCCCGAACGTAACGAACTGGGGATTATCGGCCCGATTCCCCTGAGCGAATTCAGCCCCGAATCGATCCGCACCAAGATCGACGCCAGCCCGCTCACCCGTGGCCGCCCGCCGAAAGTGAAAATGGCCGTGGTGACCAATTCCACCTACGACGGCCTGTGCTACAACGCTGAGCTGATCAAGCAGCAACTGGGCAACAGCGTCGAGGTGCTGCATTTTGATGAGGCCTGGTATGCCTACGCCGCGTTTCATGAGTTCTTCGCCGGGCGCTACGGCATGGGCACTTCGCGCACGCCAGACAGTCCGTTGGTGTTCACCACCCACTCGACCCACAAGCTGCTGGCGGCCTTCAGCCAGGCCTCGATGATCCATGTGCAGGACGGTGGCGCACGCCAACTGGACCGTGATCGGTTCAACGAAGCCTTCATGATGCACATCTCCACGTCGCCGCAATACAGCATCATTGCTTCGCTGGATGTCGCGTCGGCGATGATGGAAGGCCCGGCCGGGCGTTCGCTGTTGCAGGAAATGTTCGACGAGGCGTTAAGTTTTCGCCGCGCCCTGGCCAACCTGCGCCAGCACATTGCTGAAGAGGATTGGTGGTTTTCGATCTGGCAGCCACCCTCGGTGGCGGGTATCGACCGCGTCGTCACCGCCGATTGGCTGTTGCACCCTGAGGATGATTGGCATGGCTTCGGCGATGTGGCCGAAGACTATGTGCTGCTGGACCCGATCAAAGTGACCCTGGTGATGCCCGGCCTCAATGCCGGCGGCGCCCTCAGCGATTGCGGGATCCCCGCAGCCGTCGTCAGTAAATTCCTTTGGGAGCGTGGCCTGGTGGTGGAAAAAACCGGGCTGTATTCCTTCCTCGTGTTGTTCTCCATGGGCATCACCAAGGGTAAATGGAGTACCTTGCTCACCGAGTTGCTGGAATTCAAGCGCAGTTACGACGCCAATGTCAGCCTGGCCAGTTGCCTGCCTTCGGTGTTCGCCCAAGGGCCGGTGCGTTACCAGGGGCTGGGTTTGCGCGATCTGTGCAACCAATTGCACGGCTGTTACCGCAGCAATGCCACGGCCAAACACCTCAAGCGCATGTACACCGTGTTGCCGGAAATCGCGATGAAACCGGCCGACGCCTACGACCAATTGGTGAGGGGCGAAGTAGAGGCAGTGTCCATTGATGCCTTGCAAGGGCGCGTCGCAGCAGTGATGCTGGTGCCTTACCCGCCCGGTATTCCATTGATCATGCCGGGCGAGCGCTTTACCGAGTCGACGCGCTCGATCATCGACTACCTGGCGTTTGCCCGGACGTTCGATAGCAGTTTCCCCGGTTTTGTCGCCGATGTTCATGGGTTGCAACACGAAGATGACGGCAGTGGTCGTTGTTACACCGTCGATTGCATCAAGGCTTAAGGATGGTTATGCAAGCTGTAATGAACCCGAAGTATCCGGGGCTCAGTGTAAGGGTCGCCGACGAAGGCTTTGATGCCTACGTGTGGGGCAATGACTTCAGCTTTGAGGTCAGTGCCTACGGTGAGCCGCAGATGGGCAAGCGGGTCGATCAATGGCCCGTGGAGCGCATCCTGCCGTACCGCAAGTGCTATGGCATCGATCCTGAAGAATTCGCCAGCTTCCGTGACGCGCCCGACAGCGCGATCTTCATGGCCTACCTGGATGATCGCCCGGTGGGACATATCGTGGTCAGCACCAACTGGAATGGTTTTGCCCACGTCGACGAACTGGCGGT
Organism: Pseudomonas sp. DWRC2-2; assembly: GCF_049897885.1. Lineage (NCBI taxonomy): Bacteria > Pseudomonadati > Pseudomonadota > Gammaproteobacteria > Pseudomonadales > Pseudomonadaceae > Pseudomonas > Pseudomonas sp. DWRC2-2. The sequence goes on from NZ_JAFCXD010000014.1 coordinate 43,266, forward strand.
GGCCTTGCCTGCGCGGCGTCATGGGGTGGCCAAGGCGTTGCTGGATGTGGCGCAGTTCTGGAGTCGCAAGAAGAACCTGCCGGGCATGATGCTGGAAACCCAGAACAACAACCTGGGCGCCTGTCGATTGTACGAGCGTTGCGGTTATGTGATGGGCGGGGTCGATCACCTGCGCTATCGCGGCATCGATCCGCAAACCCGTGAAGTGGCGATTTTTTGGTATCGGCTGTTCAAGAGCGAAGTCGACAAGCCTTAACCTGCCAACAGGCCCTCGGCCTTTTGCGTCACGATTTCCAGCAGCGCATTAAGCGCGGGCGAAGTCACGCCATCCTTGAGGGTCAGCGCGTACAGGCTGACCATGATCGGCGGCGACACCGGGCAGGCATCCAGCCCAGCCTCACGCGCGCCGAACGCGGTGAAGGGGTCGACCACTGCCAGGCCTTCTCCGGCTTCCACCATGCTGCGCATCATTTGGTAAGTCTGTACGCGTGTCTGCACCACGGGTAGCGGGCGCAGGGCTTGCAGCTTGGCATCCAGCAGGCGGCTGAGCGGGTCCTGGCCTTCCAGGCCGATCATCGATTGCCCGGCCAGGTCCTGAAGCGCGATGTATTTTTGCTTGGGCTTGAGCCAGCCGTGGGGGGCTAGCAATTGCAGTTTGCCCTGGGCTAATACCGTGCTGTGGATTTGCGGGTGTTCCGGGTCATGCAGGCTCAAACCCACATCGGCTTCGTGCAGCAGCAAACTCCTGACGATCTCTCGGGTCGGTTGGCTCGACAGGTTGCACGGTGTGTCCTGAAAGCGTCGGCGCAACGCTGCAATGCTTTGCGGTAGCAGTTGATTGGCCAGGGGCGGCGTGCAGAGGGCGCGCAGAGTGGGGGCATGATGGTGTTTCAAGCGGCTGGCCAGACGTTGCACCGGCTCCAGCGCTTCATAGACGTGGGCGATCTCAGCTTGCAGTTCCAGGGTTTCCCGGGTGGCCTGCAAGCGTCCACGCACACTGGCGAACAACATAAAGCCCAGCTGCTGCTCGGCGTCCTTGAGCGCGGCTTCCACATCGCCCACGGAGAGTTGCAACCACTCGGCGGCCAAGCCTGGGTGTCCGGTCTGCAAGATGGCCTGAATCACTTCGATATGACGTAAACGCATCGCCGGAGTCTATGTGCAGCGGGCCGGGTATTCAATAGAATGGCTGCGCTGATCATCAACGACCACAGCCGGCTACCGGCATTAACAACAAAAACAGGTCTGGTCTCATATGCCTTTACCCTCGATTTTTCTCGGGGTAACGGCCAAGCAACTGCTGGTCCTGGTGACCGTCGGCTGCGTGGCTGCTTATCTCCTCGACACTCAGAACGAAACCGCGCCGGAAAACCTGGCCCTTGAAGCCTATATCCGTTCCCAGGAACAGGTGGTCGAGCAGGTGGGCTCGGTGCTGGGCATGGAGTTGGTCAGGCAGGTGGTCGCGCATCCGGGCTACAACTCGGCGGGCTACCAGCGTTCGCTGTATGCCGTTGAAGGCGAGCGGGGGCGGTTGATGGTCACGCTGAAGAAGGTGCAGGGAGAGCAGGGCATCGAGGTCACGGAAATCCGTCGTCCGTGATCACCCCAGCCCAGTCAATGCCGTCAATGGCCAGGACTGAGCAGGTGGATAGGGCGAGATCTTATGACGCGAGGGTGGTTTGCGATTCGCGCACAAGAATGGTGCCCGATTGGATCAACTTGAATTCGTCGCCTTCCAGTTTCTCTACACGGTCGCCAATGGCCAGCTTGTAGGTGGTGGTAGGTGCCGAGCCAGCCAGGTCGCCTTGCGCCGGGTTGGATTCCTGGAACTCATGCACCGAATACACGCGTCCTTCTGCGTCTCTGGCATGAAACTGTCCGACTAATACTGCTGCCATCTGTTTAGAACCTCTGGAGATAAACACTCGATTTGCGGTTCTGTAGACCGTCATGGAGCGGGGTAGTTTACTTACGGAATAAAAATACTATTCGCTGATATTTTCAGATGCTTCCTACGTGTCGCAGTGCCAGGCAAACGCCCGCAGGAATATCAAAACCTTCTGGTGAACACGCCGCGAAGACTCTATAACTACAAGCTCCTTTAGTCAGACGTCGGGAAACCCCAATGAGCAAGGTCTACACCGTAGCCGTCGTGGTCGGCAGCTTGAGAAAAGACTCGATCAACCGCAAGGTCGCACTGGCACTGGCCGAACTGGCCCCGGCCAACCTGAAGTTGAACATTGTGGAAATTGGCGATTTGCCGCTCTACAACGAAGACATTGACGGGGCGACACCGCCGGCAGCCTACAGTACTTTCCGCAAACACGTGAGTTCATCCGACGCGGTGTTGTTCGTGACCCCGGAATACAACCGCTCCGTGCCCGCCCCGTTGAAGAACGCCATCGACGTCGGTTCGCGGCCTTACGGGCAGAGCGCCTGGAGTGGCAAGCCGGGGGCGATCATCAGTGTATCGCCGGGTGCGATTGGTGGATTTGGCGCCAACCATCACCTGCGCCAGTCCCTGGTGTTTCTCGATGTGCCGTGCATGCAGCAGCCGGAGGCCTATCTGGGCGGCGCGGGCAGTGTGTTTGACGAGGCGGGCAAGGTCTCGGAAAAGACTAAGCCGTTCTTGCAGGCGTTTATCGATGCCTACGGCAAGTGGGTCGAAAAACAGCACGGTTGACCGCTGTAGACCCGGCCAAAGCGGCCGGGTCTTTTGCGTGTTGTCAGGCCAACTGATCCGCAAGCAACAGCGCCAACGCTGTGCTCTTCAGGCGCGATGCCTGATCGACTTCCGGCCCCAGGATGGTCTTTTCCACGTACAGCGAGTGCACATCCGTCACCCCGATAAAGCCTAGCCAGGCCTCCATGTAAGGCTTCTGGAAATCCATCGCCTGGGTGTCCGGCGCCGAAAAATCCATACCCCGCGCATACACGTTCACCGCCGTCTTGTTGCGCAGCAGCCCGCGCAACCCGTGCTCCGGGCTGAATTCGAACAACACGTCCTTCTGCGACACCACGTCGATAAAGTGCTTGAGCTTGTAGGGCACGGTGAAATTCCACAGCGGTACCGAGAACACCAGCACGTCAGCCTGATGCAGTTGGGCCGCCAGCCTTTTCAGAGTTTCCCAGGCGAGGGCTTGTTCTTCGCTCAAGGGCGTTCCACTGAGCCCGGCGTATTTGGCGTCCATGATCGGGCCGTCGAATTCGGGCAGGTCCAGCGCCCAGAGGTCCAGGGTATTGACCTGGGTGTCGGGCGCGTTCTGCTGATACCGCGCGATAAACTGGCGGGCGATTTCCAAAGAGGCGGAGCGCTGTTTGCGCGGTGAGCATTCGATGTGCAGGAGGGTGGTCATGGCGGGTCTCGGAGAAAGATGACCCAAGCATTGCAACATAACGCTAAGTGAAATATAAATCGTGTTTTATTACCTGATTAATTTGTTTTAAGAATATGTTCGATACCGTCCTGCTAAAAACCTTTGTCGCCGTGGTGGATGAAGAAGGCTTCAGCCGCGCCGCTGCACGTTTGCACCTCACCCAATCGGCGGTCAGCGGGCATCTGCGTCGTTTGGAGGAACAGGTGGGCAAGCCCTTGCTCACCCGTACCACACGCTCTCAACAACTGACGCCGGACGGTGAACGCTTGATGGCCTACGCACGGGGCATCCTGGCGCTGAATCGCAATGCCTGGGCCGAGCTGACGCGCTCGGCATTTGAAGGAAATCTGCGCGTTGGAGTGTCGGAAGAGTTCGCGGATGCGCGTCTGTTGCGCGAGTTGCAGGAGGTTGCCGCGCAATACCCCGGCCTGCAAATCACTGTGCAGGTGGGTATTCCCGGTTCATTGCTGGCGTTGATGAAGCTGGGCGAATTGGATGTGGTCGTGGGTTCATTGTGCGAGTCCAGCGAGCCTGGCCTGGCGCTGTGGCAGGAGCCGTTGGTATGGGCCTGGTCTGCGCAACCGCTGACGACGTTGCCGACGCCCTTGCCCTTGGCGCTGTTTCCCGAGCCTTGCCCTTATCGCGAAGCGGCGCTTTCACGTCTGGCCCAGGCGGGAATCGTTCAGCGTACCGCTATGCTGTGCTCAAGCTATGCGGCGCTGCATGCCGCTGCGTTGGCGGGGTTTGCCATTGCACCGATCGCGCGCAGCCAACTGGTGCCCGGCTTGACGGTACTCGGCGCCGAGCACGGGTTACCCGAATTGCCCGATGCCGAGTTCCGCCTGTTCAGCGCGCCGGAGGCGGACCCACGCATGGTCGAGGTGATCACCGAAGTAGTGGTCCGCTACGGTGCTTCCTTGCGCTAGCGCAACCAGTTGGTGCGCGCCAGCTCGATCACCTCATCGCCACGGCCACTCATCACCGCCTTGAGCATATACAGGCTGAACCCCTTGGCCTGTTCCAGCTTGATGGTCGGCGGCATCACCAGCTCCTGGGTCGCGGTAACCACGTCCACCAGCACCGGGCCGTCATGGGCGAGGGCGCGGCGCAGGGCCGGTTCCAGGTCTTCCGATTGCTCCACGCGAATGCCAAGAATGCCCATGGCGTTGGACATGGCGGCGAAGTCCGGGTTTTTCAGCTCGGTACCGGTATCCAGATAGCCCGCAGCCTTCATTTCCATGGCTACGAACCCCAAGGAAGAGTTATCGAACACGATGACCTTTACCGGCAGTTTCAGCTGTGCCAACGAGATGAAGTCCCCCATCAGCATGGCGAAACCACCATCACCGGACATCGAGATCACCTGGCGATCCGGAAAGGCTGCCTGGGCACCAATGGCCTGGGGCATGGCATTGGCCATCGAGCCGTGGTTGAACGAACCGATCAGGCGGCGCTTGCCATTCATCTTCAAATAGCGCGCAGCCCACACGGTGGGCGATCCGACATCGGCGGTAAAGATTGCATCGTCATCCGCCAATTCACTGAGCAAACGTGCGACGTATTGCGGGTGAATCGGTCGATTGGCTTTTGAGGGTTGAGCGAGGTCGTCCAACCCTTGGCGGGCTTTCTCGTAATGCTTCAGGGACGTTTCGAGAAAGCTGCGATCGGTCTTGCGCGTCAGGCGCGGCAGCAGGGCGCCGATGGTTTCGCTGACATCCGCGGCAATGCCCAGGTCCAGTGTGGCGCGGCGGCCGAGGGCCTGCGGGTTGCGGTCGACCTGAATGATCTTGGCGTCGGTTGGGTAGAACTGGCGGTAGGGGAAGTCGGTGCCGAGCATGATCAAGGTGTCGCAGTCGAGCATGGCATGGTAGCCAGAGCTGAAGCCGATCAGGCCGGTCATGCCCACGTCGAAAGGGTTGTCCCATTCCACATGCTCTTTACCGCGCAGGGCATGCACTACGGGAGCGCCGAGGGCGTCGGCCAGGGCCACCACCTGGTCATGGGCGCCGGCACAGCCGCTGCCACACAGCAGGGTGGTTTTCTGGCTGCTTTCCAGGATCTCGGTGAGGCGTTGCAGGTCCTGCTCCGCCGGCAGCGCGCGTGGCGCATGCAAGGCGGGCCACGGCTTGAGCTTGTCTTCGACTTCCAGCAGCGACACATCGCCCGGAATCACCACCACCGCCACGCCGCGATTGAGGATCGCCGAACGCATGGCGCGGTGCAGCACGTGAGGCATCTGTTCGGGGTTGGTGACCAGCTCGATAAAGTGGCTGCACTCCTTGAACAGTTCCTGCGGATGAGTTTCCTGGAAGTAGTTCAGGCCGATCTCCGACGACGGAATCTGCGCGGCAATTGCCAGCACCGGCACATGATTGCGATGGCAGTCGAACAGGCCATTGATCAAATGCAGGTTGCCCGGCCCGCAGCTGCCGGCACACACGGTCAGTTCTCCGGTGGCCGCCGCTTCGGCGCCGGCGGCGAACGCAGCCACTTCCTCATGACGCACATGCATCCACTCGATACTGTCCATGGTGCGCAGGGCGTCCGTAAGGCCGTTGAGGCTGTCGCCGGTCAGGCCCCAGATGCGCTTGATCCCCGCCTGTTCAAGGGTGGTCGCCAATTGCTGGGCCAGGTTGATTTTCGCCATGAAGAACTCCAATCGTCAGTGAGGTTAAAAACTGCTGATCAATAGGGGACAGTTCGATCACGGCGGATGTTCATCCTTTAATGTGAAGATTGCGTCATGGCCGCCCGGTATTGCCGGGTGCGTCGCGCCAGAAACCATTGGTCACGCACCAGCGCCATGCACGGCGCGACGTTGGCCTTGGGCAAATGGCCGCGGCTGAGGCGGCGCATCTGGTAGCGCACCACGGCAAGGACGGCGAGGGAGGCCAGGGGTTTGCGCTTCCAATCGATGGGCTTGAGTTGTGGGTTGGGGTCGCGGCCCTCACGCCAGTGCTGGATCAACTGCGGTTCCAGGGTCAGGGCCGTGGCGATCCCGGCCATGGCGACGCCGCTGTCCAGCACTTGTTGCACGATGGGCAGGCGACGGATGCCGCCGGTGACCATCACCGGCATCTTCGCAATGGTCGCCAGTTGGCTGGCGAACTCCAGGAAGTACGCCTCCCGCGCCAGGGTACGGCCGTCACGCGCTTCGCCTTGCATGGCCGGTGCTTCGTAACTGCCGCCGGATAATTCCAGCAGGTCGATGGGCAGCGGGTTGAGCATTTTGACCACGGCGCGTGCGTCGGCTTCTGCAAAACCGCCCCGTTGGAAGTCGGCGGAGTTGAGTTTGACGGCGACACAAAACGACGGGCTGACGTTGGCGCGTACCGCACGGATCACTTCCAGCAACAGCCGCGCGCGGTTTTCCAGGGAACCGCCCCAGTGGTCGGTGCGTTGGTTGCTCAACGGCGACAGGAACTGGCTGAGCAAGTAGCCATGGGCGCCGTGGATCTGTACGCCGGTAAACCCGGCTTTTTCAGCCAGGCGTGCGCTGGTGGCAAAGCGCTGGATCACATCCTGGATATCGTCCCCGGTCATGGCCTTGGGCGTGGCAAACATCTTGGAGAAACCGCCCAGGTCGAGCGCCACGGCGGACGGCGCAATGGCTTGCTGGCGCAGGTTGGCCGGGGTCTGGCGGCCTGGATGGCTGAGTTGTACCCAGAAGTGCACGCCGTTGTCGCGCGCCACGTCGGCCCACTCGCGAAAGCTAGCCAGGTGCTGCTCGTCTTCGAGGGCCACGCCGCCAGGGCCGGTCATGGCGCGGCGGTCGACCATCACGTTGCCGGTGATCAACAAGCCAGGCTCGCCCTGCGCCCAAGCCCTGTACAGCTGCTTCAGTTCAGGGGACGGTGCCTGATTGCCGTCGGCCATGTTTTCTTCCATCGCGGCCTTGGCGATGCGGTTGGAGAGGACTTGGCCATTGGGCAGTTGCAGGGCTTCAAAGGGTGACATGGGTTGACTCCTGAGCGGGGGAGGCCTCAGGCTAAGCTTAAAGTTAACTTTAATGTCAAGCAGGGGCGGTGATGAATATTGGTGAGCTGGCAAAGCAGAGTGGGCTGGCGGCGTCGCGCATCCGCTTTTATGAGGCCGAGGGGCTGATCAGCCAGGTGGGGCGCCAGGCCAATGGTTATCGGCGCTACTCGGCGGAAGCATTGCAGACGTTGCAGCTGATTCAGAGCGCGCAACAGGCCGGTTTTACCTTGCAGGAACTCAAGGCGCTGATGCCGGCGCCGGGTGAGCACAAGCGTGAAGAGCTGATCGAGGCGCTGGAGCGCAAGGTCGCGCAGATCGAAGAGATGCAAGCGCAACTCGCTCACAGCAAGGCGCAATTGCTGGGAGTGATCGACGCGGTGCGGGCGCAGCCCGAAGGTGTGCCGTGCAGCATGGGGCAAAAGCAGGTGCTGGCGTCGATCAAACTCAATGCATAAAACAAGCCCTGGCATGCCAGGGCTTTTTCATGCACCAAGACTCAGCGACGGCGGAACAACGGCAGCGGTTCATCCGTGGCGGCCTGGTACGTCACCGAGAAGTCCTTGAGGCTTTCCAGCGCTTCGTACGGGTCTTTGTCGGCGCGCAGGGCGAAGGCATCGAACCCGCAGCGGCGCAGGTAGAACAGTTGGTCGCGCAGCACATCGCCAATCGCGCGCAGCTCGCCTTTGTAACCATAACGGTCACGCAGCAGGCGCGCGTTGGAGTAGTTGCGGCCGTCGGTGAAGGCCGGGAAGTTCAGGGCGATGACCTGGAAGTGTTCCACGTCGTCACCGATTTCTTCTGCCTCTTCTTCAGCGTCCAGCCAGACACCCAGGCCGCCGTCACGGGCCTTGAGGGCGTGCGCGTGTTCGCGCCACAGGGCCAACGGCACGATCAGGTCGTCGCAGTTGGAAATGCCGTCGAAGCTCGCGTCCTTGGGCAGCAGGTGCCAGGTTTCGTCGAGGACTTCGTTGTTCTTAATGATTCGCTGCATAGACGCGCTCCTTGAACAGGTCGATGCCGATGCGCTGGTAGGTGTCGATGAAACGCTCATCTTCGGTGCGCTGTTCGATGTACACATCGATCAACTTGCCGATCACCTCAGGCATGGCTTCCTGGGCGAAGGATGGGCCGAGGATCTTGCCCAGGCTCGCATCGCGGCTGGCGCTGCCACCCAGGGACACTTGGTAGAATTCTTCGCCTTTCTTGTCCACGCCCAGGATGCCGATGTGGCCGACGTGGTGATGACCACAGGCGTTCATGCAACCGGAGATGTTCAGGTCCAGCTCGCCGATGTCGAACAGGTAGTCCAGATCGTCGAAACGGCGCTGGATCGATTCGGCAATCGGGATCGACTTGGCATTGGCCAGGGAGCAGAAGTCGCCGCCCGGGCAGCAGATGATGTCGGTCAGCAGGCCGATGTTCGGCGTGGCGAAACCGCCTTCGCGCAGCTCGCCCCACAGGGTGAACAGTTGGCTCTGTTCAACGTCCGCGAGGATGATGTTCTGCTCGTGGGAGGTGCGCAGTTGACCGAAGCTGTAGCGCTCGGCCAGGTCGGCGACGGCGTCCAGCTGCTTGTCGGTGATATCGCCCGGTGCAACACCGGTCGGTTTCAGCGACAGGGTCACCGCCACGTAGCCCGGCTTCTTGTGCGCCAGGGTGTTGCGGCCACGCCAGCGGGCGAAACCTGGGTGTTCTTTATCCAGCGCTGCGAGCTCGGCGTCCTGATTGCTCAGGGCTTTGTATTCAGGGTCGACGAAGTGCTTGGCGACGCGGTGCACTTCGGCTTCGGTCAGGGTGGTCTGGCCGCCGCGCAGGTGTTCCATCTCGGCGTCGACTTTCTGGGCGAACACCTCAGGGGTCAGCGCCTTGACCAGGATCTTGATCCGGGCCTTGTACTTGTTGTCACGACGGCCGTAGCGGTTGTAGACCCGCAGGATCGCGTCGAGGTAGCTCAACAGGTCCTGCCACGGCAAGAATTCGTTGATGAAGGCACCGACCACCGGGGTACGGCCCAGGCCACCACCGACCAATACGCGAAAGCCCAGCTCGCCCGCTGCGTTGTACACCGGCTCCAGGCCGATATCGTGCACTTCGATGGCCGCACGGTCCGAGGTCGAGCCATTGATGGCGATCTTGAACTTGCGCGGCAGGTAGGCGAATTCCGGGTGGAAGGTGGTCCATTGGCGGACGATTTCGCACCAGGGGCGCGGGTCGATCAGCTCGTCGGCGGCAACACCGGCGAATTGGTCGGTGGTCACGTTGCGCAGGCAGTTACCGCTGGTCTGAATGGCGTGCATCTGCACGGTGGCCAACTCAGCCAGGATGTCCGGCACATCTTCCAGCGCCGGCCAGTTGAACTGTACGTTCTGGCGGGTACTGATGTGGGCATAGCCTTTGTCGAAGTCGCGGGCAATCTTGGCCATCATGCGCGTCTGGCGCGACGTCAGTTGGCCATAGGGCACGGCCACCCGCAGCATCGGCGCAAAGCGCTGAACATAAAGGCCATTTTGCAGGCGCAGAGGGCGGAACTCTTCTTCGCTCAGTTCACCTGCTAGGTAGCGTCGGGTCTGATCACGGAACTGCTTGACGCGGTCCTCGATGATGCGCTGATCGTATTCGTCGTATACGTACATATAGGTCCTGTTCTCGGCAAATCTGCGCGCACGGCCGCGCACTCCCAACGGAGCCGGCGCACGATACCAGTTTGCGTTTATGCGCAAAAGTGATGTTTGAGTATATGCAAATAACCAAATCGCCTAATGAGAACCGTTATCGCCATACCCACATTTGTCATGCGGGCAATCGTCAACTTTACTGTGAGCGTGTTTGAACGTAATCACCTATAAAACCGACAAGAGGCGATGCGATGAGCAATCCGACAAAAGCCCGTAAACCCGACAGTACCGTTGATGCCTGGGCCATCCTGTTCCTGATCATTCTGGTCGTGGGAACTGCCGTGTTCTGGGTAAGCCACCAGTAAACAGCCTCGATTGACTGTCGCAATGCCACTATCATGGCGGTCAATATTCAAGGCTTGAACATCCATGTCGAAGGTGCTGATTGCGTGTGTGTGGTTGCTGGGATCGGCGTACGGGGCGATGGCCCATGCCACGTCGGTGGTGTTTCTCAACCCTGGCATGTCGACGGAAACCTTCTGGGTCAGCTACGCGCAATTCATGCAGGCCGGTGCCAAGGACCTCGGCCTGCATTTGCGTGTGCGCTATGCCGAGCGTGACGCCCATAACACCCTGAGCCAGGCCCGCGAAGCACTGCAAGGCAGCGAGCGGCCGGATTATCTGGTGCTGGTGAACGAGCAGTACGTCGCCCCGCAGATCCTGCGCATGGCCCAGGGCAGTGGGGTGAAGCTGCTGATCGTGAACAACGCGCTGACCGCCGATCAGGTGCAATTGCTCGGCAACAGTGCAGGCTGGATCGCCAGCATGGTTGCCGACGACGAACAGGCCGGCTACCTGATGCTCACCGATCTATTGCGCCAGCACGGTCCGGTCGCAGCCGGTGAGACCATCGACCTGCTGGCATTCTCCGGCACCAAGACCACCCCAGCCGCGCAATTGCGTGAACAGGGCTTGCACCGCGCCCTGGCCGAGCACCCTGAAGTACGCCTGCATCAATTGGTCTACGGCGAATGGAGCCGTCAACGTGCGTTCGAGCAAGCCACGCTGCTGTTCAAGCGCTATCCGCAGACCACGCTGGTGTGGTCGGCCAACGACGAGATGGCGCTGGGTGCCATGCAGGCGTTGCAGGACAGCGGGCACGTGCCGGGCAAGGAGGTGTTGTTCAGCGCGGTGAACAGTTCGCCGCAGATCTTGCAGGCGCGGCTGGAGGGGCGCTTGAGTACGCTGGTCGCCGGGCATTTCACCCTGGGCGGCTGGGCGATGGTGTTGATCAATGATGACGCCAAGGGCGTGGATATCAGCGCCCATGGTGGGCGTGACCGCCAGGAGGCGCTGTTCCAGCTGATAGACGCCTCCCAGGCACAACGCTTGCTGGGGCCCATGGCGCCTGTCGATTTTCGCGCACTGTCTGCCGTCGGCAAGCCGGCGTCCTACCGTTACCCGTTCAGCCTGCAACTGCTGCTGCGCTAGACACCGGCCAACAGCAGCACCAGCTTGACGATGCCGAACAGCGTCAAGGCAAACACCGCCGTGAACAGAATGCCCAACACGACAAAGTGGCTGGGTTTGCCGTGGGTGAAGTCGCGGGCGCGGTTCTTGCCGCTTTGCACGCCAAACGCAGCCGCCATCACGCTGTGCAGCATTTGCCAGAAGGTAGGGGGCTTGTTGTTGACTGGATCGTCCATACATCCCTCGACACAAGGTGTGTGAGGGACAGCATAGACAATCCCGCCGGGCTTAGTTGTCGTAACCCAGGTTCGGCGCCAACCAACGCTCGGTCACGCTCAGGTCCTGGCCTTTGCGCGCTGTATAGCTCGCCACCTGGTCCTTGTCGATCTTGCCCACGGCAAAGTACTGCGCCTGCGGGTGGGCAAAGTACCAACCGCTGACCGCTGCCGCCGGGAACATCGCGTAGTGCTCGGTGAGGAACACGCCACTGCGGCCCGCTTCCATCTCACGTGCCTCCGGGTCCAGCAGTTGGAACAAGGCGCCTTTCTCGGTGTGGTCCGGGCACGCCGGGTAACCCGGGGCAGGGCGGATGCCGCTGTACTGCTCCTTGATCAGCGCCTCGTTGTCCAGTTGCTCGTCCTTGGCGTAACCCCAGTAGTCTTTACGCACTTGCTGGTGCAGCCACTCGGCGCAGGCTTCGGCCAGGCGGTCGGCCAGGGCCTTGACCATGATCGAGTTGTAGTCGTCGCCCGCGTCCTGGTAGGCCTTGGCCACTTCTTCGGCGCCGATGCCGGCGGTGGTGATGAAACCACCGATGTAGTCGGTCACGCCGCTGTCCTTGGGTGCCACGAAGTCGGCCAGGGAGAAGTTCGGCTTGCCGTCGGTCTTGATGATCTGCTGGCGCAAGTGATGCAAGGTCGCCAGCGGCTTGCCGTCTTCGCCGTAAACTTCCAGGTCATCGTCCTTGACTTGGTTGGCTGGCCAGAAACCAAACACTGCACGGGCGCTGATGAGTTTTTCGTCGATCAGCTTGGCGAGCATTTCCTGGGCATCGGCGTACAGCGCGGTCGCCGCTTCACCGACAACTTCATCAGTCAGAATGCGTGGGAATTTCCCCGCCAGGTCCCAGGAAATGAAGAACGGCGTCCAGTCGATGTACTCGGCCAGCACCTTGAGGTCGATATTGTCCAGCACCTTGGCGCCGGTAAAGGTCGGCACTACCGGCGTGTAGGTGCTCCAGTCGAACTGCGGCTTCTTGGCGATGGCGGCCGGGTAGCTCAGGCGTTCGGTGCGGGCGCTGCGGTTTGCGGTGCGTTCACGCACTTCCACGTATTCTTCGCGGGTACGCTCCACGAAGCCGGCTTTCAGCTCCTTGGACAGCAACTGAGTCGCCACGCCGACCGCACGCGAGGCGTCGGTGACATACACCACGGCATCGTTGCTGTACTTGGGCTCGATCTTCACCGCCGTGTGCGCCTTGGAGGTGGTGGCGCCACCGATCATCAGCGGCAGGTGGAAGTCCTGGCGCTGCATCTCACGGGCCACGTGCACCATCTCGTCCAGGGACGGCGTAATCAGGCCGGACAGCCCGATGATGTCGCACTTCTGCTCCTTGGCCACCTGCAGGATCTTCTCCGCCGGCACCATCACGCCGAGGTCGACGATGTCGTAGCCGTTGCAACCCAGCACCACGCCGACGATGTTCTTGCCGATGTCATGCACGTCGCCCTTTACGGTCGCCATCAGTATCTTGCCCTTGGCTTCGGGTTTGTCGCCTTTTTCCAGCTCGATGAACGGGATCAAGTGCGCCACCGCCTGCTTCATCACGCGGGCGGATTTCACCACTTGGGGCAGGAACATTTTGCCCGCGCCAAACAGGTCGCCGACGATGTTCATGCCGGACATCAGCGGGCCTTCGATCACTTCGATAGGGCGCGCGAACGACAGTCGCGATTCTTCGGTGTCCTCGACAATATGCGTGGTGATGCCCTTGACCAGCGCGTGTTCCAGGCGCTTGTTCACCGGCCAGCCGCGCCATTCTTCGGTCTCGGCTTCCTTGACGCTGCCGTCGCCCTTGTACTTGTCAGCGATGGCGAGGAGGGCGTCGGTGCCGTCCGGCGTGCGGTTGAGCACCACGTCTTCCACGGCGTCACGCAGCTCGGCCGGGATCTGGTCGTAGATCTCCAGCTGGCCGGCGTTGACGATGCCCATGGTCAGGCCGTTGCGGATCGCATACAGCAGGAACACCGAGTGGATCGCCTCACGCACCGGGTTGTTGCCACGGAACGAGAACGACACGTTGGACACGCCGCCGGAGCTCAATGCGTAGGGCAGTTCATCGCGGATGTAGGCACAGGCGTTGATGAAGTCGACGGCGTAGTTGTTGTGCTCTTCAATCCCGGTGGCGACTGCGAAAATATTCGGGTCGAAGATGATGTCTTCCGGCGGGAAGCCCACTTCATTCACCAGGATGTCGTAGGAGCGTTTGCAGATCTCTTTCTTGCGCGCTTCGGTGTCGGCCTGGCCGGCTTCGTCGAACGCCATCACTACCACGGCGGCGCCGTAGCGCTTGCACAGCTTGGCGTGGTGGATGAACTGCTCCACACCTTCCTTCATGCTGATGGAGTTGACGATGCCCTTGCCCTGGATGCACTTGAGGCCAGCCTCGATCACTTCCCACTTGGAGGAGTCGATCATGATCGGCACGCGGGAGATGTCCGGCTCGCCGGCAATCAGATTGAGGAAGGTCACCATGGCCTTCTTTGAATCCAGCATGCCCTCGTCCATGTTGATGTCGATCACCTGGGCGCCGGCTTCCACCTGCTGCAGGGCGACTTCCAGGGCTTCGGTGTAGTTGTCCTCGCGGATCAGGCGGGCGAACTTGGCCGAGCCGGTGATGTTGGTGCGCTCACCGACGTTGACGAACAACGAGCTGCGGTCGATGGTGAACGGCTCCAGGCCCGACAGGCGGCAGGCTTTCGGGATATCCGGGATCTGGCGCGGCGCGTAACCGGCCACGGCCTTGGCGATGGCCTCGATGTGGCCAGGCGTGGTACCGCAGCAACCGCCGACAATGTTGAGAAAGCCGCTCTGGGCGAACTCTTCGATGACCTTGGCGGTTTGTGACGGCAATTCATCGTACTCGCCGAACTCGTTCGGCAGGCCGGCGTTCGGGTGCGCAGAAACGTGGGTGTTGGCCTTGTTCGACAACTCTTCCAGGTACGGACGCAGCTCGCTGGCACCCAGGGCGCAGTTCAGCCCCACGGAAATCGGCTTGGCGTGGGCCACGGAGTTCCAGAACGCTTCGGTGGTCTGGCCCGACAGGGTGCGGCCGGAGGCGTCGGTGATGGTGCCGGAGATCATGATCGGCAGTTCGATGTTCAATGCCTCGAACACGCCCTGCACGGCAAAGATCGCGGCCTTGGCGTTGAGGGTGTCGAAAATGGTCTCGATCAGGATCAGGTCGGCGCCGCCTTCGATCAGGCCCTTAGTGGCCTCGGTGTAGTTTTCCACCAACTCATCGAAGGTTACGTTGCGGTAGCCGGGGTTGTTCACGTCGGGCGACAACGAGCAGGTGCGGCTGGTCGGGCCGAGCACGCCGGCGACGAAACGCGGCTTGGCCGGGTTTTCGGCGGTCTTGGCGTCGGCGATCTTGCGCGCCAGGCGTGCGCCTTCTACGTTTAGCTCATAGGCCAGTTCTTCCATGCCGTAGTCGGCCATGGAGATGCGCGTGGCGTTGAAGGTGTTGGTTTCGAGGATGTCGGCACCGGCATCCAGGTAGGCTTTTTCGATGCCACCGATCACGTCCGGACGGGTGATCACCAGCAGGTCGTTGTTACCCTTGACGTCGCTTGGCCAATCGGCGAAGCGTTTGCCACGGTAGTCGTTTTCCTCAAGCTTGTAGCTCTGGATCATCGTGCCCATACCGCCGTCGAGGATCAGGATACGTTCCTTGAGGGCTTGATGAAGGGCTTGCAGACGAACGCTACGATCGGACATGGGACTACTCTGGTCAGGCATTTCGGAGGGCGTGAATCATAACAAACCTGTGCCGATTTAGAGCATGCGCAGTTTTTGCATGAATATCGTTCATGTTGTTGTGGGGTGTGGCCCGGTAGAATCACCGGCAAATTTTCAGCGTACGTATTGAATCGGGACCGGATACATGTCACTTCGCCTCATCACCAGCGCCGTCCTGGCACTGGTCGCCTGCATTGCACAGGCCGACGGACCCGCCCCGGCGATTTCGTACACCCGCGACATTCAACCCATCTTCACCGAGAAATGCGTGGCCTGCCACGCCTGCTACGACTCCGCCTGCCAACTGAACCTGGGCAGTGGCGAAGGCGCAGCCCGTGGCGCCAGCAAAGTGCCGGTCTACGATGGCGAGCGCAGCCAGGCGACGCCGACCACCCGTTTGTTTTATGACGCGTTTGGTAAGCAAGCCTGGCAGCAAAAGGGCTTCTATTCAGTGCTGGACGCCCAGGGCAGCCAGGCTGCCTTGATGGCGCGCATGCTGGAGTTGGGCCATAACGCACCGTTGCAGCCCAACGCCAAGTTGCCTGAAGACATCGTGCTGGGCCTGAACCGTGAAAACATGTGCGCCATGCCGGGTGAGTTCAACGCTTACGCGGGTGCCCATCCCAAGGAAGGCATGCCGTTGGCGGTCACAGGCCTGACGGACCAGCAGTACCAGACCCTGCAACGCTGGCTCGCGTCCGGCGCACCTATCGACGAGCAAGGTCTGGCGCCCAGTGCCAAGGAAGCTCTGCAGGTACAACAGTGGGAAAACCTGTTCAACCAGCCCGGAGCGCGGGAAAGCCTGGTGGCTCGCTGGCTGTTCGAGCACTTGTTCCTCGCGCATATCTATTTTGAAAACGGCGAGCCAGGGCATTTCTTCCAGTGGGTGCGCTCGCGTACGCCAAGCGGCCAGCCAATCGACCTGATCGCCACCCGTCGCCCCAATGATGACCCAGGCACCCGTGTGTATTACCGCCTGTGGCCGGTGCAGGGCGTGATCGTGCATAAGACCCACATCACGTACCCGTTCAGTGCCGAGAAAATGGCACGTATCAAAGAGCTGTTCTACGCCGGCAACTGGCAGGTCGACGCGTTACCGGGGTACGGCCCAGGCCGTCGCGCCAATCCGTTCGAAACCTTCGAAGCCATCCCGGCCAAGGCGCGTTACCAGTTCATGCTGGACAACGCCGAGTACTTCGTACGCACCTTTATCCGTGGGCCGGTGTGCCGTGGGCAGATCGCCACGGACGTGATCCGCGACAA
This sequence comes from Pseudomonas sp. DWRC2-2, assembly GCF_049897885.1. NCBI lineage: Bacteria > Pseudomonadati > Pseudomonadota > Gammaproteobacteria > Pseudomonadales > Pseudomonadaceae > Pseudomonas > Pseudomonas sp. DWRC2-2. The sequence goes on from NZ_JAFCXD010000014.1 coordinate 59,989, forward strand.
CTTCTGGACCCTCTTTCAGGACCCGGACCACGACCTGTACATCACCGATGCGCGCTATCGCGGCCAGGCCACGCCCTTGTTGGCCATGCCGGGGCAGAACGATGACGTCGGCAGTGTGCTCAGCCTATGGTTGGCTTACCGCGACAAGCGCAATGCTTACGAGGCCCTGCGCCGCGACAGCTATGCCGACTTGCCGCCGCCCAGCTGGTCGAGCCTGTGGGCCGGTAATGACAATGCCTTGCTGAGCATCTTCCGCCACTTCGACAGCGCCTCGGTCACCAAAGGCCTGATCGGCGAGGTGCCGCAGACGATGTGGCTGTTCGACTACCCGCTGCTGGAGCGCACCTATTACCAGTTGGCGGTGAACTTCGATGTGTTCGGCAACGTGTCGCACCAGGCCCAGACCCGGTTGTACTTCGACCTGATCCGCAATGGCGCCGAGCAGAACTTCCTGCGCCTGATGCCGGCTGATTCCCGCGATGACTTTATGGATGATTGGTATCAGAACAGCGGCAAACTCAAGCTGTGGCTGGACTATGAGGCGATTGATGACGATAAGGCTACCGGCCTGCACCTGAGCGAAAATGATCCGAAGCGCGACTTTGCCAACCAGTTGCTGGCGCGTTACGGTGATTTGAATGCGAGCCCGGATCCGATCAACCGTTGCATGGGCGCCTATTGTTCCCGTGATGGTGTCGACCCCGCCATTCAGGATGCGGAGCAGGCGCTGAGCCGCCTGACGTCACGCCCGGCCGCTGGGCTCAAGGTTATCGATCAATTGCCTGAAGCGACGATGCTGCGGGTTGAGACTGCCAGTGGTCAGCGTGTGGTTTACAGCATGTTGCGCAATCGTGCTCACAGTAATGTGGCGTTTCTGTTGGGTGAGGCTTATCGCTATCAGCCGGGCCTGGATACGGTGACCATCTATCCGGGTGTGTTGAGCAGCTATCCGAACTTTATGTTCAATATTCCGGCCCAGGAAGTGCCGGAGTTTGTGGCTGAAATGGAGCGGGCCAAGGATGCCAAGCGGTTTGAGAAGATTGTGGATCGCTGGGGTGTGCGGCGTAGTCATCCGCTGTTTTGGCAGTATTTCCATGATTTGTCGGCGTATATTCGTGAGACTACGCCGGTGGAGGAGGGGGTGTTGGATATGAATCGGTATGAGAATTTGTGAGGGGGGTAGGGGTACATATCCGTTATTTAGGTAACGGCGGCTTATGGTTCCGCCCTTACGGCGGGTCACTTTTGGAGAGGCCCAAAAGTAACCAAAAGGCCTTCGCCCCAACACTCGGCACCTCGCCTAGGCTCGGTGTGCCCTCACTCCGGCTTTGGAGCGTGGGCCGCCGCGATGGGCCATCCTTGGCCCAGCGCGGCTAACCCGGCGTCCTGCCGGGT
>NZ_JAFCXD010000015.1:0-16033 GCF_049897885.1 Pseudomonas sp. DWRC2-2
AACCGGCAGGGATGCCGGTTTAGCCGCCCCGCGCCATGGATGGCGCGTGGCGGCGGCCCCCCAAATCACTGTCGGATTACGGGCACACCGAGCCTAAGCGAGGTGCCGAGTGTTGGGGCAAGAGCCCTAATGAGATGGCCAGCCCGGCGAGAACCTCAGGTCTACACTACTGAGGTTCTCACTTTTCCTGAGGAGGCTTTCTCATGAACAGCGTAACGACTCTAGGCATCGCCATTGGCAAGAACAGCTTCCACTTGCACGGCCAAGACGCACAAGGCCATCAGGTATTGCGCAAGAAACTCAATCGTAGCCAGTTGCTGCCATTGCTTGCACAAATGCCACCCTGCAAAGTCGCCATGGAATCCTGTGGCGGGTCACAGTTTCTTGCCAGAGAAATAACCAAGCTCGGCCATCAGGTCCAACTGATTGCGCCACAGCATGTGAAGGCTTACGTCACCGGTAACAAAAACGACTTCATTGATGCCGAGGCTATCTGTGAAGCCGCATCACGCCCCAGAACACGCTCTGTACAGGTCAAGTCGGTTGACCAGCAGGTGCTGTCGACCGTGCATAAGCTGCGTAAATCACTGGTGAGTCGACGTACTGGCGTGATCAACCAAGTGCACGGATTCTTACTGGAGTTTGGCGTTATCTTTCCCGCAGGCTACGCCGCGCTGGATCGGGTTCCTGTATTGATGGAGGAGCACAATCTACCTCTACGCCTGCGCCAAGCTATTAATCGGATGCTTGATGACATTCGCCAATTGACCAGCGAAATCAAAGCGCTGGATATCGAGATCAAGCAGCAAGTTAACGGGAGTGACGCCGGCAAAAGATTACAGAGCATCCCCGGCATCGGCCCCCTCATCGCTAGCGCGCTGGTGGCCGATGTCGGGGACGCTTCGATGTACAAATCGTCCCGAGACTTTTCGGCGTCCCTGGGGTTGGTGCCGCGCCAATATTCGACTGGAGGGCAAACCACACTCCTGGGTATCAGCAAGCGTGGGGACAGGTATTTGCGAACCTTGTTGATGCAGGGTGCCCAAACCCTGCTTTATCGAATCGATAAACGAAACGACGCCCTTGGCGTCTGGGCCAGAAGTCTACTGGCTCGAAAACCACTCAACAAAGTTGCCTGTGCGCTGGCTAATAAAATGGCCAGGATCGTCTGGGCGCTGTTGACCAAAGGTGGCACCTACAACGGGCATTTCACCGCGTGACCCAGCTTTACCACCGGCTTTTGCGACGTCAGTAAATGATGGCGATAAACGGCAGATACCCTGGCTGAGAACCTGATAAGCAAAATAGCTTTCGAAGCTGAAGCGCTTTTAAGGACAGACAGGAGCGAATACTCATCAAGGGCCGAGCGCGTAACCGCGCTCACATGGAGCCCGGATACATTAGCGCAAGCCTGATTTACCGTTCATCGTGACTGGATAGCAAAAGGTGGGCTGACCATACATTTGCTTACTTTGGGGCTTTTCCAAAGTGAGCCGCCGTAAGGGCGGAACCCATACCCGCCATCACCCAAATAACGGATATGTACTCAACCAGCCCCTCCCCCCGAGGCCAACCTGAAGGCCGCCACGGGAGCAAGCTCCCTCGCCACAAAATCAAGACCGAGGCTTAACCCCACCCGCCTGCCCCCGCAAATACAACGCCTCCACCAGCTTCTGCCGCTCCTCCCGAGGCAACGTACCGGCAAACTGCGCCAAGGTCGAATCCACCAACGCCCGCAGCGCCATATCCGCCTCCCGCGCCTTGGCCAACTCCGCCACCAACACATCCCGATCCAAGGTCGGCGCCTCCAACTGCTTGATCACCCCCAACCGCGCCTCCCGCCCCGCCATCACCAGCGGCTGGCTGTCGGCACGGTTATGGCGTAACAACTGACGCAACTCCCGCCGCCGCTCCGGCGGCAACTTGACCATCGCCTGGCGCAACCCATGCTGATTGACCACCGCCTCAACAGGCTTGGCGCTCGCCATCCAGTGGTAAAGCCCCCCGCCTACCCCGCCAATCAAAAACACATTGAGCAACACCGAGACCAGCAACCACGGTTTAAGAGATTGGGCGCTCATTGCTCGGTTTCCTCAGCGTTGACGGTAAAGATGACTTGCGCATCGCCCTGGTCAAACACGCTGGGCAACACTTCGGCAGACACCATCGGCAGCGGCACGCTCATGGACGCCACCAGCATGCCGGTGACAACACCGGCAATGCCCACCCCCACCAGCCCCGCCGGTGACAGCCAGCCGGCATAACGCGACCAGAACGACCTACGGCGCGGCGCCGACTCACGGATCTGTCGGGTCAGCGCCAGGTCGATAAATGCCAGTTGATGACTGTCCAGCTGGGCGTCGAGCCAACCGGCCTGATCCAACGCTTCACGGGCACTGGGATTGCCGCTATCGAGCAGCGCCTTAGCCGCCCCGCGCTCAGCCAGCGGCCAACGCTGCAGGTCGGCGCCATAGGCGTCAGCCAGATAAGCAAATCGTTCGGGTGTCATGATGTTCCCCTTCCTGGGCGGGCAAGCCCGGGTGTATCGGCAAGTTGGCGGCGCAACTGGCGTCGGGCCCGCGACAGCAGGCTCTCCAGTGCCTCGACGCTGATATTCATCAGGGCCGCGGCGTCGATGTTCGACAGCTCCTGGTAGTACTGCAACACAATCGCCTCGCGCTGGCGCTCGGGCAAAGCGGCCAGTGCGGCGGCCATGCGCGCGCTGCGCTCGGTGCTTTCCAATTGTTCATCCAGAGGCGGTGCGCTGTCTGCCAGCTCCAGCGCCTCCTCCTCGTTCAAAGGTCGTTCCTTGCGCCGACGCAAGCGGTCATGGCACAGGTTGAGTGCCACGCGGTGCAGCCACGTGTCGAAACGCGCCTCGCCACTGCGCCAGGTGGATGCCTGGCGCCAGATACGCAGGAAACTTTCCTGGGCCACGTCCTTGGCTTCGTCGGCATCCCCCAGGATCCGGCTGGCGAGTGCCAGCAGACGCGGCAGTTTGCGCGTCACCATTTCGTTGACGGCCGCAGGTTCGTTGTTGCCGATACGTGCCAGCAGTTCAACGTCCGGATCAGTGTCGTTCAATCGGGCAATTCTCGGTCAGCGGATCCAATGCCCTTCGCGCCAGTACCAGTTGGGACCGTGGGCTTCCCAATGGCCGGGCTCCCAACGTGCATTGCGCATCACCGGCTGCCAATGACCCGGCACCCAGCCATAACCGCGTCCTTCCCAGCGCCAGTGGCCTCGGTCCCAGGCGTAACCGGGGCGCTCCACGGGGACCATTTCCACGCGCTCCGGTGGCGGCGCCTGGCGGATGATAATTTCGGTCTGGGCAAACACCGGGGTGCTGACAAACGCGGCAAGGGCCAGCGGAGCAAGCAAGGCAAAGCGCAATGTGGCCAGGGGTCTCATGGCAACTCCTTCAAGCGACGGGCGAAAGTGCCGGTTGCTGATGGGTTGAACGGGGCGTGTCGAAAAATCCGTCGCAGGACGCGCAGATTATTGTCGCAGGCAGTATTGCCCAGGGGAGGAAGGCACTTGATGAAAGGTTTGAAAGCTTCGCGACGGATTTACGCCGGTGGCAACGTTGAAGGATTAACGCTGATCAACCCAAGAGGAAACACCATGTCCCGCCGACTTTACCTGCTGGTTGCCGCACTGCTGATCGCCAGCCTCAGCGGCTGCGTGATCGTGCCGGAACACCGCCATTGCTGCTGGCGCTATTACGGCGCGCTCGATGCGCCGACCCACAGCGTCAACAGCTAGCCGACTGCCGCAAACCCCCGGCGCCCGGCCTTGATTTCGGTGCGCAACTCGCCAATCAGGTTTGAGATGGAACGGATGCTGTCCAAACCTTCGGGGGACACACCGGTCAACAACAGGTCGACCCGGCCGGACACGGGCTCGAAGATGTTGATGCGCAACGAGCCGTCGCTATTGAGTGTGCAATCGCACGCCAGCGGCAGGAAGCCCGAGGCCATGATGCGGTTGAATTCAACGATTGAAATCATGACAAGTTCCCATCCCTGGGCCTCACGAGGTGTTGTGATGGAGACAGAGTAGATGAGGTTCTACAGGCCATGGAAGCATTAATGCAAAAGTGTTAGCCATGCCTCATTTCGCCCCGGAAACGCCGAATCACTGACGCCAGAAAACCCGCATTTCGACCTCTCGTCTGCTGCTCCGGCGAGGGCTTGACTCGAAGCGTCGATCACAAGACGCTCTTGGCTTTTCGCCATCATCTTGAGCCAAACCATCATGAGCATCGACCCTCCGAGCCAGCCCGACAGCGATGTGTACAAGACCTTGCTGGAGTCGACCAAGGCCATCCCTTGGCGCATCGATTGGCAGAGCATGACCTTCAGTTACATCGGCCCGCAGATCGAGACCTTGCTGGGTTGGACTCCGCAGAGTTGGGTGAGCGTGGACGACTGGGTCGAGCGCATGCACCCGGATGATCGGGAATACGTGGTGAATTTCTGCGTGTCGCAATCGCGCGCCGGGGTGGACCACGAAGCGGACTACCGCGCGCTGACCGTGAACGGCGACTACGTGTGGATTCGCGATGTGGTGCACGTGGTGCGCAAGGACGGCGAGGTCGAAGCACTGATCGGGTTCATGTTCGATATCAGCGAACGAAAGAAGACCGAAGAGCACCTGGTGCGCCTGCAAAAGCAACTCGAAGAATATTCCTACCAGGATGGCCTGACCGGCATCGCCAACCGGCGCATGTTTGACACGGTGCTGGAGCGCGAATGGGCCAGCGCCCAGCGCAGCCAGTTACCGCTGTCGTTGATCATTCTGGATATCGATTTTTTCAAGCAGTACAACGACCACTACGGCCATATCAAGGGCGATGAATGCCTGCGTCAGGTGGCGAACACCCTGTCCCAGGCGGCCAACCGTCCGAGGGATTTCATTGCGCGTATTGGCGGCGAAGAGTTCGTGTGGTTGTTGCCGGAAACCGATGCGGCGTCCGCCCGGCAAGTGGCGCAGCGCTGCCTGCACCTGATCCGCCAGCAGCAGATCGAACATGGTTTTTCGGCGGTGTCGAACCTGCTGACCCTGAGCCTGGGCGTCGGTACGCGCATCGTGAAACCCGACAGCCCGATGCTGGGGTTTGTCGAGGAGGTCGACAAGTTGTTGTATCAAGCCAAACGCAATGGGCGGATGCGCGCGGAGTTCGCTGACGGTGAAGTGTGACGCGAAGGTCAAATCGCAGGCAAAAAAAATCCCAAGTAGCTGATGGAAACTTGGGATTTAAAAATGCATAAACCGTGGGAGGTGAACGCCCGACTATAGTAACGATTGTAAAAACCTGTAACAAGATTATTTTAATCCTTTCGTCGGATTAAAAGTGCTGTAAGTCATTCAATAACCACACATTTTTTAAGGTGGCGCGGTCTATGAGTGCCACTTTTTGGTGCAACTACCGATATTATTTCCACTTATAAAAAAGGGTTATTGGATTAAAGCGGCGTCACACTTTTGGATATACGCTCATTCAATTGCTTGCAGGCTTCCTGGGTTTCAAGGCTATTGGGCAGTACCGATCGCCCTACACTTTCCACCTGCCTGCACAGTGCCAGGCGTTGGTTGGCGGCTTCCCGCTCGCGGTCAACCTCGGCGTTGAGCCGCACAAAATAGACCCCAAGCAATACTGCAGCGCAGAGCACGGCGAGCACGAAGTAGCGAAAGCTGTTGAACGGTGGCTCGGGTGGGTTCATGACGTTACTGCGCCCTGCTCTTCTCGTAACGCACATCATCGCCGTCTACTGGACCGACCACGCTCCACCCCAGCCGCTGATAAAACCCGTTGGCACGGATTCCGTCGCGGCCGTCGGTGATCAGGAACAACCGATCATGGTGTTCAAACAGCGCAGCCTCGGCCACCGCCATCAGTTGACGGCCCAGGCCCAGGTTCTCGAAAGTCGGCCGCACGAACATCGCGAACACCTCGCCTCCGGCCAGGTCGACCATGGCAAAAGCGGCAGGCTGGCCCTCCACCTCGGCGATCCAAACGCAGGGCGCTGCGCGAATACTGTCGGCCAGCACCTGGGGCGTGATGCCCAGGTCGGCCATCTGCTCGACACTCAAATGGTTTTGCACCACCGAGGTGCGAATGACGAAGAGCGTATCGACATCGTCCTGCGTCGCCACGCGGATTAGCGTTTGCATACTGGCCTCCCTAGTAGAGGGCGCAATTGTAAGCAAATAGAAACACAGTGAATGTCGTGGATTTGTAAAACGCCCTACAGCGCCTCGCCCTGCTGCTGGCGACGGAACTGCCCCGGTGCCACGCCATGGGCCTTGCGGAAACACCGGGAAAAATACGCCTCGTCAGTGAAACCGCAGCGGTGCGCGACCACGCCAATCATCTGCGCACTGTTGAGCAACAAGGTGCGCGCCAACTGCATGCGCCGGTCGAGCACCAGTTGCGAGAAAGGTTTACCGGTTTCCTTACGCAACAAATGAGTGAGGTAGTTGGGCGACAGGAACGCCGCCGCCGCTGCGTCCGTGAGGTTGAGCGTCGGTTCATGCAGGTGCTCGCGGATATAGCCCTGCACCCGTGCCAACGCATCCTTGCGCCCGCGCCGCGTGGCATTGTTGGCGGCGAAGGCCTGCAACGGCTCGGCGTATTGTTCGCAGACCAGGCCGACCAGTTGAAACAGATAGCCCTTGAGGCGTTCGCGGGCGCCGAAGGTGCGGTGGGCATCAAGTTCGCGCATATGGGCGAGCCAGGTTTTTACCTGCTCGAACGCCGCGTCTTCAAGGATGAAGTCCAGCTGTTCCTGAAAGCGAAACGGCGACAGCTCCGGCGCCTGGCCGATGGGAATGTCTTCCAGGTCCAAGGGGTCGCAGGTCAATTGCGGCAGGAAAAACGCCTGGCTGAAGTTGATCAGCATGAATTCGCCCTCTTCGGGATGGGGAATCACATGCAGGCGATGGGGCAGGATGAACGCCAGGGCCTTGCGCGGAAACGGCCGCACCGCGCCGCCGATATGCTGCACGGTGTCGCCGCCGAGGTTGATCTGGATCTGGAAATACTCATGGCGATGAGGGCTGGTCAGCGCCGCCCGCCCGCGTTTGTCGCGGATATAGAAGTCGGGGCGGTTGCTGCGCTGTTGCATGCCGTAAGTGGTGACGCGGGTGCCTGGCATAACGGTCTCTCGGGTGGCCTGGGCACCACTGTAGCCTCAACCCTGGCCGAGGGTGAAACGCAACTCGCCGATGCCGTCGATGCCGGCGCTGACGACATCGCCCGGTTGCAAGGTGCCGACGCCCACCGGGGTGCCGGTAAAGATCAAATCGCCGGCCTTCAGTGCGACAGATTTGGAGGCATGGCTGATCACTTCACTGACGGACCAGATCTGGTCGGCCAGGTCGCCCACCTGACGCTGTTCACCATTCACGTTGAGCCAGATCTTGCCACTGGACGGATGCCCGACCGCGCTCACCGGTTGCAGCGCAGTTGTCGGTGCGGACGCATCGAAAGACTTCGCCCAATCCCACGGGCGTGAGAGCTTTTTCGCCTGGGCTTGCAGGTCGCGGCGGGTCAGGTCGATGCCGACGCCATACCCCCAGATGTGGGAAAACGCCTGTTCCGGGCTGATATCGACCCCGCCCTTGCCGATGGCCACCACCAGTTCCACTTCGTGGTGCAGGTCGGCGGTCAGCGGCGGATAGGCGACCACGCCTTCGGCCGGCACCACGGCATCCGCCGGTTTCATAAAGAAGAACGGCGGCTCTCGGTCCGGGTCATGCCCCATCTCACGGGCGTGTTCGCTGTAGTTACGGCCCACACAGAACACCCGGCGCAGCGGGAAGCGGGCTTCGCTGCCCTGCACGGCCAGGGATGGGATGGGCGTCGGGGTGAATACATAGTCAGTCATGGCTTGGGCCTCGTCGTTACCTGGCGCCAGTATGGCGAGTGGCGCCGGGGCGAAGTTGGACAGGTCTACGCAGATTTTGCACTGGCCGGTGCTTGAGGCGACCGATCCAACAGGCGATACAACGGCAGGCACGCCGCCTGGATCAGCAGCATGCGGATGACCTGCATCGCCGTCACCAATGTCACGGCCAGGCCCAGGGCCTCGGCGGTAAGGCTCATTTCCGGCGCGCTGCCGGGCATCATGCCCAGGGCCAGCGACAGCCACGGCATGCCCAACCCGGCACCCAACGCCCAGGCCGCCAATGCGCTGGCGATCACCGAACCGGTCAATAGCAGCAGCACTTTGCCCAGCAGGCCCGGCGCGCGCAGGAAGAAACTGCGGTCAAACGCGACACCCAATGCACAGCCAATCAGCAACTGGCCGCTGCCGCTGAGCCAGCCCGGCATGCTCATCGAGAGGTGATTGCAGCCCACCCCCACCGCGCAAATCAGGAACGGCCCGAACGTCCAAGGGTTAGGCAACTTGCACTGCTTGAAACCCAGGGCCGCCAGCCAGCCCACACCGAGGATGAAGATCAGCCAGGGCCAGACCACCGGCAATGGCGCATGCGCAGCGACGGGGGGCATGCCGAAGGTGGCGACTGCCGGCACCGTCAAAAGAATCAGCAACAATCGGATGCTATGGGCCGCGGCGATAAAACTGGTGTCCGCCTGGCGTTGGCGGCCCAGGTGCACCATCTCGCTGGAATTGGCCGGCATCAAGGCAAAGAATGCGGTGCTGAAAGGCACGCCCCAGCGATGCAGGAGCAGCACCGAACACAGCGCCAGTACCAGCGTGAGCAACACCGCCGTAACGATCAGCCCCAGGTGGGCCGCCACCTGCTGCATCACCGGCAGCGTGAAATGACAGCCGATGGCAACCGCCACGATGAGTTGCCCGGCCTGACGGCCGTGGGGAATTTCCGGCACCAGGCTGCCGGCACAACGAGTCAACATCACGGCGACCAGCGAACCGATCACCCAGGGCAACGGCCACCCCGCCCAACTGGCAAGGCTGCCGCCCAACGCGCCGATAATCAGTGTGAAAAGCCAATGGTTGGGCATGGTCGGGTACTCGGCATGGAGAAGAATGCCGACAGGCTATAGACTTGCTCTCATCACAGAAAATATCCATTTGTGAAACCAGCTATCACACTTTGTTATGCGAGCCATCATGAACCTGAAAGCGCTGGAGTACTGCGTCGAAATCGCCCGCCAAGGCAGCTTCACCAAAGCCGCCCAAGCGCTGCACGTGGCACAGCCGGCGCTGAGCATGGCGGTGAGCCGATTGGAGGATGAGCTGGGTGTGGCCCTGTTCAACCGCGCGACGCGGCAGATCAGCGTGACTGCCGAAGGCCAGTTGTTCCTGGCACGCGCCCAGGCGTGTCTTGAAGGCTTGGCCGGTGCCCGCCGTGAATTGCAGGACCTGACCCAACTGCACAGCGGCGAAATCCGCGTGGGCGTACCGCCCATGTACGGCATCCGCCATATTCCCGACCTGCTGATGCAATTTCGCGCCCGGTACCCCGGCATTGCCATGCATGTGGTGGAAGGCAGCGCCGATGACATCAGCGAACGCCTGGCAACGCGGGATATCGATGTGGCGCTATTGGAGTCGCGACGGGTGGATCCGGCATGGGAGTCGGTGCTGCTTGGCAGCGATGAGATGGTGTTGTGCATGGCCGAAGATCATCCGCTGGCGGGCAACTCGTCCATTGCGGCGCAGCGGCTGCAACACGAACCGATGCTGGTGTTCGACAACACCTTCCTGCAACGCCATCTGCTGGACGCCTTTTGCAGTAACGCCCGAGTGCGTTTCAACATCGCCCTGGAAAGCAACTTCGTGCCACTGGTGATTACCGCCACGCGCAACGGCATGGGCGTCTCCACCTTGCTGCGCTCGGTGCAGGAGCAAGAGCCAGGATTGGCCGGCGTTTCATTCGAGCCGGCGCAATTCATGCACTTCAACCTATGCTGGCGCGCCAGCGAATACCTGTCCCAGGCCAATCGGCGGTTTATTGAGACGGCGAAGGTGTATTTCCAGGAAGACGCCAGCTCGCCACTGTCACGTTAAGCGGTTATTTGCGTGCGACTTTGTAGCGCACGCAATCCTGATAGAACCCCTGGCGGATCGCCTCGGGCTTGAGCCGTGAACGGCTGTCGTAGGTCTGTTCGGTGATGCCCATGGCCATCATGCGCATCCACGACTTGTTGAACTTCATGCTTTGGATCTTCTGCCGCGCCGCGTATAGCGAAACGCCCGACAGTTTGAGTTCCTGGGCCCTGGCGGCGGTGCCGGCGCCCCAACTGCACATGTACTTGTCACCCTCGCGCAGCTCCCGTGCCTGCACGGCAGCCGCGCCGCCAGCCAGGGAGCAGGCGATCAGCATCATTCCAACAGAGCGCATTTGCATCCTCACCTAACCACCTGAAAATAAAAGCGATTCTGGCGAGGATTTTGTTACAAAGGGGCCATTAAATTGCCTTATTGCGCAAGGTTTCAGTTAGCCGCAGCCGGCGTGGTGCGAAAGGTGATGCCCAGTCGGTTGAAGGCGTTCATCAAGGCAATGCCGTAAGTCAGGTCGGCCAGCTCCTTGGCGCTGAACTCGGCGGCGGCCGCTGCGTACTCTGCATCCGAGACGTCGCTGCGGGTGACCGCTTCAGCGAAAGCCAGGGCGATGCGTTCACGGGCGGTGAACACATCCCGTGCGTCGTGCCACACCGGCACCAGTACCAGCTTGTCCACGGCCAGGCCTTGCTTGAGCAGGTCACGCGAGTGCATGTCGATGCAGAAGGCGCAGCCATTGATCTGCGAGACACGCAGGTAGACCAGGTCGATCAACGCCTTGGGCAAGCCGCTGTTTTGCAGGTAGACATAGACGCCACCGAAAGCCTTGTAGCCTTCCGGGGATGCTTGGGTGTAATCGAGGCGAGTGGTCATGATAAATCCTGTCGAAGTTGAGTGAAGGCACCATGTTGCAGCGCCATGGCTCACCTCTGAAGAGCCAAGAATGGACCCGGTGACCGGACCATGATGGTCTAGTCAAATGTTGCAGTTATGGCACTTGGGTACAGGTCATGCAGCCGCTACAGTCAAGGCAGGCGCGAACAGGAAATCCCCCCATGCACACGTTGCCCCCTTTGGACCCTACCTCGGCCGAGCCGATCTACCGTCAGCTTTACTGGCGTTTTCGCAGTGCCATCGCCGAAGGCCTGCTCAAGCCCGGCAAGCGCGTCCCGGCAGCGCGGGCGCTGGCCAAGGAGTTGGGGCTCGCGCGCGGCACCATCGACAGCACCTACGCATTGCTGACCGCCGAGGGTTACCTTGAGGCTCGCGGCCAGGCGGGCACGGTGGTGGCGCACGGTATCCAGAGCGCCCAGCCTACGCCCGTGGTCATCACGCCCTACAACGCCGTGCGACAACAGTCACACGTACTGCCCTTCCAGATGGGCCTGCCGGCGCTGGACGCTTTCCCGCGCAAAATCTGGTCGAAAATTGCCGCCCGTTGCGTACGCGCCACGCAACTGGCGGACATGGCCAACCCGCCGGTCTACGGCCTGCCTTCGCTGCGCACCGCTATCGCCAGTTACTTGCAGGTGGCGCGGGGAATCCATTGCTCGCCAGAGCAGGTCTTCGTCACATCGGGCTACCGCAACACGCTGAGCCTGATCACCCATGCGTTGCTGTCACCCGGCGACGCGGTGCTGGTGGAAGACCCAGGTTATCTGCCCACGCGACCCTTGCTGGACCATTTGCAGATCAAGTCCATCCCTGTGCCTGTAGATCAGGACGGCCTCTGCGTACAGCACCTCGGCGCTGCCCGCGCCGTGGTCGTCACCCCGGCCCATCAAAGCCCGCTGTGTGTGTCGCTGTCGCTGCCGCGCCGCCTGGAACTGCTGGCCTGGGCCCGCCGTGAACACGCCTGGATCATCGAGGACGACTACGACGGCGAGTACCGTTACGTCAGCCGCCCTCTACCGGCGCTCAAGAGCCTGGACCGCGAGGGTCGGGTGCTTTACGCGGGCACTTTCAGCAAAGTGCTGTTCCCCGGCATTCGCCTGGCCTATCTGGTGGTGCCCGTTTCCCAGGTCGGGCGTTTCGAGCAGGTCAGCCAGAGCTTCCTCGGCAACTGCCCGGAACTGACCCAGGCCATCGTCGCCAGTTTTATTGCCGAAGGGCATTTCGCCCGGCACATCCAGCGCATGCGCAAGCTGTACGGCGAGCGCCGCGAAGCCACCGCCAACGGGTTGCGCAAGGTATTGGGCGCGCATATTTCCATTGATGCACAACCTGGCGGGATGCACCTGATCTTGCGGTTCAAGACCCCGCAATCAGACCGCCTGTTGGTGCAGAAACTGGCGAGCGTCGGTCTCTTCGCAGAAGCCTTGAGTGAATGGAATGTCGTGCAGCACAGCGGTCCCGGCCTGCTGTTGGGATTTGCCAACATCGATTCCCAGGCCAGCGCTGAAGCATTGGGCCGGCGCATCCTGGAATGCTGGGTGGCCTAGTCATCAGGCGATTTCTTGGCGCTGTGCTTGTCAGCCAACAGGCGTGAAACTGCAACGCCCTCCCCCAACCAGGAATTCTGATGCGCAGTCTCACGGTGTTTTGCGGCTCCAACTTCGGCACCCACCCTCGCTACAGTGAAGACGCCAAAGCCCTGGGCCGTGAAATCGCCCGGCGCGGTATTCGCCTGGTCTACGGCGGCAGCGCCAAAGGCTTGATGGGCGTGATTGCTGATAGCGCGCTCGCTGAGGGTGGCGAAGTGATCGGCGTCATCACCCGATTGCTGCATGAGCTCGGGCACATGCATCCAGGGCTCAGCGCCTATGAAATCACCGAAGACATGCGCAGCCGCAAAGCGCGCATGAGCGAACTGGCCGATGGGTTTATCGCCCTGCCCGGTGGCCTCGGCACCTTCGAGGAGTTGTTGGAAGCGATGACCTTGACGCAGCTTGGCGAACACCACAAAGGCGTGGCCTGCCTGAATACCGCACAGTTCTTCGCGCCGCTGCGGGGCCTGTTCGCGCACGGCGTAAAGGAAGGCTTCATCAAGGCCGAGCACAGCCAGATGCTGATCGTCGAAGACAACCCCGGCGCCCTGCTCGATGCCCTTGGGCGGTGGCAGGCGCCGGTGGTCGACAAATGGATCGAGCCCGCTAAGCGCTAGCCCGTTTCGGCCTTGGCGATGCTGCTCCCGAATCCTTTCGCCAAGGCCTTTTTTTCACCTCACCACTGGTACGTGGCGCTTGCCTGTACGGTGCGCTGCGAGCCATACCAGCACCACGAATAGGAGTAGCAGGACGCAACGTACTCTTTATTCGCCAGGTTGGTGGCATTGAGCGCCAGGCGCAGGTTGTCCTTCAGGTTGGTGATGTTCGGGATGTCGTAGTGCACCGCCGCATCGAACAGGGTGTAGCCCGGCACCTTGAGGGTGTTGGCCGTATCGCCCCAGGACGAGCCGACATACCGCGCACCCGCGCCCGCACCGAAACCTTTCAGGTTGCCATCATGGAAGGTGTAGTCGGCCCACGCCGAAGCGGTGTGACGCGGCACGCCGTAGGTGGTGGTGCCTTCAGCGGCGATAGCCGGGCCTACGCCGATGTCGCTGATGGGCGCATAGCGCACGGTGTTGTTGGACTTGCTGATGCGGTTGTCCAGGTAGGCATAGGCCGCGGTGATGTCCAGGTTTTCGTTGAGGCTGGCCTTGCCTTCCAGCTCAAAGCCACGGGATTGCACTTCGCCGTCCTGGCTCTGGCAGCGCCCGGTGCCGCACAGATGAGTCGGGTCCGGGTCGGTGGTCAGCACGTTGGTCTGGCGCAGGTCGAAGATCGCCGCGGTGATAAAGCTGTTGCTGCCCGGCGGCTGGTACTTGATGCCGATTTCATACTGCTTGCCTTCAGTCGGCTTGAACACCGAACCGCCGTAGCCCGTACCCGACTGCGGGTTGAACGACTCCGCATAGCTGGCATACGGCGCCAGGCCATTATCAAACAGATAGACCAGGCCGATACGGCCGGTAAACGCCTTGCTGTCCAGGGACGACTCGGATTTAGAGCCGGTGCGAATCGTCTTGGTGCTGCTGTCAGTGCTGGCCCAGTCATAGCGGCCGCCCAACAACAGGACCCATTTATCCCACTTCATCTGTTCTTGCAGGTACACGCCGGTCTGCTCGCTGCGCGACGTGCCGTCGGTGGTGTAGGCCGGTACCGGAACGGCTGCACCATAGACCGGATTGAAAATATCCAGGGTTGGCCCGGCGGTGTACACGCCCGAACCGGACTTGGTGTCGGTGCTGGTGTTCTGGTAGTCCAGCCCCATCAACAAGGTGTGCTGCAACGGGCCGGTGTCGAATTTGGCCTGCACCTGGTTGTCGAGGGTGTAGGCATCCAGGTCGACGTCGCTGGCGATGGTCGAGCGGCGGATGGTGCGGTAATCCGCCATCAGGTAGTTGCTGTAGAGGCTGCGGTACTGGCCTTCGCTGCGCAGGTAGCGCGCATTCTGGCGCACGGTCCACACGTCATCGAAGTGATGCTCAAATGCCCAGCCGATGCTGTAGTACTCGCGGTCACTTTTCTCGAAATTCTTTTCGCCGTCGTAGAAATCCACATCGATGCTGTGCCCGGTCGGGCTGTGCAGCACCGAGCCCCAGGCCGGCACCGAACCGTAGGACGCGCCTTTGGGGTCCTTCTGGAAATGCCCGAGCAGGGTCAGTGAGGTGGCGTCGTCCGGGCGCCAGGTGAAGGCGCTGGACAATGACTGGCGGCGCGTCTCGGTGTGTTCTACCTGGCCATCGGCATCGTCGAAAAGCCCGGCCACGCGGTAGGAATACGCGCCCTGATCATCCAATGGGCCACTCAAATCGAAGGTCGTACGCTTCTTGTTGAAGGTGCCGTACTCCACACCTACTTCGTGAAACGGCGTATCCAGCGGGCGCTTGCTGACCATGTTGATCACGCCGCTTGGCGTGCCCTGGCCGTAAAGGACCGAGGCCGGGCCGCGCAGCACTTCGACGCGCTCCAAGTCGAAAGCGTCCTTTTGCGGCAAGGCGTCACGACTCGAGGGCATGCGCAGGCCGTCAAGGTAAGTGGCCGGCGAGAAACCCCGGATGGTCAATTGGTCGAGACGTGATGCAGTGGCGCCACGGGTTTCCGGAATGACGGCGGCGCTGTAGCGCAGGATCTGGTTGAGGCTCTCGGCGTTTTGCGCGCGCATCTGGTCTTTGGTGACGATGGAGATCGACTGCGGGGTTTCGATCAGCGCGGTGTCAGTCTTGGTGCCCGACAAGCTGCGCGTGGCCACATAACCGGACACTGGCCCGGTCGGGCTTTCGCTCTGGTAGGCGCCGCTGATGGTGGTGGCCTGCAACTCCATGGCCCCGCCGTTATCCGGGATGGCTTCCAGGCGGTAGCGGTCGGCGGAGAGTTTCAAGGCTTGCAAGCCGCTGCCGGCGAGCAACTGGTTCAGCGCCACATCAGTGTTGTACTGCCCACTCAGGGCCTTGCTGCGCTTGCCACGGGTCAGGCTTGCATCAAACGCCAGCACCAGGCCCGCCTGCTCGGCCAGGCTATTGAGCGCCTGGCTCAAATCACCAGCGGGAATCGAGAAACTGCGCACGGCGCTGCTGCTTTCTTCGGCAAAGGAGGACTGGACGGTCAGCAACGGCACGGCGGCAAAAGCCATCGCCACTGACAAGGCCAGTGGGTGCAAGGGACGAGCAAGGCGCGACATGGGAAATCCTGGGTAAGGGAGGTTCTATAAACCATGACGGCCATGTCGGAAGATCGGGTAAGGATGAGAGCGATTTTTATTTGAGTTGATGCGCTGCAATCAGGTTTATCGCTTTTTTGTGTAGCCCTTTGGGTTGGTTCCTTGCGCTTTTTTCCCGTGCTCAGTCAGCCCTTTCTGAATTTCTCAACCGCTCATCCCGCTGCGTTTTGCTACGGCATGCTCCGACGCCCTGCCCTTTGCCGAGACGTCACGGATGACCCACCCTTCCCACATTGCCCTGATTGAATTTGAGCTGGATGGTTTCCATCAGAGCCTGGTGCTTTATCGCCAGCAGATGGACGCGTGGTATTCGCGTGCGCTGGATTCGGTGA
>NZ_JAFCXD010000016.1:0-12884 GCF_049897885.1 Pseudomonas sp. DWRC2-2
ACGCCGGGTTAGCCGCGCTGGGCCAAGGATGGCCCATCGCGGCGGCCCACGGATTCAAGCCGGAGTGAGGGCACACCGAGCCTAGGCGAGGTGCCGAGTGTTGGGGCAAGAGCCCTTTGGTTACTTTGGGCTGGGCCGGCATTCCGGCTCTTTTCCAAAGTGACCCGCCGTAAGGGCGGAACCGTAAGCCGCCGTTACCTAAACAACGGATATGTACACCACCCCCCCACATTTGCTCAAAATCACCAGTTAGACCAGCTCTCGAGCCAGAAACGGCGCAGTCCGACTCACCTTGCTTTTCGCAACTTTCTGCGGCGTACCACTGACAACCACCTTCCCCCCCAAATCCCCCGCCCCCGGCCCGATATCAATCACCCAATCACTCTGCGCCACCACGCGCATCTCATGCTCCACCACAACCACCGTATGCCCCGCGTCCACCAGATGATTCAACTGGCTGAGCAAGCGGTCCACATCCCGTGGATGCAGCCCGGTAGTCGGCTCATCCAACACATACAGGGTCGCGCCCCGCGCATTGCGTTGCAGCTCGGTCGCCAGTTTGATGCGCTGCGCTTCACCGCCCGACAGCTCGGTGGCCGGTTGGCCCAGGCGCAGGTAACCCAGGCCGATATCCCGCAGCACCTGCAACGAACGCAGTACGCTCGGTTGCTCGGCAAACACGTCCACCGCCTGCTCCACCGTCAGCCCCAATACTTGGGCGATGGTCAAGCCTTGCCATTTCACCGCCAGGGTCTCGGGGTTGTAGCGCGCCCCATGGCAAGTCGGGCACGGTGCGTACACGCTGGGCATGAACAGCAACTCGACACTGACAAAACCTTCCCCTTCGCAGTTCGGGCAACGGCCCTTGGCGACGTTGAACGAGAATTGCCCGGCATCGTAGTGACGCTTCTTCGCCGCCGGTGTGGCCGCGAACAGCTTGCGCACGTTGTCGAACAGGCCGGTGTAGGTCGCCAGGTTGGAGCGCGGGGTGCGGCCGATGGGTTTCTGGTCCACCTGCACCAGGCGACGGACATGCTCCAGCCCGGCGCTGATGTGCCCGCCGCTGGTTTGCGGCGCGTCGTCTTCCAGGCTCGGTTCTTCGTCGTTTTCCACCACGCGACCAAGACCGGCGCCCACCAGCTCCAGCAGCGCCTGGCTGACCAGGCTGGACTTGCCCGACCCGGAAATCCCGGTGACCGCCGTGAAGCAGCCCAACGGGAAATCGACGTTCAGGTCCTTGAGATTATTGCGCGTCACCCCTTGCAGTTTCAGCCAGCCGGTCGGCTCGCGGCGCGCTTGCTCCGATACACGCTTGCCAGCAAACAAATACTCACGGGTCTGCGACGCCTGCACCTGAGCCAACCCTGCCGGCGGGCCGCTGTACAGCACCTGCCCGCCATGCTCGCCGGCGGCCGGGCCGACATCGATCAGCCAATCGGCGCGGCGCATGGTTTCCAGGTCGTGTTCCACCACAAACAACGAATTGCCCGCGGCTTTCAAACGTTCCAGGGCGGTGAACAACGCCTCGCCATCCGCCGGATGCAGGCCCGCCGAGGGTTCATCCAATACATAGATCACGCCGAACAACTGCGAACCCAACTGGGTCGCCAAACGCAACCGTTGCAACTCCCCTGATGACAGGGTTGGTGTGCTGCGTTCCAAAGACAAATAACCCAGGCCCAACTCGGTCAACGTGCTGACCCGCTCCAGCAAATCCTGGGCAATCCGCTGGGCAGCCAGGCGTTTTTCCACCGACAGTTTCATCTTGTCTTGCCCCGCCGCCACTGGCCGCAGCAACTCGGCCAATTGCGCCAACGACAACTGCGACAACTCACCGATGTCCACCCCGGCAAACTTCACCGACAGTGCCGCCTTGGTCAGGCGTTTGCCCTCGCACAGCGGGCAGGCGCTGCCCTGCATGAACTGCGACACGCGCTTCTTCATCAGCGCGCTCTGGGTGTGGGCGAAGGTGTGCAGGATGTAGCGCCGGGCGCCCATGAAGGTGCCTTGGTAGCTAGGCTCCAGTTTGCGCTTGAGCGCGTCGCGGGTCTGTTCCGGCGTGAAGCCGGCGTAGACCGGTGCGGTGGGGGTTTCTTCGGTGAACAGGATCCAGTCGCGCTGCTTTTTCGGCAGGTCGCGCCAGGGGATATCCACGTCGTAGCCCAACGTCACCAGGATGTCGCGCTGGTTCTGGCCCTGCCACGCCAATGGCCAGGACGCCACCGCACGCTGGCGGATGGTCAGCGAAGGGTCCGGCACCATCAGCGCTTCGGTCACCTCGTACACGCGGCCCAGGCCATGGCATTGCGGGCACGCGCCCTGGGGCAGGTTGGGCGAGAAGTCTTCGGCGTACAGCATCGGTTGTCCCGGCGGATAGCTACCGGCGCGGGAGTACAGCATGCGGATCAGGCTCGACAACGTGGTCACACTGCCCACCGACGAGCGCGCGCTCGGCGTACCGCGCTGCTGTTGCAGGGCTACAGCGGGCGGCAGGCCTTCGATGCTGTCCACGTCCGGCACGCCGACTTGGTCGATCAGCCGTCGCGCGTACGGCGCCACCGACTCGAAATAACGCCGCTGCGCTTCGGCATACACCGTGGAAAACGCCAGGGACGATTTGCCGGAACCCGACACGCCGGTAAACACCACCAGGGCATCCCGGGGAATATCCACATCGACGTTACGCAGGTTGTGCTCGCGGGCGCCGCGCACGCGGACGAAACCGCTTGGCTGGGCAGTGATCGCAGGGATGTTGCGCTGTGAAGTCATGGACAACCTTGTCGGGCGGTGAGCACGCTGCGCACCCGTTGCGTCAGGGCTTCGGGGCTGTAGGGTTTGCTCAGCAGATGAATGTCGGCGCTCAGCAGATGATTGCTGGAGAGAATGTCGCGGGTATGGCCGGAGGTGAACAGCACCGCCACCGGCGGATCCTGCACACGGGCCCAGTCGGCCAGGTCGGTGCTTTTGACGCGGCCGGGCATGACCACATCGGTAAAGATCAGCTCCGGCTGCAAACCGGCTTGCAGCTTGAGCATGGCCTGGTCACCGTCATCGGCCGTGAGCACGGTGTAGCCGGACTGTTCGAGCAACTCGACGACGGTCAGGCGCACGCCTTCGTTGTCCTCGACCACCAGGATGGTTTCCTGACCGCCACTCTGCGGGATCTGATCGATATGCACATCGAGGCTTTCCGGCTCCAGGCTATGGGGGAAATACATCTGCACCACCGAGCCCTTGCCCTCCTCGCTCCACATTTCCACATGCCCGCCACTCTGGCGCACAAAGCCGAATACCATGCTCAGGCCCAGGCCGGTGCCATGGCCTTCGCGCTTGGTGGTGAAGAAGGGTTCGAACGCCCGTTTCAGCGTGGACTCGGACATGCCCACTCCGGTGTCGATCACCGCCAGGCGCACATATTCACCGGGCTTGATGCTTTTGCCTGCGCAGTCGTCGGGGTTGAGGATGATGTTCTCGCCAGTGATACGGATCACGCCCTCGCCCTGCATGGCGTCCCGGGCGTTGATCGCCAGGTTGAGCAGCGCATTTTCCAGCTGGTTGCGGTCGACGTTGATAAACCAGGAGTCCTGGGGCAATTGCACATCAATGTGGATGGTTTCCCCCAGCGCCCGTTGCAGCAGTTCACCAAGCCCCGCGTAGATGCGTTGCGGGTTGTACACCGCGGGTGACAAGGGTTGGCGACGGGCAAACGCAAGCAATTGCGACGACAGCTTGGCCCCACGCTCCACCGCCGCAATGGCCGCGGCGACACGGCGCTGCACCTGGGCGTTGTCCGGTTCGTGGCGGGCCAGCAAATGCAGGTTGCCGGCGATCACTTGCAGCAGGTTATTGAAGTCGTGGGCCACGCCGCCGGTCAGGCCGCCGATGGCTTCGAGTTTCTGCGACTGGCGCAGTTGGTCTTCGGCAGCGGAGCGCGCCTGCACTTCAGCGGCGACCCGTTGCTCCAGGTTATGCGTGAGTTCCTGGCGCACCTGTTCGGACTTCACCAGTTCGGTGGTCTCCACCACAATCGCCAATACCCCGGCGGGTTGCTGGTTGTCGCCAGCGACCGGGCTGTAATACAGGTCCAGCCACACGGTTTCCGGCCTGCCGTTGCGCAGCAGCACCAGGTCCTTGTTGTTGAACGACAAGGTGCCACCCGCCAGGCAAGTGTCCATCACATGACGGTTGAACTCGGCCACTTCCGGCCAACCAAGTTCTACCGGCGTGCCCAGCAGGTACGGGTGACGGCCACCGGCAAAGGCCGAGTAGCTGTCGTTGTAGATCATGTACCCCCATTGGCCCCACAGCATCACCATCGGCACGGGTGACGCCAGCATCATCTGCACCGTGCAGGTCAGGCTGGTGGACCATTGGTCGATAGGGCCCAGGTCGGTGGTTGCCCAATCGAACGCGCGGATCCGCTGGGCCATTTCACCGGCCCAACCATCACAGCCGTGGGGGTTGGATAAAAATTGCATCATTGAACTCTGCGCAAAGAAAAGACAGCCGCAAAATTTGGAGCGCACCAGGGCCGGATGGTTTCATCTTGTATAACTTAGGGGGTAATCACCGCAGAAGCCACTGGCCCTAATGAAAATCCCGGCTGCGCACCGTGATGCCTTCCAGTAACGGCGTCAGGTCGGTGAGACGCCCGGCGATCAGGTGCCGCACTTCGCCCACCGCTTCCCAGCGGCCGTCCACTTTCAGCAACCGCGAGCCGACCAATGCCTGGCGTTGACGCTCAGCCAGGTCACGCCAGACCACCACATTGAGGTTGCCGAATTCATCTTCCAGGGTGACAAAGGTCACCCCGCTCGCCGTGCCCGGACGCTGACGACCGGTGACCAGCCCCGCGACGCTGACATTGCGCCCATGCTCCACCGCCATCAGCTCCTGGGAACTGCGGCAGCGCCGCTTGCGCAGTTCCGCCCGCAACAACGCCATTGGATGCGGGCCCAGGGTGGTGCCGACCGTGGCGTAGTCGGCGTGCAGGTCCTCGCCCACGGTGGGCGTCGGTAACTCCACCACAGCTTCGTCCGGGCTCGGCAGGCCGGCAAACAGCCCGAGTTGCTTGTGTACGCCGGCCACTTCCCAACGCGCCGTGTGCCGGTTGCCGGCCAAGGCACGCAAGGCGCCGGCATCCGCCAACAGTGCCTGGGCGCGTGCATCCAGCCCGGCACGCGCGTCCAGGTCGGCAATATCGCTGAACGCCCGACGCTGACGCGCCGCTTCGATGCGCCGCGCATCCTCCTCACGAAACCCTGCGATCATGCGCAAGCCCATGCGAATCGCCGGCTGTGCACCGTCGATCGGCTCCAGGCTGCAATCCCAATCGCTGGCCTGCACGTCCACCGGGCGTATCTGCAAGCGATGGCGCCGTGCGTCCTGCAGGATCTGGTCCGGGCTGTAGAAACCCATGGGCCAGCTGTTGATCAGCGCACAGGCAAACGCTGCCGGCTCATGGCACTTGAGCCAGCAACTGGCGTAGGTCAACAAGGCGAAACTGGCCGCGTGGGACTCGGGGAAGCCATAGCTGCCAAAGCCCTTGATCTGCTCGAAGATCTGCGCGGCAAAGGCCTCGGTGTAACCGTTTTTCAGCATGCCCGTGCGCAGGCGCGCCTGGTGCGGCTCCAGGCCACCGTGGCGTTTCCAGGCCGCCATGGAGCGGCGTAACTGGTCGGCCTCACCGGGACTGTAGTCGGCGGCGACCATGGCGATCTGCATCACCTGTTCCTGGAACAGCGGAATGCCCAGGGTACGCTTCAACACCACTTCCAGTTCCGGCGAAGGGTAAGTGGTTGCCTCCTCCTTGTTCCGCCGCCGCAAATACGGGTGCACCATGCCGCCCTGGATCGGCCCCGGCCGTACGATGGCGACCTCGATCACCAGGTCATAGAACGTCTGCGGCTTGAGCCTGGGCAGCATCGACATCTGCGCCCGCGATTCGATCTGGAACACGCCGATGGTGTCGGCCTTGCTGATCATCGCGTAGGTGGCCGGGTCTTCCTTGGGCACCGACGCCAGGCTCATGTCACGGTTGCGATGGCGGCGCAGCAGATCGAAGCAGCGGCGAATCGCACTGAGCATGCCCAGGGCGAGGATATCCACTTTGAGCAGGCCGACGGCGTCGAGGTCGTCCTTGTCCCACTGGATGATGGTGCGCTCGGCCATGGCGGCATTTTCCACCGGCACCAGGGTGTCCAGTGGGTATTCGGAAATCACGAAGCCGCCAGGGTGCTGGGACAGGTGCCGGGGGAAGCCGATCAACTGCTGGGTCAGCGTGAGCACGCGGCGCAGGATCGGGCTGTCGGGGTCGAAGCCGCCTTCGCGCAGGCGATCCAGCGGAGGCGCTTCGTCACTCCAGCGCCCGCAGCAGTCCGCCAGGGCGTTGATCTGATCTGGCGGCAACCCCAAGGCTTTGGCCACATCGCGCACCGCGCCGGACGCGTGGTAACTGCTGACCACCGCCGTCAGCGCCGCGCGGGTGCGGCCGTAACGCTGGAACACGTACTGCAGCACTTCTTCGCGGCGTTCGTGTTCGAAGTCCACGTCGATATCCGGCGGCTCATTGCGCTCCCTGGAGAGAAAACGCTCGAACAACATACTGGTCAGGCTCGGGTCGATCTCGGTGATGCCCAAGGCAAAACACACCGCCGAGTTGGCCGCCGAGCCGCGCCCCTGGCACAGGATCGACCGGCTGCGGGCGAACTGCACAATGTCGTGCACCGTGAGGAAGTAGCTTTCGTAACCCAACTCGCTGATCAACTCCAGCTCGCTGTCGATCTGCTGCAAGGTCTTGGCGTCGACACCCTGCGGCCAACGTTTGGCGATGCCTTCTTCGGTCACGGCGCGCAGCCAGGATTTGGCATTGTGGCCGGCAGGCACCAGTTCGCGCGGATAGTGATAGCGCAATTGGCTGAGGTCGAAGGTGCAGCGGCGGGCGATGACCTGGGTTTCGTCGAGCAACGACGTGGGGTACATAGCGTTTAACGCTTCCAGGCTGCGCAGGTGCCGCTCGCCATTGGGGTGCAGCCGCGTACCGGCTTCGGCCACCGGTACATGATGGCGGATGGCGGTCATGGTGTCTTGCAGGGCGCGGCGGCCGCGCGCATGCATGTGCACATCGCCGCAAGCCACTGCCGGGATGTGCAGGCTGGCGGCCAGGTTCAGGCGTTGCTCCAGGTGACGCGCATCGTCCTGGCCGCAATGCAGGTGCACCGCTAGCCACAGGCGTTCGGCGAAGGTTCGGCGCAGCCATTGGACGTCGGCCTGGGTGTCGCTGTCTTCGGCCACCCACAGCGCCAGCAGGCCGGGCAACGGTTGCTCGAAGTCCTCGCGCAGCAGGCGATAGCAGCCTTTTTCGGCACGCCGTCGGGCCAGGGTGATCAAGCGGCACAGGTGCTGGTAGCCGCTGAGGTCTTCCACCAGCAGCACCAGTTTCGGGCCGTTGTCGATACGCATCTCGCTGCCAATGATCAGCGGCAACTCCACCGCCTTCGCCGCCTGCCAGGCGCGCACGATGCCGGACAAAGTGCATTCGTCGGTGATCGCCAGGGCGCTGTAGCCTTGGCGCTTGGCGCGCTCGAACAGTTCCAGCGCACTGGAAGCGCCGCGCTGGAAGCTGAAGTTGGACAGGCAGTGCAGCTCGGCGTAGCTCATGCAAACCAACCCTGCAGCCACAGGCCATCGCCCTGCCCCACGGTGCGAAAGGCCCAGCCTTGCTGACCGGCGCGGGTCTGGATCAGGTAGTAGTCGCGACGGATATCAGCGCCGTCCCACCAGCCGGACTCGATGCGTTCCGGGCCCATGAGGATCTGCACGCCCTGCTCGCCCAGCAAGGTCGGCTCGCTCAGTAGCCAACCGGGACGCTGCACTGTGTTCAAGGTTGGGCACGGGTTTTTATCCGCCGTCGCTTGCCAGGCGCATTCGGGGCGGTGGTCGGCGTGGAAGCGCAGGCCCTGCACCGCCTCATCGCCCAAGCGCGCACGCAGGCGTTCGCGCAGTTGCTCCCACGGCAGGGTTTGTTGCGGGCGGTCGTCGAACAGGTCCTGACGCTGGGGCACAAACACCGGCAGGTCCTGGGCTACCAGGCGAAAGCCGCGTACCGGTGAAGTGACCTGGACTTGCTCCAGGCGGCCGCGGGCCAATTCAAACAGCATCGCCGGTTCACGCTCGGCGCTGAGCAGGCCGACCTTGATCACGCTGTCGGGCGCCTGGGCGTGTTCCAAATGCAGGTCGAAACGCTGCACGCCACTGTCGCGGCCGCATAGAAATGCGGACAGATCGCCCGTCAAACGCCTTAACGGAAACAGCAGCGCCTGATGGGATTGCACGTCAAAATTCAGTTCGATACGCACATCGAACCGGTCTGGCGGCTGATAGAACGCCAGGCCCAGCGGCCGCTGCCCGGCCAGTACATCCAGGTGCTTGAGCAGGCTGGCCTCAAAGCGGCGTGCCAGGGTGTGCCGAGGCAGCGCCTGCACCTGGGCCAATGTGCGCAGGCCCATGCGCGACAAAGCCGTGGCGGCCTGTGGGTCGAGGCCGGCGCGGTCGATGGGCAGCGGCGCCAGGGCCTGCATCAAGCCGTCATCCTGCACCGCCAGGCCATCCTTGATATTCGCCAGCACCCGCGCCGCTACCGGGTTAGGCGCAGCGACGATACGGTGACGAAAACCCAGTTCGGTCAATTCCTTGCGCAAGCGCGCTTCAAAGCGTGGCCATGGCCCGAACAGCCCTAGGCTCGACTCGATCTCGAACAACAAGGCACGCGGATAATACAGGCTGACCTGGGAGCTGAACTGATAGGCCCAGGCTGCGAGGAACTGCTGGTAACGTTCGATCTCGGCGGGATCGTATTCGGCGCTGGCAAAGCTCTTGGCCAGCGCATGCGCCGCCGTCAGGGATTGACCGGGCCGCAGGCCCAGGGCGCGGGCGGCATCGTTGACGGTTTGCAGCACACGCCGTTGCGGCGTGCCGGCCAGCAAGACCAGGGGTTGGTCCGGCTCGGGATGCACACGCTGCACCCCGTCCAGCGCCAATTGCGGGAAGACAATACACACCCAGCGCATGGCAACCTCAATGCCCCGCCAGCTCGATCGGCGCCGGATGGGCCAGGCCGCCCCGACACTTGAGCACCCGCACCTGCGCGGGCTTGGCCTCCACGGCCAGGCGCAAGGCGGCAGGCGATGAGTTGATCGCTTCACTCAAGGCACGCCAGGCAAACGCCAGGGTCTGTCCGGTTTCCGCCGCCACTTGCAGGCGCCGCAGTGCCCGATCATCGGCCTTGCGTGGCCAGCACAACACCGCGCCGCAACTGCCGGAACGCAGGCATTGTTCCACTGCCCACAAGGCGTCGCGCTCCTCGGCCTGGATCACCGACAGCAAGCGCAGATCCACCCCAGCGTTCTGCCAGGCATGGGGGTACGGTGTGTAGGGCGGCGCGACCAACACAATGCGCTCCCCCATTTTTGATAAGCGTGCCAGGGTCGGCAGCACCAGTTGCAGTTCGCCCACCCCCTCCTTGGCCATGAGGATTTCACTCAAGGCCGCCTCCGGCCAGCCGCCCGTGGGCAACACCGCATCCAGCGCCGCCAACCCGGTAGGATGCACACTGGCCGGCGGCGCGGCAGGCCGGCCTTTCCAGACACGCCCGCCATTGAACAGCGTGTCCAGCGCAACCAAGGCGCCCATCAGCCTTGCCTCACCAAACCGCAGAACACCCCTTCGATCGCCAGGTCCTGATCGGGCCCGACCACAATGGGTTGGTACGCGGGGTTGCGCGGCAGCAAGCGCACACTGTCGCCCTGGCGTTCGAAACGCTTGATGGTCACTTCACCGTCCAGGCGCGCCACCACAATCTGCCCGTTCAAGGCCTCGGCACTGCGGCGCACGCCCACCAGGTCACCATCGAGAATGCCGTCCTCGATCATCGAGTCGCCCTGCACCCGCAACAGGTAATCCGGGGTTTTCGCGAAGGTCGACGGGTCCAGTTGCAAGCGGTTGTGCACCTCCGCATCGGCACCGATGGGCAAACCAGCCGCCACACGGCCGAGTACCGGCACATCCAGCCACTCTGGACGCTTCGGTTGATTGAGCAGGCGAATGCCGCGTGCCTGGTTCGGGTTGACCTCGATAAACCCGGCTTCCGTCAACGCCAGCACGTGCTTGCGCGCCACGCTGCGCGAGGCAAAGCCGAACGCCTCGGCGATCTCGGCGAGGCTGGGAGGCTGGCCTTGCTGCGCGATGCGGTCGCGGATAAAGGTCAGGATGGCGGTACGGCGGGGGGTTAGAGTCGTCATGGAGTACATTTGTACTCCTGTGGGAAATTTCTGACAATAGCCGCTAGTCGTGTAGGAGACGACGAGGTTTGTCGAAACCTCCCACATGGATGCCGGATTAGCTCTACTCCCCTCCCCTGCAAAGGTCCGCAAAGTCCCTCGCCTGAATACACAGTGCGAGGGATTGCGGATGGCGTTATTTGTTTGGCCCCCAGTGGACGGGGCTGCCTCATGATTGAATTGACCAGCCAAACCATTGGTTATCTAGTACTGGCCACTCTGGATTCGAAAACGCGAGACGTCGAATCCGTCATCCGCGATTTCAAGCGCTGCCTCAATCACTACGACGCCTGGGCGGAGAGCTTTTTCAGCTTTTCGGCGCTGGATATCGAGCAGGTCTTCAAGGTCGGGGATGAGGTAGCACTGGTCGCGCCGATCAACCGCTCCCTGTTTCCCAGCACCACCACCGCCACCTGCCAGGCCAACGGCACGTTGACCCTGGTGCACATGTTCCAGAGCTCGCGGTTCGTGCCCATTGGCAATACGCCCGTGATGGTGCAACGCATCCACCCCAACGGCGGCCCGCTGGGTGAGCCCATTCATAAAACTATCGGCCCCAGCGGCATTCTCGAAATCACCGAATGTGATCGCAACCAGCAGTACCGGGTCAGTTTTTACCCCAACGTGTCCAAAGCGCATTTCAAGGCGCTGTACGCCTCTTATCAGGCGGTTATCGCACCGCTGGAAGGTTGGCTGCGTGCGGAATGGACCAGCACCTTTGAACCGTTGTGGAAGGGTTACTCCGAAGCCAACTTTCTCAAGCGCTATCTCTCGTTGCACCAAGCCTACGCCCGCGGGTTTGGCGAGGCGCTGTATGCGCTCTGGGACAGCCTCAAGCAGCTGTTCCAGTGGTTTTCAGCCCCATTGGATCATGCGGAAAAACTCCTGCATTACCTCTCCCAGGAGGAATTCGACAAGCTGTTGAAGCTCGGCACTGAAAGCCTCGCGAAGGGCTTGTTAGTGCTGAGCGATGAACCGTTGCTGTTCATTTATATGTCGGCGATGGTCAGCTGGATGCGGATGCTGCCGCCGCCTTACATGAACGAGCTGCTGGGGGAAATCAGTGCCGACGTCCTGATCAATTTGCTGCTGTGTCTCGCCACCGCCGGGATGGGGATGGTGGTGCGCTTGAGTACGAAGGTGCTGGGCGGCATCAAGTCTCAGCGGGCGCGCAGGTGGTTGGAGCACATGGCTGGGCAGTTCGGGAAATTTCGTGTGGATGATCACGCGGAGGTGGCTAAACCGATATTGCTGGGTAGCCCGGCGACACCGATTCGGACGGTTCCGGATGTGCCGTTGAAGGCTGGAGATCAGGTGGTTTCGAATCCTGTGCCGTTGGTGCGGGACAAGGTTGGGCAGCGGACGGTGTTGGTGCGGCAGGAGCCTGTGGATGATGTGCCTGTTTCTGCTCGAAATCCGGCGGGGGATGCGGCTGATTCTTCGGACAAGACAGCCACTAACGGCTGCCCAGTGTCGATGGTCACGGGTGAGGAACTGCTGACGCTCACCGATGGCACGCTGGACGGGATCTTGCCGTTTGAGTGGACGCGGTTGTACCGCACCAGCGCGGTGGAAGTGGATTGTGGGTTGGGGTTTGGCTGGAGTCACTAGCTGGCGCATCGGCTGAGTGTGTCCGGGGATTCGGTGGTGTGGACCGATCATGAAAATCGGTCGACTACCCTGCCCTTGCCTTCTGTTTCTCGACCGGCGATTACCAATAGCCTGGCCGAAGCCGCGATTTATCTGGGCGCTTTACCCGATGAATTGGTACTGGCTCAGTCGTCACGTTTCTACCACTTCCGCGACGGTGTGCTGACGGCAATCAGCGATGCGTATGACAACCGGCTGCGCATTTTCCGTAATTACCTGGGGCAGATTGAGCGACTGGATAACGGCGTGGGGCGCTCGTTGTTTTTGCGCTATGCGTCGGGCCGCATTGTGGCGGTGGATTACCAGATTGAGCGGGTCGTGGACGACGGTCCGTTTGTTTGGATGACGGAGCAGAACGTTGTTTCCTACGCCTATGACGCGGCGGGTCGGTTGGTTTCAGCGACCAATGCCGTAGGCGAAAGCGAGGTTTATCGGTACGACGAGCAGCACGTCATTCTTGAGCGCGGTTTGGCCGGTGGGGCGAGTTTTTTCTGGGAGTGGGAAAGGTCTGGTAAGGCGGCGCGGTGTGTCCGGCATTGGGCCAGTTTCTCGCAGATGGACACGCGCTATGCCTGGGATGACAACGGGCAGGTCACGGTGGTTAACGCTGATGGTAGTCAGGAAGTCTATGTGCATGACCAGCGGGCGCGGCTGGTGCAGCGGGTGGATCCTGATGGGGCCGAGCATTTCAAATCCTACGATGACAAAGGCCGGCTGACGGTTGAGCAGGATCCGCTGGGGGCGATCACGGCGTATCAGTACGACGAAGCTGGACGCTTGGTGGCGCTGTTTCCGGGGGATGATGAGCCGACGACCTACGAGCATGACAATGGATTCGTACGGGTTGTGCGGCGTGGTGAAGCGGTTTGGAAATATGAGCGTAATGACCAGGGCGAC
>NZ_JAFCXD010000017.1:0-5272 GCF_049897885.1 Pseudomonas sp. DWRC2-2
ATTCGCCTCCCGCTGACGAGAGATCGGAAGCGCAAGTGGTTGAAGTTGTTGAAGAAATCTTCGAAAGCTTCTGAAAATAATCACTTGACAGCAAATGAGGCTGCTGTAGAATGCGCGCCTCGGTTGAGACGAAAGATCTTAACCAACCGCTCTTTAACAACTGAATCAAGCAATTCGTGTGGGTGCTTGTGGAGTCAGACTGATAGTCAACAAGATTATCAGCATCACAAGTTACTCCGCGAGAAATCAAAGATGTAACCAACGATTGCTGAGCCAAGTTTAGGGTTTCTTAAAAACCCAAAGATGTTTGAACTGAAGAGTTTGATCATGGCTCAGATTGAACGCTGGCGGCAGGCCTAACACATGCAAGTCGAGCGGTAGAGAGAAGCTTGCTTCTCTTGAGAGCGGCGGACGGGTGAGTAATGCCTAGGAATCTGCCTGGTAGTGGGGGATAACGTTCGGAAACGGACGCTAATACCGCATACGTCCTACGGGAGAAAGCAGGGGACCTTCGGGCCTTGCGCTATCAGATGAGCCTAGGTCGGATTAGCTAGTTGGTGAGGTAATGGCTCACCAAGGCGACGATCCGTAACTGGTCTGAGAGGATGATCAGTCACACTGGAACTGAGACACGGTCCAGACTCCTACGGGAGGCAGCAGTGGGGAATATTGGACAATGGGCGAAAGCCTGATCCAGCCATGCCGCGTGTGTGAAGAAGGTCTTCGGATTGTAAAGCACTTTAAGTTGGGAGGAAGGGTTGTAGATTAATACTCTGCAATTTTGACGTT
Source organism: Pseudomonas sp. DWRC2-2 (assembly GCF_049897885.1). NCBI lineage: Bacteria > Pseudomonadati > Pseudomonadota > Gammaproteobacteria > Pseudomonadales > Pseudomonadaceae > Pseudomonas > Pseudomonas sp. DWRC2-2. Next base: position 790 of record NZ_JAFCXD010000017.1, read on the forward strand.
ACCGACAGAATAAGCACCGGCTAACTCTGTGCCAGCAGCCGCGGTAATACAGAGGGTGCAAGCGTTAATCGGAATTACTGGGCGTAAAGCGCGCGTAGGTGGTTTGTTAAGTTGGATGTGAAATCCCCGGGCTCAACCTGGGAACTGCATTCAAAACTGACTGACTAGAGTATGGTAGAGGGTGGTGGAATTTCCTGTGTAGCGGTGAAATGCGTAGATATAGGAAGGAACACCAGTGGCGAAGGCGACCACCTGGACTAATACTGACACTGAGGTGCGAAAGCGTGGGGAGCAAACAGGATTAGATACCCTGGTAGTCCACGCCGTAAACGATGTCAACTAGCCGTTGGAAGCCTTGAGCTTTTAGTGGCGCAGCTAACGCATTAAGTTGACCGCCTGGGGAGTACGGCCGCAAGGTTAAAACTCAAATGAATTGACGGGGGCCCGCACAAGCGGTGGAGCATGTGGTTTAATTCGAAGCAACGCGAAGAACCTTACCAGGCCTTGACATCCAATGAACTTTCTAGAGATAGATTGGTGCCTTCGGGAACATTGAGACAGGTGCTGCATGGCTGTCGTCAGCTCGTGTCGTGAGATGTTGGGTTAAGTCCCGTAACGAGCGCAACCCTTGTCCTTAGTTACCAGCACGTTATGGTGGGCACTCTAAGGAGACTGCCGGTGACAAACCGGAGGAAGGTGGGGATGACGTCAAGTCATCATGGCCCTTACGGCCTGGGCTACACACGTGCTACAATGGTCGGTACAGAGGGTTGCCAAGCCGCGAGGTGGAGCTAATCCCATAAAACCGATCGTAGTCCGGATCGCAGTCTGCAACTCGACTGCGTGAAGTCGGAATCGCTAGTAATCGCGAATCAGAATGTCGCGGTGAATACGTTCCCGGGCCTTGTACACACCGCCCGTCACACCATGGGAGTGGGTTGCACCAGAAGTAGCTAGTCTAACCTTCGGGAGGACGGTTACCACGGTGTGATTCATGACTGGGGTGAAGTCGTAACAAGGTAGCCGTAGGGGAACCTGCGGCTGGATCACCTCCTTAATCGACGACATCAGCTGCTCCATAAGTTCCCACACGAATTGCTTGATTCATTGAAGAAGACGATAAGAAGCAGCCCGAAATTGGGTCTGTAGCTCAGTTGGTTAGAGCGCACCCCTGATAAGGGTGAGGTCGGCAGTTCGAATCTGCCCAGACCCACCAATTTTGTGTGGGAAACGCCTGTAGAAATACGGGGCCATAGCTCAGCTGGGAGAGCGCCTGCCTTGCACGCAGGAGGTCAACGGTTCGATCCCGTTTGGCTCCACCACTACTGCTTCTAGAAGTTTGAAAGCTTAGAAATGAGCATTCCATCCAGGTGATGGTGAATGTTGATTTCTAGTCTTTGATTAGATCGTTCTTTAAAAATTTGGGTATGTGATAGAAAGATAGACTGAACGTTACTTTCACTGGTAACGGATCAGGCTAAGGTAAAATTTGTGAGTTACTCAGTTTTGAGTATTATCGAATTTTCGGCGAATGTTGTCTTCACAGTATAACCAGATTGCTTGGGGTTATATGGTCAAGTGAAGAAGCGCATACGGTGGATGCCTTGGCAGTCAGAGGCGATGAAAGACGTGGTAGCCTGCGAAAAGCTTCGGGGAGTCGGCAAACAGACTTTGATCCGGAGATGTCTGAATGGGGGAACCCAGCCATCATAAGATGGTTATCTTACGCTGAATACATAGGCGTAAGAGGCGAACCAGGGGAACTGAAACATCTAAGTACCCTGAGGAAAAGAAATCAACCGAGATTCCCTTAGTAGTGGCGAGCGAACGGGGACTAGCCCTTAAGTGGCTTTGAGATTAGCGGAACGCTCTGGAAAGTGCGGCCATAGTGGGTGATAGCCCTGTACGCGAAAATCTCTTAGTCATGAAATCGAGTAGGACGGAGCACGAGAAACTTTGTCTGAATATGGGGGGACCATCCTCCAAGGCTAAATACTACTGACTGACCGATAGTGAACTAGTACCGTGAGGGAAAGGCGAAAAGAACCCCGGAGAGGGGAGTGAAATAGATCCTGAAACCGTATGCGTACAAGCAGTGGGAGCCCACTTTGTTGGGTGACTGCGTACCTTTTGTATAATGGGTCAGCGACTTATTTTCAGTGGCGAGCTTAACCGAATAGGGGAGGCGTAGCGAAAGCGAGTCTTAATAGGGCGTCTAGTCGCTGGGAATAGACCCGAAACCGGGCGATCTATCCATGGGCAGGTTGAAGGTTGGGTAACACTAACTGGAGGACCGAACCGACTACCGTTGAAAAGTTAGCGGATGACCTGTGGATCGGAGTGAAAGGCTAATCAAGCTCGGAGATAGCTGGTTCTCCTCGAAAGCTATTTAGGTAGCGCCTCATGTATCACTGTAGGGGGTAGAGCACTGTTTCGGCTAGGGGGTCATCCCGACTTACCAAACCGATGCAAACTCCGAATACCTACAAGTGCCGAGCATGGGAGACACACGGCGGGTGCTAACGTCCGTCGTGAAAAGGGAAACAACCCAGACCGTCAGCTAAGGTCCCAAAGTTATGGTTAAGTGGGAAACGATGTGGGAAGGCTTAGACAGCTAGGAGGTTGGCTTAGAAGCAGCCACCCTTTAAAGAAAGCGTAATAGCTCACTAGTCGAGTCGGCCTGCGCGGAAGATGTAACGGGGCTCAAACCATACACCGAAGCTACGGGTATCACGTAAGTGATGCGGTAGAGGAGCGTTCTGTAAGCCTGTGAAGGTGAGTTGAGAAGCTTGCTGGAGGTATCAGAAGTGCGAATGCTGACATGAGTAACGACAATGGGTGTGAAAAACACCCACGCCGAAAGACCAAGGTTTCCTGCGCAACGTTAATCGACGCAGGGTTAGTCGGTCCCTAAGGCGAGGCTGAAAAGCGTAGTCGATGGAAAACAGGTTAATATTCCTGTACTTCTGGTTATTGCGATGGAGGGACGGAGAAGGCTAGGCCAGCTTGGCGTTGGTTGTCCAAGTTTAAGGTGGTAGGCTGGAATCTTAGGTAAATCCGGGATTCTAAGGCCGAGAGCTGATGACGAGCTAACTTTTAGTTAGCGAAGTGGTTGATGCCATGCTTCCAAGAAAAGCTTCTAAGCTTCAGGTAACCAGGAACCGTACCCCAAACCGACACAGGTGGTTGGGTAGAGAATACCAAGGCGCTTGAGAGAACTCGGGTGAAGGAACTAGGCAAAATGGCACCGTAACTTCGGGAGAAGGTGCGCCGGTGAGGGTGAAGGACTTGCTCCGTAAGCTCATGCCGGTCGAAGATACCAGGCCGCTGCGACTGTTTATTAAAAACACAGCACTCTGCAAACACGAAAGTGGACGTATAGGGTGTGACGCCTGCCCGGTGCCGGAAGGTTAATTGATGGGGTTAGCTAACGCGAAGCTCTTGATCGAAGCCCCGGTAAACGGCGGCCGTAACTATAACGGTCCTAAGGTAGCGAAATTCCTTGTCGGGTAAGTTCCGACCTGCACGAATGGCGTAACGATGGCGGCGCTGTCTCCACCCGAGACTCAGTGAAATTGAAATCGCTGTGAAGATGCAGTGTATCCGCGGCTAGACGGAAAGACCCCGTGAACCTTTACTATAGCTTTGCACTGGACTTTGAATTTGCTTGTGTAGGATAGGTGGGAGGCTTTGAAGCGTGGACGCCAGTCTGCGTGGAGCCAACCTTGAAATACCACCCTGGCAACTTTGAGGTTCTAACTCAGGTCCGTTATCCGGATCGAGGACAGTGTATGGTGGGTAGTTTGACTGGGGCGGTCTCCTCCTAAAGAGTAACGGAGGAGTACGAAGGTGCGCTCAGACCGGTCGGAAATCGGTCGTAGAGTATAAAGGCAAAAGCGCGCTTGACTGCGAGACAGACACGTCGAGCAGGTACGAAAGTAGGTCTTAGTGATCCGGTGGTTCTGTATGGAAGGGCCATCGCTCAACGGATAAAAGGTACTCCGGGGATAACAGGCTGATACCGCCCAAGAGTTCATATCGACGGCGGTGTTTGGCACCTCGATGTCGGCTCATCACATCCTGGGGCTGAAGCCGGTCCCAAGGGTATGGCTGTTCGCCATTTAAAGTGGTACGCGAGCTGGGTTTAGAACGTCGTGAGACAGTTCGGTCCCTATCTGCCGTGGACGTTTGAGATTTGAGAGGGGCTGCTCCTAGTACGAGAGGACCGGAGTGGACGAACCTCTGGTGTTCCGGTTGTCACGCCAGTGGCATTGCCGGGTAGCTATGTTCGGAATAGATAACCGCTGAAAGCATCTAAGCGGGAAACTAGCCTCAAGATGAGATCTCACTGGAACCTTGAGTTCCCTGAAGGGCCGTCGAAGACTACGACGTTGATAGGTTGGGTGTGTAAGCGCTGTGAGGCGTTGAGCTAACCAATACTAATTGCCCGTGAGGCTTGACCATATAACACCCAAGCAATTTG
>NZ_JAFCXD010000018.1:0-2083 GCF_049897885.1 Pseudomonas sp. DWRC2-2
CCGCCAGTGCGATTGGCGGCGGGCTTTTAGCGGGCAGTTGGGCCGCGATTCGTGATGTGTGGGACAGCATCAAGCTCGTACAGGCGATTCTTGATGACCCATTGAAGTATGTCGAACAGTTGGGCGCAGAAGCGGCCAAATTGGCGCAACTCGCCACCGATGCACCCAAGGTCATGGAACAGGCAATGTTGCTGGCCAGTGATGAGGCGGCGCTGTTCCTGATGCTGCGCACGGCGATGATCTGGCTGGACGCCTTGCCGCCCGGTGAAATGGCTGAGATGGCGGCTGGGTTTGTGGTGTCGTTGCTGATTGATCTGGTGATTGGCGTGGTGTTGACCCTCGCGTTACCGGCGGTGGGTGTGGCGTATTTGAGTCTGCGGTTGGTCAAGTATGGCGGGCAGATTCTTGAGGCGGCGGTGGGTTTTGTCAGGGGGCTTTTGGGGATTCTGACGAAGTTCATGCAGGCCGTGGATCGCTACAAGGCGGTCGCGGTTCGCGGGGTGGTGGGTGGGTTGAAGCAAGGCACGCTGCAGATGCGCTGGAAGGCGCGGCAGAACGCAGTGCTGAAGCAGGCGGAGCCTGTGGATGATGTGCCTGTTTCTGCTCGAAATCCGGCTGGGGATGCGGCGGCATCTTCGGACAAGACCGTCACCAACGGCTGTCCGGTGTCGATGGTCACGGGCGAGGAACTGCTGACGCTGACCGATGGTGTGCTGGACGGGATCTTGCCGTTTGAGTGGACGCGGTTGTACCGCACCAGTGCGGTGGAAGTGGATGGCGGGTTGGGGTTTGGCTGGAGTCACTCGCTGGCGCATCGGCTGAGTGTTTCCGGGGATTCGGTGGTGTGGACCGATCATGAAAATCGGTCGACTACCCTGCCCTTGCCTTCTGTTTCTCGACCGGCGATTACCAATAGCCTGGCCGAAGCCGCGATTTATCTGGGCGCTTTACCCGATGAATTGATCCTGTCTCAAGGGGCACGTTTCTACCACTTCCGCGACGGTGTGCTGACGGCGATCAGCGATGCGTATGACAACCGGTTGCGCATTTTCCGTAATTACCTGGGGCAGCTTGAGCGGCTGGATAACGGCGTCGGGCGCTCGTTGTTTCTGCGCTATGCGTCGGGCCGCATCGTGGCGGTGGACTACCAAATTGAGCGGGCCGTGGACGACGGTCCGTTTGTTTGGGTGACAGAGCAAAACGTTGTTGCCTACGCCTATGACAATCTTGGGCGACTGGTTTGCGCGACCAATGCGGTAGGCGAAAGCGAGGTTTATCGGTACGACGAGCAGCACGTCATTCTTGAGCGTGGACTGGCCGGTGGGGCGAGTTTCTTCTGGGCGTGGGAAAGGTCTGGTAAGGCCGCGCGGTGTGTCCGGCATTGGGCCAGTTTCTCGCAGATGGACACGCGCTATGCCTGGGACGATAACGGCCAGGTCACGGTGTTTAACGCCGATGGCAGCCAGGAAGTCTACGTGCATGACCAGCGGGCACGGCTGGTGCAGCGGGTGGATCCTGATGGGGCCGAGCACTTCAAATCCTACGATGAGAAAGGCCGGCTGACGGTTGAGCAGGATCCGCTGGGGGCGATCACGGCCTACCAGTACGACGAAGCCGGGCGCTTGGTGGCGCTGTTTCCGGGGGATGATGAGCCGACGACCTACGAGCATGACAATGGATTCGTACGGGTTGTAAGGCGGGGTCAGGCGGTTTGGAAGTATGAACGTAATGATCAGGGCGATGTTACGCGCAGGACTGATCCTGACGGCAACTCCACGGACTACAGCTACAACAAATACGGGCAACTGACGCAGGTTTGGCTGCCGGATCACAGCTGTCATCGGCTGGTTTGGAATGAGCGTGGGCAGTTGCTTGAGGAGCAGTTGCCGAATGGCGGAATCAAGCGCTGCCGCTATGACGATCTCGGGCGAAAAATCAGCCAGGAAGATGAGCACGGCGCGCTCACGCAATTTGAATGGAACCACGTAGGACGATTAGTCCAAATCGTCTTGCCGAGCGGTGATACGCGTAAATATACCTACAACGCTTACGGAAAAATCACCTCCGAGCGGGATGAACTCGG
>NZ_JAFCXD010000019.1:0-746 GCF_049897885.1 Pseudomonas sp. DWRC2-2
AATGAGGTTGCCGAAGGCGTCATAGTCGTAGTGGTGGTCGCCTTGGATCATCAGGCGATTGCCCGCCACGATGTCCGGGCCGGGGCGGTTTTGCATGAGCAGGTTGCCAGCCGGGTCGTAGGCAAAGCGTTCTTGCTCGCCTTGGGAGTGGTCGGCGCGGGTGAGGCGGTTTAGTGGGTCGTAGTGGTAGTGGTGTTCGCCTTTGTGGGTGTCTTGCAGGCGAGTGAGGTTGCCGGATTTGTCGTAGTCGTAGTGGCGTTGGTAAAGCGTGTGTTGCTGTTGGGTGACGGCGTGGGCGTGCAGGCGTTGCTGGTCGTCGTAGTGGTAGTGACTGATCAGTTGGCCTTGTTGGCGCTGGTGTTCCTGGCCGGCTTTGAACAGGTGGGAGGTAAGGGTTTCACCGTTCAGTTCGACGGTTGCTAGGTGGCCGCCTTTATCGTGGTTGAACACCACCCGGTTGTTGTCCGGCAGACGTAGATTTTGCAAGTGGCCGCAGGCGTCGTAGCTATAGCGCAGCGTGCCCCAGCCTTGGTGTTCGGCGGTGAGACGGTTTTGGCTGTCGTACTCGTAGGCCAACGCCCAGTGGCCGTCTTCGACGCTTAAGAGATTGCCCTGACGGTCGTAGGCGTAATCGACCAGGTTGCCGTCGGGCAGAGTTTTTCTTACGAGTCGACCGGCATAGTCGCGCTCGTAGCAGGTAACCAACTGACTACCGTCATCACCGTGTTCGGCCTTTTCCTGCAGGT
>NZ_JAFCXD010000020.1:0-582 GCF_049897885.1 Pseudomonas sp. DWRC2-2
GGCGGTTTAGTGGGTCGTAGTGGTAGTGGTGTTCGCCTTTGTGGGTGTCTTGCAGGCGAGTGAGGTTGCCGGATTTGTCGTAGTCGTAGTGGCGTTGGTAAAGCGTGTGTTGCTGTTGGATGACGGCGTGGGCGTGCAGGCGTTGCTGGTCGTCGTAGTGGTAGTGACTGATCAGTTGGCCTTGCTGACGCTGGTGTTCCTGGCCGGCTTTGAACAGGTGGGAGGTCAGCACCGTGCCGTTCAATTCGACGGTGGTGAGGTGGCCGCCTTTGTCGTGGTTGAACACCACTCGGTTGTTGTCTGGCAGACGTAGATTTTGCAATTGGCCGCAGCTGTCGTAGCCGTAGCGTAGCGTGCTCCAACCTTGGTGCTCGGCGGTGAGTCGGTTTTGGCTGTCGTACTCGTAGGCCAGGGCCCAGTGGCCGTCTTCGACGCTTAGGAGGTTGCCCTGACGGTCGTAGGTGTAATCGACCAGGTTGCCGTCGGGCAGAGTTTTTCTTACGAGTCGACCGGCATAGTCGCGCTCGTAGCAGGTAACCAACTGACTACCGTCATCACCGTGTTCGGCCTTTTCCTGCAGGT